>NZ_JACBYP010000017.1 GCF_018982965.1 Streptomyces mayonensis | reverse complement strand
GCCCCGACCCGGGAGACCGCCCCCCCGACCTGAGCAACCCGACCCGCACCGACCCGAGAAGGAGACTCACCCCGTGGATCTGCGAGCCGCCCTGGCCGCGCACCGCCTCGTCGCCATCGTGCGCGGGACCGACCCCGACGCCGCGCTGCGCACCGTACTCACCCTGGCCGACGAGGGCGTGGAACTCGTCGAGGTGTCACTGACCGGCGCCGACGCCCTCGAAGTCGTCGCCCGGGCCAGGGCCGCCCTCGGACCGGGACGGCCACTGGGCGCCGGCACGATCCTCACCGCCGACGACGCCCGGGCCGCCCACCGGGCGGGCGCCGACTTCGCCGTCACCCCGGGCCTCGGCGAGGGCGTCCGGGAGGCACGCGCACTCGGCATGCCCGTCCTGGCGGGGGTCATGACCCCCACCGACGTCATCGCGGCACGCACGCTCGGCGCCACCGCCCTCAAGATCTTCCCGGCGGCACAGGCCGGTGGGCCCGCCTACGTGAAGGCCCTGCGCGGACCGTTCCCCGACGAACCCCTCGTGCCGGTGGGCGGTGTCGACGAGGCGGCGGCCCGCGCCCACCTGGCGGCCGGCGCCACCGCGGTCGGCGTCGGCTCCCCGCTCGTCGGCGACGCCGCCGACGGCGGCGACCTCGACGCCCTGCGCACCCGTGCCCGCGCCTTCCGCGCCGCCGTAAGGGAGGCCCGGTCATGAGCCGGCCGCACGGCGGCCGGTACCCCGCCGCCCCCGCCCTCGCCTCCGTGCGCGCCTCCACCTCCGTGCCCGCCCTCGCCCCCGTGCCCGCGGTCGCAGCACGCCCCGGCCCTTCGGCCGGGCCTACGGGAGGGCGGGCATGAGCGCGGAGCGCGGGTGGCGCCCGCCGCGCGGCCCGGTGGTCTGCGTGGGGGAGACCATGGCCGCGATGTCACCGTTTCCGCCCGACGAGCTCGACTCCGCGGAGTCGTTGCGGCTGTCGGTGGCGGGCGCCGAGTCGAACGTCGCCATGTACCTCGCCGACCTGGGACTGCCCGTCTCCTGGCTCTCGGCCGTCGGCGACGACGCGCTCGGCCGTCGGGTGCTGGCGGCCGTCGGCAGGGCCGGGGTGGACGTGTCCGGCGTGCGCACCGACCCGCAACGGCCCACCGGCCTGCTGCTCAAGGACCCCGGACCCGACGGCACCCGTGTGCACTACTACCGGAAGGGCTCCGCGGCCTCGGCCCTCGGCCCCGGCGTCCTCGACGACGCACGGCTCGGCGCCGCCGCCCTGCTGCACCTGACCGGGGTGACCCCCGCCCTGTCCCCGTCCTGCGCGGCCCTGGTGGAACGGGCGCTGCACACGCCGCCGCACGAGCGCACCCACGCGGTCAGCTTCGACGTCAACCACCGTCCCGCGCTGTGGCCGCCGGACACGGCGCCCTCGGTCCTGCGGGACCTGGCCGACCGCGCCGACGTCACCTTCGTCGGCCTCGACGAGGCACAGGGCCTGTGGGGCGCCGGTCTGGCTCCCGCCGACGTCCGCCGGCTGCTGAGCGGACCGCGGGTCCTCGTCGTCAAGGACGGCGGGCGCAGCGCCACCGCCTTCACCGAGGAGAGCGTGTGCACGGTGCCCGCGCCGGCCGTCGACGTGGTGGAGCCCGTCGGCGCGGGCGACGCGTTCGCCGCCGGATTCCTCGCCGGACTGTGGCGGGGCCCCGGCCTGACCGGTGCGCTGCGCCTCGGCCACCTCACGGCGGCGTCCGCACTCGGAGTGGTGGGCGACCACGGGCCCCTGCCCGACGAGGACACGATCACGGCGCTGCTGGCCCGCACGGACGACGACTGGAACTCACTCGCCGGTGCTTCCCCAGGGCCTGTCTGAACCTGGCGCCGGCCGCCCGGCGCGGCCCGGACCGACGTCGGTCACCGGCACCGGCGCTGGATCCCGTCGACGACGAACCCGATCCCGATGCCCAGCATCCAGGTGTCCTTCGCGAGCGCGGTGCCCTCCTGCGTGGGACGCAGGCTGCCCTCCTCCCGCATACCGGGAGTGCGCAGGTACAGGCCCACGAGACCGGCCGAGAACGCCGTCAGACCCACGCCCGCGAGGGCCGTCGGAACCACCGGCAGCAGGAGCGCGGCTCCGAGTGCGATCTCACCCGCGGAGAGCAGCCGGATGAACTTCTGGGACTCGAGTTTCCCGAGGAAGGGATAGGTGTTCTTCGCCATCCCGTGCATGGCCGCGGCGGTCTGCTCGTCGGCCCCGCGCTTGGCGAGACCGGAGTTGAGGATGAAGGCCCCGGTGGCCAGTCGCGGGGCGACGTGCCTGAGTTCGACGGGCAGACGCATGGGGACTCCTAGCGGCGTTTCCTCGGATCACCGGTCGGTACCGGTCGGCACCGGTCACGCTAGGACGCACGGTGCCCGCCCGCCCGGTGGGCGGCCCCGCGCTGCTCCGACCGGGGCACGGCGTCACCCGCCGAGTACGCCCGGGCCGGTACGCGGGGTTACTCCCGCCGACGGACGTCTTCGCCGCCGTTTCCCGGCAGCGTGGTCCGGGTGAAGAAACTCAGCGGTCGACTCAGCGGTCAACTCAGTGGTGAACTCGGCGGTCGGCTCGGCCGTCAACTCAGCCGTCCCGCACGCCGGGGCCTGCTCGTCGTCCACGTCGTCGCCTCCGCCGGCTGGCTGGGGCTCACGCTCGGGCTGCTGGCGCTCGGCGTGACCGCGGCCTCCACGGCCTCCCCGGCGGCGGTGGAGGCCGCCGTCCGCTCCATGAAGCTGTTCGCCGACTGGCTGCTGCTCCCGCTCGCGCTGCTCACCCTGACGAGCGGTCTGGTGCTCGCCCTTGGCACGCACTGGGGTCTGGCCCGGCACCGCTGGGTGTTCACGAAGTTCTGGCTGACGCTGGCCACGACCGCCGCCACGGTCTTCGCGCTGCGCCCCGGCGTCAACTCCGCGGTCACGGCGGTGGCCGCGGGCGGGGCCCTGCCCGACGCCGGGGACGTACTGTTCGGGCCGGTCGTCTCGCTGTCCGCCTACGTCTTCATGACGGCGGTCTCGGTCCTCAAGCCCTGGGGGCCGACGCGCCGCGGACGCAGGGTGCGGGCCGCGCGTACGACGGGCGCCCGTCCCGGCCTGTCGCGCTCGGGCACAGGCTGAATGCGCGGCCCGGCGGCGAGGCTTCCCCCACGCACACTGCGGACGGCCAGTGCGCGCAGCCGCAGTGCGCCGCCCCACACTGCGCACGCCGGGATACGCACCGCCCGCGGCTGCGCCGGTACCGGCCGCTTCCTAGCATGAGGTCCATGACCGCCACAGTCCCCGACCTGATGCGAGCGGCGTACATCGACTCCGTCGGCCCCGCCGACCGCATCCGCCACGGCGAGCTGCCCGTACCGCCGGTCGGGCCCACGGACGTGCTGGTCCGGGTCGCGGCCGTGGCGGTCGACCCCGTCGACACCTTCGTGAGGTCCGGGGCCTACGCCACCCCGCTGCCCTTCCCCTTCGTCGTCGGCCGTGACCTGGTGGGCGAGGTCGCCGCGGCCGGGCCCGGCGCGGCGGGCTTCGCCCCGGGACAGCGGGTGTGGTGCAACAGTCTGGGCCACGCGGGCCGGCAGGGATCCTTCGCCGAGTACGCGACGGTCGCCGCCGAACGGCTCTACGCCGCACCGCCCGGTCTCGCCGACCACGACCTCGTGGCCGCCGCGCACCCGGCGGCCTCGGCCTGGCTGGCGCTGCTGCGCCACGGCCGGCTGCGGGCGGGGGAGACCGTGTACGTCGGCGGCGGCGCAGGCAACGTGGGCGGCGCCGCCGTCGCCCTCGCCTCCCGGGCCGGAGCCCGCGTCGTCACCACCGCCCGGCAGGAGGACGCCGACCGGCTGCTCGCCCTGGGCGCGGCCGAGGTGCTCGACTACAGGGCCTCCGACCTCGCGGAACAGCTGCGCCGGGCGGCCCCCGAGGGCTACGACGTGCACCTCGACACCTCCGGGCACGGCGTGCTCGCCGACGCCGTGGACCTGCTGGCCCACGGCGGGCGCCTGGTCGCGATGGTCGGACTCGGCAACGGGGCCGCCGAACTCCCGCTCGGTCTGCTCTACACCCGCGACGCGAGCATCGTGGGCTTCGCCATCAGCAACGCCACGACCGCCGACCTCGCGGCGGCGGCCGACGGCGTCGTCGGCGTGCTCCGGGACACGCCGTGGCGCCCGCGCATCGCCGGCCGGCTGCCCCTGTCGCTGACGGCCGAGGCCCACCGCAGGCTGGAGGCCGGCGGGGTACGCGGCCGCCTCGTCCTCACACCCGGGGCTGCGGACGCACCGTGAGCATCTGCTGGGCGTGACCCACGGGGCCGTCCACGTCGTGCAGCACGGTGCTGGTGATGCCCTGGCCGGTCGGCCCGAAGACGACGGTGGTGTCGAGGCCGGTCCAGCGGCCCCGCGGCGCGCGGTGCAGGTGCAGCGTCAGGTCGACGTTCGGGAACATCCACTCCCGCGGCGACTGCCGCACCGCGATGCCGTTGGCCGTGTCGACCAGCGCGACGTAGGAGGCCAGCGGGCTCGCGTCCTCCCCGGCGACCAGGTCGAGGCCGGTGGAGACCCAGGCGGTGGTGCGGCCGGGGGAGGGCGGCGCGAGCGGGCGTACGTCCAGGGAGGCGATGTATCCGCCCGGCCACTCGGTGTCCATCGGCCAGCGTCCGAGCGTGTCCGGTGCGGCGAGCCGGTCGGCGCCGCCGCCGGCGACGGCGCCCGTGTCGACGTCGGCCAGCAGCCAGGCCCTGGCCCGGGCCACCGACCGGTCCGCTATCAGCACGGTCGCCTCGACCAGCTCGATCGTGCGTCCCGGCCGGACGGTCTCCACCCGTATCTCGCACTCGTCCAGCGCCGGGCGGCCCAGGATGTCGAAGCTGACCCGGCTCAGCGACATGTCCGCACCCGCACGCCCCGCCAGGTGCCGGTCGACGGCGTGCACGATGAGGCCGCCGAGCGGACTGAAGTGCTGTTCGTCCGCGCTCCACGCCCCGCTCGCGTGCGGCGTGGGCTTGTAGCGGTGCTCGTCGATCCGCTCGTAGTAGCTGTCAGGGGTCGGGGCCGGGGTCGGTGTGCTGCTGCTCAACGGGCTGCTCCTGGGACGGCGACGGTGACGGCGATACGGACGGCGATAGGGACGGCGACGATGGCGGCGATACGGACGGCGGTGAGGACGGCGGCGGCCCGGGCGCGGCGGTGCCGGGGCCGCGACCAGGATAGTTCGGCGGTGTTTCGGCCCGCCGCCGAGTGGTGGGCGCCCGGCTGGGCACCCGGACGACGCCGGAAACCACGGGGACGCAGGTGAAGGAGTACGGCGATGGCGAAGAACCGCGACGGCGGCGAGAACCTGCGCAAGGGCGACAAGGTCACCTGGAGCAGCCACGGCTCCCGCACCGAGGGCGAGGTGGAGAAGAAGATCACCGAACGCACCGAGGCGGCCGGCCGCACCGTGGACGCCTCCCCGGACGATCCGCAGTACCAGGTCCGCAGCGACAGGTCCGGCAGGCCGGCGGTGCACAAGCCGTCCGCGCTGAAGAAGAAGTGAGCCGAAGAGGAAGCGGGGTGCCATGGACGGCGACGAGCAGAAGGAGACCCGGGACGAGTTCCGCGAGCTGGTGAACATGACACCGGCCGCACTGGAGACCTGGCTCGACAGCGACGAGTCGCGGGACGCCGGTCACCACAAGGACGGGGGCGAGTCCGTGGGTCACGCGTCCGGCCGGCGGATCGTCGGGATCCTGCGGAAGAAGAAGGCCGACCTCACGGACGACGACTACGAGCACATGCGCAAGGTCGTCGGCTACGTCCACCGGCACCTGGCCCAGCGCCCGGCGGGCGACGTCGGGGACACCCGGTGGCGGTACTCGCTGATGAACTGGGGCCACGACCCGCTGGGCCACCATGGATGACGACGGACACCGGCGCCCCGAGGGCGTCAGCGACGAGACGGTCGAGGCCCTCGGGTCCCTGTCCAAGGCGCTGGAGACGACGGAGTGCGCCCGCGGGCACCTCTTCGCCTTCCACCAGCTCACCGGCTCGGCGGACTTCGAACTCGACCGCGCCGTCGAACTGCTGCGGGCCGCCGGGCACCCGGAGTGGGCGGAGCGCGTCCGCACGGAGATCCTCGGCCGCAACGTCATCCCCGGCCACTGGACGTTCCAGATCGTCGAGGCCTACGACCGGACCTACTACCAGCCGTTCAGGGACCTGGAGCGCGCGGCCGTGGAAGGCCTGGCCGGAGGGCGCGACCACTTGTACGAGGCGGAGCTGAAGGAGGTCCGGCGGACCCGCGGCCACCCGGACCACACCTCCCGGCCCGGCCGTCCCGGCCGCACCGACACCCGCACGCCGGGCGGTCCCGCCGGCTGAAGCGCCCGAGCCGCGCGGCGTACCGGGCGCTTACCGGGCGTACGGCATGCCGACGGAGCGGCCGGAGCGGCCGGAGCGGCTGGTGTGGCTGGTGTGGCTGGTGTGGCCGGAGCGGCAGGATCGGCCGGTGCGGTCGCGCCCCGGCTCGGGCCGACCCTTCTATACGCTGATCGCGTGGCGACAGCGAACCAGGGCGAACAGCACGGGCACGAGCGCGGTAACCGGGCCCGCTGGCTGGTCCCCGTGCTCCTGCTCCTGGTGTGGCTCGGCATCGGCGGTGCGCTCGGCCCCTACGCCGGCAAGCTCGGCGACGTCGCCACCAACGACCGGGCCGCCTTCCTGCCCCGGAGCGCCGAGTCCACCCGCGTCACCGACGCCCAGCAGGCCTTCCAGCAGGACGAGACCCTGCCGGTGATCGTCGTGTGGACCTCCGACGGAGGCGGCTCCGTCACCGGTCACCGGGCCGAGGCCACCCGTTCCCTCGCCTCCCTGGCGGGCACGCCCGGCCTCGTGGGGCAGGCGTCGCCCGCACTGCCCTCCGGCGACGGCGAGGCCCTGCAGGCCGTCGTCCAGGTCGAACCCGGCCTCGGCGACGCCCTGCCCGCCACCCTGGAGCGGATCGGGGCCGCGGCCGACGAGGTCCCCGGCACCCGGGCGCAGCTGGCAGGACCCGCGGCGTCCCAGGCGGACCTCTCCGACGCCTTCTCGGGCATCGACGGACTGCTGCTGGGCGTCGCGCTGATCACCGTGCTGGTGATCCTGCTACTCGTCTACCGCAGCGTGCTGCTGCCCGTGGTCATCATCCTCGGCGCCGTCTTCGCCCTCGGTCTGGCCTGCGGGATCGTCTACGCGCTCGCCGAACGCGACGTCGTCCGCGTCGACGGCCAGGTCCAGGGCATCCTCTCCATCCTGGTCATCGGCGCCGCGACCGACTACGCGCTGCTGCTCACCGCCCGCTTCCGCGAGGAACTCGCCCGGCACCCCGACCGCTTCGGCGCCGTCCGCGCCGCACTGCACGCCTCCTGGGGTGCCGTCGTCGCCAGTGCGGCCACCGTCGCCCTCGGGCTGCTGGCGCTGCTGCTGAGCGACCTGACCAACAACCGGGCGCTCGGACCCGTCGGCGCCATCGGCATCGTCTGCGCCGTCCTGAGCACGCTCACCTTCCTGCCCGCAGTCCTGCTCCTGCTCGGCCGCGCCGCCTACTGGCCGGCCAGGCCGGTCCGCGCCGGCGATCCGGAGGCCGGGCATCCGCTGTGGCACCGCATCGCCGCACTCGTGGACCGGGCGCCGCGCCGCATCTGGGCCGTCTCGCTGGCCGCGCTCCTGGCCTGCGCCGCCTTCGCGTCGGGCCTCAGCTCCAAGGGCACCCCACTGGACGAGATCTTCGTGAACGACGCCCCGTCGGTCGCCGCCCAGCAGACCCTGGCCCGGCACTTCCCCGGCGGTTCCGGCAACCCGGTCGTGATCATCGCCGAGGCCGACCGGCTCGACCCGGTCCTCGCCGCCGCCCGCGGCACCCGGGGCGTCGACTCCGCCGCCGCGGTGACCGCGTCCGGCCGGCCCGGCGGCGGGGAACCCAAGGTGGTGGACGGGCGGGTACGGATCGACGCGACGCTCCGGGCGCCCGCGGACAGCGACGCCGCCAAGAGCGCGGTGGCCGACCTCAGGACGGCCGTCCACGACGTGCCCGGCGCGGACGCCCTCGTCGGGGGCTACACCGCCCAGCAGTACGACACCCAGCGCACCGCCGAACACGACCGCACGCTCATCGTGCCGGTCGTGCTGGCCATCATCCTGCTCGTCCTCGTCGCCCTGCTGCGCTCGCTGCTGATGCCCCTGCTGCTGGTGGCGACGGTGGCGCTGAACTTCCTGGCCACCCTGGGAGTCTCGGCGCTGGTCTTCACCCACGTCCTCGGCTTCAGCGGCACCGACGCCTCCGTGCCGCTGTACGGGTTCGTCTTCCTGGTCGCCCTCGGCGTGGACTACAACATCTTCCTCATGTCCCGGGTGCGGCAGGAGTCGCTGCACCACGGAGTCCGGGAGGGCATCCTGCGCGGTCTGACGGCGACCGGGGGCGTCATCACCTCGGCCGGTGTGGTCCTCGCCGCGACCTTCGCCGCCCTCGGGGTCATCCCGCTGGCCTTCCTGGTGCAGATCGCCTTCATCGTGGCGTTCGGCGTCCTGCTGGACACCCTGGTCGTACGGTCGCTGCTGGTCCCGGCCCTCGCACGGGACATCGGCGCCGTCGCCTGGTGGCCCGGGCGGCCGGACCGGCGGAGCCGGGCGGGGGAGTGATCCGCCCCCGGCGGCGACATCACGCGGGCGGGCGCCGGGTGCCGGGCCGTACGGTGCCGAGGAAACGCCGTACCTCGATCTCGATCACGACCCGCTCCGGGTTCGCCCGTGGCCGCCGGTAGCGGGCCGCGTACCGGGCCTCCGCGTCGCGGACCGCTTCGGCGTCCTCCCGTACCGTCGCGACGCCCTCCAGGGTGGACCAGTACCTGCCCTCCACCTGGCTCACGGCGACGACGGGGCGCCCGGCCCGCTTCACGTTGCGCACCTTCGCGGTGCCGCGGCTCGTGATGATCCGTGCCGTGCGGGTCGCGTGGTCGTACGTCACCCCGACCGGGACCAGGTGCGGGCTGCCGTCGGCCCGCGGTGTCGACAGGAAGCAGATGCGCCGCTCCCGCCAGAAGCCCACGAAACCGTCGTCCGCGTCCTGGTTCTCCGTGGTGTGCCGTGGCGCGTCGTCCATCCCGACCTCCTGATTTCGCCGCGTCCGAGCCGCATGGCGTTCTGGGGCTGCTCGGGCCTGCGCGGGTCTGCTCGGGACAGCATCGCCCGCGGGTGCGGGGGCCCGCGCGGCGGGGTGCCTGGACACACACGCCGGCGGCGTGGGAACGGCCTCAGGCCGCGTCCCTGCGGCCGGACGCGGAGGAGCGGGAGGCGGAGGGCTCGGGCGCGGTGGAGTCGGGCGCGGTGGAGTCGGGCGACGCGGCGGCGTGCGCCCTGCCGCCCGGCAGGAGGCGCAGATGTCCGCGCCGGGTGTGCCGGGGCGGCCCCGGATCACCGAACAGCCGGTCCTCCAGACACGTCATGCCGAGCAGCAGCAGACCCAGCCCGGGCAGTATCACGACGGCAACGGTAACCACGCCGCAGGTCCTCCTCAGCCGTGGACGACTCCCTGCGGGTACCCCGGCGTACGCCGGTGATGGCCGCCGATGCCCGGTGATGTGCCGGTACCGCGTGAAGAGGGCGCACCTGTCCGGCACGGGGCACGTGCGAAACGGTGTCGGCGGCACCGCGCCCGGCGTCATGTTCGGGCGGTGCCTGGGTAGGCGGCTCCGTCGTCAGACACGTCGTCCCCGAGGAACGGAGCAGCCGAGCCGATGTCGCACACCTCCCCACCCGCCGGCCCGGTCACCACGACACGGCTGGCGGCCTCCTGGTCGGACTGGGCCGGTGACCACACCGCGGCGCTGATCGGGATACCCCTGCGCATCGCGGTGATCGTCCTGATCCTGCTGGTGGTGCGCGCGGTGGCCAAACGGGCCATCACCCGGGTCGTCCAGCGGATCCTGGAACCGTCGGCGGGCGAGGCCGAACGGAGCCGGCCCCGCCGGCAGACGCGTGGCGCCGCCGTCCTGCACCGCGACCGTTCCCGGACACGGCAGCGCCGCGAGCAGCGGGCCCGCACCATCGGCTCGGTGCTCAGCAGCGCCGTGACCATCGTGCTGTTCATGGTCGGCGTGGCCATGGTGCTCGACCAGATCGGCATCGCCCTCGGCCCCCTGCTGGCCAGCGCCGGAGTGGTCGGTCTGGCCATCGGCTTCGGCGCGCAGAGCCTGGTCGCCGACTACCTGTCCGGGCTGCTCATCATGGTCGAGGACCAGTACGGCGTCGGCGACTCGGTCGACCTCGGGGAAGCCGTCGGCGAGGTCGAGCACGTCGGCCTGCGCCTCACCCACGTGCGCGACCTCAACGGCGGCCTGTGGCACATCCGCAACGGCGAGATCCTGCGGGTGCGCAACGACAGCCAGGAGTGGGCACGCGCCGTGCTGGACGTCGCCGTCGCCCACGACGCCGACCTCGACACCGTCTACCGCGTCCTCGAGGACACCGGCCGCGCCCTGCGCGAGGAGCCCGACTTCGCGGACGTACTGCTGGAGGACCCCGCGGTGTGGGGCGTGCAGGCCCTGGACGCCGACGGCGTGCTGGTCCGCCTCGCCGTCAAGACCGTGCCGCTCCAGCAGTGGGGCGTCACCCGCGAACTGCGCCGCCGGGTCAAGGAGGCACTGGACGAGGAGGGCATCGAGATCCCGTTCCCGCGGCGGACGGTGTGGGTGCGCACGGACGGCCGGGAGAACGAGCCGGACGCGCTGCCGGGCTGACGGAAACGCCGAGCCGAAGTACCCGGCCGCGCCCCGGCCGGGTACTTCGGCCGCTTCGACGCCGATATTGCCGGACCGGCAAAGATCTTTGCCGTCGCCCGCCCGGTCGGTACAGCCTGCTTGCGGGGCCGCCGAGCCGTGCGCCCCGCCGAGCGGCACCGTCCGACCACCTCAGGAGGCGTCATGACCGACCTGCCCGCCACGGCAACCGCCGCGGAGTTCTGGGAAGCCCGTTACCGCGACACCGGCCGGGTCTGGAGCGGCCGTCCCAACCCCCTCCTGGTGCGCGAGGCGAGCGACCTCGCGCCCGGGACCGCGCTCGACCTCGGCTGCGGCGAGGGCGCGGACGCCGTGTGGCTGGCCTCGCGCGGCTGGCGGGTCACCGGCGTGGACATCTCCGCCACCGCGCTGGACCGGGCCGCCGCGCACGCCGCCGAGGCCGGTGTGGGCGACCGCGTCGCCTGGGAGCGCCACGAGTTGGGGCACTCCTTCCCCGAGGGATCGTTCGACCTGGTGAGCGCCCAGTACCTGCAGTCCCCGGTCGCCCTCGACCAGCAGACGGTCCTGCGGGCCGCCGCGCGGGCCGTGGGGGAAGGCGGCACGCTGCTGCTCGTTCTGCACGCGGGCTGGCCGTCGTGGCAGACCGAGCCGCCCTTCGACGCGGTCTTCCCCACCCTGGACGGCGTCCTCGCCGAACTCGGCCTGCCGGCGGACGAGTGGACCGTCGGGGCCAAGGAGACGGTCCGCCGGCCGAGCTCCTCGCCCCAGGGCGTCGAGGGCTTCCGCGAGGACCACGTGTGGCGGCTGCGGCGCGACGACGCCTCCGTCTGACGGTCCGCGAAGCGATCTGTCCGAAAAGTTGAAGAAGTTATCTTCTGGGAATTTTGAGAAGAAAGGCATGTTTTGGGACTTCTCGGACACCCTTGGATGTGAAGGCCACTTGGCTACCAGAGGGAGATGGTGACATGCCTTCCAAGGACAAGGTGCTCGAGGAAGTCATCCACACCGAGAACATCGACATCGACGCGGTACTCGACCCCGCCGAGCCCGACGGAGTCTTCCGCGACAGCCGCGAGTGCGCCGCGCTCGCCCTGCAGGCCGGAGGTACCCAGCTCCTGCTCTCGCCGCCGACCCCGCGCCCGAAGAAGGGTTGACGGACCGACGGGAGAGTGACATGGAGCAGTCGAGCACGTCGGCCCTCCTGCAGGGCACGGTGCTGGACCTCGCTTCCGACGTGGTCTCCGCTCTTCGGAGCGGAGACCACGTGCGAGCGGGGAGCACCCTGACGGGAGGCGGCGCCGGCGAAGGCGTCGCCCGTGCGGCGGTACGCGTCCTGGGCGCCGACGCGCTGTTGCCCAGCGTCCTGCTGCGCGTTCCTCCCGACCCCGGCCAACTCGCCGTGTTCAAGGACGCCGTGGCGGCCCATCCGCCGCGCGACGACGCGGCCCCGGCCGTGGTGTGGAGCCACTGGGCGATGGCCCGCACCCTGCGCCGGGTCGAACACCCCCTGACCGGACCGGACGCCGCCGAGCCGGCTGCCGAACCCGGCGCCGCCTGGCTGGACGAGGCCGGCTGGCAGACCCTGACCCACCAGCTCGCCGTGCTCGCACCGCTCGCGCTGCCGGGCGAGGAGTGCGCGGTGACCCGCGCGGCACGGCGCCGGCCGGTCGACGTCGCCCGCGGCTTCGTACGGGCGGTGCGCCGCCGCGACTGGCAGCAGGCGGCCGGCGCTGGACGCTGGCTCACCCTGCTGGACGGGGTGCCCGACACCCTCGGCCTGGCGGCCGGTCTCGACTTCGTCCGCCTCATGGGCGGCTCCGACCCGCGGGTGGCCCTGCAGCTGGAGGCGGCGCGGCTGATGCCGGCCGCGGTCCTCCTGTGAGCGTCGCCGGCGTCGGGGAGGCCGCCCTCGACTGGGTGTGGGCGCACCGCGACGGCTTCGCGCTCGGCGACGACGCGCTCGCGGCCGACGGCCAGGTCAACCGCACCTGGAAGCCGCTCGGCGAACTGACCCGGGTCTGCGCCTCGGTGTCCCTGTGCACCCCGCCGACCGACGCGCTGCACGCCCGGGCGTCCGACCTGCTGGACTTCGCCTGGCAGCAGACCCACCGGGGTGAACTCTTCGGGCTGATGCAGTCCCTGGAGCCGTTCGCCACCTATCCGCTGGAGGTGTACGCCGCCTTCGCGTCGGCCGGGTTCCGCCACCCCGGCTACGAGGCGTCCGCCGCCGTGGTGGCCCGCACCCGGGGCTGGCGGCTGACGGAGCAGTACCCCACCCGGCGGCTCGGCGTACTGGAGGCCGAGCGGCACAGCGGCATCCAGCCGCACGCCCCCGTCCCGCAGGCGCTGGAGGGCACCTGGCTGGGCGGTCTGCCCGAGCCGTGGACCTTCGAACGCTCGGCCGGCTACGCCCTGACCCACGTCGTCTTCCACCTCACCGACTGGGGACGCGCGCCCCGGGGCGTACCGTCCGGCCTCGCGGACTACCTGCTGCACTGGCTGCCGCCGTGGCTGGACACCTGCCTGGACGCCCGGATGTGGGACCTGAGCTGCGAACTGCTGGCGGTGGCGGCGAGCCTGCCCCGACCGCCCGAGCCGTCGGTGCTCGACGACGCCTGGCGGCGCCTCGCGACAGCGCAGGACTCCTCCGGTGCCGTTCCCGAGGAGGGATCCGCCCAGGACGCGGCCGGACCGGACGCGGGGCCCGACCCCTACGCCTTCACCGACTGCTACCACTCCACGCTGATGGCCGTGTTCGCCGCGTCCCTCACGACCGCCCGGCCGCGGCACGCCGACCGGGCCGAGCACGCCGAGCACACCGAGCACGCCGACGACGCCGCACAGCACGCCGGACAAGGAGCGCCGGGATGACGGACACCCGCCTGATCCACCGTGTCGGAGCCGGCGCACTGGAGTGGCTGTGGGCCCACCGCGACGGCTTCGGCCTGGAGCCGGACGTGGACCCCGAGACCGGCTTCCTGGAACGCTTCAAGCCCATCGGCGAACTCGCCTCCATCTGCGCGGTGCTCTTCCGCGAGGGCGTCGCCGGCTCCCGGCAGGCCCAGCTCGCCCGCCAACTGCTCGACCACACCTGGCGCGAGACCCTGGACGGCGGCAGCATGCTGGCGCGCGGCCAGCGCATCGAACCCTTCTCGCCCGTCCCCTTCGAGGTGTATCTGCCGTTCAAGGAGCTGGGCTACAGCCAGCCCGAGGTGGAACGCGCCACGCTCCTCAACCACCGGCTGGACAGCTGGGCGCGGTTCCCGGTGACACCGACCCGGCGCCTTGGCCTGTCCGCCTTCCAGCGCCGCTTCGGCCTGACCGCCCGGCCGCCCGAGGCCGACCTGGTGGGCACCACCTGGCTGGCCGGCACCCCCGAGCCGTGGACGGTCGAGGGCCACACGGCGTACGACATCACGCACAACGTCTTCCACCTCACCGACTGGGGCCGGAACCCGGGCGGACTGCCGCCGGACACCGCGGACTACCTCGCCACCTGGCTGCCGGTCTGGATCGACGACTGGCTGGATCTCGAACGCTGGGACCTGCTCGGCGAACTCCTCGTCGTGGACGCCTGTCTGCCGCGGCCCACCCTGGACGAGGCCGCCTGGCGGGGTTTCGCCGCCGCGCAGCAGCCGGACGGCGCGATGCCCGCCGTCCGCACCATGCCCGAGGCCGATCCCGACACCCTGTTCGACCTGGTCCACCACCCGACCCTGGTCGCCGCCTTCGCATCCCTGCTGGCCACGTCCCGCGCCCTCACCGCGCTGGCGCACACCGCGTCATGACCGCCCGTCCCACGCCCATGGCGGCCCGTCCCACGCCCTGGCCCGGCGCCCCGGCCGACGGCGAGAGCGCCCCGGCGAGGCCCGTACCGGCGGCCGACGAGGGGGCACTGCGCGCGCGGCTGGCCGAGGCGGTGGAGGCCTGTGACGCCCCCGACGTCGTCCTCGCCGTCACCCGCGACGGCCGCCGCACCCTGCACAGCGGCGGCACCGCCAAGCCGCCCGACGTCCCCCGCGAGGATCTGCGTTACGAGATCGGCTCGGCGTCCAAGACGTTCGCCGCGCTGCTGCTGGCGCGGCTGATCCGGCGCGGTGTGCTCACCGGCGCCGAACCGGCCGCCGCCTGCCTGGACCCCGGCCGCCCCCCGGACCGGCACCCGGTGACGCTCGCCCACCTCATCACGCACACGTCGGGACTGCCCGCACTCCCGGCCGACTTCCTGCGCCTGGGCCTGCCCGCGTGGCGCACCAACCCCTACGCCCGCTACCCGGCCGAGCGGCTGACCGAGACCTTCCTGAACCACCGGCCCCGCCACCGCCCCGGAACCCGCTGGCACTACTCCAACTACGGAGTCTCCGTGCTCGGGAACGCGGTCGCCGCGGCCACCCGCACCTCCTGGGAGGACCTGGTCGACGGGCAGGTGCTGCGCGCGCTCGGTCTCAGCGGCACGGCACTGCGCGCGGAGGGCCCCGGGACCGACGCCGCCGGACACCGCAAGGACGGCCGCACACCGGTACCGGCCTTCGACGCGGGCGGCTTCCGGGCGGCCGGGGCCGTCCGGTCCACGCCGAACGACCTGCTCACCTTCCTCGAGGCCCACCTGGACCCGGCCCGCTCACCGGCCGCCGGAGCGCTGCGGGCGGTACGGGTGCCGGTGCTCCGGCGCGGTGCGGGCCACCGGCACGTGCACACGGTGGGCTGGTTCCGGCACCCGACGGAGGGCGGGCCGATGTACTTCCACAGCGGCGCCACCCTGGGCCAGCAGGCCTTCCTCGGCTTCAGGCCAGACACCGGCACGGCCCTGGCCGCGGTGTGCACCCGGCGCTTCCGCGCCCGGGACCCGTTCATCGCCACCGCCTACGCGCTCCTCGCCGGGGAGTAGCGCGGCCGGCACGGGGCTGCCGGGCGGCGGCCCCGAGCCGGGAGACCGGGCCCGAGGGCGGACGACGAGGTGTCGCACCCGTTGCCCCGGGCCCGTTGCCCCGGCCGCGTTGTCTCAGCCCCCTTGCCTCAGTCTCGTGGTCTCAGACCCGCTGCCACAGGGCAGGCGTGCTCGCCGGGGAACCGGCGCCCTGCGCCTGGTGGCCCTGCAGGCACCGGTACCGCGCGCCGTCGTAGGAGACCGTGGCGCCCACCTCGTAGACCCGGCCCGCGGTCCACGCGTCCGCCGCCGCGTTGTCCTGCGGCGCGGGGGTCTGCGCCGCGGCGGAGGTGGTCTTCAGGGTGAGGCCGAAGTCGCTGAGCAGCGGATTGACCGGCTGGTAGAAGGTGGTCCCGCCGTTCGTGCAGTCGCCGGAGCCGCCGGACGTGGTGCCCTGTGCCTCGGTTCCGGAGACGAAGGGGCCGCCGGAGTCGCCGCCCTCGGCGCACGCCGTCGTACGGGTCACGCCGTCGACCGTGCCGTCCGGGTAGGTGACACTCGTGTCGTGCTGCTCGACCGTTCCGCAGCGCCACCCCGTCGTCGATCCGGAACGGCAGACCGAGGCGCCCACGAGCGCCTCCACCGACCCGGTGACCTGGATCTTCTCGCCGCCCTCGGCCTTCACGTCCGGGGTGGCCGTCCAGTCGGAGTTGACGCCCACCCAGGCCATGTCCTTGCCGGGGAAGGTCGAGGCCTGGAAGGTCCCCTGAGGGGCCTCGTTGTACCCGGTGGTGGTGGCGCCCGGGTTGCCGCAGTGCCCGGCCGTGGCGAAGCCCTGCTGGTCGTCCTTGGTGACCGAGAAGCCGATGGAGCAGCGCGCCTCGTCGTTGATGTAGAAGGCGTCGCCGCCCACCAGGTCCTCCAGCACCCGCGGCTGGTCGGGGGAGATCCGCACGCTCACGTCCTGGCCGGAGAGACCGGCCGCCTCGACGAAGCGGGCCGCGGCGGACTCGCCGGTGGCCTGGACCGTCACGCGGTTGTTCGGCACGTCGACGTACCAGACGGGGCTCTGCCGGGTGGCGGTGCGCACCGCCGCGGCGTCCAGCTTCTCCTTGACCGCGCGCAGCTCGGCCAGGCCCCTGTCCACGACGGCCGCCTTGGCGCCCTGCGCCTCGATGGCGGCGGTGTCCGCGGCGTCGGTGGTGGCGACGGTCAGCTCGGCCGAGGTCGCCCCGCTCACCCAGGCACCGGCGAAGCGGTCGCCGAGGGTGTTGTGCAGCATGCCCGCGCGGGTGCCCGCCTCGGCCTCGTTCGCCAGCCGTACGGCCGCCTGACCGGGCGCCAGGTTCAGGTCGCGCTCCATCGCCCGGAGCATCCGCGCCGGCGCCGCCGCACCGGAGCCGGGCGTCTGGGCGGTGACGGGGCGGGGCGCGGGTGCGGGCGGCGGCGCGGCCGACGCGGCTGCGGGGAGTGCGGTCAGGACCAGGGCGCCGAGCGCGGCGAGGGCTGCGCTGCGGCTGCGCGCGGCGTGTCTGCCGACCATGCGATGTGCCTCCTTGGAGAGCTGTGCGGGACAGCGGTGTTCGGTGGGCGACCGCGGATCGCGGTGCGCCTGCGAGGAAGTGACAGGCCTTGCCGCAACGGTCCCGGGCGATGCCCCGCCCCGGCCTGTTTCGCGCGATGGGGGACGCGGTGGGTGCCATGTGCAGTACGCGGGCGTGTCCCTGCGGGCGGGAAGGGCCGGCCGGGGTCAGGCGGGCTTCAGCCCCGGTGCGCCCGCCTCGGTGACGAAGGACGCGACCGTGCTGATGGCGGCGCCGGGCGTGCTGATGGCGTCAACGGTGCGGAAGTCGAGGTGGGCCGCCGTGCGGCCGAGCTCGGCCCGGACGTAACCGCGCTTGCCGTTGTAGAACTTCATGTGCGGGTTGGCCTCCAGGTACAGGTCCCAGTTGGCGGGCTTCTCCACGCCGTCCCGGCCGCTGGCCACCGACGTGCAGGTGACCTCGGTGCCGACGGTCGCGGACGCCGGGTCGTCGAAGTCCTCCTTGACGTCGAGCGCGTAGCCCACGTGCACGTCGCCGGTGAGGATCAGCCAGTTGTCGACCCCGGCGGCCTTCGCCCCGGCGACGACGCGGTCGCGCGAGGCGCGGTAGCCGTCCCAGGCGTCCATCGACAGCGGGGCGTCGGCGGCGGTGCCGAACTTGCGCTGGGAGAAGCAGACCTGCTGGGGCATCACGTTCCACAGCGCGGTCGAGCCCTTCCAGCCGTCGAGCAGCCACTGCTCCTGCGCGGCTCCGGTCATGGTGCGCGCCGGGTCGTCGGACTCGGGCCCGGGGGCGTGCGGCCGGTCGTCGTAGGCCTGGTCGGAGCGGTACTGGCGGGTGTCGAGGATGTCGAACTGGGCGAGCGAGCCCCAGTGCAGCCGGCGGTACAGCCGCGCGTCCGGTCCCTGCGGCAACTGCGCCGCGCGCAGCGGCTGGTTCTCCCAGTACGCCCGGTAGGCGGCGGCCCGGCGCAGCAGGAACTCCTCGGGCGGGATGCCGTTCTCGGCGTTGGCGCCCGCGTAGTTGTTCTCGGTCTCGTGGTCGTCCCAGGTGACGACGAAGGGATGGGCGGCGTGCGCGGCCCGCAGGTCCGCGTCGCTCTTGTACAGGGCGTACCGCATCCGGTAGTCCGCGAGCGTCATCGTCTCCCGGTTGAACACGTCGGGCAGCGTGATGTCGGTGTAGCGGCGCTCCCCGCCCTCCGCGTTCACCGCGTACTCGTACAGGTAGTCGCCGAGGTGCAAGACCACGTCGACGTCGTCCTGGGCGACGTGCTTCAGCACCGTGTAGTAGCCGTCCTGGTAGGCCTGGCAGGCGACCGCGGCGAGCCTCAGGGCCGACGCCGCACTGCCGGCGGGCGGCGCGGTGCGGGTACGGCCCGTGGGGCTGAGCCAGGCACCGGCGCGGAAGCGGTAGTAGTAGACCGTGCCGGGGGTGAGGCCCTGGACGTCGACGTGCACGCTGTGGGCGTACTCGGCGTGGGCGTCGGCGGTGCCCCGGAACAGCACTCCGGCGAAGTGCTCGTCGAGGGCGACCTCCCACTCGACCGCGACCCGTTCCGTGCCCATCCCGCCGTCCTCGAGGAACGGTTCGGGCGCCAGGCGGGTCCACAGCAGCACCGACTCCGGCAGCGGGTCGCCCGAGGCGACACCGAGCGTGAAGGGGTCCTTGCTGATCCGGGCGGCGTCGCGCAGAGGTGCGGCGACCGCGCCGCGGGCCGGCAGGTTGGTGGTGAAGGCGAGTGCCGCGGCGGCCGCGGTCACGGTGAGGAAGCGCCGGCGGCCGAGGTGGCGGGCGGCGGCGCCGAGCACCGCGTCGTGCGGGGAGAAGGCGTGCTCGGCCAGTGCGCTGGGACGGCCCGTGGGCGCCATCTGCTGTCCTCTCGTACGGGGCGGGACGGTCCGTGCCGGGCCCCGTCGCGCGCGGACGCCGGCCCGCGAGGCGCGGACCCCGCATGCTAAGCAGACAAAACGCCCAAAACGGGCAGGACTTGCGGAGTGATCACACAGGAGGCGGTACGCGCGTGTGACGGCGCCCAGCCGGGGCACCCGGAACGGACGGACGCCGGACGCAGGGAGCCGGGCGCAGGGGGAGCGGAAGGCGGGCGAGGAGCCGATGGCCAGGACGCGGCGCTACGACGTGGCGGCTTCCGGCCGCTGGTGGGACGAGGACGACGGCCGCTGGCTTCCGGCGGGCGAGGTGCACGCGTGGGAGCAGGGCCGGAACGAGACCGTGTGCGGGCTCTCCCTCCACCGCTCGCGGCTGTCCCGGTTCGCTGCCGTCCCCTGGAGCGACGTGCTGCCCGAGTCGGGCGGTGCGGCCGACGCCGTCCGCCGGGTCTGCCCCCGCTGCGCCGCCGTGGCCGGCCGCCGGGGTGCGGACGCGCGACCTGCCTGGCGGCGCGTCAACCCGCGCCCGTAGCCCGCGCGTACGGTCCGCAACCGGCCGCGGCATCCCGCCGTTCCGCCCCACTCGCCGCCGGCCGCGATGCCCTGGACGCCCCCCGCAGCAGCACCAGCAGGATCGGTGCGGCGACGCCGATGCTCGCGTGGGTGGGCAGCAGGCCGGCGAGGGTGGTGGCGGTGCCCATCAGCAGCAGCGTGGGTCACCAGTACGTTCTTGCGTCCCACCCGGACCCCGGGTGACCGAAGACCGGGCCGCCGAGCGGCGCCGGGCGGCTGAGCGGGCGGACGTCCGCCGGAGCTCGTGATCCCCCGGCGACCCCGGGCGGCGCCGGTCGCGGGCGCCTCCGCCCGGGCGGCTGCCGGACCCGCTGCCGGCCGCCGCCCCGCGACTGCGGCGAGTGCCGTGGGCCGTCAGTCGGCCGCCGGTCGGGGCGGCGCAGACTGGACAGTGCGTCCAGGGGCTGGACGTGTAGTCTGAAGTCTCCTGGACGGACGACCGGGGAGCCCGGATGAGCGACGAAGCGGCGCCGGACGCCGAACGCGACGCGGTCCTCACCGCGCTGCGCCCCGTCGTCGACGGCATCGCCGCCACCTTCGGACCGGTCTGCGAGGTGGTCCTGCACGACTACCGGCGCCCGGAGCGGTCGGTCGTGGCCGTCGCGGGCTCGGTGACCGGGCGGACGGCGGGCGGGAGCGGCAGCGGGGCGGCGGACGAGTCCGTCATGCGTGTCCCGGCCCGCACCGGCACGGAGCACGGCGACACGAGCCGTGACGACACGAGCGGTGACGACACGAGCCACAGCGACACGGGCCGTGACGACACGGCGCACGACGCGCTGAACCACGTCACACGCACGGACGACGGCACCCTCGTCAAGTCCTCCACCATGGTGCTGCGCGACTCCACCGGCACCGTCTTCGGTGCCCTGTGCGTCCACCTGGACGTCACCGCCGTCGACCGGGCCCACGCCCTGCTCGGCGCCCTCGCCGGCACCGCGGGCCTGCCCGCCGACCCGCCGGCCGCCACCTTCGCCGACGACATCGACGCGGTCGTCGACGCCATCGTGGACACCCACCCGCTGCGCCGGGACGCCGGCTGGGCAGCGCTGGACCGGGACCAGCGCCTGGAACTCTTCCGCGACCTGGACGGACGCGGCGTGTTCGCCGTACGCCGCTCGGTCGAGCACGTCGCCAACCGGCTGGGCATCTCCCGCGCCTCGGCCTACCACTACCTCTCCCGGGCCCGCGCCGCGACCGGCCCGGCCGCCGACACCCCCTGAGGATCCCCGTGACGACCGCCACCCCGCCCCTCACCCTCGACGACGTCCGCGCCGCGGCCGCCCGCATCGAGGGCGTCGCGCACCGTACCCCCGTACTGCGCTCGCGCACCCTGGACGCCCTCGTCGGCGCCGAGGTCCACCTCAAGTGCGAGAACCAGCAGCGCGTCGGCGCCTTCAAGTTCCGCGGCGCCTACCACGCCGCCTCCCGGCTCACCCCCGCCCAACTCGCCCGGGGCATCGCCGCCTACTCCTCCGGCAACCACGCCCAGGCGGTCGCCCTCGCCGCCCGCGAGCTGGGCAGCACCGCCGTGATCGTCATGCCCGAGGACGCCCCGCCCGCCAAACGCGCGGCCACCGCCGGCTACGGCGCCGAGATCGTCACGTACGACCGCTACCGCGAGGACCGTGCGGCCATCGCCGAGGCCCTGGCCGCCGATCGGGGCCTGGCCCTGATCCCGCCCTACGACCACCCGCACGTCGTCGCCGGACAGGGCACCGCCGCCCTCGAACTCGTCGAGGAGACGGGACCGCTGGACGCGCTGGTCGCCCCGGTCGGCGGCGGCGGACTGATCGCCGGGTGTGCCACCGCCGTCAAGGGCCTGCACCCCGCGACCCGGGTCGTCGGCGTCGAACCGGAGGCCGGTGACGACACCAGACGCTCCCTGGAGGCGGGCCGGCGCGTCACCGTCCCGGTCCCGCGCACCATCGCGGACGGCCAGGCGGTGGCCACGCCCGGCGAGCTGACCTTCGCCCTCAACCGTCGGCTCCTGGACGGGATCGTGCTGGTCGGTGACGACGAGATCAGGGACGCGATGCGGTTCGCCTTCGAACGGCTGAAGACCGTCCTCGAACCGAGCGGCGCCACCGGTCTCGCCGCCCTCCTGAACGGCCGGATCGACCCCCTGCCCCGCCGGATCGGCGTCGTCCTGTCCGGCGGCAACGTCGACACCGCCCGCTTCGCCGACCTCTGCGGCACACACCGCTGACCGCGCCCGTCCCCCGGTTGGCGCCCCCGGCTTGACAGGCGGAGGATGGAAGGGTGGGGCCAGGGAAAGGAGGAGCGTCATGCTGGAGGCAAAGACGCTCGACAAGCCGGACGAGCGGCGCGATTTCCCCCGCGGGCACATCGAGGCCGTGCACCTGGAAGGACTCGACTTCGCCGTCGCGACCTTCGAGCCCGGCTGGCGCTGGTCGGAGTCCGTGGCACCGATCGCCGGCACCGACAGCTGCATGATCCACCACAACTGCTACGTGGTGGAGGGACGCATGCACGTCCGCATGGACGACGGAACCGAGAGCGAGATGGGCCCCGGGGACGTCTTCGTCTGCTCGCCCGGCCACGACGCCTGGGTCGTCGGCGACGGACCGTGCGTCGTGTACGACTTCGCGGGCAGCATGGCGAAGGAGTACGCCAAGGCCGACTGAACCCCGCGCCCGGCAACCGGCGGCACCGGCAACCGGCAGCCGTAGGACCGCCGGGCGCCCGTTACGGAGCCGTCCGGGCGTCCGGCGCCCCGTCGACCAGCACCACCTCAAGGGTGCGCGGCCCGTGCACACCCTCGACCCGGTCCAGTTCGATGTCACTGGTCGCAGAAGGGCCGGAGATCCACGTCAGGGGACGCGTGGGATCGAGACGTCCGAGGGCCTGCGGTACGCCGCCGACGACCTGGTCCGGAACCCGTACGACGCAGATGTGGTGGTCGGGGATCAGGGTGATGCGGCGGCGGCCCTGGTCGGGCGAACCGTCCAAAACAATGGTGCCCGTCTCGGCGACCGCTACCGCGCAGCCGGTGACCACGCTGTCGACCCGGTCCAGTTCCGGCGCGGTGCTCGCCGCGTCGTCCTGGACGAGACGCGCCCCGGTCCCGGTCAGCCAGCCCGCCGGCAGTCCGGGCGGGACCACCACGCTGCCCGAACCGTGCGCCGTCAGCAGACGTGCGATCAGGCCGGGCAGCTCGCCCTCCGCGCACCGGTGCACGAGCGCCCGGTAGTCCGCCAGGTTCTCGGCGAGCAGCTCCACCGTCGCCGCGACGCCCCGCCGGCCGTGCTCGCGCGTGTAGTCCCGCGCGACGGCCCGCTCGTACGGCGCCTCGTCGGCCGGAACGTCCGCCAGCGCACGCCGTACCCGTCCCAGGATGCGTTCCCTGCTGCTCACTTCGCCTCGTCCCTTCCGCCGTGCGTACGCTGCCACCAGTCGCGGAACGGTTCCGCGGGCACCGCAGGCAGGTCCCGGCTGCCGGTCCAGGCCCGGCCGGGTCCCGGCAGGGTCCGCGGATGCAGACGGCGGGTGCGCGAGGCCAGCCGCTGGCCGGCGCGCAGCGCGCCCGGGCGCGTGAACGCCCACTGCGCCGCCCGCATCGCCGCCCGCTCGGCGGCGTGCCCCTTGGCCGGCTTCAGCACGACCCGGTTCCCGTGCCGGACCGTGGGCCCGCCCTGCACCACCCGCTCCCGCAGGTGCACCAGCACCTCGGGGATGTCGATGGCGACCGGGCAGACCTCGTAGCAGGCGCCGCACAGCGACGACGCGTACGGCAGCGAGGCGTCGATCTCGCTGCCCGTGCCCCGCAGCTGAGGGCTGAGGATCGCCCCGATCGGGCCCGGGTACACCGAGCCGTAGGCGTGACCGCCGGCCCGCTCGTACACCGGGCAGACGTTCAGGCACGCGGAGCAGCGGATGCAGCGCAGCGCCTGGCGGCCGACCTCGTCGGCGAGCGTGTCGGTGCGGCCGTTGTCCAGCAGCACCAGGTGGAAGGTGCGCGGGCCGTCCCCCTCGCCGGCCCGGCCGTTCCTGGTGCCCGTCCACATGGACGTGTACGGGTTCATGCGCTCCGCCGTGGAGGAGCGGGGGAGGGTCTGCAGGAAGACCTCCAGGTCCTGCCACTTCGGCACGATCTTCTCGATGCCGACGACCGAGATCAGCGTCTCGGGCAGGGTCAGGCACATCCGCCCGTTGCCCTCCGACTCCACGACCACGAGCGTGCCGGTCTCCGCCACCACGAAGTTCGCGCCGGAGATGCCCACCCTGGCCCGCAGGAACTTCTCCCGCAGGTGCAGCCGGGTCGCCTCCGCCAGCTCGGCCGGCGTGTCCGTCAGGCCCTCGGGCGCCGGGCGGCCCCACTCGCCCATCTCGGAGCGGAAGATGTCCCGGATCTCACCCCGGTTGCGGTGGATGGCCGGCACCAGGATGTGCGACGGCCGGTCCCTGCCCAACTGCACGATCAGCTCGGCGAGGTCGGTCTCGTAGGCGTGGATGCCCTGGGCCTCCAGCGCCTCGTTCAGCGCGATCTCCTGCGTCGCCATCGACTTGACCTTGACGACCTCGTGCTCGTCCGTGTCACCGCCGCCCGCCTCCCGGACCAGCCGGGAGACGATCTCGTTGGCCTCGTCCGCGTCGGCGGCCCAGTGCACGGTCCCGCCGGCCGCCGTGACCGACTCCTCCACCTGCACCAGATACCGGTCGAGGTGGCGCAGCGTGTGGTCCTTGATCTGCTTCCCGGCCTCGCGCAGCGCCGCCCAGTCGTCCAGCTCCGCGACCGCGCGGGCGCGCTTGTCGCGGATGGTGTGCGTGGCGTGGCGCAGATTGCCGCGCAGCGTCGAGTTGCCCACGGCCTCCCGCGCCGCCTGCGGAAAGGCCGGCATTCCCAGATACGTCCCGCTCATACCGCCGCCGTCTCCTCCTCCGTGCTCGCCAGGATCTCCGCGATGTGCACCGGCCGCATGCCCGTGCGCAGCCGCCCCATGGTGCCGCCGATGTGCATCAGACAGGAGTTGTCGGCCGCGCACAGCACGTCCGCGCCCGTCGACTCGGCGTTGCGCACCTTGTCCGCGCCCATCGCCGCCGACACGTCGGAGTTCTTCACGGCGAAGGTGCCGCCGAACCCGCAGCACTCCTCGGCGCCCGGCAACTCCACCAGTTCCAGCCCCTTCACCGCCTCCAGCAGCCGCCGCGGCCGCTCTCCCAGGCCGAGGCTGCGCAGGCCGTGGCAGGTCGGGTGGTACGTCACCGTGTGCGGGTAGTACGCCCCCACGTCGGTCACCCCGAGCACGTCGACGAGGAACTCCGTCAGCTCGTACGTCTTCGGCACCACCGGCGCCAGCGTGGCCGCGAGGGTGTCGCCGCGTCCCTCGGCCCGCGCCCGCTCACCCATCCGCGGATACAGCTCCCGCACCATCGCGCCGCACGAGCCCGACGGCGTCACGACCGCGTCGTACGGGGCGAACACGTCGGCGAAGTGCCGGGCCAGCGGCTCCGCCTCGTGCCGGTACCCGGTGTTGTAGTGGGCCTGACCGCAACAGGTCTGGGCCGTCGGGAAGTCGACGTCGACGCCGAGTCTGCCGAGCAGCCGCACCACGGCACGGCCGGTTTCCGGATAGAGCGTGTCGTTGACGCAGGTCAGGAACAGAGCGACACGCATCGCGGCTCCTTGTGTTCGATCATTGTTCGATCATCGGACGAATGATGGGTGCAGGGTAGTCGGCGGGGCCGACCGGGGGGAGGCCCGGCTCACCGGTCGGCGAGTCGGGCCTCGGCGGCCTGCCAGGCCTCCGTGCCGCCGCGTGGTTCGTACCGGGTCAGTGACTGCGTACGCGCCAGCAGCCCGCGCATCCCGGCCAGGTCGCCGACCAGCCCGTGGGCCCGGGCCTGCACGAGCACGTTGCCGAGCGCGGCGGCCTCCGCGGGGCCCGCGACCACCGGCAGCCCGCAGGCGTCGGCGGTCAGCCGGCACAGCAGTGCGTTGCGGGCGCCGCCGCCGACGACGTGCACGACGTCGACGGGGTGCCCCGCGAGCCGCTGGGCGTCCCGGACGGCCCTGCGGTGGGCCAGCGCCAGCGAGTCGAGGATGCAGCGGGTGACCTCGGGGGGCGTCGCGGGCACCGGCTGGCCCGAGGCGCGGCACGCCTCGGCGATCCGCTCCGGCATCCGGCCCGGCGCCAGGAACGCCGGGTCGCCCGCGTCCACCACCGACCGCAGCGCCGGCACGTCGGCCGCCTGTGCCAGCAGCGGGCCCAGGTCCGGGTCGCCCCAGGCCCGTACGCACTCCTGGAGCAGCCACAGCCCCATGATGTTGCGCAGGTAGCGGACCGTGCCGTCCAGGCCCAGCTCGTTGGTGAAGTTGGCCGCGCGGCTCTCCTCGGTCAGCACCGGCGCGGTCAGCTCCAGACCGGCCAGCGACCAGGTGCCGGTGCAGATGTACGCGAACCGCTCGTCCGAGGCCGGTACGGCGGCCACCGCGGAGGCCGTGTCGTGCGAACCGACCGCCGTCACCGCTACCGGCCCGGTCAGTCCCGTCTCCCGGAGCACCTCGGGCCGCAGCAGCCCCGCCGGGTCGCCGGGCCGCCGCAGCGGCGGGAACAGGCCGAGGTCGATCCCCAGCCGGTCCGCGACCTCGTGCGACCAGTCGCGGGTGCGGGGGTCGATCAGCTGGGTGGTGGACGCGTTGGTCAGCTCCGTGCCCTGCTCGCCGGTCAGCCAGTGGGTCAGCAGGTCGGGCACCAGCAACAGCCGCCGGGCCGCGGCGAGCTGGGCGGTGCCCCGGGCGGCGACGAGCTGGTACAGGGTGTTGAAGGGCGCGTACTGCAACCCGGTCGCCGCATACAGCTCCGCGGCGGGCAGCGCGTCCCACACCCGCTCCGCGACGCCCTCGGTGCGGGCGTCGCGGTAGTGCACGGGGTTGCCCAGCAGGGCACCGTCCGCGTCGAGCAGGCCGTAGTCCACGGCCCAGCTGTCGACGCCGACCGAGTCCACCCGGCCCGCCGCCCGCAGCCCGTCCAGCACACCCGCGTACAGCGACAGGATGTCCCAGCGCAGCCCCTCGGGCGTACGGACCGGCCGGTTGCGGAAGCGGTGCGCCTCGGTCAGCTCCAGGCTGCCGGGGCCGACACGGCCGACCATGACGCGCCCGCTGGACGCGCCGAGGTCGACCGCGGCGTACGCCCCGGTGCCGCCGCCCGTGGCACCGCCCCTCGCTCCGCTCATCGCAGGAACGCCGCGGCGACGCCGGCGTCGACCGGGACGTGCAGGCCGGTGGTGTGGGTCAGGTCGCCGCCGGTCAGCGCGAACACCGCGTTCGCCACGTGCTCGGGCAGCACCTCGCGCTTGAGCAGCGTGCGCTGGGCGTAGAACTCGCCCAGCTTCTCCTCCGGCACCCCGTACACGGCGGCGCGCTCGGCGCCCCAGCCGCCCGCGAAGATCCCGGAACCGCGCACCACGCCGTCGGGGTTGACGCCGTTCACCCGGATGCCGTGCTCGCCCAGCTCGGCGGCGAGGAGGCGCACCTGGTGGGCCTGGTCCGCCTTGGTGGCGGAGTAGGCGATGTTGTTCGGCCCCGCGAACACGGCGTTCTTCGACGCGATGTACACGATGTCGCCGCCCAGCTCCTGCGCGGTCATCACCCGGGCCGCCTCGCGCGAGACGAGGAAGGACCCGCGGGCCATGATGTCGTGCTGGAGGTCCCAGTCCCGGGCGCTCGTCTCCAGCAGCGGCTTGGAGATCGAGATACCGGCGTTGTTGACCACCAGGTCGACCCCGCCGAAGGCGAGCACGGCGGCCTGGAAGGCGTCGGCGATCTGCTCCTCGGAGGTGACGTCGACGGTCACGGCGACCGCCTTGTCCGGCCCGCCCAGCTCCTCGGCGACCCCCGCGGCGTTCTCGGCGTCCAGGTCGGCCACGACCACGCAGGCGCCCTCGTCGACCAGCCGCCGCGCGATCGCCTTCCCGATCCCGCTGCCCGCGCCGGTGACGAGCGCGACGCGCGTCGCCAGCGGCTTGGGCTTCGGCATCCGCCGGAGCTTGGCCTCCTCCAGCGCCCAGTACTCGATGCGGAACTTCTCGGACTCCTCGATCGGCGCGTACGACGACACCGCCTCGGCACCGCGCATCACGTTGATCGCGTTGACGTAGAACTCGCCGGCCACCCGGGCGGTCTGCTTGTCCTTGCCGAAGCTGAACATGCCCACGCCCGGCACCAGCACGATCGCCGGGTCCGCGCCGCGCATGGCGGGGGAGTCGGGCCCGGCGTGCCGCTCGTAGTAGGCGGCGTACTCCTCGCGGTAGGCCGCGTGCAGCTCCCGCAGCCGCGCCACCGCCTCCTCCAGCGGAGCGGTCGGCGCCACGTCCAGGACCAGCGGACGCACCTTCGTGCGCAGGAAGTGGTCCGGGCAGGAGGTGCCGAGCGCCGCGAGCCGCGGGTGCCCCTCCCGCGCGAGGAAGTCCAGCACCACGTCCGTGTCGGTGAAGTGCCCGACCTGCGGCCGGTCCTGCGAGGCCAGACCGCGTACGTACGGCGCCAGCGCGGCCGCCCGCTCCCGCCGCCCGGCCTCCGGCAGCGCCGCGTAGCCGTCGAGCACCGCGCCGAACGGCTCGGCCTTCCCGCGCTCGGCGAGGAAGGCCTCGGCCGTGCGGATGATGTGCAGCGAGTTGCGCTCGCACTCCTCGGAGGTGTCGCCCCAGGCGGTGATGCCGTGCCCGCCGAGGATGCAGCCGATCGCCTGCGGGTTGGCCTCCTTGACGGCCGCGATGTCCAGCCCGAGCTGGAAACCGGGCCGCCGCCACGGCACCCACACCACGGTGTCGCCGAAGCACTCGGCGGTCAGCTTCTCGCCGTCCGCCGCGCAGGCCAGCGCGATCCCGGAGTCCGGGTGCAGGTGGTCGACGTGCGCGGCCCCGACGAGCCCGTGCATCGCCGTGTCGATCGACGGCGCCGCGCCGCCCTTGCCGTGCAGGCAGTAGTCGAAGGCGGCGACCATCTCGTCCTCGCGCTCGACGCCCGGGTAGACGTCCTTGAGCGCCCGCATCCGGTCGAGGCGCAGCACGGCGAGCCCCGGCTCGGTGAGCGTCCCGAGGTCCCCGCCGGACCCCTTGACCCACATCAGCTCCACGTCACCCCCGGTGACGGGATCGGTCTCGGTGCCCTTGGCGGACGTGTTGCCACCGGCGTAGTTGGTGTTGCGGGGGTCGGCGCCGAGCCGACGGGAACGGGCGAGGAGGGCGGAGGCTTCGGGATGGGGTGCCATGACGGTGCCTTTTCAATCGAGGGATTACAACCGAGGGATTTCAGTCGTGGGACGGGGACGCGCCCCGCAGGGGAGCGGGGCGGTACCGACGTGCGGCTGCGCCGCGCGGGCGCGACCGGCCACGGCCGGCCGCGGCCCGCGAACAGAACAGACCCGGCGGACGCCTACGCGCCCCACCCGGCCTGCTGCCCGCCGACGCGCTCGGCGACGACCTTCTCGGCCCACCCGCAGGAGCGGTACGCCTTGAGGGGCTCGGGGTCCAGTCCCGACTCCTGGCGCACCTCGCGCAGCAGCGGCCGCACATCCGTGTTGTACGCGTCCATCAGCACCGCGTTCGCCTCGAGGACGTCCCCGGCGGCCTGCGCCCCGGCCAGCGCCTCGCGGTCGACCAGCAGGGCCTTCGCCGTGGCCTCCTGCACGTTCATCACCGACCGGATGATGGCCGGGATCTTCGCCTCGATGTTGTGGCACTGGTCGAGCATGAACGCCACGTCGGAGGTGAACCCGCCCCCGCGCACCACCTCGTACATGATGCGGAACAGCTGGAACGGGTCGGCCGCGCCGACCATCAGGTCGTCGTCGGCGTAGAAGCGCGAGTTGAAGTCGAACCCGCCGAGCTTCCCCTCCCGCAGCAGCGTCGCCACGATGAACTCGATGTTCGTGCCCGGCGCGTGGTGGCCCGTGTCGACCACGACCTGGGCCTTCTCGCCCAGCTTCAGGCAGTGGGCGTACGCCGTCCCCCAGTCCGGCACGTCGGTGGCGTAGAACGCCGGCTCGAAGAACTTGTACTCCAGGAGCATCCGCTGCCCCTGGCCGAGCCGCTCGTACACCTCGGCGAGACCCTCGGCCAGCCGGTCCTGGCGGGCGCGGATGTCGTCCTGGCCGGGGTAGTTGGTGCCGTCGGCGAACCACAGTTTCAGGTCGCGCGACCCGGTTGCGTCCATGATGTCGACGCACTCCAGCAGGTGGTCGACGGCCTTCCTGCGCACCGTCGCGTCCGGGTGGCAGACGCTGCCCAGCCTGTAGTCGTCGTCCTGGAAGGTGTTCGAGTTGATCGCGCCGATCCGGACACCCCGGTCCTCGGCGTGCTTCGCCAGCGCGCCGTAGTTCCCGACCCTGTCCCACGGGATGTGCAGGGCCACGGTCGGGGCCGCGCCGGTGAACTCGTGGACCTTGGCCGCGTCGTCCAGCTTCTCGAAGGGGTCGCGCGGCACACCGGCTTGGGCGAACACCTTGAACCGGGTGCCGGAGTTGCCGTACGCCCACGACGGCGTCTCGACGGCCTGGGTCTTGAGCGCGGCCTTCACCGCGGCGAGCTCGGTCACTTCGGCGCTCCTGTGGTCGGGTCGTCGCCCCTGGTGAGCACGACCATGTATGAAACGATTCAGTAGCCGAAGTTATGAGTCGCCCGAAAGGGTGTCAACCCTTCCGGGCGCCCCGGTCGTCCGTGACTTGGTCGTGACCTTTGGGTATCGACTGGTTTTCGTCCCCAAACCCATTGACGTGACATATCCTCGCTGCCTAACGTCCCCGGCAACCGAGTTGAAACCTTTCACGACGCCGTGAGGGCCGTCCCGCCCGGCGTCGTCGAGGAGCCCCCAATGACCCACCCGTCCGACACGGGTACGGCCCCGGTTCTGGCGCTCAAGGATGTCTCCAAGTCCTTCGGCGCGGTCCGTGCGCTGCGGGACGTCTCCCTGGAGCTGTTCCCCGGCGAGGTCCACGCCCTCGCCGGGGAAAACGGAGCCGGGAAGTCCACCCTGATCAAGACGCTCGCCGGAGTACACCGGCCGGACGCCGGCCAGGTGCTGCTCGACGGTGCGCCGGTCGCCTTCAGCGGTCCCGGCGACGCCCGCGACGCGGGCATCGCCGTGATCTACCAGGAGCCCACCCTCTTCCCCGACCTGTCGATCGCCGAGAACATCTTCATGGGCCGCCAGCCGCGGCGCGCCCTCGGCCGCATCGACCACCGGGCGACCCACGCCGCCACCGCGGAACTCATGCGGCGCCTCGGCGTGGAGCTCGACCCCGACCGGCCCGCGCGCGGCCTGTCCATCGCGGACCAGCAGATCGTGGAGATCGCCAAGGCGCTCTCCTTCGACGCCCGGGTCCTGATCATGGACGAGCCGACCGCGGCCCTCACCGGCAGCGAGGTGGCCCGGCTCTTCGGCGTGGTGCGCACCCTGCGCGAGCAGGGCGCCGCCGTCCTGTTCATCTCCCACCGGCTGGAAGAGATCTTCCAGATCTGCCGGCGGGTCACCACCCTCCGCGACGGCGCCTGGATCGCCAGCGAGCCGCTGGAGGGCATGACCGAGGACGACCTGGTGCGCCGCATGGTCGGCCGCGACCTCGACGAGCTGTACCCCAAACAGGAGGTCGCGCCCGGCGAGAAGGCCCTCAGCGTCCGCCGGCTGACCCGCGAGGGTGTCTTCACCGACGTCTCCTTCGAGGTGCGGCGCGGCGAGATCGTCGCCCTGTCCGGGCTGGTCGGCGCCGGACGCACCGAGGTCGCCCGCGCCGTGTTCGGCATCGACCGCTGGGACGCCGGAGAGGTCGAGGTCGACGGCAAGGCGCTCGTCAACGGCGCCCCCTCCACCGCGATGGCCGCGGGCCTCGCCCTCGTCCCGGAGGACCGCCGCGCCCAGGGCCTGGTAATGGGCATGTCCATCGAACGCAACATCGGCCTCACCGGCCTGCGGTCGACCGTGCGGGCCGGACTGGTGGACCGGGGCGCCGAGCGCAGCCGTTCCCTCGACTGGGCCGTCAAGCTCCAGGTGAAGTACGCGCGCATCGCCGACACCGTCGCCACCCTGTCCGGCGGCAACCAGCAGAAGGTGGTCCTCGCCAAGTGGCTGGCCACCGGCCCCAAGGTGCTGATCGTCGACGAGCCCACCCGGGGCATCGACGTCGGCACCAAGGCCGAGGTGCACCGGCTGCTGAGCCAGCTGGCCGCCGACGGCGTGGCCGTCCTGATGATCTCCTCCGACCTGCCCGAGGTCCTCGGCATGGCCGACCGCGTCCTGGTGATGCACGAGGGACGTCTGACCGCCGAGATATCCCGCACCGACGCCACCGAGGAGACCGTGATGGCCGCAGCCACGGGGAGGGCCGCCGCATGACGGTCACCGCACCCGACCAGGCCCCCGTGGCCGACGTGCCGAAGGCCGGGGCCACCCGGCTCGTGGACCGCATCTTCAAGATGCGCGAACTGGCCATCCTGCTCGTCTTCCTGGTGATGATCGCCATCACCCAGGCCGGCAACAGCGAGTTCCTGTCCGAACAGGGCATCAAGGACCTGCTGCTCAACGCGACCATCCTGGTCCTCGTCGCCACCGGCCAGTCCCTGGTCGTCATCACCCGCAACGTCGACCTCTCCGTCGGCTCCACCCTCGGCATCAGCGCCTTCGCCGCCGGTGTCTACCTCCAGGGCGGCGGGAACTCCGCCGTGGCCGTCCTGCTCGCGGTGCTGATGGGTGTCGGCTTCGGCCTCCTCAACGGCCTGCTGGTCAGCCTCGGCCAGGTGCCCGCGCTGGTCGTCACCCTCGGCACGCTCTACATCATCCGCGGCATCGACTCCATCTGGGTCGGCTCCCGGCAGATCACCGCGGCCGACCTGCCCGGCGGCTTCGTCGACTTCGGCTCCGGCGGCATCTCCGCGGTGCCGTGGCTGGCCCTGATCGCCCTCGCGGTGCTCGTCGCCACGGCGTACTACCTCAAGCACTTCGGCAGCGGGCGCGAGCTGTACGCGCTCGGCTCCAACCCCGAGGCCGCCCGGCTGGCCGGCATCCCCGTGCGCAAGCGCATCCTCGCCGCCTACACCTTCTGCGGCGCCCTCGCCGGACTCGCCGGCGCCCTGTACCTGGCCCGGTTCGGAAACGTCGACTCCGGCACCGGCAACGGCTACGAACTGACCGTCGTCAGTGCCGTCGTGGTCGGCGGCGTCGTCTTCACCGGCGGTTCCGGCAGCGTCTACGGCGCGGCCCTCGGCGCGCTCCTGCTGACCTCCATCAACAGCGTGCTGCCCGCCCTCGGCGTCAGCTCCGTGTGGGTGCTGGCCATCAACGGCATCCTGCTCATCCTCGCCATCGCCGTCGACCGGATCGTCGCCCTGCGCGTGGCCAACGCCCTGAAGAAGAGGAACGCCCGCCATGGCTGACAGCTCCCTGACGCGCGCCATCCGCTGGGACACGGTCGTCGGCGCGCTCCTCGTCGTCGTCCTGCTGCTCTCCTTCGGCTTCGTCGACGGGTTCGGCAACGCCCTGAACCTGTCCTTCCTGATCGGCAACACCCTGCCGATCGCGCTCATCGCCCTGCCGATGACGCTGCTGGTCGTCTCCGGCGAGATCGACCTGTCGGTCGCCTCCACCGCCGGGCTGTCCGGCGCGGTGATGGGCGCGCTGTGGAACCAGGGCATGACCATCGAGGTGATCATCCCGATCTGCCTGGCGCTCGGCGTCGTGTGCGGCCTGATCAACGGTCTGCTGGTCACCCGCCTCGGACTGCCCTCCCTCGCCGTGACCATCGGCACCATGGCCGCCTACCGCGGCATCGCGCAGATCGTGCTCGGCTCCGACGCGGTGACCGACTTCCCCGCGCAGTACCTGGACTTCGCGGCCGGACGCATCGACGGCACCTTCGTCCCGTACGCCTTCCTGCCGTTCCTGGTGCTGCTGGCGATCGCGGTGGTCGCCCTGCACGCCATGCCGTTCGGCAGGGCGCTGTTCGCGATCGGGGCCAGCGAGGAGGCCGCGCGGTTCGCCGGCATCCGGGTCAAGCGGCAGAAGCTGATCCTTTTCACCGTGACCGGGCTGATGTCCTCCCTCACGGGCATCTTCTGGGCCCTGCACTACGCCAGTGCCCGCTACGACAACGCCATGGGCCTCGAACTCTCCGTCGTCGCCGCCGTACTCCTCGGCGGAATCGACTTCGACGGCGGCAGGGGCACCCTCGGCGGTGCGATCGCGGGTGTGTTCCTGCTCGGCGCGCTGCAGAACGTGATGAGCCTCGTCAACGTCTCCGCGCAGTCGCAGATCGTCGTCACCGGCGTCCTGCTCGTCGTGTCCGTGCTCGGCCCCCGGGTCGCACGGCAGATCTCCGTCGCACGGGCCGGACGCAGGGCGGCTTCGGCGCCCCTGCCCAAGGCGCCCGCGCCGGCCCCGTAGCCCCCCATGTCCATGCCCCCACGCACCAGCTCTGCCCACCCTCGATAAGGAACCCACCATGCGCAAGTCGACCATCCGCCGCACCTGCGCGGCCCTCGCCGCCGTCACCTCTCTCGCCCTGGCGGCCACCGCCTGCGGCGGCACGACCAAGGAGGACGTCAAGAACGAGGGCGGCTCGGCCGCCGCCGGGGGCAAGGCCGATCCGAACGCCGAGACGAAGAAGGGCCTGACCGTCGGCTTCCTGCCCAAGCAGGTCAACAACCCGTACTTCACCGTCGCCGACAAGGGCGGCGAGAAGGCCCTGAAGGAGCTGGGCTCCAGCTACAAGGAGGTCGGCACCTCCAGCGGCACCGACACCGCCGGCCAGGTCTCCTACGTCAACACGCTCACCCAGCAGCAGGTCGACGCCATCGCCGTCTCCGCGCAGGACCCGGGCGCGCTGTGCACCGCGCTCAAGCAGGCCATGAAGAACGACATCAAGGTCGTCACCTACGACTCCGACACCAACCCCGACTGCCGCAACGCCTTCATCTCCCAGGCCTCCGCCGACGACATCGGCCGCACCCAGGTGCAGCAGATGGCCGAGCAGATCGGCAACAAGGGCGAGATCGCGATCCTGTCCGCCGCGCAGACCGCGACGAACCAGAACGCCTGGATCGAGATCATGAAGGACGAGCTGAAGGACCCGAAGTACAAGGACATCAAGCTGGTCAAGGTCGCCTACGGCGACGACGACGCCCAGAAGTCCTTCCAGCAGACCCAGGGCCTGCTCCAGGAGCACCCGAACCTCAAGGGCATCATCTCCCCGACCACCGTCGGCATCAAGGCCGCCGCCCAGTACCTGTCCGGCTCGAAGTACAAGGGCAAGGTCAAGCTGAACGGCCTCGGCACGCCCAACGACATGCGCAAGTACGTCAAGAACGGCACCGTCGAGGCGTTCGAGCTGTGGGACCCGGCCAAGCTCGGCGAGCTGGCCGCCCGCACGGCCGTCGCCCTGTCCTCCGGGCAGATCACCGGCAAGGAGGGTGAGACCTTCAAGGCCGGCGGTCTGGGCGAGTACACCATCGGCAAGGACGGCGTGATCGACCTGGGCAAGCCGACCGTCTTCAACGCCGGCAACATCGACGAGTTCGACTTCTAGTCGCACCGTTCCGGTCACGCCGTTCCGGTCCGACCGTCCTGGTCCCACTGTCCTAGTCACACCGTCCACGTCAGACCGTACGGGAGCGGTACTTCATGCAGCGCGTCTGTTTCCTGCTCAAGGTCCGCCAGGACCGCATCGCGGAGTACCGCGAACGACACGCCGCCGTGTGGCCGGAGATGTGCGAGGCACTCTCGGCCACCGGCTGGCACAACTACTCGCTCTTCCTGCGTGACGACGGCCTGCTCGTCGGCTACCTGGAGACCGAGGACTTCGCCGCCGCCCAGGCCGGGATGGAGGCCACCGAGGTCAACGCCCGGTGGCAGGCGGAGATGGGGCCCCTCTTCGAGTCCCTCGACGGGGCCCGCCCCGACGAGGCGATGAAGCCCCTCACCGAGGTGTTCCACCTCGCGTGACGCGTCCTGCGGGGGCGTGCACGGGTAGTGTGGGAAGGTCCTGCGGTCGCCCCCTGTCCCAGAGGGCGACCGTACGGATCCCGCCGGGGTCGACCTGATCCGTACAAAACCGCCAGCCCGACCTCGGAGGTCTGTGCCCGATGGCCCATTCCGTGGGTATCAAGGACGTGGCCCGCGCCGCCGGAGTTTCCGTGGGCACGGTCTCCAACGTCATCAACCGGCCCGACACCGTCGCGGCGGAGACCCGTGCGCGCGTGCTGTCGGCGATCGACCGGCTGGGCTACGTCCGCAGCGAGTCCGCCCGTCAGCTGCGCGCGGGCCGCAGCCGGATCATGGGACTGCTCGTCCTGGACATGGGCAACCCCTTCTTCGTCGACGTCGCCCGCGGTGCCGAGCGGGCCGCGCGCGACGCCGGGCTCGGCGTGATGGTGTGCAACAGCGCCCAGAACCCGGGGGAGGAGGCCGAGTACCTCTCGCTCTTCGCCGAGCAGCGGGTCCGCGGCGTCCTGCTCACCCCCGCCGACGTCACCGGCCGCAACATCGAGGGCTTCCGGCGCCACAACATCCCCTTCGTCCTGGTCGACCGGGTCGCCGACGGCGCCACCGAGTGCTCGGTCTCCGTCGACGACGTCGCGGGGGGCGCGCTGGCCGTGCGCCACCTCGTCGACGCCGGCCACCGCTCCATCGCGTACGTCAGCGGCCCGCCCGGCCTCAACCAGGTGCGCGACCGCCGCACCGGTGCCCTCGCCGCCCTCGCCGAGGCCGGGCTCGGTCCCGAGGCACTGCGGGAACTGCCCACCGAGCGCCTCGACGTCTCCGCGGGCCGGGACGCCGGCGCCCGCCTCCTCGGCCTCGCCGACCGGCCGACCGCCGTCTTCTGCGCCAACGACCTGCTCGCGCTCGGCGTCCTCCAGGCCGTGTACGCCGCGGGGGTGGCGGTCCCGGACGACCTCGCGATCGTCGGCTACGACGACATAGAGTTCGCCGCCGCCGCGGCCGTCCCGCTCACCTCCGTGCGCCAGCCCGCCGTGACCATGGGCGCCATGGCCGCCGAGCTGCTCCTGGAGGAGACGGAGCTGGAAGGCACCGACCGGACCCACCCGCACCGGCGGGTCGTGCTCCAGCCGGAGCTGGTGGTGCGGCGCTCCAGCCTCGCCGTCCGCTGACCGGCGCCCTGGGCGACAGGAGCGTCCGGCACGGTCGCTCCGTACGGGTCGTACCGGGCGACGCCAGGTCGGCACCGCAGGCATTCAGCAGGATTTCATGATCCCGGGGACGGTGGCCGCAGGACCGTGTGCTGAACTGGGACACGGCCGGAAGAACCGGCCGGGGCCCGTCCGGCGTACCCACCCGTCCGCCCGGCGTACCCGTCCGTGAGTTCCGCCGCAGTCCCGTCCCAGTCCAGTCCAGTCGTCCCGGGGAGCCCCGTTGAGCGTCAGCTACCGTCAGCCAGGCGTCGTCCTCACCGACCGCCGTTTCACCGTGCCACTCGACCACGCCGACCCTTCCGGCGAGACCATCGAGCTGTATGCGCGCGAGGCCGTCGCGAGCGACAAGGCGGACCGGGACCTCCCGTGGCTGCTCTACCTCCAGGGCGGCCCCGGCCATGCGGCGAGCCGCTTCATCGGCCGCCCCGCCTGGTTCGGCCGCGCGCTCAAGGAGTACCGCGTGCTGCTCCTGGACCAGCGCGGCACCGGCGCCTCCACGCCCGCCAACCGCCAGACGCTCCCGCTGCGCGGCGGCCCCGCCGAGCAGGCCGACTACCTCGCCCACTTCCGCGCCGACGCCATCGTGCGCGACTGCGAGGCCGTCCGCCCGCAGGTCACCGGCGGCGCCCCCTGGACCGTCCTCGGCCAGAGCTTCGGCGGCTTCTGCACCGTCTCCTACCTCTCGCTGGCCCCCGAGGGACTGAGCACCGCCCTGATCACCGGCGGCCTGCCCTCCCTGGACGCCCACGCCGACGACGTCTACCGGGCCGCCTACCCGCGCATCGAGCGCAAGGTCGCCGCGCACTACGCCCGCTACCCCCAGGACGTCGAGCGCGCCCGCCGCATCGCCGACCACCTGCTCACCCACGACGTGGTCCTGCCGAACGGCTACCGCCTCACCGTGGAGGCCTTCCAGTCCCTCGGCATCCTCCTCGGCGGCAGCGAGGGCAGTCACCGCCTGCACTTCCTCCTGGAGGACGCCTTCGTCCGCACCCCGGGCGGGCCCGAGCTGTCCGACTCCTTCCAGGAGCAGGTCCAGGCCCAGCTCTCCTTCGCGGACCAACCGCTCTACGCCCTGGTCCACGAGGCCATCTACGGCCAGGACGCACGCCCCACCGACTGGTCGGCCGAGCGCGTGCGCGCCGAGTTCCCGCGCTTCGACGCCGCCAAGGCCCTGGCCGGGGACGAACCGCTGTTCTTCACCGGCGAGTCCGTCCATCCCTGGATGTTCGACTGCGACCCGGCACTGCGCCCGCTGCGCGAGACCGCCGAACTGCTCGCCGCCCGCACCGACTGGACCCCGCTGTACGACCCGGCCCGCCTCGCCGCCAACGAGGTGCCGGCCGCCGCGGCCGTCTACCACGACGACATGTACGTCGACACCGCCCACGCGCTGGGCACCGCCCGTACCGTCCGCGGCCTGCGCACCTGGGTCACCGACGAGTTCGAGCACGACGGGCTGCGGGCCGGCGGCCCCCGGGTCCTGGACCGGCTGCTCGCCCTCGCCCGCGACGAGGCGTGAGCGACCGGGCCGGACATCGGGGTGGGAGGTCCGCGCCGCACGTTACTGTGCGGGCATGACGGAGTTGTCGGACACACAGCTGGAGCCCATGCCGCGCGACTGGCGCAGGGCCCTCGCCGTCGTCGCCCACCCGGACGACCTGGAGTACGGCTGCTCGGCGGCGATCGCCGCATGGACCGACGAGGGCCGCGAGATCGCCTACGTGCTCGCGACGCGGGGCGAGGCGGGCATCGACACCCTGCCGCCCGCCGAGTGCGCACCGCTGCGCGAGCGTGAGCAGCGGGCGAGTGCCGCCGTCGTCGGGGTGAGCGAGGTCGAGTTCCTCGACCACCGGGACGGTGTCGTCGAGTACGGCACCGCGCTGCGCCGCGACATCGCGGCCGCCGTCCGCCGGCACCGGCCCGAGCTGGTGATCACCCTCAACCACCGCGACACCTGGGGCGGCGTGGCCTGGAACACCCCTGACCACGTCGCCGTGGGCCGCGCCACGCTCGACGCGGCGGCGGACGCCGGCAACCGATGGATCTTCCCGGAGCTGACCGAACGGGGCCTGGACCCCTGGGACGGGGTGCGGTGGGTCGCGGTCGCCGGTTCCTCCTCGCCCACACACGCCGTGGACGCCACGCCGGGTCTCGAACGCGCGGTGCGCTCGCTGCTCGAACACCGGACCTACATCGAGGTGCTGACCGACGAGGACCCGGAGACGTATGTGCGGGGATTCCTCACCGGCTTCACCGCGGCGGCGGGGGAGCGGTTCGGCGGGAGGCCGGCGGTGACCTTCGAACTCTTCCCGCGGTAGCCGCCGCCCTGTGTCGGGGAGGGCGGCGCGGAAACCGTCGGCACGGGGCGCGCGGGCGGCCCGTATCCTCGACGACATGCGAGAACACACGGCGGACCGGGCGGACCTGGCAGAACTGCGCGCCGACTGCGAGAGCTGCTTCGGACTGTGCTGCGTGGCCCTGCCGTTCGCCCGCTCGGCGGACTTCGCGCTCGACAAGGACGCCGGCAGGCCCTGCCCGAACCTGCGCACCGACCACCGCTGCGGCATCCACACGACGCTGCGGGAGCGCGGCTTCCCGGGCTGCACGGTCTACGACTGCTTCGGCGCCGGACAGCGGGTCTCGCAGGTCACCTTCGGCGGCCGGGACTGGCGCACCGGTCCGCCGGAGCGGTCCCGCCGCATGTTCGACGTGTTCCCGGTCGTGCGCCAACTGCACGAACTGCTCTGGTACCTGACCGAGGCACTGGCCCTGCCCGCGGCCCGCCCGGTCGACACCGAGCTGCGCCGGGCCCTCGCCGACACCGGGCACCTCGCCGAGGGGACCCCCGAGGAGCTGGGCGCCCTCGACGTGGCCGCGCACCGGCAGCGGGTCAACGCACTCCTGCTGCGCGTCAGCGAGCTGGCCCGGGCCGGTGCCCGCGGGCGGAAGAAGAACCGCCGCCACGCCGACCTGCTGGGAGCCCGTCTCCGGGGCGCCGACCTCGCCGGTGCCGACCTGCGCGGGGCCTGTCTGATCGCCGCCGACCTGACCGGCGCGGATCTCAGGGGCGCCGACCTGATCGGCGCGGACCTGCGCGACGCCGACCTCACGGACGCGGACCTGACGGGCGCCTTCTTCCTGACCCAGCCGCAGGTCGAGGCGGCCCGCGGCGGCCCCGGCACCCGGCTTCCGGACTCAGTCGCCCGCCCGGTGCACTGGACAACGGGACGCTGAGCCGGCCCCGTCGGCCTGCCCGGTGCTCCCGGCCGCCGTAGCCGTGCCGGGCGAGCGGTCCGGCGCGGACGGGGTCCGCCGGACCAGCCGCAGCCGCAGCCCCTCGGGCATCAGCGTCAGCCGCTCGGTCACCCGCAGCCGGTAGCCGGGGTCGGGCCGCAGCTCGTAGCGGCGCAGCAGCAGCCCGAGGACCAGCGTGGCCTCGTGCAGCGCGAACTGCCGCCCGATGCACGCCCGCGCGCCCGTCCCGAACGGCTTGAAGGTGTGCGCCGGCCGCGACCGTACGGCCTTCGCCTCGAAGCGGTCCGGGTCGAACTGCTCGGCGTGCGGCCCCCACACCTCCGGATCGCGGTGCAGCATGCCCGTGAGGACCAGCGCCCAGGCCCCGCGACGCATCGGGTAGGTGCCGCCGAGCACCGTGTCCTCGCGGGCCTCCCGCGCGAAGGCGGGAGCGGTGGGCCACAGCCGCAACGACTCGTCCAGGACCCGGCGCACGTGGCGCAGCCTGGCCACCTGGTCGTAGCCGGGAGCCTCGGCCGTGCCCCACACACGGTCCACCTCGGCGCGGGCCCGGTCCGCGACCTCGGGGTGCTGCGCGAGGTAGTGCAGGGCGAAGGAGAGCGCACCCGAGGTGGTCTCGTGACCGGCGACCAGGAAGGTGATGACCTGGCGGCGGACGTTCTCGGGCGACAGCCGCTCGCCCGTCGTGGGGTGGGCCGTCTCCAGCATCCGGTCGAGCAGGTCCCCGGCGCCGCCCGGACTCCCGGCCGCCCGGCGCTCGCGGACCAGGTCGTCGACGGTGCGGTTGAGGTAGGCGATGTCGGCGGCGTTGCGGCGGCTCGCGCCGCGCAGGAGCCAGGGGGCCAGCGGGGCGGGCACCGTGTTCAGGCGCTGGGCGTGGCCGAGCGTGCCGACCATCGCGGTGACGAAGGGATGGGGCCGGGAACGTTCGAAGGAACCGAAGTCGTGCCCGAAGCCGGTGCGCGCGATGGTCTCCAGCGTCAGCCGGGTCATGTCGCCGGGCACGTCCACCGACCGGCCGGACGCCTCCGCCCGGTCCCAGTGGCCGGTGAGCCGCGCGGCCACCTGCAGCATCATCACGTGGTACCCGGCCATGGCCTCGCGGCTGAACCCGGGGGCCAGCACATCGTGCGCGAGCTGCCAGTTGGGCTCGTGGTTGTACGCCGTGAACAGCCCGTCGCCCGCGACCGGCCGGAGGTTTGCCACCCCGAGGCCCACGTGCTTCGCGAACCGGGCCTCGTCCGCCAGGTCCGCGGCGAGCGAGGCGCCCCACACGAACACGAACTCCTTGCCGAAGGCGCGCCGCCGGAAGATCGGCCCCAGCCGCCGCGCGTGGCGCAGCGAGTCCTGCATCGGGGTGCTCCTGCTCGCCCCCACCACGTCGCCGAGCAGCGGGAGCCGGTACGGAGGGTGGGGTATGCGGTGCAGTTCGGGCCAGCCCAGCTCGGCGCTGCGGAAGCCCTTCGGCAGTCCGTCCCCGGCCGTTTCCCGCGCTGTCCGGGCCATGCGCGATCTCCCTCAGACGCAACGGCGTGCCGCCGGTGCCGGGGCAAGCCTGTTGTACATGGATTCAATAACGCGGGTCCAGTCTCGTCCCGTTGTTGAACCTGCGTCAAGTAAGGTGCGGTCATGGCCGCGACCCAGGGCGGGAGCACCCGCCGCAGGCTCAGCACCGGTGAACGCCGGGAACAGCTGCTCTCGGTGGGGGCGCGACTGTTCTCGGAGAGCCCGTACGACGAGGTGCGGATCGAGCAGGTCGCCGAGATCGCCGGGGTCTCGCGCGGGCTGCTGTACCACTACTTCCCGAACAAGCGGGACTTCTTCGCGGCGGTCGTCGAGCGCGAGAGCGAGCGCATGCTGCGGATGACGGCGGCCGTCCCCGGCGTCCCGGTCCGCGAGCAGCTCGCCGCCGGCCTCGACGCGTACCTCGAGTACGTCCGGGCCCATGCCCACGGCTACCGTGCCTTCCACCGCGCCGACGCGGCCGGCGACCAGGCGGTGCGCGGGGTCTACCGGCGGGCGCTCGCCGCGCAGGAACGGCAGATCCTCGCCGCCCTGGCCGCCGACCCGGAGTTCGGCCCGGCCTTCGGGGAGCGCACGGACGTGCGGCTGGCGGTGCGCGGGTGGCTGGCGTTCACCACCGCGGTCTGCCTGGAGTGGCTGCGGGATCCGGAGCCGGCCCGCGAGCAGGTGCGGGACCTGTGTGCACGGGCGCTGCTGGGGGCGATCGAGGCCTGAACGCCCCCGGAGTGGCCCGCAGCTCCGGGGCGCGGGGACCGGGCGCGCGGAAAAGTCACGCAAAGATCACGCGATGTGGTTGGCGCGCACCCCGATCTCCGATAGGTTAGGTGAGCCTTACCTAATGATTGAACGACGGAGGTTGAGGATGGGTGACCGCAACGCCTGGACGGCCGCGCCCGCGGCGGCGGAGCAGGCCCGCTCCGTGCTCGCCGCCGCATGGTCGTGCGCGGTGACGGCCGAGGGCGGCCGGGAGGAGTTCGTCGGCGCGCACACCGTGGCCGACGACGGCCGGATCCTCCTGCACGTGCCCGAGGACAGCGCGCTGGTGGCGGCGGCGATCTGCGCGCCGCGCGGAGAGCCGTCCGCCGTGCTGGAGTTCGCCGACGTGGCGCCCGTCCCGGTGCGCGGCCGGATCAGGGCCAGGCTCTGGCTCGCCGGCTGGTTCGCGCTGGAGGACGGACACCTCGCCTTCCGGCCCACCCGCGTGGTCCTGCGGCAGCCCTCCGGGGCCGTCGTGGTCGACGTCGACGAGTTCACCGCCGCCGCGCCCGACCCGCTGGCCCTGGCCGAGGCCCGGCTGCTGACCCACCTCGCCGACTGCCACGGCGACGCGGTGGACCGGCTGACCCGGCTCGTCGACCCCGACAGCCTGCACGGCGCGGTGCGGGTGCGTCCCCTCGCGGTCGACCGGCACGGGCTGACGCTGCGCATCGAGCGCATCCGCTCCCACGGCGACGTACGCCTGCCCTTCCACGCGCCCGCCGACGACGTCGCCCAGCTCACCGAACGGGTGCACGTCCTGCTGGCACAGGCGAGCGCCGCCTCCTGCCCCCGCGCACTGCAGCGGCAGCGCACGGACGGCGACGGCTGAGGCGAACGGCACGCCTGCGGGCCGCAGTTCACCGCCACGGGTAGTGCCGCCGCGGCGGCCGTCCGCCCGAGCAGGCCGACGAACCGCCGCATGTCCCAACCGTCACCGCGCGCCCCGCGTTGCTCCCGCCGCTGCCGCTGCCGCTGCCGCTGCCGCTGCCGCTGCCGCTGTCCCGGGCCTCGCGCCGCGCCACCGTCCTGCCGTTGACCTCGCTGCGTTCGGCGCGCGCCGCGTCGGGCGTCGCCGTCGACCGGGCGCCCGCCGTGGTGGGCGCGCGCCGTTCATCGGGCGGACAGCGCCGTGGGCGTGGTGGCCCGGGGCTCGTTGCCTGTGGACCGGGCGCCGGGGTGCCGTCCGGTGCAGGCGCCGCCGTCCACGTCGCGCACCGGGCGACCCCGGCCGTCGTCCCGTGTCCCGCTTCCGGACCACGCCTACCAGTCCCCGTCCTCCACCGTCTTGCCCGGGGCGTCCTTGAGCGGGTGGACCTGCTGCTCGGCCGGGGCCTGCCACGGTTCGTGGTCGTCCCCGAGCCAGTCCCCGACGGGTCGCACGGCCTGGAGCGACTCACCGGGTGCCAGGTCGTGGGCGTCCTCGTCGTAGTACTCGTACCAGGGCAGGCCCGCCCGGGTGTACGCGGCCCGGTCGACGGGGGACGGCGGCGGCTCCTCTCCGGTGATGCGCCGCCACTGCGGAGGCGTCACCAGGTGGACGAAGACCCGGCCGGCCGGACGCTCGGCCCAGTCGGCCAGGGGCCGTTCGTCGCGGTACACCTCCTGGCGCATGGAGCCCCCGGCACCCAGGCCCATGGCCGGTGCGGAACGGGCCCCGGCCGCGGCGCCGTAACCGGGAGCGGCCGGTGCGCACGCCGGTGCCGGGGCGCCGAGGGAACCGCCCGAACGGGCCGCCCGGCGCCGCAGTTCGGCGCGGCGCCGCTCCTCCTGGCGCCAGCGGGCCAGCTCCGTGTCGTTCAGGCGGAAGGCCTGCAACTGGACGCCGCCCCAGACCTCCTCCCCGGTCACCTGGCCCTCGACGGTCGCCCCCATGCCGAGCGGCACCGCCACGAACTGGCGGACCGTGCCCGTCCCGGAGTTGATGCCGTCCAGCCAGGGCTGACGCGGCAGGACCAGGTAGTTCTGCGGATCCCGGGACAGCCGGTCGCTCCAGGGCCGCCCCGAGACCGCGCAGACCTTGCCGGCCCCGACCTGGAGCGCGGCAGGCTCCCTCGTACCGGCGAAGCTCAGCCACATGGCCTCGCGCAGATACACCGGCAGCATCACCCCGCCGCGGGCCCGCCACGACTCGGGCACGGTGTCGGCGTGGTCGGCGACCCGGCGGACCGGGAAGTCGCCCAGGCCGGGCGGCAGCGGATGGGTGCCCGTCTCGGGCAGCCGCAGGGTGCGCACGAACCGCACCCGCGCACCGCCCGGCAGCACCAGCCCGTTCCCGTCGATCCGTACGCCCGTTGCGCCGGTGTCGCTCATCCCCGCGCTCCCTCCTGAGTGAAGCCCTGCTTCCGTGTGTCACCGCTCCTCAGGAGGAACGCCCCGCGGGCGCTTTGCGGTTCCGCCGGCGCAGCAGGCCGCGGGCCCGGTCCCGCAGCCGGGTCAGCCGCGGCATGCGTTCGCGCTGCTCGCGCGTGTGCCGGTCCAGCTCCTCCAGGAGCCGGCGGGAACGGTGTTCGGTGTCCATCTCGTCGATGATGCGGTTGACCTCCGCCAGCACCGCACCCCGCAACTGCCACTGCCGGGAGTCACGCCGGACCTCCTGAAGGAGCAGCTCGTCCAGCCGGTCCCGGGTGACCGCGGCCTGCCGCAGCTCGGCGGCCAGCCGCGCCTCCGCGGACTCGGCGTCGTCACTGGCGTTCGTGGTGACGAGGACCGAGAAGCTCACCACGGCGTCGGCGATCTCGGAGAGCAACTGCTGGACCGCGGCGCCGGTCTCCGGCGCGAAGAGGGGATCGGGCTCGCGTTCCTTGGCGAGGTCGGTGAAGCTGCGGGCGAGGACCCGCATGACCACCGTGCAGATCTCCAGGGTGTCCAGACCGGTGCGCAGCACCACCCGGTGCAGCAGCCCCTCGCGCACCCGGGGGTTGAACCGCAGGCTGTCCTCGGCCTGACGGAGGTCCTCGTCCACCTCGCCGATGTCGTGGTCGAGCCGCCGTGCCTCGTGCAACCGGGCCGCCGCCTCGTGGAAGGGCGTGCTGCCGGCCGCCTCCTCGCCCATCCGCAGCAGCAGTTGGCGCACCTGCCGGGCCAGCCCCACGACCGACTCGCCGGCCTGTTCCACCCACACCGGGGGAGCCAGGAACAGGTTGAAGGCCAGCCCCACGGTCGCCCCGATCAGGGTCTCCACCACCCGGGCCCAGGCCAGGCTCCCGTGCGAGGTCACCCCGAGCACCAGCATCGCGCTGATCGCGACCTCGGCCGTGAACTCGTGTGCCCGCACCAGGTGCCCGACGCCCAGCGCCGACACGATCAGCAGACCCAGACTCCACCAGCTCAGCCCGACCAGCTGGCTGAAGGCGATGGCGACCAGGACACCGGCCACCACCGCGTTCACCCGGCGGAAACTCATCTTGAGCGTGGCGTACAGGGTGACCTGGACGACCAGCAGCGCCGTCAGGGGCGCGGTGAGGGGTGCCGCCGACTTGTCCGGGGTCAGGCGCACCGCGATGACGTAGGCGATGGAGGCGGCGGCGGCCGAGCGCAGTGCCTGCGCGACCACGGGGTCGCTGAGCCACTTCACCCGCCGCAGTGCCGACCTGGCGGCCTCACGCAGATCCCGCACATCCCGCATCCTCGGGCTGTTCCCTTCCCCAGGCGCCTCGAACGTATCCGGACAAGGACGGTAGCCGGGCACAGGGGGCGGTTGCGGTTCCCACGCGCCGGACGCCGGCGCGCGTCCGCGATCTTCAGCCGGTCACCTTGGCGAGGAAGCCGGACAGGTTGCCGAGGGTCCGGGCGACCTGCTCCTCCAGCGTCAGGCTCTCCTCGATGCGGGTGCCGCCCCCGGGGACCTTCTTGCCCCGCAGGTACAGGGAACAGGCCAGGTCGGTGCACATGTACAGGCCCACCGAGTTGCCCTCGCGCCCCGCCGCGCCCGCCTTGCGCGCCGTCATCAGGGAGACACCTCCCCGGGGGTGCGCGGTGAGGCACAGCGCGCACAGGCTGCGCTGGAAGAAGCCGCTCCGGGCGGGCTGGAACCGCAGGGCCACGCCGGTGAGCTGCCCGTCGTGGTCGGTGACGAGGTAGCTGCGGTCCGGCGCGCCGGGGTCCCGCCAGCCGAGGAAGTCGAGGTCGTCCCAGGGGCGTTCGGCGAGGTCGCGGGGGACGGCCAGGCGCTTGGTCTCGCCCTTGGAACAATTGATGAACGAGGCGCGGACGTCCTGCTCGACGAGTGCTCTCACGGGAGTCTCCCTGGATCTGCGGTCACGAGAGTCAACCTAGGGGCTCTAGGTTTTCGTCTACCATAGATAGCCGGATCGCCGAAGGGCCAGTGATTTTCCGAGGGCGGTTTCAGCGGCAGGCGTGGCCGGCGGCCATCGTGGGTTCGCAGGTCGGGTCAGGAGAGCACGGACCAGGAAGGGGGCGAGCCTTCCTCGCGCACGGCGGGCAGTTCCGCAGTGAGGTTTCACCGCTCGGCGCGGAGGTACCCGGAGCCGCTGGTACGAACGGGAGACAGACGAACGGGAAACCGACGAACCGGAGACAGACGAACCGGGGACAGGTGACCCGGAGACCGCCGGAAGGAGCGTGCCGTGACGGACCGCCGCCACGAGGGGCCGGGTGAGAACGGCACCCCGGTCCCGAGGGACATGCCGGACCAGCAGGCCGGCGACCACGACGACCCGTGGGAGGCCGCCGCGCCCACCCGTGAGCAGCGCGAGCACCTCCAGGGCCCGGAGGACGACGGGGCCGAGGGCGGCGCAGGGGAGCCGGGCGACGACCCGGCCGCCGGGCCGCCCCCGACCGACGTGCCCGACACCGACGAGGCGGGAACGGGCCGCCGCGGTGCACCGCACTCGGGCGCCGTCCACCCCGAGCACCCGGTGCCGGACGAGTCCTCCGGCTGAACCGCCCGCGAGCGGGGTCGTTCCGTCCTCAGCCGACCTTGCGCCCCCGCAGCGGCACGGTGTCCGCGCCGGCCCCCTGCCGGAAACCGCGCAGGAATTCCTCCAGCACCTCCGTGGCCGTACGCGTGGGCCGCCAGCCCAGCTCCACCCGCGCCCGCGTGCAGTCCATGAGCGGCAGCCCGAGCACCGCGTCGAACAGGTGCGGCGAGGCGGGCAGCAGGCGCAGTCCCCACGCGGCGGCGACGGCCGAGCGGGCCGCGGTGCGGGGCAGCCGCACCGGACGCGTTCCGGTCGTCCCGCCCAGCAGCCGCGCGTCCACCGGCGGATCGGCCGCCAGGTTGAACGGCCCGCGAGCATCGGCGGAGCGTACCGCCAGCCGGTAGGCGTCGGCCGCGTCGTCGGTGTGCAGGGCCTGCACCCGGAGCCCGGGGACGTCCGGCAGGAAGGGGAGGAGGCCGGGGCGCGCCACCGGACCCGGCAGGAACCGGCCGCCGAAGATGCGGCGCTGCTCGCTGGCCGACTCGCGCTTGAAGAGGAAGGCGGGGCGCATCCGCACCACCCGGATGCCGGGACGGTCCCGCTCGAAGGTGTCCAGGACCCGCTCCAGATAGGCCTTCTCGCGGCAGTACGCGGCGTCCGGCCAGCCGTGCGTCGGCCACGACTCGTCCACCGCGTGGTCCTTCGGCCCCGGTGAGTACGCGCCGACCGAGGAGGCGTGCACCAGCGCCGGCACTCCGGCCGCTGCCACCGCGTCGAAGACCCGGAGGGAGCCCAGTACGTTCGTGCGCCAGGTCGTCGCCGGGTCGTGCGTCGGCTGGAAGGCCCAGGCCAGGTGCACCACCGCGTCCGCGCCGGCGAAGTGGCGGGCCAGGTCGGTCCGGTCCGAGGCCAGATCGGCCGTGGCCCACTCCGTCTTCGCGGGCGACCACCCGGGAGTCCGCCGGGCCAGCCCCAGCACGGACCCCACCTGCGGGTCCTCCGAGAGCAGCCGCACGACGCTGCTGCCCACGTTGCCGGTGGCGCCCGTGACCACGATCCTGCTGCCCGTTGTGCTGCTCACGGTGCCGCTCCTCTCCGCCGCCTGCCCGTTGCCGAGGCCACCGGGTACCCGTGGCGGCGCGGAGGCACGCGCATGCGGAAGCCCCGGCCGCGACGGGGGAATCACGGCCGGGGCGGCTTCGGGGTGGATACGGATGGCGGTCGCCTCTCGGCGGGGAGCTCCACAGGGCTTCAGCCGAACGATCTTCCCTGTGGGCGAATGGTGAGGCCCGGGGACACTGTCCCATCCGTATCCACGTACGGTTCAACGGCGAAGTACCTGCCGGTGTTCCACCGTCTGTCGTGTTTTGGGGTGATGTGGGTCACTGCTCGGCGGATTCGTCCGGCTCGGGCACGATCTCGGCCCACAGGTTCTCCGCCTGGAGCACCAGAGTGCCGAGGACCGCCGTCCGCGCGGCGCCCTGCCCGGCGTGTTCCCGCAACCCCTCCTGCAGCCGCCGGTGCAACTCGTCCATCGTCGTCTCCGTGGTCTCGGTCGCCGTCGGACCCGGCCCCGCGGACTTCCCGAGGAGCCGGTCCGCCTCGGCGTGGCAGGCGTCCCCGATCAGTCCCAGCAGCCGTGCGTAGAGGTCCAGCACCGGCCCTTCCGGCGGTGCGGGGGTGCGGTGCTCGTCGACCGTCACCACCAGCGTCCGGGTGAGCGCCGTGATGTTCCCGGTGACGCGGCTCCACCGCTGGTCCTCGTCCTCGGGCGGCACGGTGGCGGGCACGCGCTGCAGCCTGCGCAGCGGGCCGGAGGTGAGCCGCAGGCTCTCCCGGCTCCAGGAGCGCGCCGAGTACAGGGCGTCCAGCCGCCGTCCGAGCCGCGCGGCCTCGCTCGACCAGCCGGCCGCGCTCTGCGCGTCCCACTCGCCCTCCCGCAGGCCCGTGGCGACGCCGTGCAGGAGGTCGCCCGACTCCCGAGCCAGCGCGGCGAGGTTCTCGCGCACGTCCCTCAGGTGGATCGGCGGCAGGACGAAGGCGTTGACCGCGACGCCGACGACCGCGCCGAGCGCGGCCTGTCCCACCCGGTGCCCGACCGCGGCCGCCGACACCGCCGTGCCGGAGGCCAGCACGAACACGGCGGTGGTGGCCGCGTAGATGCCCTGCCGGCCGAAGCGGGACCAGTTCGCCATCAGCATCAGCAGCGGGAGGGACAGTGCCAGGGCCCCCGTGTGGTCGTCCGCGATCGCCTGGGCGGCCGACGCCACCAGCGCGCCGGCGCAGATCGCCGCGAACTGCTGCCCGGCCTGCCGCACCGAGCTGTAGACGGTGGCCTGCACCAGGACGAGCGCGACCCAGGGGGCCATCAGCGCCATCGGGTCGCCCAGCCAGACACCCGCCACCGCCCAGGCGAGCAGCGCCGCCCCCGCGGCCTTCAGCGACTGCACCACCAGGTCGCGTTCGCGTCCGGGCCCGCGCCAGGCCGCCCGGACGGACCGTCCGACGGCACACGCCTCCCACCACACCGCGGCCACGGGCCGGCGTCCCCGCACTGCTTCCCGGACCGTACGGATCACAGCGGTCATGCGGCGCCGGGTGCCCAGGCGGGCGGCGGGCAGGTCGTGCGGCGGACCACCACAAGGTGCCTCATGCGAACGGGCTCCCCTCCAGCGACGCCAGCAGGTCCGCCGGGTCCGCGTAGACGGCGTCGGCGCCCGCCTCCTCCAGGTCGGCGCGGGGCAGACCGCCGCACAGCACGCCCACGCAGCGCACCCCGGCCCGGGTGCCCGCGCGCATGTCCCACACCGTGTCCCCGACGAAGACCGCACGCTCGGCGGGCACCCCGGCCAGCTCCAGGGCGTGCTCGACCGGCTCGGGCGCCGGCTTGCCCGCGGCTACGTCGTCGGCGCTCGCGGTGGCGGCGATCGCGTCGTCCGCGCCGATCGCCCGCCGCAGCGCCCCCAGCTCCGCGCCGCCCGCCGAGGTGGCGAGGACCACCGTCCAGCCCTCGCCGGCCAGGCGGCGCAGCAGGTCGCCCGCGCCCGGCAGGGCCGGCAGGCGGTCGAAGTACTGCCCGTACAGCGCCTTGTGCGCGGCGCTCAGACCGGCCTCCAGATCCCGGTCGCGGTCCTCGCCGAGGAGGTGTCCGACGAGAGCGGCGGAGGGAAGGCCCACGGCGCGGTGGACGGCGTGCATCGGCACCCGGTGCCCCGCCTGCCTGAACGCCTCCCACCAGGTCGTCACATGCAGGTGATTGGTGTCGACGAGGGTCCCGTCGACGTCGAACACGGCTGCCCTTTGCATGCACGTTCCCTTTCCGGTCCGCCGGCCCCGGTCCCTGGCCCGTGGTACCCGGCCCACTGGTCCTGGTCGGTCCCAGGTCCCCGGCCCGGTCCGCCGGCCCTGTCTGGTTCCTGGTTCCCGGCCGCGGTCCGCTGGTCCTGGTCGCTCCCCGGTCCCCGGGCCGGTCCGTCGGTTTCCTTCGGTCATGGTCCGCGGGCCGTCCGGTCCGCGGGTCGTCCGGCGGGTACCACCTCAGGCGCCGGTCACTCCGGACGGAGTGCGGCCCCGGCGGGTCCAGTCGAGCAACTCGTCCAGCGACCAGGTCGTCACGACGCGCTCCGCCGGGACCCCGCACTCCTCCGCCCGCGCGCACCCGTGGACCTGCCAGTCCAGCTGCCCGGGCGCGTGCGCGTCGGTGTCGACGGAGAACAGCACGCCCGCGGCGACCGCGCGGCGCAGCAGCCGCCGCGGCGGGTCGAGCCGCTCGGGACGGCTGTTGATCTCCACGGCCGTGCCGGACTCCGCGCAGGCGGCGAACACCTCTTCCGCGTCGAACGCCGACTCCGGCCGCCCCCGCCCGCTCAGCAGGCGCCCGGTGCAGTGGCCGAGGACGTCCGCGTGCGGATCGCGTACGGCGGCGACCATGCGGCGGGTCATCGCGCGGGCGTCCATCCGGAGCTTGGAGTGCACCGACACCACCACGACGTCCAGCCGCTCCAGCAGCTCCGGCTCCTGGTCCAGCGAACCGTCGTCGAGGATGTCGCACTCGATGCCGGTCAGCAGCCGGAACGGCGCCCAGGTCTCGTTCAGCCGCGCCACCACGTCCAGTTGTTCGCGCAGCCGTTCGGGGGACAGCCCGCGGGCCACCGTCAGCCGCGGCGAGTGGTCGGTCAGCGCAGCCCACTCGTGCCCGAGCGCCGCCGCGGTCCTCCCCATCTCCTCGATCGGACTGCCGCCGTCGGACCAGTCGGAGTGCAGGTGGCAGTCGCCGCGCAGCAGCTCCCGCAGCCGCTCACCGCCCTCGGCGAGCGGGGTGGCCGCCTCGTCCCGCAGCTTCTCCAGGTAGCCGGGTGTGCGGCCGGCCAGCGCCTCGCGCGCCACCTGCGCCGTCCTGGGGCCGATCCCCTTCAGCGACTCCAGTGAGCCGGCCCGCTCGCGCAGCTCGTCCGCGGTGAGGCCGCCGAGCACCCGCGCCGCGGTCCGGAAGGCACGGACCCGGTACGTGGGAGCCTGGGACCGTTCCAACAGGAACGCGATCCGCTCCAGCGCCTCGACGGGCTCCATCGCCACCACCTCCGGCCGGCCCTCGCACCTGCTGTGCCGCCTCGTCCAGGGTTCCCCAGCACACCGAAGCCCGCATCACGGACACAGCGCCCGGCGCGGATCCACGGCCTACCCTCGAGTCATGACCGAAATCGACAGCCCGCACATGGGCAGGCCGCGGATCCTGGTGCTCCGGGTGCAGCCGGGGACGCCCCCGTTCCGGATCGTCGAGATCGACGGTCAGGTGGTCGGTGAGGCCAGGGACGTCACCGACGTACTGGAGGCGGCTGCGGCCTTCGGCATCACGGTCCACGACCTGGACGACCCCGACGTGGTCCGCTGGGTGGGCGGGGACAAGTTCACCTGGACCCCGCGCTAGGACCTGTCCGACAGGTCCCGGGCGGAGTCGGGGCCGGCCCCCGCCCGGTGGCTCAGCCGACCGTCCACTTCTGGTTGGCGGTGCCCGCGCAGGTCCAGATCTGGAGCCGGGTGCCGTTGGCCGGGTCGTTGCCGGTCACGTCGAGGCACTTGTCGGCCTGCGGATTGACGATGTCGCGCGCGGCGGTGACGACCCACTGCTGGGCGGCGGTGCCGTTGCAGTCCCACAGCTGGACGACCGTGCCGTCCGCGGTGCCGCCGGCGTCGACGTCCAGGCACTTGCCCAGCGCCCGGATGGTGCCGTCGGAGCCCACCGTCCACTGCTGGGCCGCGGTGCCGTTGCAGTCGTAGAGCTGTACGGGCGTGCCGTTGGCGGTGTTCGCCGCGGCGACGTCCACGCACTTGCCGGCCAGGCCCCGGATCGCGCCGCCGGCCGGTGAGTCGCCCGTCGTCACCGACACGTGGTCGACGAGCAGGGTCTGCGGGAAGACCGTGGAGCCGTCCGGGTCGCCCGGCCAGTAGCCGCCGACCGCGAGGTTGAGGATCAGGAAGTACGGCTTGTTGAACACCCACTGCCTCCCGCCCAGGTCGGCAGGGGTGCGCCGCTGGTAGACGTTGCCGTCCACCGACCAGGTGACCGAGTCGGGCGCCCAGTCGACGGCGAAGGTGTGGAACGCGTCCGCGAAGGCCTGGCCGCCCGGCAGCGTGTAGCCCGCGCCGATGCCGCCCTCGCCGGAGTAGCCGGGGCCGTGGAGGGTGCCGTGCACGGTGGACGGCTCGAAGCCGACGTTCTCCATGATGTCGATCTCGCCGGAGTCCGGCCAGTTCACCGGGGTGCCCAGCATCCAGAAGGCGGGCCACATGCCCTGCCCGCGCGGCACCTTCATGCGGGCCTCGACGTGCCCGTACTGCGCGGTGAACCTCCCCGAGGTGTTGAGCCGGGCCGACGTGTACTGGCAGGTGCCGTACCAGCACTGGTAGTTGGCCGGGTTCTCCTTGCGGGCCGTGACGACCAGGTGGCCCTGGCCGTCCAGGGCGGCGTTCTGGTTGCCGGAGGTGTAGTACTGCCGTTCGTGGTTGTTGACGTTGTCGCCGGTCTCGATCTGCCACTTCGAGGAGTCGACGGCCGCACCGGCGGGGCCGTCGAAGGTGTCGGAGAACACCACGGCGGCGGCCGAGGCGTCGGCGCTCCGGGTGCTCCCGGGGTGCTGGGTGCTTCCGGAGCTCCGGGTGCTCCCGGAGTTCTGGGGCTCCGCCCGGGCCGGGCCGGTCACGAGGGACGCGGCGAGACCGGCGGACAGGGCGGCGGCGAGGAGACATCTGCGGAGCAGGCGTGGGCGGGCCACGGCTCTCCCTTCCGTACGGGGCTCCGCCAGGGGAGCCCCGACCGAGGTGGGGGTGGGGACGGGGATGTCGCCTCTTGATTCAAGGAGTGGGGCAAGGGGTGGTCAATACCGCGTACGGCGATTGGTACGTACCAGCTGTCCCGCTCTCAGTCGCGTGCCTTGCGCGCGTGCACCGTGCGGCTCATCCGCCGGCCGAGGAGCAGGTAACCGACCAGCGCGCCACCGGTGTTGAGGATGACGTCGTCGATGTCGAAGGCCCGTCCGGTGACCAGGGCGCCCTGCGCGAACTCCACCAGCAGCATCACCACGGCCGTCAGCAGCAGCACCCGCAGCACCCCGCGCGTGCGCGGGGCCACGACCGGCACCAGCACGCCGAACGGCACACCCAGCAGGATGTTCCCGCCGATCTGCTTCACGGCGTCCCGCAGCGCGGGCTGGTCCAGATAGGCCCTCAGCGAGCGGCCCGGATGCATGTTGGTGTGGGTCAGGGCCTCGGACGCGGGGGAGGGGTGCAGGGTCAGCCGTGCCAGCACCACCGCGAACGCCACCATGAAGACGAACGCGCACGCCGTCGCCAGCAGCCGCAACGGCAGGGCGAGCGCGTGCCGTTCGGGACGGTCGGTCTCCTGCGCCTCGACGGCGCGCGGGCGCGGCCACCGCCGCAACCCCGGGACGGCACGAGCCATGTCGGGTCCTCCAGTCGTCAGCTTCCTTGCACGGCAGGCCGGTCATCCGTCGTAGGCCACCCGCACCTCCTCGAAGCCGAGGGAGTGCAGCAGGCCCTGGAGCATGGCCGTGGTGTTGGTCTCGGCCCTGGTCCTCAGCTCGCTGTCCTTCGCCGCGTCGCCGATGTGCCGGGCCGCGAGCTTCTGCACGGCCTGCTCGCTGTTCGGGTTGTCGGAGAACAGGTCGCCCAGGCGGTCCAGGAGACCGCGCTGCTTGGAGACCGCGTAGGAGCGGTCGGGGTCGAGGGCCGGCTCGCCGAGTGCCGCGTGCGGCAGCCGCAGCGTGGCCGACGTCCGGCCGCCGTCGACCTTCACGTCGTCCTCTCCGAGCTTGCCGAGGTCGACGTAGGCGTCCACGGTCCCGGCCCCGACGTACAGGGTGCGGGTGCCGCGGACCGCGTCCGGCAGGAACCTGGTGTCCTTCTCCAGGTCCACGACGACCTGGAAGTTGCCGGACGCGGCGTCGTAACGGCTGATGTCCTGGATGGACTTCAGCAGCGCGGGGCCCGACCGGTCCCGGGTCTCGGAGCCGAACAGGTCCTTGAGGCCGGGCAGTACGCTCAGCCGGAGCCCGGCGAACAGCACGACGAGCACCAGCACGACCGCGGCCGACGCCTTCGCCCAGCCGGGCAGGCGCCTCGCGGGTTTCCGGTCGTCCCTCGTGGGCTTGTTGACGGAAGTCGTCATCGCGACGGCCCTCCTTCCTACTCACCCGGATGCCCTCCATCTCCCGTGCCAGACGCAGCAGTTGGCGCGGGAGTGGAAAGGCGCAGCGCACGCCGGGGCGACGGCTCAGTGCCGGGGCCGGAGCGGGCGGTCCTCGGCCGGACGCGAGGACCACACCGCCTCCCCGCGGGTGAGGCCGGGCAGCCGGAGTTCGGCCTCCCGCACCCGCCGGGCCGGCAGCTCGCCGGTGACGAGCCAGGAGGGATCGCCGCCCGTGGTGCCGGTGAAGTCCGCCTCCAGCGGCGCCAGTCCGGCGGTCACGGCCGCCAGCGAGTCCGGCGGGACCTCCACCTCGAACGCGTGGTACGGCTCGTACAGCACGGTCCCCGCCCGGTCGAGGGCCCGGCGCAGCACGATCGAGGTCAGCCCGCGGAAGTCTGCCGCCGTGCTCAGCGGTGAGCTGAAGCCGGAGCGCACCAGCGTGACCCGGCAGTCCGTGACCGGGGCGCCACGGGGACCGGTTCGCAGCGTGTCCCGGACCGTGTCCTCCACGGCCTGGTGGAAGGCCCGGGGAAGCGCGCCCAGTTCCGTCTCGTACGTGAACACGCAGCCCGAGCCGCGCGGTCCCGGCTCCGCCCGCAGCCCGACCGTCGCCCAGTAGCGGGTGTGGTCGAGCCACGGCATCTCCTCGGCCGCCTCGCCCGTCCCGGCCGGGCGTTCCACGAGCCGGACCCGGCCCGGCGCGAACTCCGCCTCGACGCCGAAGTCCTCGGCCAGCGTCGCCGCCAGCACCTCCATCTGGACTTCGCCGTACAGCAGCAGCGCCGTCGCACCGGACTCCGCCGGCCCGACGTGCAGCAGCGGATCCTGGTCGGCCAGCGCCAGCAGGGCGGCGCGCAGCGGTGCCGCCTGCTCCGGGTGCCGCGCCCGGACCACCGTCTGGAGCGTCGGCGGCGCGAACTGCGGTGCCCGGTCCGCCGGTTCGCCGAGCCGGTCGCCGACGCGCAGGCCGCCGGGGACGCTGATCGCGGCGATGTTCCCGGCGGTGAGGGTCGCGTCGCCGCCGACCACGTCCAGGTGCGTCACCCGGCCGGAGACCTCGGTGGTCCGGCCGTCCGCCTCCCGGCGCAGGAACGTCAGCCGCCGCCGGGGGCGCACCTCACCGTCGTACAGCCGCAGGTACGCCGTGCGCCTGCCGCCGGCTCCCGGGCGTACGGCGAAGACGGTGCCGCGCGGGGCCGCGGGGCCCGGCGCGGCGGGCGGCGCCGGGACCAGTGCGACCAGGCCCTCCACCAGTTCCGGTACGCCCTGGCCGCCGAGGGCGCAGCCGTGGAGCAGCGGGTGGAACGTACCGTCGGCGGTCCGTGCGGCGAGGGCGGCCGCGAGGTCGTCCGCGGTCGGCCCGGTGCCGTCCACCAGCGCGGCCAGCACCTCGGGATCGACCTCCGCGAGTGCCTCGGCGGTCCGCCCGTCCGGCGGACGGCGGACGACCCGGGCCCGCGGGGTACCGGCGCCCGTCACCGCGGTGAGCGGCGCGACGTGCGGCGTCAGCAGGCGCCGGACGTCGTCCAGCAGCGCGTCGGGCCGGGCGCCCGGCCGGTCGATCTTGTTGACGAAGACCAGGGTGGGCAGCCGCAGCCGCCGCAGGGTGCGCATCAGCACCCGCGTGCGGGCCTGTACGCCCTCCACCGCGGACAGCAGCAGCACGGCGCCGTCGAGCACCTCCAGGGCGCGCTCGACCTCCGCGACGAAGTCCGAGTGGCCAGGGGTGTCGATGAGGTTGACCCGGGTGCCGCCGACGGTGAAGCAGGCGACCGCGGAGCGGATGGTGATGCCGCGGCGGCGCTCGATGCCGCCGTCGTCCGTACGGGTGTCGCCGGCGTCGACGCTGCCGAGCCGTTCGACGGCACCGTGGTCGAACAGGAGCCGCTCGGTGAGACTGGTCTTACCGGCGTCGACGTGGGCCAGAATGCCGATGTTCAGGGTGCGCGTGGGCTGCATGCGGGGCGGTGTCCTCGAGAACCGTGGGCCGGAAGGGGCGCTGGGGGATTCCGAGGAGTCGGCGCATGCGGGGATCCTGACCTGAGGAGATCCGAGGGGGATCTGGAAGAACACGGACCGCGCCATCATGGCGTCCGCCCCCGGGACCGGCGCAACCGGATTTCCGCCCGGCCCCACCCGCGCCCGACCGTGCCGCCCGCCGGAGGAGGCCCTCCGTCGCCCGCCGGGGCGGAGGCGGCCTCGACGGGCGCGGGCCGGTCAGCACCCCGTTCGGCGGGCGGGCGGCAGGGCGGCGCCGAGTACCTCCTGGAGGGTCCGGCGCGGTGGCAGCAGCCGGGTCAGGCCGGTGATCCGCAGCATGCGCAGGGTCAGCGGGTGCGAGCACACCAGATGCACCTGCCCGCCGCCCGCGAGCACCTGGCCGTGGGCCCGGTGGAGCAGCCGCAGGCCGGAGCAGTCGAAGAACTCGATCCCGCCGAGGTCGAGCACGATGCGGGCGCCGGGGCGCCGCGTCTCCCGGTCCAGGCGCGGGGCGATCTCCGTGGCGGACGCGATGTCGATCTCACCCCGGAACTCCAGCACCGTGTGCCCGCGCTCGCGGCGCACCCGCAGATGGCGGGTGGGTGACGGGGATTCCTGCCGCACGACGACGTCGCCTCCAGCCTGTCCCGGCCTCTTCAGGCCTGTCAATGGGGGCTCAACTACCCGGTCTGCTCAGCAAGTTACCTCGTTCGAGCAGACTTCAGCATGTTCGGTCGGCATATGTCGCCGACGTCTCATCGCGCCGACGTGCCGACGGCCGGGTCGACCACGAGAACGATCTTGCCGGTGGTGCGGCCGGTCTCCCCCAGGGCGTGCGCCTCGGCCGCCTCGGCCAGCGGGAACGTCTCCGCGATGGTGGGCTCCAGCTTCCCCGCCTCGACCAGCCGGGCGATCTCCCTCATGTCGGCCCGGTCGGCGTCGACCAGCATCCGTACCGCCCGCACCCCGAGCCGCTCGGCCTCCTCGAAGAACGCGTCGGACCCTACCGGCAGGATCGAGACCACGATGCCGCCCGGACGCAGCACGCGCAGCGACCGCAGGGACGTGTCGCCGCCGATCGTGTCCAGGACCACGTCGACGTCCCGCACGGCCTCCGCGAAGTCCGTCTCCCGGTAGTCGACGGTCTCGTCCGCCCCGAGGGACCGCAGGAACGCGTGCTTGCCCGCGCTTGCGGTGCCGATCACGTGGGCGCCGCGGGCCTTGGCGATCTGCACCGCCACGTGGCCCACGCCGCCGGCCGCGGCGTGGATCAGCACCCGCTGCCCCGCCCGCAGGTCGGCCCGCTCCACCAGGGCCTGCCACGCCGTCAGCGACACCAGCGGGAGCGCGCCCGCCCGGACGTGGTCGGTTCCGGCCGGCAGGTGCGTGAAGGTGCGCGCGGGGGCGGAGACGTACTCCGCGTGCGAACCGTGGCCGAAGGGATAGGACAGCATGCCGAAGACCTCGTCGCCCGGCCGGAACGCGGCGACGCCGACACCGACCGCCTCCACCGTGCCCGAGACGTCCCAGCCCAGTACGAAGGGCGGCTCGCCGAGGAAGCCGCCGTCCGCGCGGTGCTTCCAGTCGGTCGGGTTCACCCCCGCGGCACGCACCCGGACCAGCACCTCGTTCGGCCGGGGAACGGGACGCTCGACCCGTACCTCCCGCAGGACCTCGGGACCGCCCAGGGTGTCCTGGCTGACGGCGCGCATCGTGGTCATCGAGAACCTCGCATCTCGGGAGGGGGCCCGGGAGCCCGGTCTGGCGGCTGCGACGTGATCGTGCCATTCCCCGGGCGGGACGGCACCCTAGGACGGCACTCGGCGGACGGTCGTGGGACGGCACTCGCGTGAGCGGCGGCCGCCGGGGACGGCGGCCGCCACGCGCACGGTGAGCGGGCCTGGACGGCGGGCGCCACATGCACGGCGAGCGGGCCGGGACGGCGACGGCGGGCGCGCACGGGCCCCGGTTCACCGCGTGCGGCCTTTCGGTCCACCTGGCCACTTGGGGGATTTGTCGACCTTCTGCCCTCTGCCGGGCCGTGACGGAATCCTCACTTCCGCAGAGCCGTGAAATTGATCTTTTAGGCTTCCCAACCGATAAGCTCCCCACCGGGGCAGCGAGTTGACGCGATCGCGACGGGTCGGCCCGCGTTGCGTACCCCTGAGTGCGGTCCCACATGCGCACCCTTGCTCGACCATCCCCCCTGTTCTCTCGTTTTGCTCGAAGGATGCAGATGGAACTCGCCACTCCGCCACCGGCGGCGCGGGCCCCTGTCGCCTGGTACAGCTGGTGGCTCATGCCACTGGGTCTGGGAGGCGGGACGGTAGCCGCCACGTTCATGAGCTCGGAGCGAATAACCGTGGCCGTCGCCGGTGCGGCGGCCACCGCGGCCGGCACCGTCTGCGTACGCCTCCTCCTGCGTACCCGGGCCCAGCTGGGCCGCGCCGAGAACGCCCACCGCTCCGCGCGCTCCGAGAACTCCCAGCAGTGGCAGCAGCACGTGGCCGGCCTGGAACGCAAGTTCTCCGCCGAGCGCTCCGACCTGGACGCCCAGCTCACCGAGCAGGCCCAGACCTACGAGGAGCGGCTCGCCGAACACACCCGGGCCTACGAGGACCGGCTCGCGGAGCAGGCCCAGACCTACGAGGCCCGGTTCGCCGAGCGGACCGAGGCCTGGCAGGAACAGCTGGAGCACCAGCTGGCCGCGGTGTCCCGGCTCGCCGACGAGCAACTGCCCGACGCGATGCGCCGACTGCGCTCCGGTGACGCCATCGACGACATCCTGCCGACCGTCGAGCAGTGCGCCAAGGTCGGTGCCGACCTCCAGGCGGAACTGCGCAAGGTGCTCAGGACCTCGCTGATGGGCGTCGAGGCGGAGTTCGACCGCTCGACCTCCGCCGAACAGGCGGTCATCAGCGTCGGCAACCGCATCCACGTACTGACCAGCAAGCTCCGTGGCCGCCTGCACGAGATGCAGGGCGAGCACGGGCGGCTGCCCGCCGTCGCCCGGGGCCTGATGGAACTCGACCAGGCCATCGGCCCGGCCGACTGCCTCGCCGCCAGCATCGGCGTGCTCGGCGGCTCCGACCGCCCCGGACGGCAGTGGCAGGAACCGCAGCGGCTGCTGAGCGTGATGCGCGGCGGCATCGGCCGGATCAAGGACTTCCACCGCATCCAGCTGCGCCACCTGCCCGAACTGGGCGTCGACGGCGGCCTGGTGGACCACCTCACCCTGATCTTCGCCCACCTCCTCGACAACGCCGCGCGCTACTCGCCGCCCACCGAGCCGGTCGTCGTCTCCGGCAAGGAGGTCCCCAACGGAGTCGGCATCGAGATCCAGGACTCCGGCAAGGGCCTGAGCGACGAGAAGAAGCGCGAGGCCGAGCACGCGCTGGCCGGCACCTCGCCCGGTGCCGGACTCGGCGGCATCTCGGAGGACGCCAACATCGGTCTGCGCGTCGTGGGCGCGCTCGCCCGCCGCTACGGCATCCGGGTCACTTTCGCCGACTCGCCGTGGCTCGGCACGTCCGTGGTGGTCGTCGTACCCCACAAGTACTTCAGCCCGCTGGCGGCCGCCGCGGCCCCCGCCACCGTCCCGGACACCCCGCAGGCCGCCGCCCCGGCACCCCCGGCGGTCGCCGAGGCGGCAGCGGCCCCCGCACCGGCGGCCGTCGCCGCCCCCGCGCCCGACACCGCGGTGGAGACCACCCCGGGGGGTCTGCCCCGGCGGCGGAGCAGGCGCGCCGAACCGGCCGCCGCACCCGCCGCCACCGCGTCCACGGCCGCCGCGCCGACCGCGCAGCCGGCCGGTGCCGAACCCGCCGACCGGGCCCGGGCCTCCGCCGTTCCACCGGACGCGTCCTTCGCCGGTCTCGCCGCCTTCGCCACCGCGGGCCGCGACCCGGGCGCCGGCACCTCCGAAACGACCACCGGTGGCGCGTCCACCGAGCACCGTACTGAAGAGAGCGACTAGTCCCCATGACGCACCAGGGAACCGACGTGAGCTGGGCGCTCCGCGACCTTGTGGAGAGCATCCAGGAGATCCGTTTCGCCCTCGTGGCCTCCAGCGACGGCAAGGCGATCACCTCCTACGGGGCCGAGGACCCCGACGACGTGGACCGTTTCGCCGCCGTGGTGGCCGGCCTGCAGGCACTGGCCCAGCCGGTCGCCGAGCAGTTCCCGCAGCACGCGGGACAGCTGCGGCTGGCGATGATCGAGGTGGACGGCGGGCACCTGTTCGTGGTCCGCGCGGGCCTGGAGACGTACCTCGGAGTCCTCGCCCGCGAGGGCCTCGACCAGGGCCTGCTCGGCCACCAGATGCGCGACCTGGCCCGCCGGATGGGTGAGCTCCTCGGCACCACGCCGCGCCAGGAGGAGCACTCTGGATGAGTGCTCCCCGCCGACCGACCGATCCGTCCGGTCTCGAGCGCTACTACGTCCTCACCGGAGGGCGCAGCGGGCCGGGCGGTTCGGCGTCGACCCTCGACGTGGCGACGCTCGTCGTCGCCCGTGCCGCCCCCCTGCCGGGCATGCAGCACGAGCACGAGGAGATCCTCCGGCGCTGCCGCGACCCGCTGTCGGTGGCCGAACTCGGCGCCCACCTGCACTTGCCCTTCAACATTCTCGCGGTGCTGCTGTCCGACCTGCTCCAGACGGGCAGCGTCGAAGCCCGTGATCCCATCCCGGCACTGGATGCCGGCCGCGGGCCCGACCTCGCGCTCCTTGAGGAGGTACTCAGTGGACTTCAAAGGCTTTGACCGACCGGGGTCATCCACCGCCGGGGACGACACCCGCTCGGTGAAGGTGATGATCGCCGGCGGCTTCGGAACGGGCAAGACCACCATGGTCCGCGCCGTCAGCGACATCAAACCGCTGACCACCGAGGAAACGCTCACCCAGGCCAGCGCCGACGTCGACCCCCTCATCGGGGTGGCCGACAAGACGCAGACCACGGTGAGCCTGGACTTCGGCAAGATCGGCCTCAACGACACGCTGATGCTGTACCTCTTCGGCACCCCGGGCCAGGAACGCTTCTGGTTCCTGTGGAACGGCCTGTTCAAGGGGGCCCTCGGCGCGGTGGTCCTGGTCGACACCCGGCGGCTGGCCTCCAGCTTCCGGGCGATCGAGGAGATGGAGCGGCAGAAGGTCCCCTTCGTGATCGCGCTGAACGTCTTCCCCGACTCCCGCGACTACCCGGCCGAGGAGATCCGTGACGCCCTCGACATCGCGCCGCACACCCCCGTCGTCGCCTTCGACGCCCGCGACCGCTCCGCCGGCCGCGATGTGCTGGTCACCCTGATCCGGCACCTGAAGGACCGCTCGGCCGCCGCCCTGGAGCCCCGATGAACGACGACCGGACCCCGTCCGCCCCCACCGGCGGCGGCTGCCCCGTCGCCCACGGCGAGGGCGCCGTCCGGCTCTACGGACCCGGCGCGGCGACCGATCCGCACGAGATCTACCAACGGCTGCGGGGCGAGTACGGGTCGGTCGCTCCGGTGATGCTGGAGGGCGACGTCCCCGCCTGGCTGGTGCTCGGCTACCGGGAGAACCGGCGGGTGCTGGACAACCCCCTCCAGTTCAGCCGGGACTCGCGGATCTGGCGGGACTTCCGCGACGGCCGCGTCGAGGAGACGTCCCCGCTGATGCAGATGGTGGGGTGGCGCCCCGACTGCGTCTCCCAGGACGGCGATCCGCACCGCAGGCTGCGCGGTGCGGTCACCGACAACCTGTACGCCGTCGCGGGCCGGGGCATCCGCCGGCACATCACGCACTTCGCCAACAAGCAGATCGACGCGTTCGCCGGCGAGGGCCGCGCCGACCTGGTGGCCGACTTCGCCGAGTACCTGCCCATGCTGGTCCTCACCCGGGTCTTCGGCCTCGCCGAACGGGAGGGGCGCAGCCTCGCCGAGTCCAGCAACCAGGTGATCAAGGGCGGCGCGGACGCCCTCACGCACAACGAGCGCATCATGGGCATCCTCGGCGAACTCGCCGAGCGCAAGCGCAGGGAGCCGGGGTCCGACTTCGCCTCCGGTCTCATCGAGCACAACTCCGGCCTCGACGAGGACGAGATCGTCAACCACCTGCGCCTGGTGCTGATCACCGCCCACACCACGACCAGCAACCTGCTCGCCCGCGTGCTCCAGCTCGTCCTCACCGACACCGACCGGCTGTCCGGCCTGGTGAGCGGACAGCTGAACATGTCCGCGGTCGTGGAGGAGGTGATGTGGAACTCCCCGCCGCTCGCCGTGCTGCCGGGCCGGTTCGCCACCGCGGACCTGGAACTGGGCGGCTGCCCGGTCAAGGAGGGCGACCTGCTCGTGCTGGGCCTCGCGGCGGGCAACCACGACCCCGAGGTCCGGCCCGACACCGGCGTCTCGGTCGGGGGCAACGCCTCGCACCTCGCGTTCAGCGCGGGGCCCCACGAATGCCCGGGGCAGAACATCGGCCAGGCGATCATCGAGACGGCCGTCGACGTCCTGCTGCACCGTCTGCCGGGCCTGCGGCTGGCCGTGCCGGCGTCCGAACTGACCTCCACGGCCTCCACCTGGGAGTCCCGGCTGGACAGCCTCCCGGTGGAGTTCGCCGGGTAGCGGACGGGCCGCCGCGGACGCCACCGCCCGGCCCGGAGGACCACCGCGGACGCCGCCGCCCGGCCGGGCACCCCCCCGGCCGGGCGGCGGCGCGTGTCTCACACGCCCAGCAGGTCGTCCACCGAACCCCGCCCGGCCTGTTCGGCGGTGGCGACCGGGCCCTCCTTGGCCGTCGCGTAGCGGCCGGTCGTCAGGGCCCACTCGTAGTTGCCGTTGATCCAGTGCTGGATGGCCTCCACTCCCAGCCGCACCCGCGTGCGCCCGTCTCCGTCGAGCCCCAGCTCGTCGCACATCTGCGGCACGCGTGCCTCCAGGGCGACGTACTCGTCGAGGCAGTCGGTCGTCATGCGGTACGCCTCGTCGGCCGCGGCCTCCCACGAGCAGCCCCGCTCGCGGTGCAGCACGGCGACGAGGTTGTGGCCGTCGCCCCGGCGGCGCTCGCGCTCGAAGGAGTGGATGTCGTTCATGAACCCGATGGTGTCGGCCGCCAGGTCCCGCATCCGCTCCATCAGCGGGTGCGCCATCGCCGCGGCCGGCACCTCGAAGCCGCGGCTGCGCTCGCCCGCGTCGATGCTGTGGTGGATGCCGACCGTGCGGCGCCGGAAGACGGCGTACTCCTCGACCCCGAGCGTGGCGGCCCGGCCGTGGGCGGCCAGGTCGACCTCCTCGCAGTGCGCCACCAGGAAACGGCCCCAGGACGCCGCGAACCGGGACTTCCACGTCAGGGACATGCCATCCGAAAGGTGGGCCCAGACCTCCGCCCACGCCAGCGTGATGGGGCACTCCACGCGCGGCGGGGTGCCCGCCGGGCGCAGCGGCGTGGCGATCAGCTCCCGTGCCACCTCGGCTATGCGCTCCGCGCGGTCCGGCCGGCCGGCGTCGAACTGGTCGTCGAAGAGGAAGGCCAGTGAGAACCAGTTCATCAGGACGACCATGTCGTCCGCCGAGGCGTGCGGGTAGGTGCGGGCCGCGGCCTCGGAGAGGTCCCAGGAGCGGTACTCCTCGAAGCCCGCCGCGCTGCGCACCAGCCCCCGCTCGCGCACCCAGCGCAGATGGCGCTCACGGGCGTGGGCGAGGTGCGGGCTGACGGGGGTGTCGAAGGGGAGGTCGAAGCGGACGTCCTGCATGTGGTTCCTTTCGGGAGACGGAGCGCAGAGTCCCCCCGGCCCTGCGAGCGGACGGCCGTAGACCGTCCGCGCACTCGAACTCGACTTCACGGCAGGAAAGTTGAACCGAGAAGCGGTACGAGGCTGCCCCGACCCTAAATGATCTACACGGCGCCCGCTGGTGATCTCCGTTACTCCCCGCTCCACCGGGTATCCGCACTACGAGGTGTGCGGCAGACCGGCCGTGCACCCGGCACACTCCGGAGGGGAACAAAACGACATGGCACTGGTCAACGCGGGCGTCGTGGTGCTCGACTGCGCCGAGCCCGAGCGGCTCGCCGAGTTCTACAAGGGCCTGCTGGGGGCGGAGGAGACGGACGTGACCGCCAACCGGATCGAGATCGAGGGGCCGCGCGGCTTCCGGCTCGCCTTCCGGCGGGACGTCAACGCCACCCCGCCGAGCTGGCCCCGCCCCGAGAACTCCCTCCAGGTCCACCTGGACCTCGTGGTGGCGGACCTGGACGAGGCGGAGCGGGTGATTGTGGGGCTCGGCGGCCGCCCGGTGGAGGCCAAGGACGCGGCGGGGCCGCACGAGGAACGGGGCTTCTCCGACCCGGCGGGACACTCCTTCACCCTGCGCCTGGCCGTCGCACCGACGGCACCCAAGCAGGGCTGAGGGCGGCCTCGCCGGGCGCCGTCACGACGGGGGACGGGGCGGCGCGGTCAGTCCCGCCCGCCCTTGGGGACCGGCCAGGTACCGGTCGAGCGCGCGACGGCCTTGGCGCCCGTGCGGTCCACGGCGCTGCGCACCACCGCGAAGATGGCGCCCTGGATCGCGGCGGCCAGCAGGATCTCCCCCCAGCCGCGGTCCGGGTCCAGCGCGTCGGGTGCGTCGTCCTCGTCCCGGATCAGCTTCCAGGTCTTCTGGAAGGCCAGCCCGGCCAGCGTGCCGCCCAGCCACCCGAGCGCGAAGCCCATGGGCTTGTAGGCGAGCGGGAGCTTCTGCTTCTTTTTCTTCGCCATGCGGATCTCCTTGCGCGGTGTGCGATGAGAGACAGCGGGGGAGGTGGGTCAGGGCCTGCCGCGCACCGGGACCTCCTCACCGGCACGGACCGGGCCCGGGGGAGTCCCGTCACCGAACGGCCGGCCGCCCAGCTCCTCGCGGTGATGGGGCGTGAGCCAGCCGGTCAGGTCCGGGCCCAGGGGCACGATGCCGGTCGGGTTGATGCCGGTGTGCACCTGGTAGTAGTGCCGCTTGATGTGGTCGAAGTCCACGGTGTCCCCGAAACCGGGCGTCTGGAACAGGTCGCGCACGTACCCCCACAGCACCGGGTTCTCCGTCAGCTTCCAGCGGTTGCACTTGAAGTGTCCGTGATAGACCGCGTCGAAGCGGACCAGCGTCGTGAACAGGCGGATGTCCGCCTCCGTGATCGTGTCGCCGACCAGGTAGCGCTGCTCCCGCAGCCGGGGTGTCAGCTGCTCCAGCCGGCGGAACACGCCCGCGCACGCCGCCTCGTACTCCTCCTGGCCGGTCGCGAAACCCGCCCGGTACACGCCGTTGTTGACGTCCTCGTAGACATCCGCCACGACCTCGTCGATCTCGTCGCGCAGCGCCTCGGGGTACAGGTCGGGCGCGCCCGGCCGGTGCAGGGCGGTCCACTCCGTGGCGAGGTCCAGGGTGATCTGCTGGTAGTCGTTGGTGACCAGCTTCCCGCTGGGTACGTCCACCACCGCCGGCACGCTCACCCCGCCCGGGTAGCCCGTCTCCCTGCGGTCGTAGGCCTCACTGAGGAAGCGGATGCCGAGGACCGGATCGCGGTCGCCGGCATCGAGCGTGAACCGCCAGCTGCGGTCGTCCTGGACCGGGTCGGCGACCGCGAGGGACAGGGCGTCCTCGAGGCCGAGCAGCCGCCTGGAGACCAGCGCCCGGCTCGCCCACGGACAGGCCCGGCTGACCACCAGCCGGTAGCGGCCGGACTCCACGGGCCAGCCGTCCCTGCCGTCCGCGGTGATCCGGTCCGCGAAATGGCTCCGGGACCGTTTGAAGGCCTTCCTGCCGTAACCGCTGTTGCCCGGAGTTCCGCCGTCGCCGCTCATGGGTCCGCCTCCCGTCGTTCGCGTGCGCTGGTGGACACCTTCCTCACCGCGCGTCCTGCTGGACACGTTCCCCTTTTTCGGCCGTCGGCACGGGCGGGCCACCCGCACGGCGGGTGTGAGGCGCGCGGCCAGGGGCAGTCGGGCCTTCGTGAGTGAGTCAGCCCCGGAACAGACATCAGGCCGCGGCGGCGACAAGAGGGCCGACAGCAGAACGCGCGTCACCGTGCTCGTGGCCCTGGCCGCCAACCTGGTCATCGCCGTCGCCAAGGCGGTCGGCGGATTCGTCGCGGGCTCGCCCGCCCTGCTGTCGGAGGCGGCGCACTCGGTGGCCGACAGCATGAACGAGATCTTCCTCCTCGCCGCCCTGCGCCGCAGCCGCCGCCCCGCCGACCGGCGGCACCCCTTCGGCTACGGCAAGGAGCGGTTCTTCTGGTCGCTGCTCGCGGCCGTCGGCATCTTCGTCATGGGCGGCTGCTTCTCCTTCTTCCAGGGTGTCGAGGCCCTGCGCTCCGGCGCCCACGAGGAGCTGAGCGGCTACGTGGCCGGACTGATCGTGCTCGGTGTCGCCCTGCTGGCCGAGGGCGCCTCCCTGCTGCGCGCCCTGCACCAGGTCCGGGGCCAGGGAGGTCTCGCCACCGGACTGCGCGACCCGGCGCTGCGCACGGTCGTCGCCGAGGACGGCACCGCGGTGCTCGGCGTCGTCCTCGCCATGACCGGCATGGCCCTGCACATGGTCACGGGGCAGGTGGTGTGGGAGGCCTGCGCCTCGCTCGCCATCGGCGCGCTGCTCGTGTACGTGGCCTACCGCCTCGGCAGCGAGGCCCGCGACCAGCTGATCGGCGAAGCCGCCGACCCGGAGGCCGGCGGGCGGATCCGTGAACTGCTGCGGGCGCAGCCGGAGATCGACAGCGTCGAGGCGCTGTTCACCATGAAGACCGGCCTCGACTCCACGCTGGTGGCCGCCCGCGTCGACCTGGTGCCGGGGCTGGACAGCGAACGGGTGGAGGAGGCCGCGGTGCGCATCAAGCGGTCGATCGCCCACACCGTGCCCGAGGCGCGGCAGATCTTCGTCGACGTCACCGACCGGCCGGCCCGGGAGTCGGCGCAAAGCCCCGCCGCGACGGGGGAACGCGGCGGGGCCTGACGGTCGTGTGCCCGGCACCCGGCCGTCCATGCGCGCCGATCCGGAGAAAATCCGGCGCGCGCCGGATCAGCCGGCGTCGGCCGGCTCGAGGACGAAGACGGGGATCTCACGGTCCGTCTTCTTCTGGTAGTCCGCGTACGGCGGGTACGCCGCCACCGCGCGCTCCCACCATTCGGCCTTCTCCGCGCCGGTGACCTCACGGGCCGTCATGTCCCGCTTGACCGGACCGTCCTGGAGCTCCACGCGGGGCTCGGCCAGCACGTTGAAGTACCAGACCGGGTGCTTGGGCGCGCCGCCCAGGGAGGCGACCGCGGCGTACCGGCCGTCGTGCTCGACGCGCATGAGCGGCGTCTTGCGGATCTTGCCGCTGCGCGCGCCCAGGCTGGTCAGCACGATCACGGGCAGGCCCGTGTCCGGGTGCGTGGTGCCCTCGGTGCCGCCCGAGCCCTCGTACAGCTCGACCTGCTCCCGGACCCACTGCGTCGGGCTGGGTTCGTACTCGCCCTCAAGAGGCATCTGTGCATCCGTCCCATCGTCGCGTCGTCGGCCGACCGGTCCGGTGCGGGCCACCGGAGCGGTGCGGAACCGTCCGTTCGTACTGCATCCTGCCCTGTACCCCGGAACACCGTGCGGACATCCGGAGCGGGCGCGTCCGTACGCCCGCCGGCACAGGCCGTTCCCGGCCGCATCCCTCGGCCCGGCGGGGCGCACCGACGACGCGATCACGCCATCTCCGCCGCGTGTCCCGGCCGCCGCCACCGCCCGACCCGGCCGTACGAAGCGTTCGGCGCCGTGCCGGCCCGACCATCCCCGGCCAGTCTGTCCACGCCACCGGTCTGGCCGAACTTGGCGTCGTCGCATAGGTGCCCGAGGCATCTAATGAAGATCGGCACGAGGCACAGAACTTCGTCTGCGAGGTCTTCCATGACGGACACGGACACGACGACGGACCCGGAAGCGACGCGATCCGTCGCCTTCCCGCAGGACCGGACCTGCCCCTACCACCCGCCCGCCGCCTACGACCCGCTGCGCGCCGGCCGGCCGCTCTCCCGCGTCACCCTCTTCGACGGCCGCCCGGCCTGGCTCGTGACCGGGCACACCCTCGCCCGCCGGCTCCTCGTCGACCAGCGGCTGTCGTCCGACCGCACCCGCGACGGCTTTCCCGCCACCTCGCGCCGGCTGGCAGAGGTACGGGCCCGCAAGGTCGCCCTGCTCGGCGTCGACGACCCGGAACACCGGACCCAGCGCAAGATGGTGCTCCCCGAGTTCACCCTGAGGCGCGCCACCGCCCTGCGCCCGCGCATCCGGCAGATCGTCGACGAGCGCCTCGACGCGATGATCGCCCAGGGCGCGCCCGCCGACCTGGTGCCGGCCTTCGCGCTGCCGGTGCCCTCCATGGTGATCTGCGCACTGCTCGGCGTCCCCTACTCCGACCACGAGTTCTTCGAGGAGCAGTCCCGGCGGCTGCTGCGCGGACCGCTGCCCGCCGACGTGCGCGAGGCCCGGGACCGACTCGAGTCGTATCTGGGGGAGTTGATCGACAGCAAGCGGACGTCGCCCGGCGACGGTCTGCTGGACGACCTGATCCGGGACCGGCTGGACGAGGGCGAGATCGACCGCGAACAGCTCGTCTCCTTCGCCGTGATCCTGCTGATCGCCGGGCACGAGACCACCGCCAACATGATCTCGCTGGGCACCTACACGCTCCTGGAGAACCCCGGCCGCCTGGCCGAGCTGCGTGCGGACCCCGCGCTGCTGCCCGGCGCAGTCGAGGAGCTGATGCGCATGCTGTCCATCGCGGACGGCCTGCTGCGCACGGCCACCGAGGACATCGAGGCGGAGGGGCAGACCATCCGGGCCGGGGACGGGGTCGTCTTCTCGACCTCCGTCATCAACCGCGACGAAACGGTCTACCCGGAGCCGGACGCCCTCGACTGGCACCGCCCGGCCCGCCACCACGTCGCCTTCGGGTTCGGCATCCACCAGTGCCTGGGCCAGAACCTGGCCCGTGCCGAGCTGGAGATCGCCCTGGGTGCCCTCTTCGAGAGGCTGCCCACGCTGCGGCTGGCCGTCCCCGCCCGGGAGATCCCCCACAAGCCGGGCGACACGATCCAGGGCATGCTGGAACTCCCCGTGGCCTGGTAGGGGCCCGCAGATGGACGACGGCACGGACACCAGAACGGACACCCGCATGGACACCGGCATGGACATCGGCATCGACAAGGACGTCTGTATCGGCGCCGGGCAGTGCGCCCTGACCGCCCCGGACGTGTTCACCCAGGACGACGACGGCTACAGCACGCTCAGGAGCGGCCGGGAGGACGGCGGCGGCAGCCCGCTCCTGCGGGAGGCGGCCCGGGCGTGCCCGGTCGGCGCCATCACCGTGTCGGAGCGGGTGGGCTGACCCGGCACCCGATCCCCGATCCCCGGCACCCGACACCCGACACCCGACACCCGACACCCGACAGGGCCCCGTGCTCCGTACCCCGTCGGGTGCCCCGGGACCCGTCCCTTAGGGTTCCGGGGATGAGTGAACAGGCCGGGAGTACGGGCAGACCCTTCCTCTACGTCGTCGTCTGTGCGGCGGGCGTGGCCTCGGGCGTCGGCGAGCTGATCACCGCCGCCCGGCGGCGCGGGTGGGAGGTGGGCGTCTTCGCGACCCCGGTCGCCATGGGCGGCTTCTTCGACACCGCCGACGCCGAGGCGCGCGCCGGCCGCCCGATCCGCTCGGCCTGGCGACGCCCCGGCGAGCCGCGCCCCTTCCCGGCCCCGGACGCCGTCGTGGTCGCGCCCGCCACCTTCAACACCGTCAACAAGTGGGCCGCGGGCCTGGCCGACACCCTGGCCGTGGCCACCCTGTGCGAGGCCTGCGGCCTCGGCGTCCCCGTCGGTGTGCTGCCCTGCGTCTCCGACGCGCTGGCCTCGCACCCCGCGTACCGGGCGAGCCTGGACCGACTGCGCGGCATGGGCGTGCGCTTCGGCGACCCGTACGGGGGAGTGGCGGGGGCGGACGGCGGCCCGCGGTTCGACTGGGAGCAGGCCCTGGACCTGGTCGAACCGCACTGACGGGTTTTGGGTTGGAGCGTGCGCGAAGTCGTACGCTGCCCTGTACCGATGATCCCGAGAACACAGGAGCAGCAACGATGCAGTACGTGAAGCTCGGTTCGACGGGCCTGGACGTGTCGCGGATCTGCCTGGGCTGCATGACCTACGGCGTCCCGGACCGCGGCGCGCACGAGTGGACCCTCGACGAGGACGCCGCGCGTCCGCTGATCCGGCAGGCGCTGGAGGCCGGGGTCACCTTCTTCGACACGGCCAACGTCTACTCCGACGGCACCAGCGAGGAGATCGTCGGCAAGGCGCTGCGGGACTTCGCCCGGCGCGACGACATCGTGCTCGCGACCAAGGTGCACGGCCGGATGCGCCCCGGACCCAACGGAGCCGGGCTGTCCCGCAAGGCGATCATGACGGAGATCGACCACAGCCTCCGGCGGCTGGGCACCGACCACGTGGACCTGTACCAGATCCACCGCTACGACCCGCACACGCCGGTCGAGGAGACGATGGAGGCCCTGCACGACCTGGTGAAGGCGGGCAAGGTCCGCTACATCGGGGCCAGTTCGATGTACGCCTGGCAGTTCTCGAAGGCCCAGTACACGGCCGAGCGGAACGGCTGGACGAAGTTCGTCTCCATGCAGAACCACTACAACCTCGTGTACCGCGAGGAGGAGCGCGAGATGCTGCCGCTGTGCGCGGACCAGGGCGTGGGCGTGCTGCCCTGGAGCCCGCTCGCCCGGGGCCGGCTCACCCGCGACTGGGACACCGCCACCGGGCGCAGCGCCACGGACGCGTTCGGCAGCACCCTCTACCAGGAGGGCGACCGTGCCGTGGTGGAGGCCGTCACCCGTATCGCCGCCGAGCGCGGTGTCCCGCGTGCCCAGGTGGCCCTCGCCTGGCTGCTGCACCAGGACACGGTGACCGCACCGATCGTGGGCGCGTCGAAGCCGGGGCACCTCGAGGACGCCGTGGCCGCGGTCGAACTCGGCCTCGGCGAGAAGGAGATCGAGGAGCTGGAGCAGCCCTACGCACCGCACCCGATCGCCGGTCACTGACCGGCGCGCCTCCCGCCCCGCAGGACGGTGCTCGGGATGAGGAGGGATGAGGGCGGGAGGAGCTGCGGGGGAGCCGGTGCCTCAGGGGCCGGTGCCCGGTTCCAGGGCGGTGACGGACACCGACGACGCGTTGCCGCCCACGGGGACCTCGCCGGCGGTCCACCTCACCTTGATCGACTGCCGCTCGTCCGGCGGCGTGACCAGCAGCGCGGCCGGGGTCGCGGTGCGGGCGCCGCTGATCTCCGGGCTGGAGAAGGACAGCCCGGCCCACGCGCTGCCGCCGGGCGTCAGGGTGAGGGTCTGGGGCGAGCCGGGCGCGCGCTCCGGGTCCGGGCCGAGCTGCCTGCCGGACGCGTCCACGAAGGCGGCGCCCGGATAGCCGTACACCGTGCAGGTGCGCCCCGAGGTGTTGGTCAGGACGAGCGGGAAGTTCCGCTGGCCCGCCCCCGGGTCGACGCGGCCGACGGCGACGCGCAACTCCCCGGTGTGGCAGCGGCCGTCGGCGCGGGCGGAGGCCGACGCGGGCCCGGCGGCGTCGCCGGGTGTGCCGGCCGCGGGTGCGGTGGTGCCGGGTTGCGTCGCGGTGCCGGTGCCGGTGCCGGTGCCGGTGCTCGGGCCGGAGTCCGGGGCCGCGCCGGAGGCGCGGGCGGAGTCCGGGGTCCTGGGGGCGCCGGAGGTGCCGCTCTCACCGCCGCAGGCGCTCAGCAGGCCGAGGACCGCGAGACCGGTCGCGAGCAGGGCCGTACGGTGCACCGGCCGGGACGTGTTCGCCATCGCTTCTCCGCTCCGTGGTTCCGCGCGCACGCCTGCCGCGGCGCCGTGCGCCCTGCACTCCGGGTGACCCGTTGCGCGGCCCGGGAAACGGCGGGGCTCACTCCTCGTCGACCAGCCCCAGTTCGGCCCAGATCGTCTTGCCCTCGGCCGTGTGCCTGCTGCCCCAGCGCTGGGTGAGCTGGGCCACCAGCAGCAGACCCCGCCCGCCCTCGTCCCAGGTGCGGGCCCGGCGCAGGTGGGGCGCGGTGTGACTGGTGTCGGAGACCTCGCAGATCAGCGTGGTCGTGTCGTGGATGAGCCGCAGCCGGATGGGCGGGGAGCCGTACCGGATCGCGTTGGTGACCAGCTCGCTCACCACCAGTTCGACGGTGAAGGAGGCCTCCAGCAGACCCCAGGCGGAGAGCTGGTCGAGCACCTGCTTGCGCACCGGAGCGACCAGCGACGGGTCGGCCGGGATGTCCCAGGTGGCCACCTGCCCGGTGGGCAGTCCCCGGGTGCGGGCCAGCAGCAGGGCCACGTCGTCGCCCGAGCTGCCCGCCGGGAGCAGGCTGTGCAGCACCCGGTCGCAGGTCGCGTCCAGCGAATCGCCGGGGGCGGTCAGGGCCTGGCACAGCAGCGCCTGGCCTGTGTCGGGGTCCCGGTCCCGGCTCTTGACCAGTCCGTCGGTGTAGAGGGCCAGCACACTGCCCTCGCGCAGCTCCAGTTCGGCCGACTCGAACGGCAGCCCGCCCACGCCCAGCGGCGGCCCCGAGGGCAGCTCGACCTGCCGGGGCGGGCCGTCCGGCGGTACCAGGACGGGGGTCGGGTGTCCGGCCCGGGCCATGGAGCAGCGCCGCGAGACCGGGTCGTACACCGCGTACAGGCAGGTGGCGCCGACCTCGCCCGCCCGGTCGTCGCCGGACTCCTCGGAGAGCCGTACGACCAGGTCGTCGAGGTGGGTGAGGAGTTCCTCGGGCGTCAGGTCGATGTCCGCGAGGGTGCGCACGGCGGTGCGCAGCCGTCCCATGGTGGCCGATGCGGAGATGCCGTGCCCCACGACGTCCCCGACGACCATGGCGACCCGCATCCCGGACAGCGGGATGACGTCGAACCAGTCGCCGCCGACGCCCGAGCGGGCCGCCGGAAGGTAGCGGGAGGCCGCCTGCACCGCGGCGGTCGGCGGCAGCCAGCGGGGCAGCAGGCTGCGCTGCAGGGTCAGGGTCGCCTCGCGCTCACGGGAGTAGCGGCGGGCGTTGTCGATGCAGACGGCGGCGCGCGCGCTGACCTCCTCGGCGAGCAGCACGTCGTCGTGCGTGAACGGCGGCAGGCGCCTGAAGCGGATGAAGACCGCGACACCGAGCGTGGTGCCGCGCGCCTGGAGGGGCACCGACATCACGGAGTGGACGCCGTACTCCCGCGCCCGCCGCAGACGGCCCGGGTCCCAGCCCATCCAGCGCTCCAGGTCCCCGGACGCCTCCGCCGCCACGATCGCCCGGCCGGACAGCAGGCACTCCGCCTGGGGCGAGCCGGCCGGGTAGAAGTCCAGCCGGCCGGTCTCGGCCGCCGACGGCGGACACGGGGACGGGCGCTCCGGGGAGAGGTCAACGGAGTCCGTCCGGTGGGCCGTGCGGCGCAGGCCGACCGGCGGTTCGACCACGGTCGCGGGCTCACCGCCGTCGTCGCGCGGGTCCAGCAGGTCGACGCTCACGAAGTCGGCCAGCGCGGGAACGCACACGTCCGCCAGCTCCTGAGCCGTACGGGTGACGTCGAGGGTGCTGCCGACGCGCACGCTGGCCTCGTTGACGAGCTGCAGCCGCTCCCGGGCGAGGTACTGCTCGGTGAAGTCGTGGGCGCTCACGCACACGCCGCGCACCTTGCCGTCGTCGTCGGTCAGCGGCGCCATCAGGGCGAGCCAGGCGCGGGCCCGCTCCTCGCCCCCGACCTGGAGGTGGGTCCGCATGTCGTGCCGCTGGCCGGAGACCAGTACCCGCCGCAGGTGGCGCTCCAGCTCCAGGCTCTGCGGCCGGCTGCTGATGTCGGTGGCCCGCAGCCCGCGCAGCCGGTCGCGCGGGAACCCGAGGAGCCGGGCCATGGCGTCGTTGACCCCGCGCAGCAGGAGCTGGTCGTCGAAGATCATCACAGCGCACGGCAACTGGGTGAGGACCGCTCTGATCAGCGGGTCGTCCTCCGGTGCGGGGCCGGAAGCGGGAGGGGCGACCGCGAGCCAGGAGCCCGGTGCGCCGTCCGCCGCCGCCCGGTGGTGCGCGAGCACCCACACCGGGACGGGGCGCCCGTCGCGGTGGCGCAGCGTCAGGGTGCCGTGCCAGGGGCCGTCGCCCGTCGGCGGCGGTCCGGCGTGGCGTCCGGCGAGCAGGTCGGCCGCGGGGCGTCCCACCACCTCGTCGGACCGGTGGCCCAGCAGTATGCGGGCGCCCTCGTTCCACTCCCGCAGGGTGCCGGAGTCGTCGACGACCACGCGCGCCGTGGCAGCATCGTCGAACGGGTTGACCGGACTCATCGTCGCCACTCCATTGCGCACTCACAGTGAACAGCGCGTCACCTGCAATCCAGCGTAGTCCGTTCGGGACCCCGCGCAGGCCCGAACCACCGGGCCGGTGATCGCACGCGGCGGTGCGCCCCGGGGACCGACCGGGCCGCCCAGGGCAGAAAGCACTTTCTCCCGACCTGTGCCCGATGTGCGGGCCGACGTCAGGATCTGTTCGGTCACGATCGGTCCTGCACGATCGGTCCCGGGTGTTTCCGGTCGCGTGACGTACGGCGACCACGAGCCCCCGGCCGCGCCCCGGCCCGCTGTCACCGATCATGGAGGAAGCGGAAAGGCCGTGTGTCCCTGCTGTGTTGGCCGCGGAAACTGACCTTCTTTCAACCGCTTCCCGGGTTGTCCGCTCGCCTTGTTGACCATGAGTGGTTTGTGCAAGAGTGAAGCACCCGTGCGGGGGTGAAGACCGGTGTCTCGCACGCGCCTTGACGGGGCAGGTCCGTTTTCGCCATGGCGAATGCACGCTCTCCTGCACCGCGCCCAAAGAGGTACACACCAATTGCACCGCGCCCAAAGAGGTACACACCAATTCGCGCGTCCCTTTCCGGCGACCGCGACTTCTGAGTCACATGCGCGTGGGAAGGAATCCAGTTCAGTGCCCACCCCCCACCCCCCTCGACCCGCGTACCCGCCCCCGGGCGGGGACCCCGGGGAGTCCGACGAGTTGCTCGCCGCGCGGCTGAGGGACGGACCGGACACCGAGGCCGCCCGGGTCACGGGGCTGCTCATGGCACGCCACTGGCAGCCCGCGCACGACTACGCGACCATCTGCCTCGCCACGTCGTCGCACGTCGGTGCCATGGTCACCGCCGCCGCCTGGCACCGGGTGCTGGACCGTCTGGCCGAGGGGGAACCGGCCACGGCGCTGCGCCCGCGCCTGCTGGTGGCCGTGCGCGACACGGTGCGGCAGTGGTCCGGCGACGACGAGATGTCCTCGGTCGTTCCGGAGCTGCTCAAACCGGCCGGGGGGCGCGGTATGCGGGCGGCGAAGTCCCTGACCCCGGAAAACCGCACGCTGGCCGCGCGGGCTTTCGCGTCTCTGCCCGGACCGTCCCGTTGTTTGCTGTGGCATACGGAAGTGGAAGGCGAACCCATAAGTGTCCCTTCCGCCCTGCTCGGCATGGATACGGACACCGCGACCGCCACCCTCGAACAGGCCCGGGAGAAATTCCGCGAGGGGTGTCTGCACGCCCACAAGCAGCTGGCACCCAGCGAGGACTGCCGCTACCACAGCCGCCTCCTCGACGTCCCGATCCGCCGCGGCGGCGCCCTCCTGCCGGACGTCCGCAAGCATCTGGCGGACTGCCGGCACTGCCGGCACGCGGCCGACCAACTCGCCCGGTTCAAGGGGGAGCTGGGCACACTGATCGCCGAAGCGGTACTCGGCTGGGGCGCCCGGCGCTATCTCGACTCCCGTCCGGCCCGGACGGCGTCGGGGGCACTCGCCAAGGGCTCCTCCCGGCACCGCGGCCGGCGCACCGGGCTGCTGGGCCGCATCCCGGTGCCCGTCCGCCGGCCCCCTGGCCGGCCGCGCTCCGGCCGGACGCTGCTCCGGCAGTTCGGCGCCGCCTCCGCCTCGGTGGTGGCCGTCGTACTCGTGGTGAGCGTGTGGTCGTACGACGGCGGCGGCGCCGATCCGGCCGCCTCCACGAGTGCCGCCGGCGGCGAGGGCGAGACGTCCGCGACCAGCCGCCCCAAACCGCCCGGCGTGGCCGGCCGGACCGCGACCGCCGACCGCACACGGCTGCGCAACGTCGCCGCGGAGCTGTGCCTCGACGTCCGGGGCGAGCCGCGGGCCGGTGCGGGCGCCCGGCTCGCGGCGTGCTCCGAGGCGTGGACCCAGCAGTGGACGTACGAGGAGGACGGGCTGGTGCGCAGCGTCGCCGACCCCGGACTCTGCCTGGACTCGCAGGCGGACGCCGGTGTCGTCATTCTCGGCACCTGCGCCGACCAGGGCACCGAGCGGGGTGACGACGTGCGCTACGACCTCACCGCCGAGGGGGAGTTGGTGCCGCGCCGGCAGCGGCAGCTCGCGCTCGCCGCCACCGCCCCGGGGCCGGACGCGGACGTCGTCGTCAAGGTGCGCGAGCGCTCGGACGCCCAGCGCTGGCGGAGCGACCCGGTGCCGACGGCGGAGGGTTCCCTGTCGGTCTCGCGCACCGACCGCCCGGACGCGCGATCCGTGGAACTGCCGGGCCGCTGAACCGGGACCGGCCGGCCGCCCGGCCGGTCCCTCACACGGGATCCTCGACGAGGTCGGCGGGCCCCGGCGTGCGGGACGAGGCGTGTCCGGACAGGGCCAGGGTGAGGTCGAGTTCGGCGAGCAGGCAGCGGATCACGTGGTCGACGCCCGCCTGCCCGTCGAGACCGAGCCCGTAGACGTAGGGGCGGCCGAGGAGCACCGCACGGGCGCCGAGCGCGAGCGCCTTGAAGACGTCGTCACCGGTACGGACACCGCTGTCGAACAGCACGGTGAGCCGGTCGCCCACCGCCTGCGCCACACGCGGCAGGGCGTCGGCCGCCGCGACCGAGCCGGCCACCTGACGGCCGCCGTGGTTGGAGACGACCACGCCGTCCATGCCCGCGTCGGCGGCGAGCCGGGCGTCGTCCGGGTGCAGGACGCCCTTGAGGACGATCGGGCCGTCCCAGTTCTCGCGCAGGAACGCCAGGTCCGGCCAGGACTTGGCGGGGTCCGAGAACATCTCGACGAAGTGCAGCACCGCCGCGTTCGGATCCTCGTGCACCGGCTTGGCCAGGCCCGCCCGGAACGCCGGGTCCGAGAAGTAGTTCGCGGTGCCCACCCCGTGCAGGAACGGCAGGTACGCCTGGTCAGGTCGCGCGGGCGCCAGGACAGCAGCGGGGTGTCGAGCGTGACGAACAGGGCGCCGTACCCGGCGGCCCGCGCGCGGTGCAGGAAGCTGCGGGCGACCTCGCGGTCCTTCGGCCAGTACAGCTGGAACCAGCGTTCGCCGTCCCCCATCGCCTCGGCGACCTGCTCCATCGGCGTACTCGACGCCGAGGACAGGACGTACGGCACGCCCCGCGCGGCCGCGGCCCGGGCGGCGGCCGGCTCCGCCTCCGGGTGCATGATCGACAGGACGCCCACCGGGGCCAGCGCCAGCGGGGCGGGCAGGGTACGGCCCAGCACCTCGACCGAGAGGTCGCGCTCGTGCACGTCCCGGAGCATCCGCGGGACGATCCGGCGCCGCTCCAGGGCCGCCCGGTTGGCGTTCGCCGTGCTGCCGGTGCCCGCGCTGCCCGCCACGTATCCGGCGGGGCCGGGGCCGAGCCGGTGCTCGGCCAGCTCCTCCAGCCGGGTCAGGTCGGTGGGCAGCCGCGGCACGGCCCCCGTCATGCCGTTCAGGTAGATCTCGTACTGGAAGTCCGCCCAGTGCCCGGCCATCCCACGCCCCGCCTCTCGTCGTCGAGCTCGCGCCGCCAGCACCGTACCCGCCGGTATGCAGTGGGTCGCGGTCAGGGGGGAGGGGCGCGGACGAGGAGCGTTTCCGGCCGATCGGCAAGAGCGTGGATCGCGCCATCTGGCCAGTTCGATTCTCAATCACCGATCGGGAATCGCTCCGTTCCGGACTTGCAACGTTCGAATTCTGTTACTTCGCGCCACTGATTCAATACGAAAGGTTACCGAAACATGAGGGGTCGAGATGAGTTTCGGGGCCGGACTCGGCAGACTCGCGCTCGCCGTTCCGGCACCGACCGAGCCGGACCCGGCACCACCCCCGAAACATGAAGCGGAAGGTGCACACACCATGCGGAACACCGCGCGCTGGGCAGTGACTCTGGGACTGACGGCCACCGCCGTCTGCGGGCCCCTCGCCGGGGCCTCCCTCGCCTCCCCGGCCGCCGCACCCGCGTCGCTCTACGCCCCGTCGGCCCTGGTGCTGACCGTGGGGCACGGAGAGAGCGCCGCCACCGCGGTGCCGGTACGCGCGGTCACCCTGACCTGTGGTCCGAAGGCGTCCGGCACCCACCCGGCCGCCGGGCCGGCCTGTGCCGAACTGCGCGGAGCAGGGGGTGACTTCGACGCCCTGTCCGTGCGCGACGGGGTGCTGTGCACCCAGCAGTACGACCCCGTCGTCGTGACCGTCGACGGGGTCTGGGAGGGGCGCCGCCTCTCCTACGAGCGCACCTTCGCCAACGAGTGCGTGATGAACGCGACCGGCGCCGGCGTCTTCACGTTCTGAGGGACCGGGACCGCCGGGCCCGTGCGGCGTGACCGGTGCTCGCCACTGGGGAGTGCGAGCGCCGCCGCATCCGGGCCCGTGGTCCCGCACCGGGGACGGCGGGCGGAGTGGGGCCGCCCGCCGTCCCCCAGCACCGACGGCCCGGCCCGCGCCCGGGAGGTGTTGGCCGCGCTGTTACCCGTAGCGGCCGCCCGGGGAGGGGCCGGGACCGGTGCGGACTTCCGGCCGGGCGGATCGCGGGGAACCGTCACCTGCCCGGACTCGCGGCGGTCCGTGCGGCAGACGGCTCCATCGGGCGGCCGCCCGGACGGTGCGCGGATGACCCGCACGCCGGATTCCCGGGGCCCGGCCCCGTGGGGCCGCCGGGCGTCAGCCGCCGGTCGGTGGCGGCCCGTCGGACGGGCCGGGCGACCTCGCACGGTGGCTCGTGTCGCACCAGGGGAAACGCCGGCTGCGCCGGCAGGTGCACAGGGCGACCCGGAAACGGTCGGAGCGCACCGTCGTGCCGTCCTCCAGCTCCACCTCCACCGGGCCCTCCACCAGCAGCGGCCCCCGCCGCTGCACCTTGACCCGGCGCGGCGCGCCGGACGGACGCGGTCCGTCAGACGGGGAGTTCGGCACGGACGACCACCAACTCCTCCTCGTCGTCGGCCACGGTCAGCAGACCCCGCTGCCGCAGCCACCGCTCCCGGCCGCGCACGACGGGACCGAACGCGATCCGCCGCCGCCGTGTCACCGCCGCCTTCAGACCCGCCTCGCGCAGGCACCCGACGGTCAGGTCCGGATCGCTCAGCGCTGACTGCACCAGCAGCAGCACGCCGCCGGGCCGCAGCAGGGCGGGCGCCTCGCGGCAGATCCGGTCCAGCACCATCCGGCCGTCGTGTCCCGCGTCCCAGGCCCGGGCGGCACCGCGCGGACGGCGACCGCCCAGGGGCGCCGGCACGTACGGCGGATTGGCCAGGACCAGATCGAAGGTCTCGCCGTGCACGGGATCGAAGAGGTTTCCGTGCCGGACCCGGACCCGCAGCCCCGACCGCGCCGCGTTGAGCCGCGCCGCCCACACCGCGCGCCACGACACGTCCACGGCGGTCACCAGGGCGCCCCTGGCCGCCGCCGCGAGTGCCAGCGCGCCCGACCCCGTTCCGACGTCGAGCACGGCCGCGCCCGGAGGCAGCGACTCGTCGGACAGCGCCCCGGCCAGCAGGGCGGTGTCCTCCTGAGGGGCGTACACGCCCGGCAGCACCATGAAACTCACGGAACCCAGGTACCCCGACCATCACGAAATATCGGAAATGCGCGGCGGCTCCGGCAGCGGCGTGCGCAGCGACGACCGTCCGGCCCGCCAGTCGGCCAGCAGCCGGTCCCCGAAACGGTCCTCCAAAAACCCGGTGGCGTCGACGCCGAAGACCACGTCGGGCGCGAGGTGCGGCTCCTGCTCCAGCAGGCCGTCGATCACCTCGTGCCGCACGATCTGCTCGTGCACGGCGTCGGCCTCGACGTGCTCGTCGTAGAAGTGCTCGGCGGCCGGCCCGGCGGAGGTGCGGCGCATCGCCCGGGCGAGCCGCCGGGAGCCGGGGGAGGAGGTGATCTCGACCGCCGCGAAGTGTCCCACCAGCGCGCCGCGCAGGGCCCGGTGCAGCCCGAACAGGGACATCATGTTCACCGTGGCCAGGCATTCGGCCGAAGCGGCGTCCAGATGGCGCCCGTACGCCGTGTCCAGGCCCAGGTCCGTCATCAGGTCGGCGAACAGCCGGGAGTGCACCCGGTCGGCGCGGCCGCCGCCGTACTCGTCGAACTCGACGGCCGCCATCGCCGCCTTCGCCCGCCCCCACAGCCGCGGCAGCACCCAGGCGTGCGGGTCGGCCTCCTTGAGGTGGTAGAGGGAGCGCTGGGCCGCGTACTCGCGCAACTGCCACAACTCGCCCTCGTCCCGCAGGAAGTGGCTGACGCCCGCTCCGTCGACGGGCTCCACGAGCAGTGCGCCCACCGCGTCCTCGACGCTCTCGTGGACCGCCGTGTCGGCGCGCAGCGCGGCCAGGAAGCACTGTTCGAGCGCGGCCCGGAAGCGCAGCAGGCCGGGGTCCCACTCCAGCGTGGGCGGGACACCCGCGAAGCCCCGGTAGTGCAGCTCGTAGCACTGGTACAGGGCCAGCTGCAGGTCGTCCCCGTACGGCGGCGCGGCGGTCACCGCCTCCGGGCCGGGCAGCGGGCCGGTCCCGCGCAGACGGTCGCCGACGGCCGCGGAGAGCGGCCCGCGCGCCGTCGGCAGCCGTGGTGCCTCACGCTCGTACGTCATGGAGCCGCGAGTACCCGGGACACGCGCACCGGCACCCCCGGCACCCGCCGGGAACGGCGTCACTCTCCCTCGGCGTCCTCCTGGGCGCCGGTGTTCGGCGACGTGGCGTCCCCCGCCTCGCCCCGGTGCTCGCCCTGATCGGACTCCGCGTCGCGGGGCCTGGCCTCCTCGATCTCGCGGAGCACCTCCTCGACGGCCGTCTCGGGCTGCCTGTGCTGGTGGTCGCCGTCCTTGGACACGGAGTCCTCCTTCTCGCTCGTACGGTTGGCTGCCGCGTACCCGCGCCGTCCCCACTCAGACCGGTGTTCCGGCTCAGACCGGTGTTCCGACCGGCGAGGGCGCGAGGCGCAGGGGGACCGGCGGCGGGGGCGCGGCCTCGTCGCTGCGGCGCAGTACCTCCGCCCACCAGGACGGGCCGTCCTCGATGTGGCGCAGCAGCACGCCCTCCCGGATCGCCCAGGGGCAGAGCGTGACCGAGTCGAGGCCCGACAGCTTCATCGCGGTGTGCCCGACGACCGCACCGGCCAGGCTCTGCGCCGCCCGGGGCGCGGAGATGCCGGGCAGCCGGGCCCGCTCGGCCGCGGGCAGGGCGGCCAGCCGTCCCACCGCGTCCCCGAGGTCCGAGCAGCGCAGCCGCCGCTCCACGAACGGGCCGTGGCGGCCCGGCGCGGCCCCGCACAGCCGGCCCAGTTGCTGGAAGGTGCGCGAGGTGGCCACCGCCGTGCGCGGACCCTCCCAGCGGATCCGGGCCGCGACGTCCCGCAACTGGTGGCGGACCCTGCGGCGCAGCGCCCGGACCTGTTCGCGGGGGGCCGGGTCGTGGCCGCCCGCCAGGAACTCGTGGGTCAGCCGCGCCGCCCCCAGCGGCAGCGACGCCACGAAGCCGGGTGTCCTGCCGCGCCCGAAGGCCACCTCGAGCGAGCCGCCGCCGATGTCCAGCAGGGCGAGCGGCCCGGACCGCCAGCCCGTCCAGCGCCGGGCCCCGAGGAAGGTCAGCTCCGCCTCCACCTCGCCGGGCAGCGTGCACAGCGGCACGCCGGTACGGGCCCGGACCGTGCGCAGCACCTCCCGGCGGTTCGGCGCGGCCCGCACCACGGCGGTGGCGAAGGCCAGCGGACCGGACGCCCCCCACCGTTCCGCGGTGCGGTCCGCCTCGGCGATCGCCTCCGCGAGCCGCTCCACGGCCTCCTGGGGCAGCGGACCGCCGTGCTTGACCTGCTCCGACAGCCGCAGCCGCCACTTCGCGGTGTGCACCGGCAGCGGAACCCCGCCCTCCGCGTCGGCCACCACGAGCCGGACCGTGTTCGACCCCACATCCACCACGCTGATACGCATGAAGGCCGAGGTACCCATCCGAGCGCCGGGTCCAACGCCGTCCGGGGCCCTGCGGCTCGAAACCCGGCGCTCCGACCCGCGGTCCGTCCGGCCGGTCAGGTCAGCTGACGCCGCACCAGCTCGTGCAGCCGGCCACCGGTGTCCGCCAGCAGCCGGCCGGGCGGGCCCTGCTGGGCGACCCGGCCGTCCTCCATCACGATCACCCGGTCCGCGTCCAGCACCGTGGACAGCCGGTGCGCGATCACGACGCGGGTGGCGTTGAGGGCCTTGGTGGACTCGATCACCGTGCGCTGCGTCTCGTTGTCCAGGGCACTGGTCGCCTCGTCGAAGAAGAGGATGCGCGGCCGGCGGATCAGCGCCTGCGCGATCATCAGCCGCTGCCGCTGGCCACCCGAGACCGCGCCGCTGCCCGACACGATGGTGTGCAGGCCCATCGGCATCCGCCTGATGTCCTCGGCCAGCCCCGCCATCTCGGCCGCCGCCATTGCCTCCTCGGGCGTGTACGGCTCGGTGCCGCAGATGACGTCCAGGATGGAGCCGGTGAAGGGCTGCGCGTGCTGGAGCACCACCCCGCACTGCCGGCGCACCGCCGACTGGTCGAGCGCGGCCAGGTCCTGGCCGTCGTACAGGACGCTGCCCGACAGCGGCCGGTCGAAGCCGATGAGCAGCCGCAGCAGCGTCGACTTGCCGCAGCCGCTGGGACCGACGACCGCCACGAACTCACCGGGCCGCACCTCGAAGGACACGTCGTCCAGGACCAGCGGCCCGTCGTCGGTGTACCGGAACGACAGCCGCCGCGCCTGGATCGCCCCCGACAGCGGCCCCGGCCGGGTGCTCGCCGTCCGCACCTCGGGCGTCGCGTCCAGCACCGGTCTGATCTCCTCGAACAGTGGCAGCGCCCCCACCGCCGACACGAACGAGCCGGTCAGCTGGGTGACCGAGGTCAGCAGCATCGTCACCGAGGCGTTGAAGGTCAGGAACTCCGCGGCCGACATCGAGCCGCGCGCCGGACCGGCCAGCAGCATGAACATCAGCAGCGTGCACAGCGGCAGGTACACCGCGCCGAGGACCGCGTTGAGGTTCTTGACCCGCCCCGCCCGCTGCTGCAGCTCGCGGCTGTGCGCGAACCGCTCCGCCCACGCCGCGTACGCGTAGTTCTCCGCCGCCGCCACCCGCAGCTTGGGCAGCCCGCGCAGCGTCTGGAACGCCTGGTTGTTCAGCTTGTTGGTGAGCTTGACCAGCCGCCGCTGCCAGCGCACCTGCCACAGGCCGAGTGCCAGGAAGACCCCGGCGACGACCACCAGCATGCCGATCGCGGCGAGTGCCATCGGCACGCTGAACCACAGCAGCAGACCCAGGTTCATCACCCCGACCGTCACCGACTGGGCGACCGTCGGCCCGACGCCCGCCAGCAGCCGGCGGATCGCGCTGATGCCCATCGCCGCGCTCGCCAGTTCACCGGTCGAACGCTCGGTGAAGAACTTCGTCGGCAGCCGCAGCAGCCGGTCCCACACGGCGGGCTGGAGCGTCGCCTCGACGCGGCCCTCCAGCCGCAGGATGGTGAGGTTCTGCAACAGCGTGAAGGCCGCCGCGACGACACTGCTCAGCAGCACCGCCAGACACACCTGCACGATCAGCCCGGTCCGCGCCTCGGGCACGAACTCGCCGAGCACCCGGCCCGTCGCGAGGGGCACCAGCGCACCGAGCCCCACCGTCACGAGCCCGCTCAGCAGCAGACCGGTCAGGTCCCGGCGCGTGCCCGCCAGACAGAACCGCAGCAGCCCGAGCGGACCGAGCCGGCCCTCCGGCAGCGGCCGGTAGAACATCACCGCGTGCGGCTCGAACTCCTCGGCGTTGTCCCGTTCCACCGGCGTCTCACGCCCGGTCGCCGGATGCACGGCCACATAGCCGCCGCGCCGCCACAGCAGCGCCACCGGCGCACCCGACAGCGTCCGGTGCCCGACCAGCGGACCCACGTCCTCCCGCCACCAGCCGTCCTCCAGACGCACCGTGCGGGTGCGCAGCCGCGAGGCGAGGGCGACCCGCTCCACCGGATCCAGCCGCTCGCTCTCCGTGCCGTTCTGCGCGGGCTCGGCCAGCGGGATCCCGGCGGCCCGTGCGACCAGCCGGCACGCCGCGTACGAGGCGTCGGTGTCGGCGGCCGTGGTGCGCCCCGCCGACCGCTTGCCGATGGACGCCAGCAACGTCCGGTCGGCCTGCGCGCGCACGGCCTCACCGGCCTTGATACCGGCCGCCGTGCGCGTCTCGTGGGTGCGCTCCAGCTGCTCGATCCAGCGGTCCAGCGTCGTCAGCAGCCGGTACTGCTGGTCGACCAGGCTCTGCCACAGCGCCGGGTCCATCAGCAGGTCGGCGGCGGCCTCCTCGCCGTACACCGCCCCGTACTGGACGCTGCCCGGCGGCACCTGCATCCAGAACACGTCCTCGTCCGTGGGCGCGGCGGCCCGGTCCGCGGCCATCGGCGCCTGGAACAGGACGGTCAGACCGCGGCCCACGCCGAGCGCGAGGGCGTACTCCAGCGGGCTCGTCGTCGGCGGCACGTACTGCGGGTTTCCGTACGCGTCGTACGACCACGTCTGGGTGTGCGCCGGCTGGTACAGCTCGCGCAGACCGATGCGGCGCACCACGCAGTCCCGCAGCGGCCGCGCGACGAGAGTGTGCTGCGGCCCGGCGACCGGACCGAGCAGCACGGAACCCGCCTCCAGCCGCCCCAGGTGGTGCCAGTGGCCCTGTTCCCCGGCGTCCACCGCGAACAGGTCGACCGCGCCGGACTCCACCAGCCACAGCACCTGCGGCCCCTCCAGGTCCAGGCGGTTGAACCCGGCGCAGTCGACCCGCGTCCCCAGCCCGCCGAGCGCGCCCAGGACGAGGTCGCCCCCCTGCTCGTCGTGCACGGCCGTCATCTCACCGCTCCCTGACCAGCGAGGCGTACGCACCGCCGTGCGCCACCAGCTGCTCGTGGCGTCCGCGCTCCACGACCGTGCCGTGCTCCAGGACGACGATCTCGTCGCTGTCCCGTACGGTGCTCAGCCGGTGCGCGATCACCACGCAGGCGCAGCCCCGCCGGCGCAGGTTGTCCATGACCACCAGCTCCGTCTCCGCGTCCAGCGCGCTGGTCACCTCGTCCAGGACCAGGATGCTGGGCCGGCGCACCAGGGCCCGCGCGATCTCCAGACGCTGGCGCTGCCCGCCGGAGAAGTTCCGCCCGTCCTGCTCTACCGGGCTGTTGATACCGCCCGGGCGCCGCATCACGACGTCGTACAGGGCCGCGTCCCTGAGCGCGTCCACCACCGCCGTGTCCGGAATCGACGGATCCCACAGCGCCACGTTGTCGCGCACCGAGCCCTCGAAGAGGAACACGTCCTGGTCGACGAAGGAGACCGAGGCGGCCAGCGCCCCGCGCGGCACGTCCTCCAGCCGCTGCCCGTCGATCCGGATCACCCCGTCCCACGGGGCGTACAGGCCGGAGATCAGCCGGGACACCGTGGACTTGCCGCTTCCCGAGCCGCCCACCAGCGCCACCTGCTGCCCGGGGCCGACCGTCAGGTCGAAGCCGGTCAGCAGCGGCTTGTCGAGCGGGTTGTAGCCGAAGGAGACGTTCTGCAGCTCCACGTGGCCGTGCAGCCGGCGAGTGGAGTCGAGGCCGCCGGGACGGTCGTAGAGCGGGTCCGTCCGGAAGTTCTCCACGTCCTTGAGCCGCGCCACGTCCGCCGCGAAGTCCTGGATGCGGCCCGCGACACCGTTCAGCCGGGTCAGCGGGGCCGTGAAACGGACCACCAGCGCCTGGAAGGCGACCAGCAGACCCACCGAGATGTGGCCCTCGACCGCGCGCATGCCGCCGATCCACAGGATCAGCGCGCTGTTCACCGTCGCGAGGGCCGGCGCGACCACCCCCAGCCAGGCACTGGGCACCCCGAGCCGCTGCTGCTCCTCCAGCGTCGTGGCGTGCTGCCCGGCCCACTTGCGGAAGTAGCCGTCCTCGCCGCCCGTCGCCTTCATGGTCTCGATCAGCTGCAGACCCGTGTACGCGGTGTTCGTCAGCCGCGCCGTGTCCGCCCGCAGCTTCGCGGTACGCGTCGCGCGCAGCCGGATCACGACCCGCATCGCGAGGATGTTGAGCAGCGCCACACCGACGCCGACGAAGGTCAGCTGCGGGTCGTACGTGTAGAGCAGTACGGCGTACAGCACGACGACGATCGCGTCCACGCCCGCCGCCGCGAGGTCGCGGGCCAGCGTCTCGGCCACGGCGTCGTTGGACTGCAGGCGCTGCACCAGGTCGGCCGGACTGCGCTGCGAGAAGAACGTCACCGGCAGCCGCAGCAGATGGCGCAGGAAGCGGGCGCTGGAGAGGGTCGAGGAGATGATGCGGCCGTGCAGCAGGTTCGCCTGCTGGAGCCAGGTCAGCATGACCGTGAGCAGCACGCACGCCGCCATCGACGCGAACAGCACGCCGAGCAGCGAGGTCTGCCCGCCGATCAGGAACATGTCGATGTAGGTGCGGCTGAGCGCGGGTACCGCCGCGCCGACCGCCACCAGGAGAAGGCTCGCCAGCACGGCGGCGGGGAGCGTCCCGGCGGTGCCCCGCAGCCGGGCCGGCATCGCGCCGAGCACACCGGGCCTGCGGCCGCCGCGGGTGAATCCCTCGCCCGGCTCCATGGTCAGGACGACGCCGGTGAAGGAACCGTCGAAGTCCTCCAGGGACACGAAGCGGCGGCCCTTGCCCGGGTCGTTGACGAACACCCCGCGCCGCCCGAACCGGCGGCCCATGCCGTCGTAGACGACGTAGTGGTTGAACTCCCAGAACAGGATGGCCGGCGTCGTCACCTCGGCGAGCGCGGCCAGGTCCATCTGCATGCCCTTGGCGGTGAGGCCGTAACCGCGGGCCGCCTTCAGGAGGTTGCTCGCCCGGGAGCCGTCGCGGGAGACGCCGCAGGCGATCCGCAGCTCCTCCAGCGGGACGTGGCGGCCGTAGTGGCCGAGCACCATCGCGAGGGAGGCGGCGCCGCACTCGACGGCCTCCATCTGGAGCACGGTCGGCGTGCGCACGGTCTTCGCGCTGCTCCTGGGCACGCTGCGCCGGGGCGGGGCGGCACGGCGTCTGCCGCGGGTCTCCTGTGCGGTGCTCACGGCAGCAGCCAATCGACGGGACGCTGGTCGGCCAGGCGGATCGAGCCCGAGGCCAGGGTCATGGAGGTCAGGGCGAAGGGCGGCCCGTCCGCCGACGACCACGCGTACCCGCTCTTCGTCGACTCCGAGGTGGTCAGCCGCACCGTCACGGCGACCGGCCTGCCGTCCTTGGTGAACTGTTCGCCCAGCTGGCTGTCCCCGAGGAACGCGCCGATGGTCTGTGCCGACTGCGCCGACCGGTCCACCGACTGCACCTTCCCGCGCAGGACGCCGTACTGCTGGGTCGGCACCGACTGCACGGTCAGGTCGACGGAGGCGTGCGCGGGGACGGCGGCGGCGTTCTCGGCCGGGACGTAGACGGTGGCGTACAGCGGATCACCGGCGTGGGCGACCTTCTCGACCGAGGCGACGTTCGCTCCGGTCCGGATGATCTGGCCGACGGTGGCCGCGAGCGCGCTGACCCGGCCGGCGTCGACCGTGCGGACCACGCTCTCGCCCTCGGCGGTACGCACCTTCAGCACGGGCGCGTCGGCGCCCAGTCGCTGACCCGGCTTCGCGAGGACCGCGGTGACCTGCCCGGAAACCGGGCTCTGGAGGAGGTAACTCCCCTGGCCGTGCGTCAGGATGGCGGGCGCGTCGACGGTCGAGGTCACCGAGCCGCCCACCGCCCACACGGACGCGGCGGCCATCGCGACCACGGTCACGGACAGCACCAGCCAGCCCTGCGGTCGGGCGAGACGCACCGGAAGGTCGAGCTCCTCCGGCGACTGGAGCTTGGAGAGGGCCTGTTGGCGGAACTGCACGGCGGACGTACCCCAGTGATTCCCGAAGAGCCTCGTCAGGACGAGAGGGTCGGGCGGGACGAGAGGATGGGCGGAGGGGGTTGGGTGCAACGAGAGGGTTGGAGGGGCGAGCGGGTCGGTGGAACGGGGGAACAGAGAGATCTCGGCCGATCGTGAGGGCCGAACGGGATGGCCGAACGTGAGGGCCGGGTGGACGACGGCCGGGTGGACGGCCGAAAAGCCCCGGAGCCTGGGTGGCTCCGGGACTCAGCGGCACACGGGCGCGATCAGAGACCGGCGACGAGACCCGTGACCGGGGCCGTGTTCAGGCCGGTGACGCCCTCGACGGTACCGACGGCGGTGTTGACCAGGCCGGAGACCGGGGCCACGCCGTCCACCAGGCCGGTGACGGTGCCGACGGCGTTCACGTTCAGGCCGCCGGAGACGTTGTCGAGGTCGGCGTCGGAGATCTCGACGGTCTCAACCTGGGGGGTGGAGTTCATGTGGGAACTTCCCTTCGTATAGCCATTTCACAAGGGGGGAGCGGCCCCCTCTGGGGACAGATGACGGCCGCGACCGCAGACACCGGGCGCCCGTTTCCGGAGCGTCCCCGGTCCCCGCGGTGCGATGGATCAAAGCACGCGTCCAGGCCGGGCTTCCAATCAATCACCCCCTCCCACCAGGCAACTTGCAACGCCGAAGCGACCAACGGTGCAGGTGCGCGCACGCCTTCGCGGCGACTTCTTCACACGGTGCACGACATCGTTCCGGACGCCCCCCTTGCCGGTGCCCGGCCGATTGGGGCACTCCCGCCCCAAAGACGTACGGGGCTGCGGCGTGTTGTGCAGATCCCCCAACGAGGGTGAGCGGGTTGGGCATTCGATGTGCAGATTCACCGGAGCGCCGATTCCGTCCCGCGATCGGCACACTGGGTCGCCGGTCGGTCACGCCGCGTGCCGGGTGGGTGCGGGAGGGGGCGGTCGCGGGCCGCGACCGGACGGCCGGTCTGAACACACCGCCCGATCCGTGCGTACCAACAGCCGTCAAGGCGCCCCCAACAGCACCCGGACCGGCGGCACGCTCCACCGGTCCCAGGAGGTCGAGTAGGTTGAGTCACAAGCGAATTCCGAAGCGCAAGGCCGCGATGGCCGCGGGCGGTGTGGTGGCGCTCGGCGCGGCCGCCATCCTCCTGCCGAACGCCAACGCCTCGCAGGACGGCGGCGGCTCGGGCGACGCGGCGGCGGCCCCGCGGACCCTCAAGGCGGGGGACGCCTCGGACCTCGCCGCGCAGCTCGCCGGCCAGCTCGGCGACGCCTTCGCCGGCTCGTACTACGACGCCGGCGCCCAGCGGCTCGTCGTCAACGTCGTCGCCGGTGACGACAACCAGGTCGTGGTACGGGCCAAGCAGGCGGGCGCGGAGATCCGCGAGGTCGACAACAGCATGACCGAACTGCACGGCGGGGCGCAGACACTGAAGTCCCAGGCGACCATCCCCGGCACCTCCTGGGCGATCGACCCGCGCACCAACAAGATCCTGGTGACCGCCGACAGCACCGTCACCGGTGAGAAGTGGGACCGGCTGGAGTCCACCGTGCAGGGGCTCGGCTCCGGAATGGCGACGCTGGAGAAGTCCGCCGGCACCTTCAAGACCTTCGTGTCGGGCGGCGACGCCATCTTCGGCGGCGGCGCACGCTGCTCGCTCGGCTTCAACGTCACCGCGGGGGACGGTTCCCCGGCCTTCCTGACGGCGGGGCACTGCGGGGTCGGGTCCGAGTCCTGGTCCGACGCCCAGGACGGACAGCCGATCGGCACCGTCGACCAGGCGGTCTTCCCCGGCGAGGGGGACTTCGCGCTCGTCACGTACGACGACCCGGCGACCGAGGCGCCGAGCGAGGTCGACCTGGGCGACCAGACCCTCCAGATCTCCGGGGCCGCGGAGGCGACCGTCGGCGAGCAGGTCTTCCGCATGGGCAGCACGACCGGGCTCGCAGACGGCCAGGTACTCGGCCTGGACGCCACCGTGAACTACCCCGAGGGCACGGTCTCGGGGCTCATACAGACCGACGTCTGCGCCGAGCCCGGCGACAGCGGCGGCTCCCTGTTCACACAGGACGGCCTCGCGATCGGCCTGACCTCCGGCGGCAGCGGCGACTGCACGGCCGGCGGCGAGACGTTCTTCCAGCCGGTCACCACGGCCCTGGAGGCCGTCGGCGCCACCCTCGGCGGGGACGCGGGCGACGGTGCGGGCGACCAGGCCGGCGGCGAGGAGGCCGGCGGTGACGGAGCCGGCGGTGACGAGGCCGGGGGCGGCGACGCCGTCGGCGGTGGTGACGGGGCCGGTGTCGAGCAGCCCGGCGGCGAAGAGGCGGGCGCCGGTCACGACGCGGGTGACGGCACCGGCGTCGGCGACGGCAACGGTGCAGGCGGCGGGGACGGCTCCGGCCCCCTCGGCTGACCGCCACCCCGCCGGGCGACCGGCGCATGCGGCACCCGGACGGGCGGTCCGGTCCTCCGGCGGGAGGACCGGACCGCCGTGGCAGAACGCCCCTGCCTTCAGCGGCTGCCGGGGGATCTCCGGTGGCGCGTCGACGCCCGCTGCGCCGTGCGTGGCGTTGTCGGTCTCGTGGGGCCACCGGGACCGCCGGGGCGGCACGGACGCCGTCGACGTCCGCGCGGGCGCGCTCCCACACCCGGACGCACGCCCCGCACCACCGGTAACAGCTCCGCAGGGGCTGCGCGGGCGCCCCGTTGGCGCTGTAATGGCGACGTGGTCGGAGAGGGTGCTGCGCAACGCGGGCCGAGGGCCCTGCGGGCCGAGGGTGCCCTGAAGGCGATCGCGGCCGGGCCCGACCCCCGCGAGCGCACCCGCCGGATCCTGGAGCAGGCGCTGGTCTTCGCGGGCGCCTCCTTCGCCGCCCTCTACACCCCCGGCGACCACCGCGACCTGCTCTGCCTGGTCGAGTCGGCCGGTGTGCCGCGGTCCCTGTACGGCGTCCGCGACAGCTACCCGGCGTCCGGCGGTTCCGCGGTCGCCGAGGCCCACCGGGGCGGCGTCGCGGTCTGGGTCGGTCCGGAGGAGTTCGCCGGTTCGGCCGAGTCGCGGCGCGTACCGTCGAGCGGCGTCTCGCTCGCCTCGCTGCCCGTGCGCGGGGACGGCGGCTGCCTGCTCGCCTCGACCGAGCAGCCGGACGGCTTCGGTACCGAGGACCGCGCCTGCCTCGAACTGATCGCCGAGGCCCTGATCTGCCCCGCGCCGGCCGAGGCCGCCGACGGCGGGGAACTGCGGCCCGGTGCCTTCACCCTCTCGATGGACAGCGGCCGGGTCGAGGTCGGTGACGGCATCCTGCGGCTGTTCGGCCTCGCCCCCGACGAGTTCGACGGCAAGGTCGAGACACTGCTCGGCCTCACCGTGCCGGAGGACCTGCCGTCCCTCATGTCGGTGACCGAGTCCGACCACATGACCATCGGCGAGCGGGAGCTGGAGTTCCGCGTACTGCAGCCCAGCGGGCCGCCGAAGTGGCTCCGGCTCAGCGGGCGCCTGCTGCCCGGCGGCGAGGGACGGCCGACCCGCCTGGTGGGCACCGTCGCCGACGCCTCCACGCTGCGCCCCGACGTCACCGACGTGGCCCGCGTGCAGCGGCTCGCCACGGCCCTCGCGACCGCCGGGACCGTGCGCGACGTGAGCCAGGCCGTGGTCGCCGCCCTGCGCAGGCCGCTGCGCGCCGACCGGATCGCCCTGGCCGAGCTGGAGAACGACCGGCTGGTCGTCACCGTCCTCGACCCGCCCGACCCCGAGTCCTGGCCCGAGCTGTGGCGGCTGGAGTGGCGCACCGAGTGGCCGGACGCGCCGGTACGGGCGATGCCGACCCTCGCCGCCGCCCTGCGCGAGGGCCGTGCCCGGATATGGCCCGCCGGCTCCGGCGACCTGGAACCCGCGCTCGCCGACGTCGGCCCCGGCGGCCTCGCCGTACTGCCGCTGCCCGCCGGCGGCCGCATGGCCGGGGCCTGCCTGATCGGCTGGGACGCGCCGCACGACTTCGGCCCCGACGAACGCGCCCTGCTCACCGCCTCCGCGGGCCTCGCCGGGCAGGCCCTGATGCGCGCCCACGCCTTCGACGCCGAACACGAACTGGTCGGCATGCTCCAGCGCCAGCTGCTGCCGCGCCGCCTGCCGGAGCTGCCCGGCGCGGTCGCCGTCGCCCGCTACCTGCCCAGCACGGCCGGACTCGAGCTGGGCGGCGACTGGTACGACGTGATCCCGCTGCCCGACCACCACGTGGCCCTCGTCATCGGCGACGTCCAGGGCCACAGCGCCGGCGCGGCCACGCTGATGGGCCAGATGCGCACCGCTCTGCGCGCCTACGCCGCCGAGGGGCATCCGCCGGACGTGGTCGTCTCCCACGCCAACCGGCTGCTGGTGGACATGGAGACCGATCTCTTCGCCACCTGCGTCTACGTCGACCTCGACATGGAGGAGGGCGCCGCCTGGTGCGTGCGGGCCGGGCATCTGCCGCCGGTGCTGCGTCACCCCGACGGCAGCACGGAGATCGCCGAGGCGGAAGGCGGCCCGCCGCTCGGCGTGGTCGCGCAGGCCGACTTCCCGATGAGCCCGCTGCGGCTGCGGCCCGGCACCCTGATCGCCCTCACCACGGACGGCCTCGTCGAGACGCCGGAGAGCGACATCGACGCCGGCCTCGACCGGTTCGCCCACGCGCTGGCCGGCTCCGACCCCGCCCACCTGGGTCTCGTCGCCGACGCACTGCTCGGCGAGGCCCGCCGCAGTGACGACGTCGCCCTGCTCCTCGTGCGCTACGACGGCATGGCCCTGCGCCCGCTGCGGGAGAGCTGGTCGGTGTGGCGCCTGCCGGAGGCCGTGCGGCACGCCCGCCGCTTCACCCGGCGCACCCTGCGCTCCTGGGACGTCGCGGACGACACGATCGACGGCGTGCTCCTGATCGTCTCCGAACTCGTCACCAACGCCCTCGTGCACACCGACGGCCAGGTCCGTCTCGACCTCGCCCTGATCGGCGCCCGGCTGCGCGCAGCGGTCGCCGACGCCTCGCCCCGTACGCCCGTCAAACCGACGAGCATCGGCTGGGAGGCCACGGGCGGACGCGGCATCCTCCTCGTCGAGGCGATGTCGGCGACGTGGGGGACGCTGCCCGTCAGCGGGGGCAAACAGGTCTGGAGCGAGATCGCGCTCGACCGGTGAACGCCCGGCCCGCCCGGGTGCGGGATCCGCCACGGCCGATGCGCGAACACGCGGTGCGCCGCGTCCCCGCGGTCGACGAGGGGCGCCCGGTCGGCATCGTCGCCCTCGGCGACCTGGCGATGGAGCGGGACCCGGAGTCCGCGCTGGGCGACATCAGTGTGGCCCGGCCCACCCCGTGGGGCACCGCGTCCGGTGTTTCACGGCGCCCGCTCCCGGGGACCCGCAGGGGCGAGCGCACCGGGCACGGAAGAACCCGGCAGGACCCGGTGGCGGAAGCAGAAGGAAGATGATGCCCGTGACCACGGACACCAGCGGGAAACCCGCCGTCCGTCGGCTGGAGACAGGATGGTCGAAGGCCCGCCGCCTGCGGAGCAGGGGCCTGATGCGTACCTGCGTACCCGCCGTCGAGGACGGCAGCACTCCTCGCGCACCGCAACCGGGCCAGGAGTCGAACATCGTCCGGGGCGAGGACTGACCCCGCCCCGAGGGTGGTGACACCGCCCAGCGCGCCGGCCTCCGTGCCGGCGCGGTGCGCGTCCGGGCCGCCCGCGGACCGCACGGGCCACGCCGGTAACGTCGCGGGGGCAGCACACCATCCGCCCGCCCCCTCGCAGCGTCGTAGCAAGGCACTGATCCGCAGATGAACATCCTCGTCACCGGAGGAGCCGGCTTCATCGGCTCCCGGTACGTCCGCACACTCCTGGCCCCGGACGAGACGCCCGACGGACCCGCGGCGCCGCGGGTCACCGTGCTGGACGCCCTGACCTACGCCGGGACGGCCGCCAACCTCCCGCTCGGGCACCCGCGGCTGGACTTCGTGCACGGCGACATCCGGGACGCCGCCCTGGTCGACAAACTGACGGCGGACGCCGACCAGGTGGTGCACTTCGCCGCCGAGTCCCATGTGGACCGCTCGATCGACGCCGCGGCGGAGTTCGTCCTCACCAACGTCGTCGGCACCCACACGCTTCTCGACGCCGCCCTGCGGCACGGCGTGGGCCCCTTCGTGCACGTGTCCACCGACGAGGTCTACGGCCCGCTGCAGTCCGGCTCGGCGGACGAGGAGTACCCGCTGCGGCCGAGTTCCCCGTACTCCGCGTCGAAGGCGTCGGCCGACCTGCTGGCGCTGTCCTACCACCGCACTCACGGCCTGGACGTCCGGGTGACCCGGTGTTCCAACACCTACGGCCCGCGGCAGTTCCCCGAGAAACTGGTGCCGCTCTTCGTCACCCGCCTCCTGGACGGCGGCCGTGTCCCGCTCTACGGCGACGGGAGCAACGTCCGCGCCTGGCTGCACGTCGACGACCACTGCGCGGGCGTCGACCTCGTCCGGACCCGGGGCCGGGCCGGCGAGGTCTACAACATCGGCGGCGGCACCGAGTTGAGCAACCGCGAACTCACCGCCCGCCTCCTCGACGCGCTGGGCGCGGGCCCCGACCGGGTGACGCCGGTCGCCGACCGCAAGGGCCACGACACGCGCTACTCGGTCGACTGGAACAAGGCCCGCGACGCACTGGGATACCGGCCCCACCGCGACTTCGCGGCCGCACTGGCCGAGACCGTCGCCTGGTACCGGGACAACCGGGCCTGGTGGGAGCCGCTCGGACGGTCCCTCCGCGAGCGGCCCGCCCGCTGACGGCCCGGCGGCGAACGGCCCGGCGGTCGGTGAGGGGCGGACCGGTCAGCGCGGGCTCGTGGCCCTTCGGCGCCGGACGTCAGCGCGTCGTGGACGCCAGCGCTCGTGGACGTCAGTGCGTCTTGGCCAGCAGCTCCAGGATCTCCGCCGTCGTACCCGTCTCGCCCAGGCGCGGGAAGATCCGCTCGACGCTGTTCCGGTGGGCCTCGGCACTCATGTCGCTCATCGCGTCGGTGGCGAGGGCGACGTGGTAACCGTGCTCGTGGGCGGCGCGGGCGGTGGACTCGACACCGATGCTGGTGGCGATGCCGGTCAGCACGATCTGGGTGACCGAGCGACGCCGCAGCTGGACGTCGAGGCCGGTGCCGTGGAAGGCGCCCCAGTTGCGCTTGGTGACCGTGATGTCGCCGGGACGGCCGGCCAGTTCGTCGACGACCACGTCCCATCCCTCGGGCCGGGGGCCGCCGGCCCCGCCGGCCTCGGTGCGGCCCGGCACGGCGTCGGCGCCGTCGGCGGCGAAGGAGACCCGGACCAGGACCACGGGCAGGCCCCGGGCGCGGAAGGCGTCCGCCAGCTCGGCGCTCCGGGCGACGACCTCGGCGCCGCCGTACGGCTCGGTGGGGGCGGAGACGATGCCGGCCTGGAGGTCGATCACGACCAGGGCGGTACGGGGGTCGAGGGTGGTGACGGCCATGAGGAGGTGCCTTTCGGACGATGCGTGCCCACCACGCTAATTTCCACAGGTAAGACTGTCCAGGTAAGACTGCACAGTTTTACCCGGTGATTGCGCGCCCGCGGGCGCGGGCCGCGCACCCGTGGCTACCCTGGCGGTGTGCGTCTGCTGCTCGTCTCCGACACCCACCTGCCGAAGCGGGCCAGGGAACTGCCCGCGCCGCTGCTGGCGGAGGTTCCCCGCGCCGACGTCGTCGTGCACGCGGGGGACTGGGTCGACACCGCCACCCTCGACCTGCTGGAGAGCCGCAGCCGTCGGCTCGTCGGCGTGTACGGCAACAACGACGGACCCGGACTGCGCGCCCGGCTGCCCGAGGTGGCCCGCGCCGACCTCGGCGGCCTGCACCTGGGCGTCGTCCACGAGACGGGCGACGCCCGGGGGCGCGAGCGGCGCTGCGCCGCCCGCTTCCCGGACCTCGACGTCCTCGTCTTCGGCCACAGCCACATCCCCTGGGACACCACCGCGGACACCGGTCTGCGCCTGCTCAACCCGGGTTCGCCCACGGACCGGCGCCGCCAGCCGTACTGCACCTACATGACGGCCGCGGTGACCCGCGGCCGGCTGGCGGACGTGGTCCTGCACCGGCTGCCCCGCCGCTGACCGGCGGCGCCGGGCGGCTCGGATCAGTCCGTGGCCGGTCCCGTCCAGTCCGCCGCCACCCTGCCCAGGCGGACCCGCTGCGGGTGGTCGCCCACGGGGACCGACACCGACTTCTCGCCGGTGGCGAAGTCGATGGCCGTGACCTGGTCCGCGCCGCTCTCGGAGACGACGCAGTGCCTGCCGTCGCCGCTGACCGTGGCCCAGTACGGCTTGGCGGCCGGGACCAGCGGACCCTCCTGGAGCGTCGTGCGGTCGACGACCGTCGCGTAGTCGTCCATCGTGCCGGCGACGCACACCTTCGCGCCGTCCGGGCTCATCGAAAGGCCGTGGTGCCGCGAGTCGTTGACCCAGGTTGTCCGGTCCTCGCCGGTCGCGGGGTTCTTCGGCAGGGTCTTCGTCCGGGTGATGCGGTCGGTGGCCACGTCGTACTCGAAGAAGCCGTTGAAGAACGAGACCTGGAAGTACAGCTTGGACTCGTCGGGCGAGAAGACGGCGGGCCGCACCGCGTCCGAGTAGTCGCCGAGTCCGATCGCGTCGAGACGCTCGCGCATGTCGATCACCCTGACCCGCTCGTACGTCCGCGCGTCCACGACCGTGATGCGCCGGTCGCCCTTCGTCCAGTCCAGCCAGGGCGCGTCGAGCGCGGTGTTCACCTCGCCGATGGACATGTTCCAGAGGTACTTCCCGTCGGCGGTGAAGATGTTCTCGTGCGGCTTGTCGCCCGTGCCGAACGAGCCGAGTTCCGCACCCGTCCGGATGTCCAGCACGTGCACGGTGTTGGAGGTCGAGGCGGAGACCGCGACCCGGGTGCCGTCGGGGGAGACTGCCATGTGGTCCGCGCGGTAGCCCGAGACGGGGAAGCGCCAGCCGATCTCGCCGGTCGTGAGGTCGACGGAGACGACGTCGGCGAAGCTGGGCCGCGAGACGACCACCGAGCCGCCGTCCGGCGTCGAGTACATGTCGTCGACGAACTGGTCGTGCCCCTCGCCGACGCTGTTGCGGATGGCCTGGAAGTAGATCCACCTGATCGGGTCGGCGTTGATCTCCGCCATCCGCTCCTCGCGGTCCGGGATCACACTGATCCGGCCGATCCTCGCGAAGTCGCCGGTCGAGCGGATGACGTCGGCGGTGCCCTCCCAGTTGTTCCCCACGAACATCACCTCACGCAGGTCCGCGGCGGCGTCCGGGGCGGCCGCGGCGCCGGACGCGGGGACGGAGAGGGCGAGGGCGAGTGCGGCGGCGACGGTGCTGAGGTGCCTGGTCGTGAAGGCAGGCATACTGCTCTCCTCTGACGGTGGGCGTGGTGGGGCGAGGGCACGCGCATGCTGAACACAGCCGCTTCCAGAGTGAACTTACTGCAAAGTAGGGAAGGCTCGCCCTACTCCACAAGACCGTGGACACGACAAATTCGGCCCCGGTGCCGCCCGCCACCTCCAGGTCGACGACCGGGCCGAGGAGGCCGTCCGCACCGCCTCCGCCGGCGCGGAACCTGCCGCTCGCCGGACGGGCCACCGCGGCCTTCCGCACCCGCGCCGCCCATGTGGCAGCCGGTCCGCGCCAGCCGGTCCGCGCCGGGTGCGCAGCACCTTCGTCGAGATCGTCGGCGTAGCCCCCGCGCCCGGAGGAGCAGCGGCCGGCCCACCGGGCCCGCTGGGCCCATGTCATCTGTGCCGAGGTCCGGACAGGCTTCAGGCGCGCCCCGCGAGCAGCGCGCCCGCGCAGCCGAGTACGGCGCACCAGCCCAGCAGGCAACCCGCCAACAGCCGCCGCCGCAGGGCCCGGTACCGTTCCTCGTACTCCCCGCGCAGCCGCTCGGCACGCTCCGCCGTGCGCTGCCAGGAGCCGCGGGCCAGCGCGAGGTGCTCGGCCTCGAAGCGGGCCTCCACCTCACGCCGCTGACGCTCCGTCAGCCAGTCGAGCGGCAGTGTGAAGCGGGCGGCGGCCGACCGCCCCTCCTCACGGGTGGCGGCGACGAGCAGGTGCCCCTCGATCTGGTGGATGAGCAGCCGCGCCGTCGTCGGACGGGCGTCCTCGCCGCTCACCGGAGTGCCGCCGCTTCGACCTTGGGCACGGCGGGGGAGTGGTGGAGGTCGAAGGCGGGGGATTCACTGCGGATGCGCGGCAGCGTGAGGAAGTTGTGCCGCGGCGGCGGGCAGGAGGTCGC
>NZ_JACBYP010000179.1 GCF_018982965.1 Streptomyces mayonensis | reverse complement strand
CTCCCCCACCCCCGCCGCCGACACCTGCGACGTGAAGGGAAAGCCCGACGGCAAGGTCCTCCAGGGCTACTGGGAGAACTGGGACGGCGCCGCCAACGGCGTCCACCCGCCCTACGGCTGGACCCCCATCGACGACCCCGACATCCGCGCCCACGGCTACAACGTGCTCAACGCCGCCTTCCCCGTCATCCGCGCCGACGGCACGGCACTGTGGGAGGACGGCATGGACACCGGCGTGAAGGTGGCGACCCCGGCGGAGATGTGCGCGGCCAAGGAGTCCGGGCAGACGATCCTGCTCTCCATCGGCGGCGCCACGGCCGGCATCGACCTGAACTCGACCGCCGTCGCCGACCGCTTCGTCGAGACGATCGTGCCGATCCTGAAGGAGTACAACTTCGACGGCCTGGACATCGACATCGAGACGGGCCTGACCGGCAGCGGCGACATCAACCAGCTCTCCGCGTCCCAGTCCAACCTGATCCGCATCATCGACGGCGTCCTCGACCGCATGCCCGCCGGCTTCGGCCTCACGATGGCCCCGGAGACCGCGTACGTCACCGGCGGCACCGTCACCTACGGCTCGATCTGGGGCGCGTACCTGCCGGTCATCAAGAAGTACGCGGACAACGGCCGCCTGTGGTGGCTGAACATGCAGTACTACAACGGCAGCATGTACGGCTGCTCCGGCGACTCCTACTCGGCCGGCACCGTCGAGGGCTTCACCGCCCAGACCGACTGCCTGGACAAGGGCCTGGTGATCCAGGGCACCACGATCCGCGTCCCCCACGACAAGCAGGTGCCGGGCCTGCCCGCCCAGCCCGGCGCGGGCGGCGGTCACATGGCACCGTCCCTGGTCTCCCAGGCCTGGAACCACTACGACGGCTCCCTCAAGGGCCTGATGACCTGGTCCCTCAACTGGGACGGCTCGAAGAACTGGACCTTCGGCGACAACGTGAAGGCACTACAGGGCCGCTGACGTGCAAACGCCCGCCCCTCGCCCGACCGAGTCGGGCGAGGGGCGGGCGCAGGTCCCGGAGGCACCAGGGAGCAGAGCCCCGGTACCTCGACGGAAACGGACGTTCAGCAGCCGATCAGCCGGGAGGCGAGGTACCCCTCGATCTGGTCCAGCGACACGCGCTCCTGCTTCATCGTGTCCCGCTCCCGCACGGTCACCGCGTTGTCCTCAAGGGTGTCGAAGTCGACCGTGACGCAGAACGGCGTACCGATCTCGTCCTGGCGCCGGTAGCGGCGCCCGATCGCACCGGCGTCGTCGAAGTCGATGTTCCAGTTCTGCCGCAGCGCCTGCGCGAGCCCCTTCGCCTTCGGCGACAGCTCCGGGTTGCGGGACAGCGGCAGCACCGCGACCTTCACCGGCGACAGGCGCGGGTCGAGCCGCAGCACCGTGCGCTTCTCCAGCTTGCCCTTGGCGTTCGGCGCCTCGTCCTCGATGTACGCGTCGAGCAGGAAGGCGAGCATCGCGCGCCCGACACCGGCCGCCGGCTCGATGACGTACGGCGTCCAGCGCTCGCCGGCCTCCTGGTCGAAGTAGGAGAGGTCCTGGCCGGAGGCCTTGGCGTGCGAGGAGAGGTCGTAGTCGGTCCGGTTGGCGACACCCTCCAGCTCGCCCCACTCACTGCCGCCGAACTGGAAGCGGTACTCGATGTCGGCGGTGCGCTTGGAGTAGTGGGAGAGCTTCTCGGCCGGGTGCTCGAACCAGCGCATGTTCTCCTCACGGAGACCCAGGCCGGTGTACCAGTTCCAGCGCTGCTCCATCCAGTACTCCTGCCACTTCTCGTCCTCGCCCGGCTTGACGAAGAACTCCATCTCCATCTGCTCGAACTCGCGGGTGCGGAAGATGAAGTTGCCGGGCGTGATCTCGTTGCGGAAGGACTTGCCCATCTGCGCGATGCCGAACGGCGGCTTGCGGCGCGAAGTGGTCTGCACCTGGGCGAAGTTGGTGAAGATGCCCTGCGCGGTCTCGGGCCGCAGGTAGGCGACGGAGCCGCTGTCCTGGGTCGGGCCGAGGTGGGTGGAGAGCAGGCCGGAGAAGGACTTGGGCTCGGTGAAGGTGCCCTTGTTGCCGCAGTTGGGGCAGTTGAGGTCGGCGAGGCCGTTCTCGGGGGCGCGGCCCTTCTTCTCCTCGTAGGCCTCCTCCAGGTGGTCCGCGCGGAACCGCTTGTGGCAGGAGGTGCACTCGGTCAGCGGGTCCGTGAAGGTGGCGACGTGACCGGAGGCCACCCAGACCTCGGGGGCCAGGATCACGGAGGAGTCGAGACCGACGACGTCCTCGCGCGAGGTGACCATGTAGCGCCACCACTGGCGCTTCAGGTTCTCCTTGAGCTCGACACCCAGCGGCCCGTAGTCCCAGGCGGCACGCTGACCGCCGTAGATCTCACTGCAGGGGAATACGAAGCCACGGCGCTTGCTCAGGCTGACGATGGTGTCGATCTTGTCGGCGGCCACGGTGCTCTCTTCATTACGACGACGGGCGACGAAGCGAGGTGCTTCACAGAGAATGCTTCAGGTTACCGGCGTGGGTGACCCCACAGCCAAATCGGGGCCCGCCCCATGCCTCCCCTCGGTCCGGGGCGATTGTTGACAACGGTTTCCATATTTGTTGAAAATGGGTGTCATGAACGCACGACGACGCCGCATATCCGGCATAGCAGTCACCGCGGCCACCGCGATCGGCCTCGGCACCCTCTCCGCCTGCTCCAGCGACAGCTCCGCGGCGGGCACCGGGGGCAACACCGACAAGTTCGACGTCGTCGCGTCGTTCTACCCCATGCAGTACCTCGCCGAGCAGATCGGCGGGGACCACGTGAACGTCACCTCGCTCACCGAGCCCGGCCAGGAGCCGCACGACCTGGAGCTGAGCGCCAAGCAGACCGCCCAGATGGGCGAGGCGGACGCGGTGCTCTACCTGAAGTCCCTCCAGCCCGCCGTGGACGAGGCCATCGCCCAGTCCGATGTGAAGACCAAGATCGACGCGGCCACGCTGACGAAGCTCGAGGACCACGGCAACGTGGAGCACGACCACGACCACGGCGGCGAGGAGCACGCCGAAGAGGACGCGCACGCCGACGAACACGCGGAGGACGAGCACGCCGAGGAGGGCGAGCACGCCCTCGACCCGCACGTCTGGCTGGACCCGGTGAAGTACGCCGAGATCGCCGAGGGCGTCACCAAGGCCTTCGAGAAGGCCGACCCCGACCACGCGGACGACTACCGCAAGAACGCCGACGCGCTGGCGGAGAAGCTGACCGGCCTGGACACGGCGTTCAAGGACGGGCTGAAGAACACCGACTCCAAGGTCTTCTTCACCAACCACGCCGCCTTCGGCTACCTCGCCGAGCGCTACGGGCTCACCCAGGAGGCCATCAACGGCCTCGACCCGGAGAGCGAGCCCAGCCCCGCCCGCATCAAGGAACTCCAGACGGAGGCCAAGGCCGACGGCGTCACCACCGTCTTCTACGAGACACTGGTCTCCGACAAGACCGCGAAGACCCTCGCCAAGGACGCGGGCCTGAAGACGGATGTCCTCGACCCGCTGGAGGGCATCACCGACAAGTCCAAGGGCGACGACTACCTCGCGGTCATGGAGTCCAACCTCAAGGCGCTGGAGACCGCCCTCGGCGCCAAGTAAGCAGTACGACCGTTACGGAGGGACCTCGTGAGCGACGAGTCCGTCATATCCCTGCGCGGCGTCCGTGCCGAGCTGGGCTCACGCCCCGTCCTGCGCGGCATCGACCTCACCGTGCGCCGCGGTGAGGTCGTCGCGCTGCTCGGCGCCAACGGCTCCGGCAAGTCCACGGCCGTGCGCACCGTCATCGGCCAGGTGCCGGTGACGGACGGCGAGATCGAGCTGTTCGGCACCCCGCGGCGCCGCTTCCGCGACTGGGCGCGCCTCGGCTACGTCCCGCAGCGCACCACGGCCGCGGGCGGCGTCCCCGCCACGGTGAACGAGGTCGTCTCCTCCGGACGCCTGTCCCGGGCCCGCTTCGGCGTGCTGCGCAAGGCCGACCACGAGGCCGTGCGCCGCGCCCTCGACCTGGTCGGCATGGCGGACCGGGCCAAGGACTCCGTCAACGCCCTCTCCGGCGGCCAGCACCAGCGGGTGCTGATCGCCCGCGCGCTCGCCGCCGTACCCGAGCTGCTGATCATGGACGAGCCGATGGCGGGCGTCGACCTGGCCAGCCAGGATGTGCTGGCCGACACCCTGCGCGAGCAGGTCGCGGCCGGCACCACCGTCCTGCTCGTCCTGCACGAGCTGGGCCCGCTGGAACCGCTGATCGACCGGGCCGTGGTGCTCCGCGACGGCTGTGTCCTGCACGACGGTCCGCCGCCGAAGGCGGTCGGCCAGCACGCGCTGCCCGGCCACGACCACGTGCACCCGCACGCGCCCGCGGACGCCGAACCGGTCCGCACCGGACTGCTGAGCTGAGAAGGCGACGACCATGGAAATCCTGAACTACGCCTTCATGCAGCGGGCCCTGCTCGCCGCCGTCCTCGTCGGCATCACCGCGCCGGCCATCGGCATCTACCTCGTCCAGCGCCGCCAGGCCCTCATGGGCGACGGCATCGGCCACGTGGCGATGACCGGCGTCGGCCTCGGCTTCCTGCTCTCCTGGTCCCCGGTGTGGATGGCGACCCTGGTCTCCGTGCTCGGCGCCGTCCTCATGGAGCTGATCCGCTGGTACGGCAAGACCCGCGGCGACATCGCCCTGGCGATGCTCTTCTACGGCGGCATGGCCGGCGGCGTGATGTTCATCAACCTGGCGCCGGGCGGTTCCAACGCCAACCTCACCTCGTACCTCTTCGGCTCCCTGTCGACGGTCTCCGAGTCCGACGTCACCGCGATCTGCCTGCTGGCCGCCTTCGTGGTCCTCGTCACCCTCGGGCTGCGCCGCCAGCTGTTCGCCGTCAGCCAGGACGAGGAGTTCGCCCGGGTCACCGGCCTGCCGGTGCGCGTGCTGAACCTGCTGACGGCCGTCACGGCGGCGGTCACGGTGACGGTCGCGATGCGCGTCGTCGGACTGCTCCTCGTGTCGGCGCTGATGGTCGTCCCGGTGGCCGCCGCGCAGCAGCTCAGCCGCAGCTTCGCCGCCACCTTCGCGATCTCCGTCGCGATCGGCGTGAGTGTGACGCTCGGCGGCACGGTGACGTCGTACTACCAGGACGTGCCGCCCGGCGCGACGATCGTGCTGCTCACCATCGGCGCGTTCGTCGTGCTGTCGCTGCTGGCGACACCGCTGGCCCGCCGACGCGCGCGGGCACTCGCCGCGGCGGAGCACGCCGCGGATCCGGCGGAGTGCAAGATTCCGGCCACCCGGGAGGCCCGGGACGAGGTCGGCGTCTGACCGCGGGCCTGCCGGGCTGGCACAATGGCCCGGCAAGCCGCGTAGACGTGAGGAGGAATCCAGTGACCACCGCTGGACCGCCCGTGAAGGGCCGCAGCACCCGGCAGCGGGCCGCCGTGTCGGCGGCGCTCCAGGAGGTCGAGGAGTTCCGCAGCGCCCAGGAGCTCCACGACATGCTCAAGCACAAGGGCGACTCGGTCGGGCTCACCACCGTCTACCGCACCCTGCAGTCCCTCGCCGACGCCGGTGAGGTCGACGTCCTGCGCACCGCCGACGGCGAGTCCGTCTACCGCCGCTGCTCCACCGGCGACCACCATCACCACCTGGTCTGCCGCACCTGCGGCAAGGCGGTCGAGGTCGAGGGCCCCGCGGTGGAGAAGTGGGCCGAGGCCATCGCCGCCGAGCACGGCTACGTCAACGTGGCGCACACCGTGGAGGTCTTCGGCACCTGCGCGGACTGCGCGAGCGCCGACGGCTGAGGGGCGGAGCCCGCCCCGCCCCTCAGCGGCCGGACTACTCGGTGCGGCCCTCCATGGCGAGCAGCTCCTCGTTGGGGATGGCGCCGCCGAAGCGCCGGTCGCGGGAGGCGAACTCCAGGCACGCGCGCCACAGGTCCCGCCGGTCGAAGTCGGGCCACAGCACGTCCTGGAAGACCATCTCGGCGTACGCGCTCTGCCAGAGCAGGTAGTTGGAGGTCCGCTGTTCCCCGCTCGGCCGCAGGAACAGGTCCACGTCCGGCATGTCCGGGTAGTACAGGTACTTCGCGAGCGTCTTCTCGTTCACCTTCGCCGGGTCCAGCTTCCCGGCCCGCACGTCCTCGGCGAGGGCCTGCGCCGCGTCGGCGATCTCGGCCCGCCCGCCGTAGTTCATGCAGAAGTACAGCGTCAGCCGGTCGTTGTCCTTAGTCTGCTCCTGCGCGACCTGCAGCTCCTTGGCCACCGACTTCCACAGCCGGGGCATCCGGCCCACCCAGCGCACCCGCACCCCCAGCTCGTCGAGCTGGTCGCGGCTCTTGCGGATGAAGTCGCGGTTGAAGTTCATCAGGAAGCGCACCTCCTCCGGCGACCGCTTCCAGTTCTCCGTGGAGAAGGCGTAGAGCGAGATGTTCCGGACGCCGATCTCGACCCCGCCCTGGAGCACGTCGAGCACCCGCTCGGCACCGACCTTGTGCCCCTCGGTGCGGGGCAGCCCGCGTTCCTTGGCCCAGCGCCCGTTGCCGTCCATGACGATCGCCACGTGCTCCGGCACCAGCTCGCCGAGCCTGGGGGGCCGCGCGCCGGACGGGTGCGGCTCCGGCGTCCTGTACTCCCGGCGCTGCCGCCCCAGAATCCCGCGTACGGCCATGTCTCTCTCGTCTCCTCGTACGGTGCTTGCTGTGCTTGCTGTGCTTGCAGGTGTTCCTAGGACTTCTCGACGTACCGCAGGGAACGCAGGCCGCGCTCCAGGTGCCAGTGCAGGTACGCGGACACCAGCCCGCTCCCCTCCCGCACGTACCGCGGCTCGCACGCGTCCGCCGTGCCCCAGTCGCCCGTGAGCAGCGCCCCGAGCAGTTCCAGGGCCTGCGGCGAGGGTACGACGCTGCCGGGCACCCGGCAGTCCCCGCACACGGAGCCGCCCGACCCGACCGAGAAGAACCGGTTCGGACCGGGCATGCCGCACTTCGCGCAGTCCCCGAACGTCGGGGCGTAGCCGTTCACGGCGAGGGAACGCAGCAGGAACGCGTCCAGGACCAGGTTCGGCGCGTGCTCGCCCCGGGCGAGGGTGCGCAGTCCCCCCACGAGCAGCAGGTACTGCTGCACCGCCGGCTCGCCCTCGTGGTCCGTGAACCGCTCGGCCGTCTCCAGCATGGCGGTCCCCGCGGTGTACCGCGCGTAGTCCGCCACGATCCCGCCGCCGTACGGTGCGATCGTCTCGCTCTGTGTGCACAGCGGCAGACCGCGCCCGACCAGCTCGCTGCCCTTCGAGAAGAACTGCACGTCAACGTGCGAGAACGGCTCCAGCCGCGCCCCGAACTTCGACTTCGTGCGCCGCACCCCGCGCGCCACGGCGCGTACCCGCCCGTGACCGCGCGTGAGCAGCGTGATGATCCGGTCCGCCTCACCCAGCTTCTGGGTGCGCAGCACGATGCCGTCGTCGCGGAACAGACTCATGCCGCCCATTCTCGCGCATCCCTCAGGGCACCTCGCCCCGGCTCCGTGCGTTCTCGTACGCCGTCGCCGCGCTGAGCCGCTCGGCCGTGGTGGCATGGCGTACGTCACCCGGCTCGGCGTCCCACTCCCGCCCACCGCCGTACGGCCGCATCTGCACGTACGGCCCCTCGTGCCCTATGACGACGCCCACACGTCCGCTGCGGACGTCCACGGCGTGCGTCCCGACGGGCGGCGTCGTCATCATCGCAGCGCCGCCGCGAGCCGCTGTGCGGTCTCCACGGAACACCGCCCCAATTCGACGAGTGGACAGGGGGCCTCCCGCGCAAGACTCACCGGGTCGAGCCCGAGTGAGGGCAGAGTAATTCCGGCCTCCGTGAGCGCCGCGCGCAATTCTTTCACCGTGTCCTCCGCTCCTTCGACGCAGAGCGCCGAGTGTCGTGCTCCCACCGTGTTCCCTTCCCTTTACGGTTTCACTCTTCGTGTCCCCAGAATGCCGCTCCGTGTCTACACTCGACAGGAGTACGTGCACTACAAGGGCGGGTCAGGGCATGGGGGTTGGTTATGGCCAACGGTTCACGGCAGGCGGCTTGGGAGTTCTTCGGAACTGAACTGAAACGGCGACGAGAGGACGCCGGAATCACCCAAGTAGAGCTTGGGGCGCGGGTTTTCGTGTCCGGGGGCTACATCGGCCAGTTCGAACAGGCAATTCGGAAACCGCAGTTGGACGTGGCCCAACGGATCGACGACGCCCTGCAAACCGACGGTATTTTCGAGCGACTGTGCCGGAAGCTGATTGATGATCCTCGGTATGCGGATTACTTCGCGAAGGTGGCGGAGCTGGAGGGCCTGGCGACATCGATCTGTGAGTTCGCTCCGGCGCTGGTACCGGGGTTGCTCCAGACTGCGGACTACGCGCGGGCAGTCACACTCGCCATGAACCCCTTCGCATCGGACGAACACATCGAGGAGAAGGTGTCCGGCCGCATGGACCGGGCGAGGGTTCTGGCAGACACTACACGGCCCGTGTATTGGGTGGTCCTGCACGAGAACGTGCTGTGCATCCCGGTCGGCGGCCCATCGGCCATGGCCGAGCAACTGGAGCACGTCATCGCGCTGGCGCGGGCACGGACGGTGCTGGTGCAGGTGCTGCCACTCGCCGCCGGGGCACACCCGGCCATGACGGGGTCTCTGAAGCTCATGGAGTTCGAGGACGCTCCCCCAACCGCCTATACAGAAGCCGTGTATTCGGGGACTCTGCTGGACGATCCGCCCGTGGTGCATCGGATCCGCTCGGCATACGATCTGATCAGGGCCGCCTCACTGTCACCTGAGGCGTCTCTGGCCCGGATCACGTCGGCGGTGGAGGACCACAGACGATGCGCGAGTACGAGCTGAGCGAGGCGCGCTGGCGCAAAAGCAGCTACAGCGACGGCAATGGCGGCGACTGCGTCGAGACCGCCTACGACTTCCCAGGCGCCGCCCGCTGGCGCAAGAGCACCTACAGCGGCGGGAGCGGCGGCGAGGACTGCCTCGAAGTCACCGACGGAGTCCCCGGCGTCGTACCCGTCCGGGACAGCAAGGTGACCGGCGGCCCGGTGGTCGTCGTCGGGGCGTTGGCCTGGACGGAGTTCGTACGCACCGTTGGGGCCGCCCGCTTCCCCGCCCCCCGGCGCTGACGGCACGCACTCGCGCCTCGCATGCACGCCGCCACGGGCTCAGCGGCTTCCGGCCGGGGGTCGGTTGTCGGCGCGGGACGCGCATCAGCCTCGGTGGCGGCGGGACCGGTAGTCCATGGCTGCCGATGGGACACCATTGTCCCGCCTCCGCCCAAGGGGGACCCTTGGGACGTAAGGGCTCTCGGGTCGCAGGCGGCTGGGCCACCGCTTTCCTCGGGCCGCCCGCTCGCTTCTCACCCGTGACGCCCGGTCGTCACGGTCTCCCGGTTCCTGGCGACGGGGCAGCGGCCGGGCGCGGACCTGTACTGCCGTTAGCGGTTACGCCCGTACTGCCGTCAGCGGTTACGGGCGTAGGCGCGTGCGAGGGCGTGGAAGGCTTCCTTGGGTTCCCAGTGCCAGGGGGAGGCGGGGTCGTCGGGGTGGTCGCTGAGCGGTTTGGTGAGGGCGTAGCTCGCCATGTCCAGGTCGTGGAGCGGGTCGCCGGGGCGGTGGGGCGCGTCCGGGGTGAGGAACTCGAAGGCCATCGCCGCATACAGGCCCATCGACGTGAAAACCGCCAGCAGGTCCGTCAGGTAGGCGGCCTGGGTGCGCTCGCTGCGGACCAGGCCGCCCTTGATCTCGGGCGGGTCCTTGTCGTAGTCGACGACGGACCAGCCCATGCCGCCCGCCTGCGGCGCCCCCGCGTACGTGCACGTGCCGAACTCGGTGATCGCCAGGGGCTTGCCCCAGCGCAGGTGGCGGCGCAGCTCGCGGACGTAGGCGGCGGGATCGCGGTGGTAGGAGTAGTAGTCGATGCCGACCACGTCGAAGAGGGCCCAGTCGACGTCGTCGTCCTGGGCTGCGGCGTAGCTCAGCCGGCCGTCGAAGACGGAGCGCCCGACCGCCGCGGCCCTCGCGGTGAAGGCGTTCAGGCGGCGCTGCATCCGTTCGAAGTCCACGGTGCCGTTCTCGAGGTTCTCGACGCGTTCCAGGACCGTCTCCCCGGGGACGATGCCGGGGACGAAGAGCCAGAACTCGCAGCCGACGCTGAGCTCCACGCTCGCCCCGTGCCGGCGCAGCCGCTGCGCGAACCGGCCGCACTCGGCGAGGTGTTCCAGGATGTCGCGCTGCGGGGCGTCGCCGAGGGTCGGCTGGAGCCAGACGTGCAGGCCCTGTTCGGCGGCCTCGGCGGCGGTGGCGGTGAGGCGTTCGACGCCGTCTCCGGTGACGTCCAGCGTGTTGGCGTGCAGGTCGTGGCGGACGGCGCGGACGTCGGTGCGCATGCGGGCCGGGTCCCATGCGGTGGCCGGGGTCTCTCCCGCTCCGACCGTGTAGACGACGCCCCGGCGGGTCAGGCCCCGCCCCGGCCACCGCATGGGACC
>NZ_JACBYP010000178.1 GCF_018982965.1 Streptomyces mayonensis | reverse complement strand
GTGCACGTGGGGTGTGCGGGCGGGGCGGTGGCGGGTGGCCGGACGGTGGGCAGTGAGCCGGCGCGACGGGGCGCGGCCCCCGGGGCGGGACCGGCGGGCCGAGGTCGTCCCGCCACCGCCGGGGCGTGAGCGGGTCGAGGGCGATCCGCCGTCCGTGGCGGTGATCGGCGGCGGCATCGCGGGGCTGGCGGCGGCGACCGCCCTGGCGGAGCGCGGCGTGCGCGTGGTGCTCCACGAACGCGAGCCCGTACTCGGCGGGCGCGTCGCCGGCTGGCCCGTCGCGCTGCCGGACGGGACGACGGCCACCATGAGCCGGGGCTTCCACGCGTTCTTCCGCCAGTACTACAACCTGCGGAGCCTGTTGCGTCGCCCCGATCCCCGCCTCGGCATGCTCACCGGCCTGCCCGACTATCCCCTCCAGCACAGCAGTGGACTGCGCGACGGCTTCCGCCGGGTGCCGCGCACTCCGCCCTTCAGCGCCCTCGGGTTCGTGGCCCTGAGCCCGAGCTTCGGACCGCGCGACCTGGTGCGGCTGCGGCCGGCGGCGGCACTGCCGCTGCTCGACGTACGCACGCGCGACATCCACGCGCGGCTGGACGGCGTGAGCGCCCACGACTTCCTGGACGCGGTCCGCTTCCCCGCGGCCGCACGGCATCTCGCCTTCGAGGTGTTCTCCCGGAGCTTCTTCGCGGACCCCCGGGAGCTGTCCGCCGCCGAGATGGCGCTGATGTTCCACATCTACTTCCTCGGCTCCAGCGAGGGCCTGCTGTTCGACGTGCCGGCGGAGCCGTTCCCGCGGGCACTGTGGGATCCGCTCGCGGAGCACGCGGTACGGCTCGGGACGCGGGTGCGGACCGGCACACCCGTGGAGACCGTCCGGCCGGGCCCGTCCGGCGGTCACGTCGTGGCCGACGCCGCCGGTGCCCGGACGTACGACGCCGTGGTGCTCGCGCTGGACACGGGTGGGCTGCAGGGGCTCCTGCGCCGCTCGCCGGCTCTCGGCGACGCCGCCTGGCGCGCAGGGGTGGCCCGGCTGCGGAACGCTCCGCCCTTCCTGGTCTCCCGGCTCTGGCTGGACCGGCCGGTCGCCCCCGGCCGCCCCGGCTTCCTCGGCACCAGCGGGTACGGCTCGCTGGACAACGTCAGCGTGCTCTCCCGCTGGGAGGGGGAAGCGGCACGCTGGGCGGCGCGCACGGGAGGGTCCGTCGTCGAACTCCATGCCTACGCCGTGCCGTCGGCCGCCGTCCGGGAGGTCGAGGAGAAGCGTCTCGTGGAGCAGTTGTACCGGGTGTACCCGGAGACCCGGGAGGCCCGCGTGGTCGCCGCACGGCACGAATGGCGGGCGGACTGCCCGCTGTTCGCCGTAGGGGGTTACGCCGACCGTCCCACCGTCCGCACCTGCGACCCGACCGTGGTCGTCGCGGGTGATCTGGTCCGTACGGACCTGCCCGTGGCGCTGATGGAGCGGGCCGCCACGTCCGGGTTCCTGGCGGCCAACGCCCTGCTGGCACGGTGGGGCGTGCGCGGCGAGACGCTGTGGACGGTCCCCGGCCGGGGCCGCTCCGCGCTGCTGCGTGCCGCGGCCCGGCACTTCACCCCGCCCCACTGACCCGGCCCTCTGATCCGGCCCGCTGCTCTCACTGAACCGTCCCCTGAGCCGTTCCCTGCTCCGTCCCGTTACCCGGTCCCACTGCTTCCCTCACCACTGTTGGTCCGGCCGAACCCCCCGGCGAACGCGCGCGGTTGACGCCACCCTGCCACCGCCCTGCACCGCCCCGCGCCGCCCCGCGCCGCCAGGGGCGAGGCGCGTACGCCGCTACGCCCCCGTGCCGCCCTCCGCCCGGCCGGCCAGACCGCCCGCGCCGAGGGGCCCGGTGCGGCCCAGGGAGCCCTCGGCCTCCAGTCGGGGCAGCTCGTGGCGGGACAGGCGCAGGACCAGCGGCGGCAGTGCCGTGCGCCCGAGTCGGGCCAGCCGCAGCCAGCCCGGCACGTACACGGCGGTGCGGCGGCGCTCGACGGCCCGCACCAGCCGTGCGGCGACCTCGTCCGGCGAGTGCGTGCCGCGGGCCGGTGGCGGCAGGTGGGCGCGCAGTTCCCGCATTACCGGGTAGCGGTCCGCGTCGCGGATCATGTCGGTGTCGATCCAGTTGAGGTAGGCGATCCCCACCGCGACCCCGTGATGGGCCACCTCGGCGCGCAGCGAGTGGACGAAGGCCTCGACGCCCGCCTTCGAGGCGCAGTAGGCGCTCATCATGGGGACCGCGCCGATGGAGGCCAGCGAGCCCACCTGGAGGTGGTAGCCGGCGGTGCGCAGCAGGTCCGGCAGGAAGGCCCGCGCGGTGTGGGCGCTGCCGGTCAGGTTGACGTCGACGACCCGGCGCCACAGCCGCGGGTCCGACGTGGCGAACGGACCGCCCTCCGCGATGCCCGCGTTGGCCACCACGACCGACGGTGTCCCCAGGCGCCGGCGGACCTCGGCTGCCGCGTCCTCCAGTGCGGCGGGGTCGGTGACGTCGGCGCCGACGGCGAGCGCGGGTGTCGGCAGCCGTGCCGCCAGGGTGTCGAGGAGCGGCTTCTCCCGGCCGAGCAGGGCGATCCGGGCGCCACGGCGGGCGCAGGCCCGGGCCAGGGCGGCGCCGAGACCGCGGGCCGCGCCGGTCACCACGACGGTGCGGTTCTGGAGAGGGCTGTCGGTCACCGGTTCGGACCTTTCCTCGGGGCGTCGTCGCCAGGGCCGGGACACGGCCCCGGGGGGCGCCGGTCACGTTCCGCAAGGGCCGCAGGCAGGCTGGGCGGTACGGTCACCGCTTGTCGCCGACCCGGTCCCGGCTGGTCAGCGCCCGCTGGACACGGGTGAGGCAATCGAAGCGGTCGCGGCGCAGCGCGGCTCGCGCGGCGTTGGCACCGGGCGCCCCGTGCACGCCCCCGCCCGGGTGGGCGCCCGCGGAAGCCAGGAAGAGACCGGCCACCGGCGTCTCGGGCCGCCCGGTGCCGGGCACGGGCCGGAAGAAGAGCTGCTGGTGCATGGCGGTGGTGCCGCCGTTGATGGCGCCGCCTTCCAGGTTGGCGTCCATGGCCTGGAGCGTCGGCGGGGCGAGGACACGGCGGGCCCGGACCAGGTTGCGGAACCCGGGCGCGAACCGTTCCACGTGGCGTTCGACCCGGTCGGCCATCAGCTCGCGCTCCCTGCTGTCCCAGCGCCCCGTGATGCCCTCCTCGCCCGCGTCGGCCCGGACGTCGTGGGGGACGTGGGTGTAGGCCCAGGCGGACTCCGTGCCGCGCGGCGAGCGGGACGGGTCGGACGTCGTCATCTGGCCGAACAGGCAGAAGGGCCGGTCGGGCACCTGCCCCATGGCGATCTGCGCGGCGAACCGGGTCAGTTCGTCCAGGCCGTCGGCCAGGTGCACGGTCCCCGCCCCCGCCGCGTCCGCGCACCGCCAGGGCACGGGCCCGTCCAGCGCCCAGTCCACCTTGAAGGTCGCGAAGTCCCACTGGAAGCGCCGTACGTCGGTCAGGACCTGGTCCGGCAGGTCCGCCGGGGCGACGAGCCCGCCGTAGAGGGCGGGTACGGAGACGTCCGCGAGGACGGCCCGCCGGGCGGTCACCGTCTCCCCGTCGGCCGTGCGGACGCCGGCCGCCCGGCGCTCGCGGACCAGGACCTGCTCCACCCGGCGCCCGCAGCTCACCACGCCGCCGCGGGCCCGCAGGCGGCGCACCAGCGCCTCGGTGAGGGCGCCCGCCCCGCCGACCGGCACCGGGAAACCGTAGGTCTGCCCGAGCATCGACATCAGCCAGCCGAAGCCGCCGCTGCCGGCCGCCTCGGGCGCCAGGTCGGCGTGCAGGGCGTTGCCGGCCAGCAGGAGGCGCCCGCCCTCCCCGCGGAACTCCTCCTCGCCCAGGCGGCGCACGGGCAGGACCAGGGTGCGCGCCAGCCTGAGTCCGCCCCCGGCGCGCAGCCTCAGGGCCAGCCGGGCACCGGCGCGTACCGGCGGGAAGGGGGTGAACAGGGCGTCCACGATGCCGGCGCGGTAGCGGTCCCACACGCCGTGCAGGCGCTCCCAGGCGGCACCGTCGCCGGGCGCGAACGCCTCCAGGGAGGCGGCGGTGGCGGCGACGTCGCGGTCGAGGACGGCGCACCTGCCGTCGCTCAGCGGGTGGGCCAGTACGCGGGGGGCGTGGGACCAGCGCAGCCCGTGGTCCTCCAGGCCCAGTCCGCGCAGGACCGGGGAGGCGGCGGCGAGCGGGTAGAAGGAGCTGAACAGGTCGTTGACGAACCCGGGGGCGACCTCGCTGTCGTGCCGTACGGCGCCACCGGGTCCCGGCTGTTCCTCCAGGACCGTCACGCTCCAGCCGGCGTCCGCCAGCAGGTTCGCCGCCACCAGTCCGTTGGGGCCGGCCCCGATCACGACGGCGTCAGGCACGGCCGTGCCCGTGTCCGTGCCCGTGCCCGTGCCCGTACGCCACGGAACCGGTGGTGTCCGGCGGGTCCGGGCGGCACTGCCCGCCGGCCTGCGCCTCGCAGAGCCGGGCCAGCCGGGCCAGCATCGCGCGGTGGCGGATCTGGATCAGCGCCTCGACGCCCACGTTGTGCACCAGTCCGCCGGGGCCGCGCAGCGGGTGCTCGTCGACGATCACCAGGCACTGTTCGCCCCAGGGGCGCAGTTCGACGGAGATGCGGGCGGTGCCCAGCCGGCCCGCCTTCGCCTCGATCTCCAGCAGCGATCCCTCCACCACGTGCCTCACGACCGACTCGTTGTCCAGCCGCAGCGGCCCGAGCCGCACCTCGTAGGCGATCGTGGCGCCGGCCTGCGGCCACCGGCCGGTTCTGGGGGTGACCTCGGAGGGGCCCACCACCCACCGCGCGTACTGGCTGCCGTCCGCGAGCACGTCCCACACCGCCCGCGGGGTCGCCTGGATCAATCGATGCCGTACCGCCACGCGTGCCTCCCACGTCCGGTAGCCGTCACTGCGGACGCTGCACTGAGTGCCCCGTCCGCGCCGGGCCAACCCGGCGGCGCTCCCGGACCGCCCGGACCGCCCCTGACACCTCTCAGGTACCGGTCGCCCCCGTGCCCGCCTAACGTCACGGACGGGGGCGGCCGGCCGGTCCGGCTCGTCCCCGGCTCGGACCAGGACTGACGCGGATGCGGACGCAGACGCGGGAAGAGGGGGACCAATGAACCGCCGATCGCTGACGACGCTGCTCGCCGCCGGGGGCGCCGCCGCCGCCCTCGCGCTGACCGCCGTACCGGCCCAGGCCGCGCCCTACCAGGGCGGCAACTACGGCGCCTACGGGATGGAGGGGCAGTACCCCACCGTCTCCGGTTGCGCCGGGACGTTCAAGCAGGTCGGCTCCACCCGGTACGCGGAAGGCATGGCGCTGAAGTACTTCTACTCCGCCAAGTGCGGGTCCTTCGCCCGGATCGAGAACTCCCGGACCAACTGCGCCGCCGTCCTGGAGCGTTCCAACTCCGGCGCCGGGCGTGCCGACGGCTGGGTCTCGGAGACGGTCGACCCCGGCATCAACTATGCCTACTCGAAGATCGGCAACAACCTGAACGGGCGGGTGTCGCGGGCCCTGCTGACCTGTGACGGGCACGTCTGGGCGCAGACCGGCTGGTACTGACCGCCCCGGCGCACCACCGCGCCGTACCGCCGCGCCGACCGTGCCGGCCGCCCCGACGGGTGGCCGGCACAGTCCGTTGCGGGACGGCCGCCGCCGGGGTGTTCGGCGCCCGCTGCGCGGCGGACCTTCCGGGAGCGGATGTTCCGGAAAACGGAAAGATCCTGCATTGGCATGGACCTGATGACGCACGCTGGCTAAGCTCGGAGCAACCCGATGAGAGCGCTCTCAACTGCGGTTGTTCCACCCCACCTTGCTGGAACGACGAAGGGCAACTCCCGTGAGACGCACCAGACTCAGGCACCTCGGCATGGCCGGCCTCCTCATGCTCGGCAGCCTCACCGCGGTCGGCACCCTGCCGGCCTCGGCGGCCGAAACCCCCTCCCCCGCGGCCGAGCAGCCGGCCTCCGCCGGTCTCCTGGACGCCATGCAGCGCGACTTCGGCCTCACCCGGACCGAGGCCGAGGACCGGCTCGCGGCCGAACGCGACGCCACCGACACGGAACCCGCGGCACGGCGGGCGGCCGGAAAGGCCTTCGGCGGCTCGTGGTTCGACGCCGAGGCCGGAAAACTGACCGTGGCCGTCACCCAGGACGCGGCCCCCTCGACCCTGCGGGCGGTCCGCGCCACCGGCGCCGAGGTCCGCACCGTGGAGCACAGCGCGCAGGAGCTGGACGCCGTCAAGTCGCGCGTCGACCGCCTGGACGCCCCCGCCGGCGTCAGCAGTTGGCACGTCGACCAGAACGCCAACACCGTGGTCGTCGACGTGGTCGAGGGCAAGCGGGCTGACAACGATGTCCAGAAGTTCGTGAAGCAGGCCCGCCAGGCCGGACCGGTCGCGGTGCGTTCGGTGCCGTCGGCCCCGCAGACCTTCGCGGCGGGCACGGTCGGCGGCGACCCGTACTACACCGGCAACGTCCGCTGTTCCATCGGCTTCTCGGTGCACGGCGGCTTCGTCACCGCCGGGCACTGCGGGAACGCCGGCGCGTCGGTCAGCGGCTGGGACCGCTCGTACATCGGCACGTTCCAGGGCTCGTCCTTCCCCGACAACGACTACGCCTGGGTCAGCGTGGGCAGCGGCTGGTGGACGGTGCCGGTCGTGCTCGGCTGGGGCACGGTCTCCGATCAGCTGGTGCGCGGCTCGAACGTGGCCCCCGTCGGTGCCTCGATCTGCCGCTCCGGATCCACCACCCACTGGCACTGCGGCACCGTCCTCGCCCACAACCAGACGGTCAACTACAGCAGCGGCGCGGTGGTGCACCAGCTGACCAAGACCAGTGTGTGCGCCGAGGGCGGCGACTCCGGCGGCTCCTTCATCAGCGGTGACCAGGCACAGGGCGTCACCTCGGGCGGCTGGGGCAACTGCTCCAGCGGCGGGGAGACCTGGTACCAGCCGGTCAACGAGATCCTCAACCGCTACGGGCTGACCCTGCACACGGCCTGACCTGAACACGGCGACCGGAAACAGCCGGGGAAGGTGCCCGCCAGGGCTCCGGCGGCCCTCCCCCGGTTCGTCCGGCCGGACGGGGCGTCCCACCGGGGGCCATATGTCTCGGCCGGCCCCACCGGGTCGTAAGGGGCGCCATGGGTCCTGGCCGGCCCGGCGGGTCGGACGTCCCTTCCCCGACGGGTCGGACGTCCCTTCGGCCAGACGGGTCGTCACACGTCGCCGAAACCCGGCTCCGCCTGCTCCGTCCCCGTCGCGGTCCCCAGCCGGCGGTAGGCGGCCCGCGCGTGGACCAGACGGGCCAGCGCGGTGCCGACCAGGGCGGCGCCGAGCAGGCAGGACAGCCAGAGCGCGTCCCGCCGGCCGGCCCACGTCAGGGTGCCGGCCGGCGGGACGGCGAATCCGTTGAGGGTCAGCCAGCACAGGAGGGCGGTCCCCGGCGCGGCCGTGAACCGGGCGCAGAGCCCCAGCAGCGCCGCCAGCAGGGAGAGGGCGACGAGGGCGAGCCCCGGACGGCCGGCCCCCACGGTGCCGTTGAGGAGTGCCACCAGGGTGAGGGCGCCGCCGAAGGCCCCCGCCCACACCAGCGGAGCCGCCACCGGCCGGGGAACGGGTCTGGCACCGCTTCCCAGGGGCACCCACTCGATCATGCTGACGGCTCCTTCCGGTCCCGGACGGGTCCGACCACGACGTCGGGCACCACTCCTGTGGGCAGATTGTCCCACCGGCAACCGGTGTGCCGCGTCGGGCGGGGGCGACGACCGGCCACTCGCGGCGCGCGCCCCCGGCGGCGCACCGGCCATGACCGCCCGGTGCACCCCGCGCCCCGCCGCGCCCCCTCGCCGACGCGGGGCTCGCCACACCCACCTGCATCGACATGCCTGCATCGACATGGTGCCGCGGCCCTCCGGCGGCCCGACCCCCCGGGCCCGCCCTTTCGGGCGGACGACGGGAAGTGAACGACAGGCCCTAACGCTCCGCCTCCGCGTGCTCCCGGGCCGGGACGGGTTCCGGCTCCGGTGCCGGCCGGCCCGTCGGCCCGGCCCCCTCGTCCGCGTCGCTGCCGGGCGCCGTGGTCGGCCACCGCGCCCCGGGGAACAGCCTGGCGGCCGCCCGCAGAGCGCCGGCGAGCACGTGCGCCCGTCCGGCGACGATGGGACCGAGCACGGCAAGGACAAGGACGTACCCGGCGATGAAGGGGGCGAGCCGCGCGTCGAGCCCGGCGCCGGCGGCCATGGCGGCCAGGATCAGCGCGAACTCGCCGCGTGCGACCAGGGTGGTGGCGATCTCGGCGGCGGGCTGGGCGCCGTAGCGGTAGACCCGGGCGACGCACAGTCCGGCGGCGATGTTCATGATGACCGTCAGCACCGCGGCCGCGGCGACCGGGACGGCGACGGAGGCGATGTCACCGGGGTCGATGGCGAGGCCGAAGGCGAAGAAGAAGATGGCCGCGAAGGCGTCGCGGAGCGGGTGCACCAGTTCGCGGATCCGTGGCCCGGAGGGGGTGCCGGCGAGGATCAGGCCGACCATGAACGCGCCGATGGCGTCCGCCACGCCCAGTACCTCGGAGACACCGGCGACGAGCACCGCGGCACCGAGGAAGCTGATGACGAGGAGTTCGTTGTCCCTGGTGTGGATCAGCCGGCCCACGAGCCGGGTCCCGTAGCGCGCCGCGGCGGCGAGCAGCAGCAGGAAGCCGAAGGCCTTGCCGGCCTGCAGGGCGATGTCCGCGACGCCGTGGGCACCGGCGATGATCGGCTGCAGGGCGGCCAGGTAGAGCGCGAGGAAGATGTCCTCCACGACGATGACGCCGAGGATCAGCCGGGTCTCCGGGCGGCCGATCATGCCCAGGTCGATGAGGATCTTGGTGACGATCGCGGAGGAGGAGATGCCGAGCACGCCCGCGAGCACCAGCGCCTCGCGCATGCCCCAGCCGAGGACGAGGCCGAAGACCAGCCCGGCGCCGACGTTCAGGAGCAGGTAGATGCCGCCGGCGCTGAGCAGCCGTTTGCCGCCGCGCTTGAGGTCGTCGAGGTGGAACTCCAGGCCCAGGTAGAACAGGAGCAGCACCAGTCCGAGCGCGGAGAGCATCTCGAAGTCGTGCGCGTCCTCGACGAGTACGAGACCCGGGGTGTGCGGGCCGAGCAGGATGCCGGCGAGCATGAACAGGGGAATCGTCGGAAGTCCGATCCTGCCGCCGAGGCGGGCGAGGAGCGCGGCGGCGAGGAAGGCGCCGCCCATGGCGAGCAGGGTGTCAGCGTGTCCCACGGGTCACCGCCCTCGAACGCGCGGCGGGTGGGCAGGGCTTCACTTGACGGGGATGGATGCGGGTTCTCCTTCATCTGTGGTGCGTCGTCGTCTGCGGTGCGTCGACGGCGGGACGGCCTGACGCCACCCCGCCGGCGTCGTTGCCGTGACGCCGCTCCCGGATCCGGACGGGGCACCGGCCACCGCGGCACCCGGGGTGCGGACGGCACCCTCTGAACGGACCGCGCGGCAACGCCCGTGAGCGGGCTGGACGAGGCTTCCCCGCAACGTCCCCCGGGCCCACGGACAGGCCCTCCTGGCGCGGCGTCGGTCAACGGTCGCACGCCGGTCCCGCACGGAACCATCGGGGACGGCACCCACATGGTCCGGTGGCCGACACCCATGGCCTGCCGAAGCCGCCGGAAACTCCGCGGCGCCGGGGGAGGATGCGCCGCGACCGACTCGGGGATTCCGGTCGCGGCGCTTCCCGCCGCCCCGGTCGCGGGAGGACGACGCGCCCCGGAGCATGCACCGCGTCTTCCCCGGGCCCCCGCCTTGACACTGCACCAACCGAGTGAGCGTCGCGCCCCGGTCGACACCGGCCGAGTTGGCGTCGCGCCCCGGTCGACACTTGCCGAGTGAGCGTCGCGCCTCCGGGCAGGACGGCGGCGAGGTCCCGGACGGGGCCGGGCGGCGGGCCCAGGGCGGCGCAGCGCGTCGCCGTCGATGACGTCGTCGTGCGGCAGCGTGAAGTCGCGGACCGGCTCACCGCCACGGCGCCGGGCACCGCCTCCTCCGGCCGGGCCCCACGGCCGCCGCCGACAGGAGGGCCGGCGCGGGCCGCACCGCCTTGCCGCCGCACCGGGAGACCCCGGGCGCCCCGTCGGCCTCCCACCCGCCCCGGTGGCGGCCGGCGACCAGCCTCTCCGCCGTCGGCAGCGACTCGACCGCGGCCCGCAGGGCGGGCGACAACGGGCCGTCGGCCCGGTCCAGTCGGGGCAGGGCACCTGCCGGAGCCGGGTCGGCGGTCCGGGACACGCTCACCGGAGCGGCCCGGATCCGTGACCACGGCCCCAGCGCACCATCACGCCTCCCCCTGTACGCCGTGCCCCCCCCCCCCGGGCCCCGGGGGGGGGGGGGGGGGGGGGGGGGGGGGGGGGCCCGGGGGGGGGGGCGGCCGGCGGGGGGGGGGGGCCGGGCGGGGCGGGGGGGGGGGGCCCCGGGGCGCGGGG
>NZ_JACBYP010000177.1 GCF_018982965.1 Streptomyces mayonensis | reverse complement strand
CCCCCCCCCCCCCCCCCCCCCCCCCCCCCCCCCCCCCCCCCCCCCCCCCCCCCCCCCCCCCCCCCCCCCCCCCCCCCCCCCCCCCCCCCCCCCCCCCCCCCCCCCCCCCCCCCCACGGCGCGGCCCGGCCGGTGGCCGGGCCCGGGATCAGCCCTCGGGAACCTTGACCCAGTCGAGGGTGCGCTCCACGGCCGTCTTCCAGCCGGCGTACCCCTCGGCGCGCCGGTCCTCGGACCACTGCGGCTCCCAGCGCCTGGACTCCTGCCAGTGCGTGCGCAGTTCGTCGGTGTCCCGCCAGAAGCCCGTGGCCAGGCCCGCGGCGTAGGCCGCGCCGAGCGCGGTGGTCTCCGCGACGACGGGTCGGCTGACCGGGACGCCGAGGACGTCGGCCTGGATCTGCATGCAGAGGTCGTTGGCGGTGACCCCGCCGTCGACCCGGAGCACGTCCAGGTGGACCGAGGAGTCCTGCTCCATGGCCTCCACGACGTCGCGGCTCTGGTAGCAGATGGACTCCAGGGTCGCCCGCGCCAGGTGTGCGTTGTCGTTGTAGCGGGAGAGGCCGACGATCGCCCCCCGGGCGTCGGAGCGCCAGTAAGGGGCGAACAGACCGGAGAAGGCGGGCACGAAGTACATGCCGCCGTTGTCCTCGACGGTGCGGGCGAGTTCCTCGCTCTCCGCCGCGGTCTTGATGACCTTCATCTGGTCGCGCAGCCACTGCACGGCGGACCCCGTCACCGCGATGGAGCCCTCCAGCGCGTAGACGACCGGACTGTCCCCGAACTGGTAGGCCACCGTGGTGAGCAGGCCGTGCTCCGAGCGGATCAGCTCGGTACCGGTGTTGAGGACCAGGAAGTTGCCGGTGCCGTAGGTGTTCTTGGCCTCGCCGGGCGAGAAGCAGACCTGCCCGACGGTGGCCGCGTGCTGGTCGCCCAGTACCCCGCAGATCGGCACGGAGGCGCGCAGCGGCCGGGAGGTGCGGGCCGTGCCGTAGGCCTCCCGGTGCGAGGAGGGGTTGATCGAGGGCAGCATGGAGCGGGGAATGCCGAAGAAGCCCAGCAGCTCGTCGTCCCAGTCGAGCGTCTCCAGGTTCATCAGCATGGTGCGGCTGGCGTTGGTGACGTCGGTGGCGTGGATGCCACCGTCGGGGCCGCCGGTCAGGTTCCACAGGACCCAGGAGTCCGTGTTGCCGAACAGGGCGTGCCCGGCCTCTGCCGCCTCACGTACGCCGTCGACGTTCTCCAGGATCCACTGGATCTTGCCGGCCGAGAAGTACGTCGCCGGGGGCAGCCCGGCCTTCTGCCGGATGACGTCGCCGCGGCCCGAGCGCTCCAGGGCCGCGGCGATGGCGTCGGTGCGGGTGTCCTGCCACACGATGGCGTTGTAGTAGGGACGCCCGTTGCGCGGGTCCCAGACCACCGTGGTCTCCCGCTGGTTGGTGATGCCGATGGCATCCAGGTCGCCCCCCGACAGGCTGCTGTGGCGCAGGGCGTTCTGCATCACCGAGTTGGTGCGCTCCCAGATCTCCACCGGGTCGTGCTCGACCCACCCGGAACGGGGGAGGATCTGCTCGTGCTCCAACTGGTGCTTCGCCACCTCGTTGCCGCCGTGGTCGAAGATCATGAACCGGGTGCTGGTGGTCCCCTGGTCCACCGCGCCGATGAAGTCCGCCATGTCGTCGTACCGCCTCTCCGGCCGGTGTCAGTCCTCTGGTGCGGGGACGCGCCCCGTCGGCTCTGGTTCGGCCGCGGGCAGGAACCGGCCGATGAGCACCTTGTACAGGCCGGCGCCGAGCAGGCCGCCGATCAGCGGGCCGATGATCGGCACCCAGAAGTAGAAGTTCCCGTACTGGTCCCGCCACGCTCCGCCGTACCCGGTCAGGAAGCTCGCCAGCCGGGGGCCGAAGTCACGGGCCGGGTTGATGGCGTACCCGGCGTTGGTCCCGAAGGCCATGCCGATGGCGACCACGACCAGGCCGATGACGAAGGGCGCGAGGTTCGCGCCCGGCGGGGAGTTGAGCAGGTCGGTCAGCGCCATGATCAGCAGCAGCAGGATGGCGGTGCCGATGACCTGGTCGCGGAACGCGCCCCACTCGTGGACCGGCAGCGCCGTGTTCCCGTTGGCGGGGAGGGTCGAGAAGACGAACTGGGTCTTGATGGTGTGTCCGGGGTCGGCCTTCGCCAGCGCCTCGGTGTAGTTCCAGCGGACCAGGAGCGCCGCCACGAAGGCGCCCAGCGTCTGGGCCACCGTGTAGGGGATCACCTTGCGCCACGGGAACCCCTTGAACGCGGCGAGGGCGAGGGTGACCGCGGGGTTGATGTGGGCGCCGCTCAGCCGCGCCGCCACGTAGACGCCCAGGGTGACACCGAGACCCCATGCCCAGGAAATGCTGTCGTGGTCGCCGAGCCCGCCCTCCGGGTCGGTGAGGGCGCCGCCCGCGATCACTTGGGCGACGACGCCGCAACCGAAGAGGATGAGGATCATCGTGCCGGCGAACTCCGCCGACAGCTCACCGATCATGCCGGACCTCTTGAACCGCTCAGCCATGGAAGCTCACCTTCCGCCGGCTCGACCGGCTGTCGACTGCACGAGAGTTTCCTCGCACAGACTAAGTCGACATCCGGCAATGCGCACATAATGGACATTCGGGGTGGATGTCCGCAGATGGGCGCCCATGACGAGCGGTCACCGGCTCACGGGGCGATCGGCAGCCTCCGCTTGTGCTCGGTCAGCCGGTAGCGGGTGACGATCTTCTCGAAGGCGTCCGCCGCAACCGGCCGGCCCTCCAGGAAGTCGTCGATCTGGTCGTAGGTGACCCCGAGGGCGTCCTCGTCGGCCTTGCCGGGGTCCAGGTTCTCCAGGTCGGCCGTCGGCACCTTGCGCACCAGTTCCGCCGGGGCGCCCAGCGCTTCGCCGACGGCGCGCACCCGGCGCTTGGTGAGGCCGGTCAGCGGGACCACGTCGGCCGCGCCGTCGCCGAACTTGGTGAAGAAGCCGGAGACCGCCTCGGCCGCGTGGTCCGTGCCGACGACCAGACCGTTGTGCGCACCGGCCACGGCGTACTGCGCGATCATGCGCTGGCGGGCCTTGATGTTGCCGTGCACGAAGTCCTGGTGGTGGGCGTCGCGGAAGGCCACGTCCGCGGCGAGCAGCGCCTGGAGGGCGGCGTCGCTCGCGGGCTTGACGTCCACCGTCAGCACCTCGTCGGCCCCGATGAAGGAGAGCGCCCGCTGGGCGTCGTGCTCGTCGGCCTGGACCCCGTGCGGCAGCCGCATCGCGTAGAAGCGGGCCTCGTGTCCGGCGGCCCGGGCCCGCTCCACGGCGAGCTGGCACAACCGCCCCGCCGTCGTCGAGTCGACACCGCCGCTGATGCCGAGCACCAGTGAGCGCAGACCCGTGGAGGTCAGCCGCTCGGCGAGGAAGGCCACCCGGCGTTCGATCTCCTGTTCGGCGTCGAAGGTCTGCGCGACCTCCAGCTCCCGGGCGATCTCCTGTTGCAGGGCGATGGACGCCGGCTCGCTCAATTCCGCTCCTTGTTCGATCAGCAGGGCGTTTCTCCCCACCCTACCGACCGGCGGTGGCGGCCCCGGGGGCGAGCGGCGCGGGGCGGCCGCCAGGGACCGCCCCGCACGCTCGCGGGTCAGCTCAGCGGCTGCACCGTGATGTTGCGGAACCGGACCTTGTTCCCGTGGTCCTGCAGCCGGATCGCCCCGGCGGCCGGGGTCTCGGCACGGCCCGACGCGGTGGGCCCGTCGAGGGCGACGTCGTCGTGGACCTTCTCGCCGTTCCACACCACCGTCACCCGCGCGTCGGCGGTCTTGGTCCCGTTCTCGTCGTAGCGGGCGGCACGGAAGACGACGTCGTACGTCTGCCAGGTCTCCGGTGCCGTCGCCGCGTTGGTGTCGGGCGCCTTCTTCAGATAGATCGCTCCCGCCTCATCGGTGTCCGGGGTGGTGTCGCCGTAGGAGTCCAGGATCTGCAGCTCGTAGCGGTCCTGGAGGTAGATGCCGCTGTTGCCGCGGTCCTGTCCGGTGACGTCGGGCGGCAGCAGGGGCACACGGAACTCCACGTGCAGCTTGAAGTCCTGGTAGGCGTCCTTGGTGCGGATGTCCCCGCAGCACACCTCCATCGACTCCTCCTCGGCCGGCGGCCACGCCACCGGCCGCCCGTCCGTGTGCTGCCACTGCTCCTGTGAGGCGGCGGTGCCGTCGAACAGGACGGCCCGGGCTCCCTTCGGGTGCACGGTGACCAGGTCGAGGTTGACGTGGCCGGTGTCCCCGGCGTCGTACCGGTAGGAGAGCGTGTGGTGGCCCTTGCCCAGCCGCAGGCGCTCGGTCTTCGTGGACCAGGTGTCCCAGTCCCCGGTGGAGGGCAGCTGTGTCCGGCGCACCTTCTTGCCGTCCGCGTACAGGGACAGCGACTTGGTGCCCTCGAAGGGGTCGGGGCCGTTGGAGTAGCGCAGGCCCACGTCGTAGGTGCCGGTCTTCGGCACGGTCACGTCGAAGGTCGCGGCGCCCTTGCCCTCGGTGTCCCAGCGGTCGACGAACCCGCTGCCCGAGTAGCCGGCGTGGTCGGTGTCGATGCCCGCCCTGCCGGTCAGGCGCGCCTCCTCGGCCTCGTACAGGGTGGCGGCGGGCGGCTGCCTGCCGGGCATCTCGTTGAGCGTGTACCAGGCCTCGGTGCTCCACAGCGTCTCGCCCGAGGCGGAGGCGAAGGGCTGCGGGGAACGCACGTGCACCACGCGGTCCGGCTTGAGGCCGTCGAGCCGCAGCCGGACGGTCCGGCCGTCGTCCGAGAGCGTCGCCGACCGCACGGCCAGCTCCTCCTCGGCGATCTTGGGGCCGCCGTAGTCCGCGGTCGCCGTGTAGTGCCACTGCTCCGCCGCATAGCGGTCGGCCAGTTCCGCGGCCGTCTCCTCGGACAGCGGCTGGGTGTACGTGAGGTCGAAGCCGCCCGGTACGGCGCGCATCTCCTGGATGTCGAAGGTGTCGCCGCCGTTCGGCGTCAGCTTCTGCAGGCCGAACTTGAGCTTGCCCTCCTGCCCCCAGTTGCCGTCGGCGCCCAGTCCGCCGGTGTAGATCGCCCCGTCGGGACCGAGGGAGACGCGGTTGACGCCCGCCTCCAGACCCTGGGTGTAGCGGAAGACGGCGCCCTGGTACTGGCCCTTCACCTTCTCCAGGTAGGCGCGCTGCAGACCGCCGTAGGTGACGTCACCGATCAGCATCTGGCCCGCGAACCTGCCCTCCTTCAGGTACACGGGGGTCGAGGGCGAGTTGCCGATCTCGTTCTGCGGCAGCCACAGCACCGGCTGCGTGACGGGGGAGTCCTCGAAGGGGCCCGCGGGCTCGGTGTAGTGGTTGAAGAAGCGGTCCTGCTTGATCTGGACGAGCTTCGAGGAGGGCAGCCAGCCGCCCTGGTTGTCGGTGGCGAAGAGCTCGCCGCCGGGGCCCCAGCCGATGCCGTTGGGCGTGCGCAGCCCGCCCGCGACCGGACTGATCTTCCCGGTCCTCTTGTTGATCCTGTACGTGGTGCCGCGGTCCGGCGCGGGCTGCGGGGTGGTGGTCGCGCCGCCGAGGTCGATGGCGACGGAGAGGTTCACGTAGAAGTAGCCGTCGCGGTAGAGCAGGCCGAAGGCGAACTCGTGGAAGTTGCCGCCGTACGGCCAGGTGGCGACCGTGCGGTACTCGTCGGTCACCTCGTCGCCGTCGCTGTCGACCAGCCGGGTCAGCTCGTGCTTCTGCGAGACGTAGAGCGAGCCGTCGACGTACTTGATGCCCATCGGTTCGCGCAGGCCGCTCGCCACCTTCTTCACCGTGACCTTGTCGCGGCTGGTGGTGCCGGTGACGTTACCGAGGACGTACACCTCACCGGCGACGTTGTCGGTGCCGCCCCAGGTGCTGATGGCCAGGCGGCCGTCGGGCAGCCAGTCCATGCCGGTGACCTGCGGTTCGAAACCGTCGGGGCGCAGGTCGGTGAGGGTGAGGTCGGGGCGTACGGAGGTGAGCGGCAGGCCGTCGCCGGGGGTGTCGGTGCCGGCCTCGCACTCCTTGCGGCCCGGCGCCGTCACCCGCACGACGCCCGCGTCGGTGCTCAGCGCCTCGGACGGCACGACGCTGAACGCGCTCTCGCCCGGCGGCATCCAGGACAGCTGCAGCTGCTGACCGTCGCCCCGGTCGAAGTGCTCGATGCGCAGCGGGTGCGCCCCGGCGGTGAGTTCGACCGTTCCGTCCTTCGGCTCCGCGCCGTGCAGGCCGTCGTGGTCGATCACCGTGTCGCCGTCGAGGGTCAGCCGTGAGCCGTCGTCGCTGACGAGCCGCAGCACGTAGGTGCCGTCGCGGGGCGCGACGAGGTAGCCGGAGGCCTCGGAGACGAAGTTGTCCGCGATGCCGCCGAAGTCGGCGGTGGTCGACCAGTCGACCGTCGGCATCAGCTGGTCGTGGTTCGGCGTCTGCCCCGGCTTGAGGGTGCACAGTTCGTTCAGCGGCGTCTGGACGTCGAAGACGCGCAGCGTGATCCCGGGCTCCTGCGGCGGGATGTCCGCGGGGGCGGCCGTCGAGGCCGGGGCGGCCAGCACGCCACCCACGGAGACGGCCGAGGCCGTCAGCAGGATGAGGTGTCTTCGGGCACGCGAGAACAGCCGTGGACGCATTGGTCCTCCAGTGGGGGTGGGGACCGGACCGTGCCGGAAATCGCTCCGGTCTTGAGCGGCATGACGGTGGTTCCGCCGCCAAGGTAGGAGACTTCCGCTTGGCATGTCCATACTTTGTCATCGTTGTGTTCAAAGTTGCCGACGTCCGAAGTCCCCCGTCCTGCCGAGGAGTTGCCGACGTCCGGAGTCCGCCGTCCTTCGGGCAGTCGGCCTCAGTCCGCGGCGCGGTCCGCGTCCCTGCGGGCCGCCTGCACGCGGCGACGGCTCCACACCAGCAGGGCGAACAGGACGAGGCCGGAGAGGATCAGACTCGCCCCGGTGGCCCACCCGGAGTACGGCAGCCCGGACACGAGGCCCCACACCGCGCCGGCGGTGACGAGGCACACGCCGACCAGCACCGAGCCCGCGATCCGCCAGCCGGAGGAGACGCTCTCCTCGGCCGCGCGCATGGCCCGGTCGCGCACGGGGGCGACGAAACGGTCCAGCGCCGGGACGGCCCGCGCCAGCAGCACCACCCCGGCGAACACCAGCAGCAGGCCGGGACCGGGCAGCACCAGCAGGGCGACCCCGACCACCAGCACGACGGCGCCGAGCACCCCCAGGGCGGTGCGCCGCACCGATTCGACACCCCGCGCCATGGCGCCCCACTCTCCTGCGGTCGGGAGGAACTCCGGTTCCGTCGGCGGTGCCCACCTTAGGCAGCGACCGGGGTGACGGCGATTCAGAGCGCCCGGATGCCCCGCGGGGCCGACAAGCCGCGAGTGCGCGGGGGGCGAGAAGTTGAGGGGCGGTGAGTCGAACGCCCCATCGACGCGAGAGGGGATCACTGCTAGACCTGCACCACCCGCACCTGCACCACCCGCACCATCCCCTGTCCCGTCGTCAGCACCACGCGCAGCATCACCTGTGCCACCGTCAGCACCACCTGCACCACTGCCACCAGGAGGAGCATGTGAGAGCACGTCGCGCGGTCGTCCGGACCGCGTCCGCAGCCGTCGCCGCCCTGGCCCTGACCGCCGGTCTCGCGGGTCCCGCCGTCGCGGCGCCCGCGGCGGCGTCCGGGCCGGCCCCCGCCACGGCCGGCCCGGTCACGCACGAGGAGAACGACCGTGTCCCCGAGGGCTCGGTCTGGACCCAGCACTACTTCCCGTCGTCCGACCGCTCCGGCACCCGGCTCCACGCCGACGTCCTGCTGCCCGAAGGACTGAAGCGCAAGCAGAAGGTGCCGGTCATCCTGTCGATCGGTCCCTACTTCTCCCACACGGGCCAGACCGGCCCCGAGGGCTGGACCCGCACCGGACCCTCCGCCCGCTTCCAGGACTTCATCGAGGGCACCGACCTCTTCGAGCAGGGCTACGCCTTCGTCATGGTGGACCTGCGCGGCTTCGGCGGCTCCACCGGCTGCCTCGACTGGGGCGGCCCGGGCGAACAGGCCGACGTGAAGGCCGCTGTCGACTGGGCCGCGAAACAGCCGTGGTCCACGGGGGCCGTGGGCATGTACGGGAAGTCCTACGACGCCGTCACCGGCCTCATCGGCAACAACCTGGACCAGCGCGCCCTCAAGGCCGTCGTGGCCCAGGAGCCCGTGTGGGACATGTACCAGTACATCTACTCCAACGGAGTGCCGCGCCCGAACGTGACCGGGACCGCGGACGCGTACAACTCCATCGCCACGATGCCCCCGATGGCGGACGACGACCCCCGCTACCAGGAGGCCGCCCGCTACGAGGAGAGCCATCCGGAGTGCCTGACGGGGAACTCCGCCGGATACCGCATATCCGACCAGCGGGACGAGCACTGGACCTCCCGCGACCTGGCGAGGATGGCCCGGGGCAGTGACACCCCGCTCTTCGTCACGCAGGGGTTCATCGAGAACAACACCAAGCCCGAGGAGATGCAGGAGTACCTGGACAACCACAAGGGGCCCGAGCGCGGCTGGGTCGGCCAGTGGGACCACGTGCGCGGCGGCGACCGCACGGAGGACGGCCGCCTGGCCATGGGGCGTGAGGGCTGGTACGAGGAGACCCTGTCCTTCTACGACCAGTACCTCAAGGGCGTCAGGCCCACCGTGCGCTACCCGGCCTACGCCGTCGAGGACTCCACCGGCGCCTGGCGCGCCCAGCACACCTGGCCCGTCACCGAGCGCAGGACGACCCTGCCGCTCGGCGGCGGCTCCTACGTCGACGACGGCGGAGCGTCGGCCCTGGCGGCGCTGAGCGCCCCGGGCGACCTGGCACCGCAGACCCCGCCGCAGCCGGCCGGCACGTGGGACATGGAGAACGCGCCCGCGATCGAACGGCCCGCGCCGGACGGCCTGGCAGCCGAGAACGCGGAGCGACGGCGCACCGGTGGGACCGGCTCCAGCTTCTTCGTGTGGTCGAAGCCGCTGAAGAAGGACGTACGGGTCACCGGCACCCCGCAGGTCTCGCTGACCGCGCGGGGCGAGGGCAACGTCATGCTCAAGCTGTACGACGTGGCCCCGGACGGCAGCGCCGTCATGTTCGACGAGCAGGTCTCCCTGGTGGACTCCGGCCGGCTGACCGTCGACCTGAAGGCGACCGACTGGACGCTGGCGGCAGGGCACGTCCTGGCCGTGGAGATCGGGTCCGTCCAGACCGGCTCGTGGCGCGACACGCCCTCCGGGGAGACCATCGCGGTCAAGGACGCCAGGCTCCGCCTCGCCCTGGACGACCCGGCCGACGACGTGGCCACCTCCGGCGACCGCTCACCGTACCTGGACACGTATCTGCGCCAGTACACGGTGACCCTGCCGGCGGGCCCGGGGACGTTCACCGTGGTCCCGGGCGGCCGCCACTGACGTCCCGGCCGGCCCCGGCCGGTGTTCCGGGCCCGGCCCGGACGCCTGCCGGGGCCGGCCGCGGCCCGCGGCGGCGTCACAGCACGGCGCGCCGCCCCGCGGCCGTGGGGGGGGGGCGGGGGCGGGGGGCCGGCGGGGCGGGCGGGGGGCCCGGGCCCCCCCCGCGCGGGGCCCCGCCGGGGCCCCCCCCCCCCCCCCCGCCCCCCCCGGGGGGGGGGCCCGCCCCCCCCCCCGCCCCCGGGGGGGGCCCCCCCGCGGCCCGCGGCGGCGTCACAGCACGGCGCGCAGCCACGCGGCCGTGGCGGCGAGCGTGGCACGGGAGCCGAACTCGGCGTCCTCGTGCCCGGCGCCGCCCAGCAGTTCGAGACGGCTGCGCGCCCCCGCCCGCACGAGCGCCTGGTGGAGGGCGAACCCCTGGGCGGGCGGCACGATCCGGTCCCGGTCACCGTGGGCCACGAGGAAGGGCGGAGCCCCGGCCGACACCCGTGACAGCAGGCTCCACCGCCGGGCCCGCTCCGCCAGAAGCTCCTCTTCGGTGGTGCCGAGCAGGTCGGCCTCGAAGTGGAACGGCAGCAGCCGCCGCTCCAGTGCGCTGCGCGATGCGGACGCCACGAGGTCCGTCTGCCCGAACCAGTGCACCACGGCCTGCACCGCGCTGGACCGGTCGAGGTGTCCGCCGACCGTGCCCTCCAGTTCCTCCTCGCCCTCCGACAGCGCCAGCAGCGACACCAGGTACGCCCCCGCGGAGGCGCCCCACACGCCGAGACGTTCGGTGGCCAGCCCCAGCCGGGGCCCGTGGGCGCGCAGCCAGCGCACGGCGCCCTTGAGGTCGTGCACCTGCTGCGGGAAGACGGCCCGGGACGCCCGGCGGTAGTCGGCCGAGACCACGGTGATGCCCTGCGCGGCCAGCGGCGCCAGCCGGGTCTCCGCGTCGGTGCCCCGGTCGTCGCGGGTCCAGCCGCCGCCGTGCGCGTACAGCACGACCGGTGTGCCGGGTCCGTCCGGACGGTGGACGTCCAGACGCAGTTCGGTGCCGCCGGCCGTCGCGTACACCAGCCCTCTCTCGACCGTGACCGGAACCTGCCCGTCACGCACGGTCCGCCGGTCCGCCGGTTCGCCCAGGGGTTCTGCCATGCCGGAACCCTAGAAGCGGGAAGGCCGTCGCGCGCGGAACCGGGCGCGGGCACTGCCCCGTACGGGTCCGGCATGACAAGCTGTGCTCCTGTTGTCCGAGTCCAGGAGTTGTACGGTCCCAGGAGGTCGTCATGACTGCGGAGTCCTCAGCGCGAACGGGTTCGGAACCGGCCGGGGCCGAGCCCCCCGGCCCGGCGCCCGAAACACGCCCGAAGGACCTGAAGGACAAGTTCCGTGAGGCGCTGGAGCGAAAGCGGGGGAAACAGGTGGAGGCGGCGGCACTCGCGGCGCACCCGGAGGCCTCGAAGATCCGCGGCGCCCACGGTCCGGCGGCGAGCCAGCGGTCCTTCCGGCGCAAGAGCGGCTGACACCCGTACCGACGCGCCTGTCGGGTCGCCGTCGCGTCCGGCCGGGGACCGTCCCGGCCGGGCGCGCCGGGCGGCCGGGGCGGGCGGGGGGGGTGCCGCCCCTGGGAGTGAAGTTCA
>NZ_JACBYP010000176.1 GCF_018982965.1 Streptomyces mayonensis | reverse complement strand
GGGGGAGGCTGCGGTGAGGGGGGGGGGAGCTGCGGGGGAGCCTCCCGTGTGCGGGGTGCGGGGGGAGTTCCGGCGGGGCTGGGCGAGGCGCGGCGGGGCGAGGCGCGGGAGGCGCGGCAGCCGTCAGCTGGTGCGGCCCTTCGCGTCGAACCGCTTCATGCGGTCGAGCACCGAGTCGGCCGTCGGCCCGTACAGCTCGTCGACGATGCGCCCGTCGGCGAGGAAGACCACCCGGTCCGCGTAGGAGGCGGCCACCGGGTCGTGGGTCACCATCACGACCGTCTGCCCGAGTTCCCGCACCGAGTTGCGCAGGAAGCCCAGCACCTCGGCGCCGGAACGGGAGTCGAGGTTTCCGGTCGGCTCGTCCCCGAAGATGATCTCGGGGCGCGACGCCAGCGCGCGGGCCACGGCGACGCGCTGCTGCTGGCCGCCGGAGAGCTGGGCGGGACGGTGCCCGAGGCGGCCGGAGAGGCCGACCATGCCGATCACGGAGTCCAGCCACTGCTTGTCGGGCTTGCGGCCCGCGATGTCCATCGGAAGGGTGATGTTCTCCAGCGCGGTCAGCGTCGGCAGCAGGTTGAACGCCTGGAAGATGAACCCGATCTTGTCCCGCCGCAACTTGGTGAGCTGCTTGTCCTTCAGCGAGCCCAGCTCGGTCTCGCCGATCCGCACGGAGCCGGACGAGAAGCTGTCCAGTCCGGCGACGCAGTGCATCAGCGTGGACTTGCCGGAACCGGAGGGGCCCATGATCGCGGTGAGCTCGGCCTGCCGGAAGTCGATGGAGACCCGGTCCAGGGCGACCACCTGGGTCTCGCCCTGGCCGTAGATCTTCGAGAGTTCCGTAGCGCGTGCTGCCGCGAGGGTGGAGCGGTCGGCGATGGGTGCGGTGGTCACGGGAGGGCTCCTGTCGGTGCGGCGGTACTGCTCGGGGACGCTGTCCATCGTTCCGTCCGCGCGGCGCCGTGTAGTCAACCGCTGTTCCGGTTTCGGGGGGCGACTTCGGTCGGACGCCCGGGGCCGGTGTCATACCTGCGGATGACGGGCGGCCCCGACCCGTACCCCGCCAGGGGCGGACGCCCGCCGACCGGACAGGAACGGGTCGGGCGTCCCGGCCGACACGGTGAATTCCCGTCATTCCGCATACGCCGCGGGCCGTCGCACGCAAGGCTGTTGGCATGTGCTGATGGCGAGTTGCTGAACCTGATGATCCCTCAGGCGCCAATAAAATAAGACAACATCGGTCCTCCCGCCCACGGCCCGGGAGGCGCGCCCCGATAGGCTCAAGACGCTCGACGCGGAGCCCATGGCCTGCCCGGATGGTGGAATGCAGACACGGCGAGCTTAAACCTCGCTGCCCCTTCGAGGGCGTGCCGGTTCAAGTCCGGCTCCGGGCACCACCGCTGTCGCACGGGGGACCGGCGGCAACGGCCCCACGGGGCCGGCGTTCCGTTCTATGCACCGTGAGTGCACAGGCGGCTACTTCCTCGGCACCAGCTCAGAGTTCGCCGTCAAGGCACAACGGGCTGATCACGACCGCCCCTGTCCCAGGTGACCAGGCCGGGCGTCTCTGCCCGTGCCTGCTGTACGACCACTGCGACGCCGAGGCAGGCACGCCAAGAGGCGCAGTCAGCTTGTGCGGGACCTCGGCCGTCAGGCGGCCGGCCGGTGCAGGTCGAGGACCATCGCCGTGTAGAAGGGCGCTTCCTGCCACGGGTGCGAGAGGCCTACCTTGCGGTAGCCCCACGTCGCGTAGGCCGTCTGGGCGGGTGCCGCTTCGGGCTCGGGGCGGACGGTGAGGGTGGCGCGCTCCACGTCCAGGCCTTCGAGCAGCAGGGTGTGGAGGGTCTTGGCGACGCCGAGGCGCCGCCATCCGGCGCGTACGGCGAGTTCGAGAGTGACCCAGGTTCGGCTGCCGTCCTCGCGGGTGAAGTCGTCAGGCAGGTCGACGTCCTGGACATTGGCCCACCACGGGCTGTCGGCCGGGAGGAGGAAGCCGTAGGTGAAGCCGACGACCTCCGTGCCGTCCCGGGCGATGATCAGCCGCATTCCGGGGCGCTGCACGTGGACCTGGTAGTGCTGGATGAACTCGGCGACGTCGCTCGGACCCTCGCTGTACGGCGGCTCCTTGTACACCTCCTCATAGGCGGAGAGGAAGGCGTCGAGTTGCCCCGCGGCTTCCTCGCCGTCGAAACGCTCGTAGGTCAACTGTGCCGGCGTCACGCCGCCCCTTTCATCTGTGCGTACTCGGTCAGCTCGTCCACGGCCTGGCGTGCCGGGGCGGCGTCGTGCTGTCGCAGCAGGGTCGTCACCTCACGAAGTTTCCTCGTGACGCGGCCGGACTCCACTTCTTCCAGGTGCTCCAGGCTATCCACGGCAAGGGCGGCGCCTTCATCGGCGTCTCCCGACCGGACGAGGCTGTTCGCGAGGGTGAGGCGGTACAGGGCGCGGTTGCGGCCGTAGGTGCGGTCCTGGTGGGCGAGGGCCGCGCGGAGGAACTGGACGGCGGAGCCGTGGTGACCCAGCTCGGTGTAGAGCATGCCCTGGGAGTAGTCCAGTTCGGCCTGCCCGTGGAAGGCCGCCCATTCCGGAGCAGGGCGGCCGGTAGTGCTGCGGTCGATGAGGTGCATGGCCTGGGCGAGACGCTGGCCGGCTGTGCGGCCGTCATTCATGAGGGACAGGGCTCGGGCTTCGCGGGCGGCGATGATCGACCGCAGTGTCGGAGAGCCGAGATGCGTTGCCCGTTCCTGCGCGGCGCGGGCAAGTTCGAGGCCTTCGCGGGGCCGGCCCTCGTGGCACGCCTGGAGGCTCATGGAGGAGAAGACGAGGACCTGGAGGTTGGCGTCCTTGAGGACCGTTGCGGTGGTCAGGGCCTCGCCCCAGTGCTGGCGGGCGCCGTCCTGGTCGTCGGCGTCATAGGCGAGCCAGCCGCAGTGTTCGGCGACCTCGCCGGCGAGGAGATGCAGCTGGCGGCCGATGGTGCCGGGGTAGGTGCGGGTGTTGAGGATGCGGCGGACTCGGCGGAGGTGTCGCACGGCCAGGCTGCGGACGTCGTCTCCGCCGTAGGCGTTGTCGAGCTGGAGGAGAGAGTGCAGGCCCTCGCGGAGTTCGAGGAGGTGGACGGTGCCGACGGCTCCCGTCGAGCTGACGGGGGTCAGGGGGCGGGTGTGGGCCGGCAGGGCGGCGGCAGCAGCGACACCGATGCCGTCGGTCATGAACTCGCGACGATCCACGGGTGACATGCCTCTCTGTGCGGGAAGCGGTACGCCTCCCACGGTGGCACCTGGTGGTGGTCCGGGGAAGCCGAGCAGGTGAGGGCTCACGCCGAACATCGCGTGCAGGACGCGCCAGGCCCGGACGCGTGGTGCCGGCGGTGCGGGTCTTTTCCACCGGCGGAACTGGCGGTCCGTCACCGAAACGGGCTCGCCGAGGACGTCGGCGGTCGCATGGAAGGCGCGTAAGAACTCCGCTGGTTTCAGCCACCCGTGCTCGATATATGCCTGTTCGAACGGCGTCAGGACGTCCATCCCGGCACCTCCAGTGATCTGTTTCACATCGACGGTAGCGGCTGAACGGCCGGTGGATGTCCGGCCGTCGGGATAAGTCCGGCGAAAAGTCCGCCTGGACGTCCGGACTGGCGAGTTCTCAGGGAGTTGGCTGTGTGAGGGAGCCAGCGCGCTGCCGTTGCCCATCGAGCCAGACCCGTTTGGGAGTGCTGAGCGATGACGAGCACACACACGACCGGCGGTCCGGTCGACGCTGTCCCGGCCGTGAGTGCACCGGCCGGCGTCGTGACCACCGCGGTGGAGCGCGCGTTGAGCGCGGGGCACTGGCTGCTCGTATCGGCGCCGTTACGGGCGCAGGCGCGGGTCGAGTGGGAGGAGCGTGGCGCAGCCTGGCTGCGGCCGGGAGTCCTGTTCGCGGCCGTGTCGATGCCGGCGGACGTCCTCCACGCGGCACTGGGCTCTAGCAGCCCCCAGGAGTGCGCCGGTCGCATCGTCGAGGAGGTGGAGCAGGGGCCGGTGTTCTACAGTCCGGACGGCTTCCAGCAGAAGGGCTCGTACACCGCGCTCGTCCCCGCCCGCGTGGCCCGGCTCAGGATTCTGTTGCCGGGCGCGGTGACGTGCCCTCAGCGGGCGCTCCTGCTCGTGCCCGCCCCGGGGCGCACCGAGCCCGAAGAGGGCGGCCCGTGGTGGGTGTCGCCGCCCAGTGGGCCGGCGCTGCTGTGTCCGCCTGAGCGCGTCGCCGAGCTGGCCTGTGCGGGCCGCGCCCACCTTGTCCGCAGCAAGGGCCGCCGCGATGCCTGAGGCCTTTTCCTACGCTCCGGCTGCCTTCGTGGTGACCGCTCCCTCGGGGGCGGCCGGACAGAGCTCCGTCAGGCAGACCGAGGTTGGTGCGTGCGCCATGATCCAGACCGGGACGGGGCTGCTGCCCGCCTACTCCCAGTCCTTGCCGAGAACTGCGGCGTCCGCCGCCCGGGCCCGGCGCTTGGTGGGTCTCGCCCTGGAGGTGTGGGGGCTGACCGGTGTCCGGGACGCGGCCGAGCTGGTCGTCAGCGAGCTGCTTGCGAACGCGGTCCAGCACGCCCGGCGCGAGACGGTTCGCGTGATCGTGACCCGTCTCGCCGCCAATGAGGTCCGAGTGGCTGTGGTGGATCTGTCGCGCGAGCGCCCTGTGCTCCGTACGGCTGACGCCGCCCAGGAAAGCGGGCGCGGACTGGAGATCGTGGAGGCCCTGAGCCTCGGCAGGTGGGGCGTCGACCCGATGCCGTGGGGCAAAAGAGTCTGGGCCGACCTGGCCGTCGAGTGGGGCCCTCGTGAATGAGCGGCGGCGACAGGTCCTCTACGTCCTCGTCCTCGGACTTCTCCTTGTAGTCCTGTACGCCGGCATCGCGGTAGCCGCCGGCCTCTGACTCCGCCCCGGGGTTACGCCTCCGTCGTGCCCCGGGGCGGGCCCGGTCGGCGTGCTCGTTCGGGTGCGCCGGGCCCTACCCAGTGCGTAAGACCGAGTGCTCAAGGAGGCACCCGTGACCATTCCGACGTTGTCGTCCGTGTCCCCGCCTGAGACCGACTGGACCGCGCTACGGAACTTCGCCGCACTGCGCGGACAGTTCCGCGTCTCGCTCACTCCTCTCTGCAACGAAGCTTGCTGGTTCTGCCACAATGAGGGGGATGTCCCCCCGCCGCTCACCCGCCTGAACCGAGAGGCACGGCCCCGGCCCGGAGAGCTGACCGCCGACGACTACACCAGCGTGCTGCGGGAGGTGATCGCGGCCGGCCTCAAGCGCGTGTACTTCACCGGCGGGGAACCGCTTCTGTCCGCGCTTGCCCGACCCGTCCTGACCGATCTGCCCGACGTCGGCGCGGACGGCTCGTACACGCTCATCACGAACGGCAGCCTCATCCGCCGCAACGCCTCCTGGCTGGCGACCGCACCGCTCGACAAGGTGAAGGTGAGCCTGCACTACTTCTCCGACGAGAGCCTCTTCGAGATCGCGGGCGTCCGGTTCGGGATCGGGAAGATCCTCGACGGTATCGACGCGGCCCGGGACATGTTCGAGCGCGTCGAGCTGAACACGCTCCTGCAGCGGGAGAACAAGCACGAGGTTCTGCCGATCCTCGACTACGCCCTGGAGCGTCGCCTCCCGGTCCAGTTCATCGAGCTCGTAGACACCGACTTCAACACGGGGCACCGGGACTCAGCCGTCCCGTCCGAACCGCTCATCGACCACCTGCGGACCCTGACCAGCGACGAGCGCACAGAAATCGCCGGGGTCGGCCAGGGCCGCCGCGTCTTCCGTATCGACGGGGTCGAGGTCGACATCATCCAGCGCGCCCTGGGCCGTCACCATGTCGGCCAGTGCGGAACCTGCCCGCTCAAGCCCCGGTGCGTCGAAGGGTTCTGGTCTCTGCGCATGGACCACGCCGGCGGTATCCAGCCGTGCCTCCTCCGCGACGATCTGCGCCTGGATATCCGACCGCACCTCGCCGACCCGGGGGCCGCCGCGCCAGCCGTCGCCCGTCACCTGTCCGCCTTCACGGAGGGGACCCTGTGAGCCCCCTGCACGGCGCCTACACGCCGGGCGCCCCCGCTCGGAACGGGCCGTTCATCATCCTCGAAGGCATCTCCGGCATCGGGAAGTCCACCCTCGCCCGCACGCTCGCTGCCCGCTTGAATGCCGGCTCGCTCCACACCGTGCCCGACTTCTACATGCCGTGGGCGCCCGTGATGAACGCCCGTACCCGGGCCCTGCCGCAGTTCGCGTTCTACCTCTCCGGTGTCCTGCACGCCTCCGACATCATCCGCCGCGAGCTGGCCGCCGGCCCGGTCGTCTCCGACCGCTACATCTCCTCCGTCCTGGCCTACCACTCCGCCGTCCATGAACTCGGGCTCCGCCAAGTCGCAGAACTCCTCGCCCCGTTCCGCCCCTACCTGCTCGCCCCCGATCGCACGTTCTACCTGAGGTGCACGGATCAGACACTCCGGGAACGGATGTCCCGCAAGCAGGACTTCAACGAGGACGACGACGCCATGATGAACGTCCCGGGACGGCTCGCCAGGCTCCGCGAGAACTTCGACAAGGTGGCCGCCGATGACCCGACCGGCGTCATCCTCGACACCGACGACCGCACCCCCAGCGAACTCGCCGACACCATTACCGAGTACCTCATGGAAGCGAGCACATGACCGTCACACCGAGCCTTCAAGACGCCTCCGTTGTCGTCGCCCTTGACACTGACGGGCGTGTCGCCGTCCTCGGCTCCCGCAACGCCGAACACGGTGAGATGTTCCTACCGGGCGGACGCCGCGATCCCGGCGAGGACGCCGAGCTGTGCGCCCGACGTGAGCTCCGGGAAGAGGCCGGTGTGCGCGCCCGCACGTGGCGGCACCTCGGTACCTACGCCGTCACCCTGGGCAGCGACGCCCGCGTATCCCTGTTCCTCGCCGAGAGCCTCACCCTTGGCCCTCAGGAGCTCAACGACACAGAGGCCGACTTCAAGCTCTCCTGGTGGCCGCTCGCCGATGCCATCACCGCGGCCACGGAGGGGCGCTTTCTCCTGCCTGCCGGGCCCCTCGCGCTGCTCCTGGCGGACCGGCTGACTCGCGGGTGAGTCGCTGCCGGTCGCCGGCTCAGCTCGGGACGCCGAGGTCGATGCTGGTCGTATGAGGGAGATGCATCAGCCTCGGCCGCAGCGGTGCGTCCGGCCTCCGAGAGAGGGGAGAGGCCGGACGCTTGCGTTGTACCGAGGGGACCGAGGCGAAACGCCGCAGGTCAGAGGGTGTGTCGATACGGGTTCAAGTCCGGCTCCGGGCACCGTCACCCTGACGGTGCCTGACCAGAGAAGGCGGCTGGTTGGCGCCGTACCTCTTTCGTGTCGTGGGAACGCACTGGGAACACATCCCCTCTACATCCGGCCCATGGCATCTGCGCACGCGCGCAGGAACAAGGCCGGCGAGGTCACCAGCCACCAGGTGAAGTGGGGGCCGGGCGGTCGGCGGACGGCTCCGTGGCAGACGGAGACCTTCGACCGGATGACGACGGGAAGACCGCCGCGGAAGCCTTCCGCGGCGGTCAACGAGAACCATCAGCAGTGGCCACCGGGATGGGTGAAGGGCCAGGCGTACATCGACCCGACCGTCGACGGCGACGGGCCCCCATACCTGTTCGACGCCTACGCCCGCGAGTGCATCAAGAACAAGACAGGCGTCGAACAGCGCTACCGGCAGGACTGCTACCGGGAGCCGGAGATCTACCTCAGCCCGACGTTCGCGCATTGCGACGTCCGCTCGACGGAGCACTTCAGCAAGGCGACGGTCGCGGCCTGGGTCAACAAGATGGGCCGATCGCTGTCAGGCGGTGGTGGTGAGTCGGCAGGCGTCGCAGCCGGTGCCGCGCTCGGGCCACTGGAGGAGAAGTTCGTGGTAGGCGGCGGCACGCCGGTCGTCGGAGGGCTGTTCCATGAGGGTGCGGATGCGCCCGTTGACCTGTTGCTGCGCGTCGCAGCAGGGGCCGTCCGGCCGGGTCGAGGTGGGCGTACCGACACGACAGGGGGCGGGTATGACACTCGGTACCTGCCCGGCGTGTTCTCTTCTGCGTTCGAGGTGACTGGTGTGCGGCTGCCTCGGAACGGACTGATCATGGCTGCCCCTGCGCCCCCGGTGACCGAGCCGGACCACTCTGTCCGCACCTGCCCCGGTGACCCGCGGGCCGTGCGCGAAGTGCCAGAGGATCACGCACAGGTACGGTCCGGGCGCCCGCAGCTCCCTGTGCGACTACTGCGACGACTGCGACGCCGAAGCCGTGGTGAGGTAACGCGCACCAAGCGGCCGGCCTCTGCTCCGTAGGACGGCCCGGTCAGCGCTTCGTTTCGCCGAGGGCGGCGCGGAGCCAGTCGAGGGAACCGGTCTCCAGGGCAGCGTCTGCGAGGGCCTGGCCTCGCTGGGATTCGTCAACCAGGCCGACGTGCAGTCGGCGTCGCGTCAGTCGGGAACCTGTTGCTGCTTTGCCGCACCGCGAACGCGGTGAGAGCGAGCACGACGGCCACGTGGTGGCGCTCCCCTCGTGAGTCGCGCGGGTCCGGCACCTCGGTCAGCCGCACCAGCAGGTTCAGGAACTCCTCGGGTCCGTCCCGGGGACTCTCACGCAGTGGGCCAAGGGCGGACGGATCAGACACGATGCGTCGGCACGGACGGTCTCCCCCTTGGGCCGCGGGACGTAGAGGACCTCGTGGTCCTGGAAGCCATGCCTGTCACGTTCCGGAAGCAGTGCTGAGCTTGGCAGTTCGCTCCCTGGGTGAAGTTCCACGCGCCGTCCCGGCCTGTCCGAGATCACCTGCGACCGCGGTTGCGTTGAGGCCTGTCTCCCCTATGACGATGGCTTTGGGAAGCAGACGAACCTGAGCTTGCGCTTGCTCTCCTCTGCGGAAGGTAGTCAGCGACGTTGGACGGCATTCGGCTGTGTGAATGGGATGACGTCGAGGTCTGCACGTTGAAGTTGCGACTGAGCTCTCCCCGGACGCGGTTGACCACCTCGCGCTCAGTCAGCCGCGCCTGGCCGTGACCGCGATGAAAGTTGACGAAGGAGGCGATACCGCGAGCGGATTCACGTGTTATGGGGAGGGTGAATGAATAAGGACCGGATCCTCCCCTGTGAGAGGAAAAAGCCCTGATCGGAGGCGCCGCGGAATCGTAACTTGCCGAGCCGCCGTTCGGGAAGTTTTCGTCGTGCCTGGGATGTGCCGCGCTGAGGACCCCGACTGCTTCGGCACCCCAGGGAAAGTAGCCGGTGATCAGGTCGTTGGTTTCGCGCAACTCGCCAGTCAGCACATAGATATTACGGGTATCGGGCTCTCCCGCCATATTGATGCCGTTCGGCCCACCAGGCAGTAGCCCGTCTGCTGCGATATAGGGCCCGTTGAGCGGGTCTGTCAGGTGCACGTGCAGCTGGACACCGCCGGGCAGGCTGGCTTCGCTGTACGGCTCGGTATCGGACGGGGAAGAGGACGATTGTCGCCCCGCCCCGCTACCGGATCGGTTGGTGGCGCCCGGTATGGGCATCGGTGTGGACACCTTGGTTGACCTCCTTCGCCTGGACACGACAGGCGACTCAAGCGTCATTGCGCCGGCTGCTTCACGTTGTCCTACGTGCGCACGTCCTGGAGGGTTCACATTCTGCGGAATGCCGGGTCCTCGGAGCTCAGCCCGAATTCACCGACGAAACACCTCCCGGGTGAAGATCGATCCCCCCCGAGGTGCTGGTTGACGGGTTGCAACCGGCATCACCGTCGAACAGGCCACACCCGCCCGGCTGTTTCGCGACCACTGGGAAAATCTCCGGTTGCCGGACTGCCGCGGTTCAGTCCGGGCCGGTGCGGTCGGTGGCCGGTGCTGTGGGTGCCGGATGCACCGCCGTGGGTGCCGGGTGCGCCAGGGCGTCCGTCAGGGCGGTCAGTCTCCGGTGGAGTTCCGGATCGTGTGCGGGTTCCGGGCTCCGCGGCCGTCCGGACAGGGACCGACGGAGGGCGGGGGAGCCGGGCAGGCCCGCGCGTGCCGCCTCCGCCAGAGTTTCGAGGTGCCGCCCCGCCCGGCGGGCGTCGGCGGCGTCGGGCGGCAGCGGGCCGCCGAGCACAGTCCAGGACAGCAGGCGGCGCACCGCCAGTACGGCCGGCCACAGCCGGTCCGCCGTGCCGGTCGTGCGGATCTCCTCGGCGGGCACGGCGGCGTGCATGTCCCACAGTTCCGCCATCCGCTGCCAGGCCGTCCCCTCGCAGTCGACCCGCACCGATCCCGTCCGCAGACGCTCCCGCACGGCCGTCCCCGTGGCCGTCACGGCGTTCGCCACCGCCGCGCACACCCGTCGCCCGGGCACACCGCCGAGCAGTACCGCGGCGGCCACCCCGAGCAGCAGACCGAGGGTCAGGTCGAGGAGTCGGAAGGCGGCGAGCCGGCCGAGACCGTCCGGGACGGCGGTGGCGACCAGCAGCAGGGCGACCGGGGTGTTCAGCAGGGTGCGCGCGAGGAGGGCGCCGGGCGGCACGCCCCGCGAGAGCGCGTGCGCGACGGTGGCGACGGCGACGGTCACCCAGGTGCCCGGCTGGTAGGAGTGGAAGACGAGGGCCGTCAGCGCCACCCCGGCGACGGTTCCCGCGAACCGGGCCCGTGCGCGCCGCGCGGGCTGCTGACCCGGCCCGCCCTGCAGCGCGGCGGCCGCGCCCACGGCCACCCACGCCGGGTGCAGCAGCGGAAGTACGGAACCCAGCACGGTGCCCACCGCGACGGCGAGCCCGACCCGGAGGGCGACCGGGAGGCCGGGGGAGGAACGGGACAGCAGGCGGCGCAGCTCCGCGAGCAGGCTCGTGCGGGGCGGCAGCGGCACCGGCCACAGGCCGCGGGCGGTCTCCAGGAGTTGCCCGGGGGTGCACCGGCCGCCGGGACAGGGTTCCGGGGGCACGCGGCCCGCCGCGATCTCCGCGGCCGCGGCCCGCAGCCACACGGCCCGGTCGGGCGGCACCGGGGCCCCGCCCCGTTCCGCCGCGTTCTGCACCGTGTCGAGCAGGGACTCGAGCGCGGTCATGAGGGCGTACAGCGTCATCCGCCGGGGCGCGGGCTCCGGTGCGGGTCCTTCGCCGTGCCCCTGCCGGGCGTTGTCGAGCGCCGCCCACGCACTGTGCACGGCCACGTAGGCGTCCCGCCCGGTGGCGGAGGAGCCGGTGGCGGAGGGGCCGGTGGCGGAGGGGCCGACGGTGGAGGGGTG
>NZ_JACBYP010000175.1 GCF_018982965.1 Streptomyces mayonensis | reverse complement strand
TCCCCGTTCCTCCTCCCCTGCCTGTTCCTCCTCCCCGGCCGTCCCACACCCTCAGCGCCAAGAGCCCTCCTCCCCATGCCGTTCGCTCGTGTCGCCCGCAGGACCCCTCGGGCGTCCGCCGCCGTCATGACGGGAGTGCTGCCCCTGGCCGGCTGCGGTGACGGCGACGTCCTCGTGGTGACCGCACCGACGCCACGGTCACCCGGGGGGGGGACCCGCGCAGGGGCGTGGCCGGGGAGACGGTGGCCACGGGCGCCGGCCCCAACCGCGTGCACGTGGCCGGCGGCAGCGTCTACGCCGTCGACGAGTCGGGGGCCGGCCCGTCCGAGGAGGGCCCCCTGCCCCGGATCCGCCCGGCCCGCCGACCGGATCCCGACCCGGCGCCCGTCACCGCCCGTCCCGGGGCGTGACGGGCGCCAGCCACATCGCCACGATCGCGTCCACGAGCCCGTCGGCGGCCTCCCTCCAGCCGGCCCGCGGCGTGGGACGGCCCTCGGCCAGCGCCCGCTCCCGTTCGGCGGTCATGTGGACGATGAGGTGGCGCGCCATGTCGCCCCGCTCGGCGCGGACCTCGTCCGGCAACGCGGGCATGCACCGGTTGCGCCCGGCGATGATCGCCCGCAGGGAGGCCGAGGCGCGGGACTCCTCGGTCATGATCTCGCGCAGGGCCGGATCGGTCATGACCTGGGCGCAGAACCGCGCGTACCAGGTGGGGCTGCCCAGCGCCGCCAGGTGGTCGTACTGCGGCCGCACCAGGCAGTCCACCCAGTCGCGCAGGTCGGACGAGTCCCCGACGGCGGCGAGCTGGCGGGCCCGCAGGTCCTCGACGCGTTCCGCGTGGCGCTGCACGATGGCGCGGACGAGGTCGGACTTGGTGCCGAAGTGGTAGCCGACGGCGGCGTTGTTGCCCTGTCCCGCGGCCTCGCTGACCTGGCGGTTGGAGACCGCGTAGACCCCGTGCTCGGCGAACAGCCGCTCGGCGGTGGTCAGGATCAGCTGCCGGGTCGCGCTGACCTGTTCCGTCCGTACCGTCCTGCTCGCCATGATCACCACCGCGCCGGGACCTCCTTGCGGCCCGCGACGGCCGGTCCCTCGAGTCGTCGCAGGTCGGCCATCGTACGGCTCGTTCTCCGAAGCCTACGGGGCCGCGGATCCGGAAGACCGCTCGGCCCGGACGAGCACGCGCTCTTCACACCCCGTAGGATACTTCAAGCGACTGACTTAAAGGTTGGCGCTCCGGTTCTCCTGCTCATCGCCCGAAAGGCTCTCCCATGTCCGCTTCTCCCGCCGCCCCGCGGCCGAACGCCGTGGTGGCGGTACTGGCCCTGGCCGGGATCGTCGTCTCGCTGATGCAGACCCTGGTCATCCCGATCGTGCCGGAGCTGCCCCGGCTGCTGGACGCGCCGGCGTCGGACACGGCCTGGGCCGTGACCGCCACGCTGCTGGCCGCCGCGGTGGCCACCCCGGTCGTCGGCCGGCTCGGCGACATGGCGGGCAAGCGGAGGATGCTGCTGGTCAGCGTGGTGCTGCTGATCGTGGGCTCGGTGGTCTGCGGACTGAGCGACACCCTGGTCCCGATGGTCGTGGGCCGCGCCCTGCAGGGCCTGTCCGCCGCCGTCATCCCGCTCGGCATCAGCATCATGCGCGACGAACTGCCCGCGGAGCGGCTGGCCGGTGCCACCGCCCTGATGAGCGCCTCGCTCGGCGTCGGCGGCGCGCTCGGTCTGCCCATCGCCGCGCTGATCGCGGACAACCTCGACTGGCACATGCTGTTCTGGCTCTCCGGCGCGCTCGGCGCCGTCGCCCTGGTGCTGGTGCTGATACTCGTGCCGGAGTCGGCCGTGCGCACCGGCGGCCGTTTCGACGTGCTCGGCGGCCTCGGCATGGCGGCCGGTCTGATCTGCCTGCTGCTGGCCATCTCCAAGGGCGCCGACTGGGGCTGGGGCAGCGGCACCACGCTGGGGCTGTTCGCGGCGGCCGTGGTGGTCCTGCTGGTGTGGGGCTGGTGGGAGCTGCGCACCCCGCAGCCGCTGGTGGACCTGCGCACCACCGCCCGCCGCCAGGTCCTGTTCACCAACCTGGCGTCGATCGCCGTCGGTTTCTCCATGTTCGCGATGTCCCTGGTGCTTCCGCAGCTGCTGCAGCTGCCCGAGGCCACCGGTTACGGCCTGGGCCGCTCGCTGCTGACCGCCGGTCTGGTGATGGCGCCGTCCGGCCTGGTGATGATGGCGTTCGCGCCGGTCTCCGCCAAGGTGTCCAAGACCCGCGGCCCGAAGGTCACCCTGATGATCGGCGCGCTGATCGTGGCGGCCGGCTACGGGCTGAACATCGTGCTGATGTCCGAGGTGTGGCACCTGGCGCTGGTCTCCTGCGTCATCGGCGCCGGCATCGGCTTCACCTACGGCGCCATGCCCGCCCTGATCATGGGCGCGGTGCCCGCGAGCGAGACGGCCGCCGCGAACAGCCTGAACACCCTCATGCGGTCCATCGGTACGTCGGTCGCGAGCGCCATCGCCGGTGTGATCCTGGCCCAGATGACGGTCAGCCTCGGCGGCTTCGCGCTGCCCTCCGAGAACGCCTTCAAGGTGGTCATGGCCATCGGCGCCGGTGCCGCCCTGCTCGCCTTCGTGATCGCGTCCTTCATCCCGCGCCACCGCGCCGCCACCGGCGTCGCGCACTCCGCTCCGGCCGAGGAGGTCGCGGCGCCCGCCGCCTCCGCCCGCTGACGGCGGCGGCGCCGGTCCCGCCCCCGGGACCGGCGCCGTTCAGGCGAACCTGACGGGCAGGGCGCGTGACGGCCGCCGGGCACGTCGAGAACTGACCCGTGGACCTGCCGCTGATCCCGCCCATGCTCGCCACCCCCGGCACCCTGCCGCCCGCCCGGCAGGACGCGCGGTGGGCCTACGAGACCAAGCAGGACGGCCAGCGCGTGATGGTGTACCTGCCCGGTGACGGCAGCGTGCTGCTGCGCGCCCGCTCGGGGCAGGACATCACGAGTGCCTATCCCGAGCTGGAGCCGCTCGGGACCGCGCTGGGCGCCACCCCCGCCGTACTGGACGGCGAGGTGCTGGCCCTGGACGAACAGGGCCGCGCGGACTTCCAGTTGCTCCAGTCCCGGATGGGCCTCGCGCACGACCCGCGCCGGGCGGCGCACCGGGCGGCCCGGGTCCCCGTCCATCTGGTGCTCTTCGACGCCCTGCACCTGGCGGGCGAGTCCCTGCTGCGCCTCCCCTACACCGCCCGCCGCGAGCGGCTGACCGGCCTCGGTGCGGGCGGGCCGTCCTGGTCGACCCCGGCCGCGCTGGTCGGCCACGGCGAGCAGGCCCTGCGGGCCACCCGTGAGCACGGCCTGGAGGGGCTGGTGTGCAAGCGGCTGGACTCGGTGTACGAGCCGGGCGTCCGCTCCCGGGCCTGGGTCAAGATCCGCAACATGCGCAGCGAGGACGTCGTGGTCGGCGGCTGGCTGCCCGGCAAAGGGCGGCTGACGGGCCTGCCGGGTGCCGTACTGGTGGGCCAGCGCGCCGCGGGGCGGCTGCGCTACGTCGGCGGCGTCGGCACCGGCTGGAGCGGCGCCGAGCGCGACGAGCTGGCCGCGCTGCTGCGGGCCGCGTCGAGCGACGTGTGCCCCTTCGACCCGGTGCCGCCGGTGCCGGGTGCGCGCTGGGTCGTGCCCCGGCTGGTGGGCGAGGTCCGCTACAGCACCCGCACCCGGGAGGGCATGCTGCGCCAGCCGTCCTGGCTCAGGCTCCGCCCGGACCTGGCGCCCGAGGACTCCGCCGCCGACCTCCCGGACGACCCGGTGTGACGGGTCCCGACGCCGTGACGGCGCGACAGCGCGAGGACTACGGCATGACGACGTGACGGCGCAACGGCGCAACGGCGTAACGGCGTAACGGCGAGTCAAGTGTGCGGATCACGAATTGGGCAGTCCTTCACCACGGCGACGCCCGGGCGCCCTTGGCGCGGGAGTGAAAAGAGGGGACCCTGAACTGCCCTTCCCCCCACATCCGTTGGGCGTGCCGAAAAAAGGACGCCCAGCAGAGGAGGACACGATGTCCCCACGCACCGGACGCCCGCGCCGCAGGAGATGGCTCGCCGCGCCGCTCGGCGCCCTCGCCCTGGTCCTCGCCTCCCCCGCCACGGCCTTCGCCGCCCCGCCCCCGGGACTGCCCGGCAACGCCGACAGCCTGGAGCAGGCCTACCAGCCCGCCTACGACTACGACACCGACGGCTGCTACCCGACCCCGGCCATCGGCCAGGACGGCACGGTCAACGGCGGCCTCAACCCGACCGGCGACCTGAACGGCAACTGCCGCGACGCCGCCGACCTGGAGAACACCAACGGCTACGCGCGCGCCACGTGCAACAACGGCTGGTGCGCCTACATGTACGGCCTGTACTTCGAGAAGGACCAGGCGCTGCCCGGCAGCAGCCTCGGCGGACACCGGCACGACTGGGAGCACGTCGTGGTGTGGGTGGCCGACGGCACGGTCCAGTACGTGGCGACCTCCGCGCACGGCTCGTTCAGCGTGCACGAGCGGTCGGCCGTCCGGTTCGACGGCACCCACCCGAAGATCGTCTACCACAAGGACGGCATCAGCACCCACTGCTTCCGCCTGGCGACCTCGGGCGACGAGCCGCCGGAGAACCACCGGGGCAGCTGGCAGTACCCGACGCTGGTCGGGTGGAACGGGTATCCGGCCGGCCTGCGCGAGAAGCTGAGCACCCACGACTTCGGCAGCGCCAACTTCGGCCTCAAGGACGGCAGTTTCGCCTCCCACCTGGCGGCCGCCAAGCCCTCCGGCATTCCCTTCGACCCGAACGCCTGAGCCGGGAGGGCCACCGCCGACGAGACCACCGACGGCACCGCGCACCGCGGCACCGCCGTCGGCGGATCAGGCGGGGCCCTCCTCGCAGCGGTCGCGCAGGAAGGCGCTCACCTGGTGCGCGAGGCCCTCGTCCCGGACCGTGCCGCACGGTGCGGCACCGGCCCCGTCGGGCAGTCCGAGGCCGCCGGTCCACAGCCGCCGGTCGGCCCACTCCTCGTCCACCCGCAACTGCACCTGCACGTCCACCTGGCCCAGGCTCGCCTCCGGGCCGGCCGCGTAGAGCAGCGCGGTGGCCCGGCGCAGCGGGTAGACGTCGAAGCCCTCGATGAACTGCGAGTTGCGCCAGTCGAGGAAGGCGCTCTCCCCGTCGGGGCCGATCCGGACGTCGATCTGGCCGTCCTCCAGGTGGATGCCGAGCTGCCGCGGGCCCCGGTTCTCGACGGTCACCCGGAGGCGGAAGTACGTGAGGCCCTCGGCGGCGTCGTCGCGCCCACGCGGCGGCTCGGCGGGCTCAAGACGGTGGACGCGGGCCCGCAGGCCGGCCTGCTCCTCGTACTCGTGCCAGTCCCCGACCACGTTCGGCTCGTACACGGTGCCCCTCTCGACCTCTCGACGCTCGCTTCCTATCCGTACGCTCAGCGCACTGTCAAATGAGCAGAATGCGCTGTGGCCAGGGGCTTCGCCCCATTTGCTCGGTGATCAAGCGCTGCCCAGCGACGATCCGCCGGCGCCCGTCCGGGACGCTCACCGGGGCGTGCCGCACATCACGTCCGGCCACGGGGCCGCCGCGCACGCCGGTCCGCGGGCGTTCGAGTGGCCGTTCGGGCCAATCGCGCTCAGTATCCATATGTACGAGTAAATCCATATGTACGAGGAACGTACGAGGGTTTCCCTGCACCCCTGCCGAGGGAGGTGCGCGCGATGCGTGTCGCCGGCCGAAGCAAGCCCCACCCGCACGACGACGCCCCCGACACGGCCGCGGCGTTCGACCGGCTCGCCGGGCTGCCCGAGGGACCGGAACGCAAGGCCCTGCGGGACGACCTGATCAGAGTCTGGCTGCCCATGTCGGAGCGGATAGCCGTCCGCTTCCGGGGCCGCGGCGAGAACCTGGAGGACCTCTACCAGGTGGCGGCCCTCGGGCTGGTCAAGGCCGTGGACCACTACGACCCCGGGCGCGGTCACGCCTTCGAGGCGTACGCCGTGCCGACGGTGACCGGCGAGATCAAACGGCACTTCCGCGACCACATGTGGACGCTGCACGTACCGCGCCGCATCCAGGACCTGCGCAACCGGGTGCGCAGGTCGGCGAAGGAGCTGGCGCAGACCACGCCGGGGCGCCCGCCCACGGTCGAGGAGATAGCCGAGCACGCGCAGCTGACCGCGGTCGAGGTCCGCACCGGCATGGAGGCCCTGGAGTGCTTCACGGCCCTGTCGCTGGAGGCGGAGATGCCCGGCACCGACGGGTACGCCCTCGGGGACGCGCTCGGCGGGCCCGATCCGGCCTTCGACGCGGTCGTGGACCGGGTGGCCGTCCGGCCCTGCCTTCAGGCGCTGCCCGAGCGTGAGCGCACCATTCTCTACCTGCGCTTCTTCGGCGGGATGACGCAGAGCCGGATCGCGGAGCAGCTCGGCATCTCCCAGATGCACGTCTCCCGGCTGCTCGCCGGCTGCTTCGACCGGATCCGGGAGGAGATCCTCACGGAGGCCCGCTGAGGTCCTGCGGTGCGCCGGGCAGGCAGACGGGGCCGCGGCGGTCCAGGGTGTCCTCCAGGGCGGCCCGTATCTCCGGCGCCATCACTCCCGTGCGTCCCCAGACGAGGATCGTCTCCGCCACGTTGCGCAGTTTGGTGTTCGTGTGCTGGGAGACCTCCTTCAGGACGATCCACCCCTCGTCCGGCGACACCCCGCCGAGGACGACGACCACACCGATCGCCTGGTCCACGACGGCGTGCGAGACGACCGCCTCCTTCAGCTGCCGGACCTGTTCCTGCAGCCCGAAAATCTGTTCCGAGTCGCCGTCCGCGGTCATGGTCACCTCCGGATCCCCTCCATGGTCGCCACGCCGTCCGCGGCCCGCCACCGCGTCCGCCACTGGGCCGTCCGGGGCGCCCCGGCCACCGTTTCGGCGCCGCGCCCGGGGTACTCGGCAGGCGCCCGCCGCACTCCCGGCCGGACACTGGTGTGGAGCCGGTGACTGCCGGTGGACGAGATCAGGACACGACTGCCATGAACCACGACATGACCTTCCCCGCCTCCGGAGAGGGCCTGCTGTCCACGCACTCCGTGTACGGGGCGCCCTGCTGGGTGAGTCTCACCAGCCGCGACCTGAAGGCCACCGAGGAGTTCTACTCCGCCGTGCTCGGCTGGCAGTGGCGGCCGGCCCGGCTGGGCGAACCCTTCCGGATCGCGCTGGCCCACGGTGTGCCGGTGGCCGGGATCGCGGCGGTGGCCGCGATGTGGCAGATGGCGGTGGCCTGGACGCCGTACTTCGCGGTGCGCAGCGCGGACGAGGCCGTCTCGCGGGCGCAGGAGCGCGGCGGCACCGCGGCGGTCGGGCCGATCTCCCTGCCGCCCGGGCGGGCGGCGCTGCTCGCCGACCGGGACGGCGCCTCCTTCGGCGTCTGGGAGGGCGAGCTGTTCACGGACTGGGAGGCCTGGCGCACCTCGCGCCCCGCCTTCATCCGGCTGCACACCCGCGACGCCTTCGACGCCGCCATCTTCTACGGCGAGATCTTCGACTGGGCGTCGGGGCGGGGCTGCTGCGAGGTGCGGTACGAGGGCGACGAGGTGGTGCTGCGCCAGGACGGCGAGGTCGTGGCACGGATCGAGTCGGGGGCGCTCGGCGCGGCCCCGGACCCGGCGGTGCGGCCGCACTGGCAGATCCACTTCGCGGTCGAGGACGTCGCGGGCTGTGCGCGTGCCGCGGAACTGCACGGCGGCAGCGTGCTCTCGCTCGGCGGCGACGAGGCGGTGCTCCGGGACGCCGACGGCGCGCAGTTCACGGTGACCGCGCGCCGTTTCGGCAGCTGACCGCACCGGCTCACCGGCCGGTGCGGGAGGGGCGGGACAGCAGGACGAGGCTGCGCTGCTCGACGGTCACGACGGTGCCCGCCTTGTGCTCGGCCTCGTCGGGGACGCCCTCCGGGTCGGCGGTGTCGATCAGGGCCGCCCAGCGTTCGCCGTAACCGGCGCCGGGCAGCCTGAAGTCGGCCGGCTCCCAGTGGCTGTTGAGCAGCAGCAGGAAGGAGTCGTCGACGACGGGGCGGCCGCAGGGGTCGGGCTCGGCGATGGCGTCGCCGTTGAGGAAGACGCCGACGGCGTGCGCGTCGGAGCGCCGCCAGTCGTCCTCGGTCATCTCCCGGGCGTCGGGCAGCAGCCACACCAGGTCGGGCAGCGGCTGGTCCGCGTGGGTGGCGGTCTCGCCGCGGAAGTAGCGGCGCCGGCGCAGCACGGGGTGGTCGGCGCGCAGTGCGATCAGGCGCCGCACGAAGTCCAGCAGGGAGCGCTGTTCGCCGTCGAGCCGCCAGTCGATCCAGGAGATCTCGTTGTCCTGGCAGTAGGCGTTGTTGTTGCCGCGCTGGGTGCGGCCCAGTTCGTCCCCGTGGCAGAGCATCGGGATGCCCTGGGAGAGCAGGAGCGTGGCGAGCAGGTTGCGCTGCTGGCGGCCGCGCAGTTCGCGGACTGCGGGGTCCTTGGTCGCACCCTCGGCGCCGCAGTTCCAGGAGCGGTTGTGGCTCTCGCCGTCCCGGTTGTCCTCGCCGTTGGCCTCGTTGTGCTTGTCGTTGTACGAGACGAGGTCGCGCAGGGTGAAGCCGTCGTGCGCGGTGACGAAGTTGACGCTGGCGCGGGGTCGGCGCCTGCTGTGCTGGTAGAGGTCGGACGAGCCGGTCAGCCGGGAGGCGAACTCGCCGAGGGTGTGGTCCTCGGCGCGCCAGAAGTCCCGTACGGCGTCCCGGTACTTCCCGTTCCACTCCGACCACAGCGACGGGAAGTTGCCCACCTGGTAGCCGCCCTCGCCGACGTCCCACGGTTCGGCGATCAGCTTGACGCGGCTGATGACCGGGTCCTGCTGGATGAGGTCGAAGAACGCCGACAGCCGGTCCACCTCGTGGAACTGGCGGGCGAGGGTGGCCGCGAGGTCGAAGCGGAAGCCGTCCACGTGCATCTCGGTCACCCAGTAGCGCAGCGAGTCCATGATGAGCTGGAGCACGTAGGGGTGCCGCATCAGCAGGCTGTTGCCGGTGCCGGTGGTGTCGTAGTAGTGCTGCCAGTCGCCGTCCACCAGGCGGTAGTACGAGGCGTTGTCGATGCCTCGGAAGGAGAGGGTGGGGCCCCTCTCGTTGCCCTCGGCGGTGTGGTTGTAGACCACGTCGAGGATGACTTCGAGGCCTGCCTCGTGGAGCGTCTTGACCATCGACTTGAACTCGGTGACCTGCTGGCCGCGGGTGCCGAGCGCGGCGTAGCCGTTGTGGGGCGCGAAGAAGCCGATGGTGTTGTAGCCCCAGTAGTTGGACAGGCCGCGGTCCTGCAGCACCCCGTCGTGCACGAACTGGTGCACCGGCATCAGCTCCACGGCCGTCACGCCGAGCGACGTCAGGTGGTTCACGACGGCCGGGTGCGCCAGACCCGCGTAGGTCCCGCGCAGTTCCGGCGGTACGTCCGGGTGGGTGCGGCTGAGGCCGCGGACGTGGGCCTCGTAGATCACGGACTCCGCGTACCGGCGCCGGGGAGGGCGGTCGTCGCCCCAGTCGAAGAAGGGGTCGGTGACCACGCCGAGCATGGTGTGCCCGGCGCTGTCGCCGGGGTCGGCCTTCCCTTGCGCCCGTTCGAAGAGGGAGGCGTGGTTGTCCGTCGTCCCGTCCACCGCCCGGGTGTACGGGTCGAGGAGGAGCTTCGCCGGGTTGCAGCGGTGGCCCACGGCCGGGGCCCACGGGCCGTGGACCCGGTAGCCGTAGCGCTGCCCCGGGCCGACGCCGGGCAGGTAGCAGTGCCAGACAAAGCCGTCGACCTCGGGCAGCGGGATCGTGCTGTGGGTGCCGTCGTCGTCGACGAGGACCAGGTCGACCCGGTCGGCGACCTCGCTGAAGAGGGCGAAGTTGGTGCCCTGTCCGTCGTAGGTGGCGCCCAGCGGGTGGGGGAGCCCGCTCCACACGGGCGCTCCCTTCCAGTCGGGTCTGGCGCGGGTCACCGGGCCTCCTCCAGAACGCCGCGGGCGTCGGCGGCGGGCCTCGCCAGCCGGGCCACGGGCATGGTCTCGCGCGGCACTTCCAGCCCCTCCCGGGTGATGGGTCCGGGGGGCGTGGCGACCAGCGGGACGCGTTCGCCGGCCCGGGAGCGGCGCGAGAACCAGATGACCTTCGCACCGGTGTCGGTGGCGCAGCAGCCCCAGCCGTCGCTGTGCGCCGCGAGGTGCTGGAGGCAGGTGCGCAGGTCGTGGTCGGGACGGAGCGCGTGGTCGTTGCCCGCCACGGCCGTGATGAGGTGCTGGCGGTTCCACCACATCTCGATCGACGTGTTCTTGTCGCCGGCGTGCTCGTCGATGGCCCGGAGCAGCATCTCGGCGCCCGAGCAGACGGGTTCGACGAGGTCTTCCAGCTTCCAGAACCGGAGGTGGGCGGCCAGGATGCGGCTGACCTGTCCGACCCGTTCCGGGCTCACTTCCACGTCGAGGTGGTAGTAGCGGGGCACTGCGGTCTTCATCGTCGTGGCTCCTCACCGCGAAGGCTCTCGCCTCTCCTCGTCCCTTGGGGGACGGGCTCCCCGTTCACGAAGCGTGAGCGCTGATCGCTCCTGAGTCACTCCAGAGTGGGATCCGTAGTCCATTCGTGCAACACGAGCCCCGGATCGCCCCGAACGCGGCGGCAACCCGGCGGTGAGCACCCGGACAAATCAGTTGAAGATCCAACAAGACGGGGCGTCACCGTCCGTGCACCATGTGTGAAGTACCCGATCGTCCGTACCACCGGACCGCCCGGAAGGTGACCGGCCATGCTGCTCCCCGCGAAGAGCGAAGTCGCCCGGCAGCTGCGGCATTACCGCGCCTGGGAACGTTCGATGCTGGCGTCCCCGGCGGACGTACGCGTCCGGACCACCTTCGAGGACTCCGGCTACACCCTCTGCGTCCTGATGGGGAAGCGGTGCGCGCGCGAGGCGGCCGACGCGGCCGAGAGGTACCTGCGGACGAACCTGGTCACCCGCGCGCAGGAGCAGCCGGAACGGCTCGCCCCGTCGGGGCCGAGGGCTCCCTCCGGCGCGGCCTGACCCCATCAAGGCCGGGCGCCCGCGCCCGGCCCCGAGCACGGCGGAGGTGAGATGCGGATGAGCACGACCGCGACGGTCGGGCGTATCCCGGTACGGGACGTCCACCCGGTGGTGGACAACGGCAGGCGCCCGGCGAAGGCGGTGACGGGCGAGTCGTTCGAGGTCTCCGCCACCGTGTTCCGCGAGGGGCACGACGCGGTCGCCGCCAA
>NZ_JACBYP010000174.1 GCF_018982965.1 Streptomyces mayonensis | reverse complement strand
CCGACTGCGGAACAGCCTCAGAAACCCCGCAAAGCAAGAGGCGGGGCAGGAGGAGGAGGCTGACAGCGGCTGGCGCGTTGAGGTGTTCCGGTGCCGACTGCCGTGTTCGGGAGAGAACCGGCGTGCGGCGGAGACCCGCCACCACGGACAGGCATCCCCGAGGACCGCACTCGGGGACGCCCCTCCGTCCGCGGGCCGGCGGTCACGGTGATGCCGAAGCGTTCGGCGCCCGGTTGTGACGCCGGTCAGGCGGCTCGTGCGGCGAAGGGCTCGGCGAGGGCGCGTGCGTGGTCGTGGGCGGCCGTCATGGACGCCTCGTGGAGAGGGAGGAGCGAGGCGAGGGCCGGCGCGTGGGGGGCCATGGTCAGCTCGGGCGTCACGGTGGTGACGTCCAGGCCGAGGAGGTCCTCGTGGCCCAGGACGGTTTCCAGCGTGGGCACCAGGTAGTCCAGGCCCTCCCTGGGCGCGCCGGGGCCGTAGCTGCCGCCGCGGGCGGATATCAGCAGGGCGGGACGGCCCGCGGCCGGGGAGGCGCCGGTGTGGGTGAAGGTTCGGTCGGTGACGAGGATCTGGTCCAGCCACGCCTTGAACGCCGACGGCATGGACAGGTTGTACATCGGCACCGTGAACAGGTACGCGCCGGCACCGAGGAACTCCTCGATCAGCTCGTCCTGCAGTGCCCGCGCCTTGGCCTGCTCGGGGGTGTACCGGGCCGGGTCGGTGTCACGGGCGGTGACACCCGCCGCCGTCAGGTGCGGCACCGGTGAGGCAGCGAGGTCGCGGTGGACGACCGGGCCCTGCCACCGGGCGCGGAAGGACCGGGCGACCTGGCGGGAGACGGAGGCCTCGCCGAGCGAGGAGGAGTCGATGTGCAGCAGGTACGACATGTCGGTCACGCCTTTCGAAGAAAGTCCGGAGGGAGTACGCAGGGAGTACGGAGGGAGTCCGGAGCTAGCCCGGAAAGAGTCCGGCGCTGCGGATCTCTGCTTTCACGGCCTGAACTCCGATTCCTACTGTTTGTTCGTAGCGCCATGATGCGCCAGTATGGAAGCCGCCACAAAAGGCACACGGGTGTGCGCGACGGAGAGGAATGGGAGCCATGCCGGACGGCACCGATACGGAGATGGCGGCCGCGACCGGGCCGTGCGCGAAGATCCCCGCCGAGAGCATGCCCTTCGTCCGGCAGGTGCTGGACCGGGTCGGCGACAAGTGGAGCCTGCTGGTCGTCGCCGTCCTGGAGAACGGACCCCTGCGCTACACCGACCTGCAGCGCCACATCCCCGGCATCTCCCAGCGCATGCTCACGCACACCCTGCGCCAGCTCGTCGAGGACGGACTGATCACGCGCACTGCCTACGCCGAGGTCCCGCCGCGCGTGGAGTATGCCCTCGCCCCGCTCGGCCGCGGCCTGCACGAGATCGTCATGCGGCTGGTCGACTGGGCCGCGGACCACCACGGGGAGATCCGCGCCCACCGTTCCGGGGGTGGCGCCGCCACCGCTCCTCCCCGTTCCTGATCCGGGCTCGCCCCGACTCGGGCGGCAGGTACGGGGAGCCCTTCCTGCACCTCCACCGTCCACAGCGGCGATGAAACAATCCCCGCATGGCGGAAATCATCCAGAAGGACGGAACGTGGGTCTTCGACGGCAGCGCGTTGCGGCTGACTCCGGGACGGGACAAGAACGTCAGCCTGCTGCGCAAGGAACTGGGTGAACTGCTCGTGCCGCTCGCGGCGTTGGCGGGCATATCGTTCGAGCAGGGGAAGAAGTCGGGGCGGCTCAGGCTGCGGCTGCGGGACGGCGCGGACCCCCTCCTGCACGCGACGGGCGGCCGGCTGACCGAGCCGCACGATCCCTACCAGCTCCTCGTGGAGTCCGACCGGTACGGCGTCGCGCAGTACTTCGTGGACGAGGTGCGCAACGCCCTGCTCCTGGACCAGGTTCCGTCCGGGCCGGTGGACGCCTACCTGCTGCCCGGCCCCGCCGTGCCGCTGTCGGTGTCGGCCGGGGACGGCATCGCGAGCTTCGACGGGGAGCGGGTGCGGCTGGAGTGGAAGTGGCAGGCGGAGGACGCCAAGTCGGCCGCCGGGCCCCGCACCCTTCCCGTCGCCGACATCGTGGCCGTGGAGTGGCAGCCGACGGTCGGCCTGGAGAACGGGCACCTGCGTTTCACCGTGCGGGCGGCGCCGAGCAAGGTGCCGCCGAAGTACGACCCGAACGCCGTGGAGCTGTGGGGGTTCAAGAAGGACCCGCTGATGGCCCTGGTGGCCGCGGCCGTGCAGGCCCGTCTCCCGCACCCGTCCGCACCGGCCGCCGTCGAGGAGGCCGGCCCGGCCGGGGACACTCCTGCCGCCGGGGCCCCCGCCGCCGAGAACGACCACGACGCGCTGCTGCGCCGGCTGCGGGAGCTGGGCGAACTGCACCGCTCGGGGGTGCTCACGGACGACGAGTTCGCGCTGGCCAAGCAGGCCGTACTGAAGCGGATGTAGGCACAGGGACACACAGACGGAGCCAGTCCTGCCCGATATCGGGCAGGATTCTTGCACAGGGGCCTGCCTTACTCCAGGATCTACCGGGTGCACGACGAACTCGTTGACCACCTGACGCGGTCCACCCCGCTGAGCCGGGGCGAGGCGCTGCGCGTGGTCCAGGACGTGCTCGCCTACTTCGACGAGACGACCGAGGAGTACGTCCGCCGCCGCCACCGCGAACTCCAGGCCCAGGGCCTGGTGAACGCGACGATCTTCGAGCGGATCGGGGCGGAACTGAAATACCGGGCGGTCGCGCCGCCGGAGCTGTCGCTCCGTCAGCTGCGCCGCGTCGTCTACGGCTGAGCAGGCCGGGAAGAGTACGAGGTTTACCCATACATGTGCGGAATCGTCGGATACGTCGGGAAGCGTGACGTCGCGCCCCTGCTCCTCGAGGGACTCCAGCGGCTGGAGTACCGGGGCTACGACTCGGCGGGCGTCGTCGTGACCTCCCCGAAGGCGGCCGGGCTGAAGATGGTCAAGGCCAAGGGGCGGGTGCGCGACCTGGAGGCCAAGGTCCCGGCCCGCTTCAAGGGCACCACCGGCATCGCCCACACCCGCTGGGCCACCCACGGCGCCCCCTCCGACGTGAACGCCCACCCGCACATGTCGGCCGACAACAAGGTCGCCGTCGTCCACAACGGCATCATCGACAACGCCGCCGACCTGCGCCGCAAGCTGGAGGCGGACGGCGTCGAGTTCCTCTCCGAGACCGACACCGAGGTCCTCGTCCACCTCGTCGCCCGCTCCGGTGCCGAGAAGCTGGAGGACAAGGTCCGCGAGACCCTGCGGGTCATCGAGGGAACGTACGGCATCGCGGTGATGCACGCCGACTTCCCCGAGCGGGTCGTCGTGGCCCGCAACGGCTCGCCGGTCGTGCTCGGCATCGGCGAGAAGGAGATGTTCGTCGCCTCGGACATCGCCGCGCTGGTCGCCCACACCCGCCAGATAGTCACCCTCGACGACGGCGAGATGGCCACCCTCAAGGCCGACGACTTCCGCACGTACACCACCGAGGGCACCCGCACCACGTCCGAGCCCACCACCGTCGAGTGGGAGGCCGCCTCCTACGACATGGGCGGCCACGACACCTACATGCACAAGGAGATCCACGAGCAGGCCGAGGCCGTGGACCGCGTGCTGCGCGGCCGGATCGACGACCGCTTCTCCACCGTGCACCTCGGCGGCCTCAACCTGGACGCCCGCGACGCACGGGCGGTGCGGCGCGTGAAGATCCTGGGCTGCGGCACCTCGTACCACGCGGGCCAGATCGGCGCCCAGATGATCGAGGAGCTGGCCCGGATCCCCGCCGACGCCGAGCCCGCCTCCGAGTTCCGCTACCGCAACGCGGTCGTCGACCCCGACACCCTGTACATCGCCGTGTCCCAGTCCGGCGAGACGTACGACGTGCTGGCCGCCGTGCAGGAGCTGAAGCGCAAGGGCGCCCGCGTCCTCGGCATCGTCAACGTGGTCGGCTCGGCGATCGCCCGCGAGGCCGACGGAGGCATGTACGTGCACGCCGGGCCCGAGGTCTGCGTCGTCTCCACCAAGTGCTTCACCAACACCTGCGTCGCCTTCGCGCTGCTCGCCCTGCACCTGGGCCGCACCCGGGACCTGTCGGTGCGCGACGGCAAGCGGATCATCGAGGGGCTGCGCAGGCTGCCCGCGCAGATCTCCGAGATGCTGGAGCAGGAGGAGGAGATCAGGAAGCTGGCCGCGCAGTACGCCGACGCCCGCTCGATGCTCTTCATCGGCCGTGTCCGCGGCTACCCCGTCGCCCGCGAGGCCTCCCTGAAGCTGAAGGAGGTCTCCTACATCCACGCCGAGGCCTACCCGGCCTCCGAGCTGAAGCACGGGCCGCTCGCGCTGATCGAGCCGGCCCTGCCGACGGTCGCGATCGTGCCGGACGACGACCTGCTGGAGAAGAACCGCGCGGCCATGGAGGAGATCAAGGCCCGCAGCGGCCAGATCCTCGCGGTCGCCCACCGGGAGCAGGAGAAGGCCGACCACACCGTCGTCGTCCCGAAGAACGAGGACGAACTCGATCCCATCCTGATGGGCATCCCCCTGCAACTCCTCGCCTACCACACGGCCCTGGCGCTCGGCCGGGACATCGACAAGCCGAGGAACCTCGCCAAGTCGGTGACGGTGGAGTAGAAAGCCTTCCCGACCCTTCGCCTCCTTCGCCTCCTTCGGCGAACGGTCTTCGGCGAACGGCCCTCCGTGTGAGCCACCAGCACACGGAGGGCCGTTGCCCTGCCGGGGGTTGCCCTGCCCCCCGGCCTGCGCGGCCACCCGGCGGCCGTCATCCGCCGGCCTGCAGCGCGTCGGGAGATGTTCGTGGGCCGATGCAGTGTGCAGTTGTGCGGTGACACGTATATGCCCTTCACAAGAGCACAAACACCTCTACGCGTCGGTAGCTTCACACTGCACGAGCGGGCGGGGCGGAGTCCCTACGGGATGACCACCACGGGCCGCTTCGCCCGCTTGGCGAGGCGGCCGGCGACGGAGCCGAAGAGGCGGCCCACCAGGCCGTGGCTGGAGCCGACGACGATGGCGTCCGCCTCGTACTCCCGTCCCACCTCCTCGAGTTCGTGGCAGATGTCGCCGCCGCGCTCGACCAGGATCCAGGGGACCTCGGCGAGATAGTCCGCACACGCCAGCTCCAGGCCGAGCACCTCGGTGCGGTGGTCCGGCACGTCGACGAAGACGGGAGGTTCGCAGCCGGCCCACACCGTGGTGGGCAGCCGGTTGGCGACATGCACGATGACCAGGCCGGAACTGAGCCGGGAGGCCATGCCGATGGCGTACGCGAGGGCACGCTCGCTGGAGGTGGAGCCGTCGAAGCCGACGACGACGCCGTGCTTGAAGGCTGGATCGCAGGACTGGCGGGGCTCTTCCGCCGCCAGGGGCTCGGCCGCCGTGGGTTCGGCGACGGGCCGCTTGCGGTCCGCGGGTTCGAAGAATTCGTGACCGGCCATGGCTGTCTCGGCGTTTTTATCCTCTATGGGGGACAACAGAGTGCGGCGGAGCTGTGTCCGGGAATTGTCTTCCCAACCCCATACCCCCAAGGGTACGGCGGCACGCCTCCTTCGCCAGATCCCGCGCGCGGTCCGCCACGGGGTTCACCGGAGCATGCCCGAGGGGGCGCCCGTAACGCAATGGTTGCTGCTCTGTACAGGCGGTTTGCACAGGATTCAACTGTGCGTAACCGGACGTGACCGGCGCGCCGCGCGGACGTTGATCTCCGTACCGCCACCCCCAGGGAGCCCCCGTGTCCGGTCCGCACCGCACCGCCGAGCCGACGCCGCGCGCCGACCGGGCACCCGCGCGCGACGGCGTCACGGACCTCGTCCGCTGGGCGGCGTTCAGCTGCCTCCTCGTTCCGGTCGCGCTGCTGGGGTACGGCGCCTCGTTCGCCGGCACCGCCGGTGCGGCCGTCGGACTGGCCGCCGTCACCGCCGTCTGCCGTCTGCTGCTGCGGCGTTCGGAGCGGGCGGCGGAGCGGGCCGCGGTCCGGCCCTCCGGCGACCGGTGGGCGCCCCGGAGCGGCCGCCGATGCCGGCCCGGTGGGACGATTCACAGGCGCGGACGGCACACTGGGAAAAACACACCGGTCGACTGACCGGTTTCCGCGCACAGTTCCGCATCTTTTCAGCCAACTTCCCAGGTTGGCTCATCATGGTCTTCCACCACCCCGAAACCCCCGTTCCACCTGCACGGAAAGGGTCTCGGGGGACCTGCGCACCCTACGGGGATTGGCCACTGAGACAAGGCGCACTTCCCAGTGGCGCCCCGGAGTGCAACGCTTCGTGATCGACTGCTTCACGCCAAGTTGCCATGTCGACAATGTCCCGAGTGCCGAACCGGCCACCTCGGCGCGACGGGACACAGTAGATTCGATCTTGACTGTCTACGGCGGGGGACTCGTGCAGGACCGAGGGGAAACGTGTTGGAGCGACAGACCCGAAAGGATCAGGGCGCCGCGACCACCGAGGGGGGCTTAGCACTCATGAGCCACGACTCCACTGCCGCGCCGGAATCCGCGACCCGGAAGCTCTCCGGGCGACGCCGCAAGGAGATCGTCGCGGTGCTGCTGTTCAGCGGCGGCCCCATCTTCGAGAGTTCCATACCGCTTTCGGTGTTCGGGATCGACCGCCAGGACGCCGGCGTGCCTCGCTACCGCCTCCTGGTGTGCGCGGGCGAGGAAGGCCCGCTGCGGACCACCGGGGGCCTGGAACTCACCGCGCCCCAGGGGCTGGAGGCGATCTCCCGGGCCGGCACGGTCGTCGTGCCCGCCTGGCGGTCGATCACCTCGCCACCGCCGCAGGAGGCCCTCGACGCGCTGCGCCGCGCGCACGAGGAGGGGGCCCGCATCGTCGGACTGTGCACCGGCGCCTTCGTGCTGGCGGCCGCGGGGCTGCTGGACGGCCGGCCCGCCACCACGCACTGGATGTACGCGCCGACCCTGGCCAAGCGCTACCCGTCGGTCCACGTGGACCCGCGCGAACTGTTCGTGGACGACGGCGACGTGCTGACGTCCGCGGGCACGGCGGCCGGAATCGACCTGTGCCTGCACATCGTGCGCACGGACCACGGCAACGAGGCGGCCGGAGCGCTCGCCCGCCGCCTGGTCGTGCCGCCGCGCCGGACCGGAGGCCAGGAGCGCTACCTGGACAGGTCTTTACCGGAGGAGATCGGCGCCGACCCGCTCGCCGAGGTCGTCGCCTGGGCGCTGGAGCACCTGCACGAGCAGTTCGACGTGGAGACGCTCGCCGCCCGCGCCTACATGAGCCGCCGCACCTTCGACCGCCGGTTCCGCTCGCTGACGGGCAGCGCCCCGCTCCAGTGGCTGATCACCCAGCGGGTGCTGCAGGCGCAGCGGCTCCTTGAGACGTCGGACTACTCGGTGGACGAGGTGGCGGGCCGCTGCGGCTTCCGCTCACCGGTGGCGCTGCGCGGGCACTTCCGCCGCCAGCTGGGTTCGTCGCCGGCCGCCTACCGGGCGGCCTACCGGGCGCGCCGCCCCCAGGGCGACCGTCCGGCGGACCCGGACGCCGGCGCCGCGGGGGCCGCCTCCCGGCACCTGCCACCGCCCGAGCCCGGCCAGCCGGCGGCGGCCCTCCACCCGGAGAACGCGGTCCCCTTCCAGACCCGCCGTACGACGGCGCCGCTGCCCGCGGCGGCGACGACGGTCCCGGGGCAGCGCAGCCCGGCCCAGTGAGCACACCTCGAACGCCGGGCGGACCGACGCCTTCGGCCCGTCCGGCGTTCGAGGACGAGGCCGTTCAGGCCGAAGCGGGGGTCCGGGGGCGGCGGCCCCCGGTGGCGCCCGCACGGACGCCGGGGGCCCATTCGACGGACGTCAGCCGTAGGGTATCCGCATGAACGATCGCATGGTGTGGATCGACTGCGAGATGACCGGCCTCTCGCTGTCCGACGACGCGCTCATCGAGGTTGCCGCCCTCGTCACCGACTCCGAGCTGAACATCCTCGGCGACGGCGTCGACATCGTCGTACGGCCGCCCGAGGGGGCCCTGCGGACGATGCCGGAGGTCGTGCGGGAGATGCACACCGCGTCCGGGCTGCTCGCGGAGCTCGACGGCGGCACGACGCTGGCGGACGCCGAGGAACGGGTCCTCCAGTACGTGCGGGAGCATGTGAAGGAGCCCGGCAAGGCGCCCCTGTGCGGCAACTCCGTCGGTACCGACCGCGGCTTCCTGTCCCGGGACATGCCGACGCTGGAGGGCTACCTCCACTACCGGATCGTCGACGTCTCCTCCGTCAAGGAGCTGGCCCGCCGCTGGTACCCGCGGGCGTACTTCAACAGCCCCGAGAAGAACGGCAACCACCGCGCGCTCGCCGACATCCGCGAGTCCATCGCCGAACTGCGCTACTACCGGGAGGCGGTCTTCGTGCCGCAGCCGGGCCCCGACTCCGACACCGCGAGGGCGATCGCGGCGAAGCACGTGGTGTCCACCGGCTGAAGCTCACGGCGTCCGCCGTGCAGGTCCCCGGAGAGGGACCCGGAGGGGGCTCCTGACAGGGCCCCGGACAGGGCCCCGGACGCAGCCGCGCCGTGGCAGGAACCGCCGGGGAGCGGTGCCCGGAAAGCCGGGCGCGAGCACCCCTTCGGACCCTGTACACTTTTTCTCAGCCGGTCGGGAAACCCGCCACGCGGGATTCGAGCACCGGCCTTGGTGGGTGTAGCTCAGTTGGTAGAGCACCTGGTTGTGGTCCAGGTGGCCGCGGGTTCAAGTCCCGTCACTCACCCTGAGTCGTCAGCCGGTGACCTTCGAAAGAGGGTCACCGGCTGATTGCGTTGCGGCACCCGACCGCTCGCGGCGCCGGGCTGCTCGCGGCGCCCGGCTGCTCACGGCATCCGACCGCGCGCGCTTCACGACGAGCGCCGCTCCACCAGTTCCGTGGCGAGCACCACCTGGTGCCGTCGGGGTGTGCGCCGCGTGGCCGGGCGGCGGTCCGCGATCTCGGTCAGGAGCAGGTCGATCATCGCGCGCCCCATCTCCTCGATGGGCTGGCGCACGCTCGTCAGCGGCGGTTCCATGTGCCGGGCGATCGCCGAGTCGTCGTAGCCGACCAGCGCCACGTCCTGCGGGGTGCGCCGGCCCGCCTCACGCAGGGCCTGGCGGGCGCCCGCCGCGGTGACGTCCGAGGCGGCGAAGACGGCGTCCACGTCGGGACGGCGGCCCAGCAGCCGCTCCATAGCGCGGCGCCCGCCCTCCTCGGTGAAGTCGCCCGCCTCGATCAGCCCCTCGTCCACCCCGGGGCCCGCCTCGTCCAGGGCGTCGCGGTAGCCGTCCACGCGCCGCTGGGCGCCGTACACGTCGAGGTGGCCGGTGATGTGCGCGATACGGCGCCGGCCCCGCGACAGCAGGTGCTCGACGGCCGAGCGGGCGCCGCCGTAGTTGTCGGAGTCCACGGAGGCCAGGGTCTCCTCGGCCGAGCGCGGGCCGCTGATCACCGCGGGGATCTCCAGCTCGGCCAGCAGGTCGGGCAGCGGGTCGTCGGCGTGCACGGAGACCAGCAGGACGCCGTCCACCCGGTGCGCGGCCAGGTACTGGGCGAGGCGCTCCCGTTCCCGGTCGTTGCCCGCGAAGATCAGCAGCAGCTGCATCTCGGTGTCGGTGATCTCCGCGCCGACACCGCGCAGCATGTCCGAGAAGTACGGCTCGGCGAAGAACCGGGTCTCCGGCTCGGGGACGACGAGCGCGATGGCGTCGGTGCGGTTGGCGGCGAGCGCGCGGGCCGCGGTGTTGGGCACGTAGCCGAGCTCCGCGACCGCCGCCTCGACGGCCGCGCGGGTCGCGTCGCTGACCCGGGGCGAGCCGTTGATCACCCGGGAGACCGTGCCGCGGCCGACACCGGCGTGGGCGGCCACCTCTTCCAGAGTGGGGCGCCCGGCGCCCCGGCTCCGGCCCTCGTTGACCGCCATGGTCGCCGCCTTCCCTTCGCAGCCGTCAGCGAGGAATGTAACAGCCCCGACCTGTGTGTCCCCGGCCTCGTCGTCCCCGGTGGGCCAAGGCTCCGCCCCGGCGCCGCGGACGGAGAACACGAGGACCGCGGCCGGGGAGACCGGCCGCGGTCCTCGCGGTGCGGAGAGGGACGTGAAGTGCCCTGTGCGTCAGCCGAGTTCGGGCTCCCCGGGCAGCGCGTTGCGCCGGATCACGTCGGCGTACCAGTGGGCGCTGTCCTTGGGGATGCGGCGCTGCGTGGAGTAGTCGACGTAGACGGCGCCGAAGCGCTTCGAGTAGCCGTAGGACCACTCGAAGTTGTCCAGCAGGGACCACAGGAAGTAGCCCCGCACGTCCGCGCCGTCGGCGACGGCCCGGCGGACCGCGTCCAGGTGGGACCGGAGGTAGGCGATGCGCTGCGGGTCGTTGACCCGGCCCTCGGGCGACACGTAGTCGTCGAAGGCGGCGCCGTTCTCGGTCACCATCAGCGGCAGGTCGGGGTGGGACTTCGCCAGGCCGGTCAGCAGGGTGTGCAGTCCGTTCGCGTCGATGGCCCAGTTCATCGCGGTCAGGTCGTCGTTGGCGAGGTGGAAGGCCACGTCGCCGGCGCCGGTCCACGGCGAGTGGTCGCTCGCGCCGTGACCGTCGTTGCTGGTGGTGCCGGCGCCGTCGGCGGGCTGGGAGACCACGGTCGGCGAGTAGTAGTTGACGCCGAGCACGTCGATCGGGCGGGAGATCTCCGCGAGGTCGCCGTCCTTGACCAGCCCGCTCCAGTCGACGAGGTGGGAGGTGTCGGCGATCAGGTCCTCGGGGTAGGCGCCGTCGAGGATCGGGCCGGTGAAGACCCGGTTGCCGACCGCGTCGATCCGGCGGGCCGCCTCGACGTCCTCGGGGGCGTCGGTCAGCGGGCGCACCTGGTGCAGGTTGAGGGTGAGGGAGACCTGGGCGCTCGACGGCAGCGCCTCGCGCAGCACGCCGACCGCCTTGCCGTGGGCGAGGTTGAGGTGGTGGGCGGCGCGCAGGGTGGCGGCCGGGTCGGTGCGCCCCGGGGCGTGCACGCCGGAGCCGTAGCCCAGGAACGCGCTGCACCACGGCTCGTTGAGAGTGGTCCACACGCCGACGCGGTCGCCGAGGGCGCGGGCCATGATGTCGGCGTACTCGGCGAAGCGGCCGGCGGTGTCGCGCTGCGGCCAGCCGCCCGCGTCCTCCAGCTCCTGCGGCAGGTCCCAGTGGTAGAGGGTGGCGACGGGGGTGATGCCCGCCTCCAGGAGCTCGTCGGTGAGGCGTCGGTAGAAGTCCAGGCCGCGTTCGACGGCGGGGCCGCGGCCGGTGGGCTGGACGCGGGACCAGGAGACGGAGAAGCGGTACGCCTTGAGTCCGAGGTCCTTCATCAGGGCCACGTCGTCGCGGTAGCGGTGGTAGT
>NZ_JACBYP010000173.1 GCF_018982965.1 Streptomyces mayonensis | reverse complement strand
AGCCAACTGCACCCCGAAACAACTGCCCAGACGCCAGAAAAAGAACACCCCCCCGAAACCCAAACCCGCCAAACCCGGGACTGTAAATCGTTCGGTGTAACTCCCGATCATGGAGGATGCATCGATGACCACTGAGAACGTGGCTGAACCCGAGGCCGTTGAGCCCAAGAAAGCTGTGCCGGCGAAGGCGCACGGTGCCACGCGACCGCGACGGCTCGTTCGAACCGAAGATCGTCAAGAAGCGGCAGAAGCGCCTGACCGGCGTCGACGAGATGGTCATCTCGCTGGCCGCGAAGGGTCGGACCACCGGCGAGGTCCAGGCCCACCTGGCTGAGGTCTATGGCGCCGAGGTCTCCCGCCAGACCATCTCGACCATCACCGACCAGGTACTGGAGGGCATGGCCGAGCGGCAGAGCCGGCCCCTCGACCCGGTTTATCCGGTCGTCTTCATCGACGCCATCCACGTGAAAATCCGCGACGGTGCGGTCGCCAACCGGCGTGGCCCTGGCCGTCACCGTCGAAGGCCGGCGGGAGATCCTCGGGCTGTGGGCGGGCGACGGCGGCGAGGGCGCCAAACACTGGCTGCACATCCTCACCGAGATCAAGAACCGCGGCGTCAGCGACGTGCTGATGCTGGTCTGCGACGGGCTCAAGGGCCTGCCCGAGGCGGTGGAGACCGTCTGGCCGCGGACCATCGTGCAGGCCTGCGTCGTACACCTGCTGCGGAACTCTTTCCGCTATGCCGCCCACCAGGACTGGGACAAGATCACCCGCCTCCTCAAGCCCGTCTACACGGCGCCGACCGAGGAAGCCGCCCTGGAACGGTTCGCCGAGTTCGCCGACGCCTGGGGCCGGAAGTATCCGGCGATTGTGAAGCTGTGGGACAACGCCTGGGAGGAATTCACTCCGTTCCTGCGGTTCGACACCGAGATCCGCCGCATCGTCTGCACCACCAACGCGATCGAGTCGGTCAATGCCCGGATCCGCCGGGCCGTCAAGGCCCGCGGGCACTTCCCCAACGAGCAGGCCGCCCTGAAATGCGTCTACATGGCGATCATGTCTCTCGACCCCACCGGCAAGGGCCAGGCTCGCTGGACCAACCATGCGCTGGCAGACCCTACTGAACGCCTTCGACATCACCTTCGACGGCCGCCTGACGGCGGCCCGCCAGTAACCCCAACCACCCTGGCTGCACCGCTTGTTTGACAGATCCTCGGCGGACCGTCGCGAAACGTTGAGGCTAGTAGCTGTCGTAGCTGGGCTCACCGTTCGGTCGGTAGACGCCGACGACGGTGCCGCCCTTCGTCGTCGAGACGCTGACCGGTTGCAGCGCGGTGGGGACCGCTCCGTCGGCGAACAGCCGCTTTCCGGTACCGATGATCACTGGGTGGACGGTCAGACGGTATTCGTCGACCAGCCCGTGACGCATGAGGGTCTGGGCGAGGTCGCCGCTGCCGACCACGTTGATGCTGCCGCCGCCGGACACCTTCAGTTCGCGCACGGCAGCGACGGTGTCGCCCTCCAGCAGGGTGGAGTTCTGCCATTCGACGGACGTCAGGGTCCGGGACGCCACGTACTTGTGCATGCTGTTCATCCGGTGCGTGAACGGGTTGCCGGGATCGGCGGTCGGCCAGTACGACGCGAAGATGTCGTACGTCTTGCGACCGAGCAGCATCGCGTCGGAACGCTCGTACCAGCCGGCGACAACCGAGCCGAGCTCGCCGTCGTCCACCGGCTTCTGCCAGCCCCCGTGCCGGAAGCCGCTCTCTGTGTCCTCGTACGGACCGCCCGGAGCCTGCATGACACCGTCCAGCGTCAGGAAGGCGCAGATGATGATCTTGCGCATGGTGCGCTCCCTTCGTCACAGGGCAGACCGCACCGGCGCCGGAAACTCACCGGCAGGAGGCGTCATCGCCGGCGCCGCCGAGGACGGCGCTCCGAGAGCTCGCTGGCGAGGCGGTACCGCACGGTCACGTCGCGGTAGTCCTGTCCCGGGGCCACTCGCCGGGGCAGATGGGTGCGCTCCGTGCGGGACAGCGACTCACGCGTTCCGGAGCCGGGGAACGAAACCCTCGTCCGCGGTACCTCATCGAAGCGGAGGCGGTCGCCGTGGACGACCGCATCGAAGGAGATGTCAGGGCCGGGATCCGCCCGGTTCCCGCCGGGACCTTCGGTGTTCGGGGACGGCGGCGCGTCCGTTCACGGCGGCTCGCCGCGCTGCCGGCCGCCCCGGCGCCGGACCGACCGCGTCGCTCCGGCAACGTCGTTCGGCACGCGGCGCCGCCGGGGGCCCGAGCGTCCACCGGGCTGTCCCGCCGCTTCGACAGGCCCGGACTCCCCCACGGCGCGTCCTGCGCTCCGGCCGGCGGCCCGGCCGGTCTCCCGCACCGTGTCGCCCACCTCGCCGACTGCTTGCCCGGCGCTCCCTGCGACACCCTGCACAACCTCACCGACGGCCTCCCCGGCACCGCCGCCGACGTCCTCGACTGCGGATCCGGTCCCCTCTCCGACGTCCCGCACGGCAGTGGCGGCACCCCGGCCGACGTCGTGCACGGCCGAGCCGACACCGCGCGCCAGGTCCTCCAGGATCTGCGGATTGCGGTCGAGGGTGGTGAGGACCCGGTTGATGATCTGCGCGACATTGTCCAGCCGGACCTTGAGCCGGGCCTCTGCCTCGACTCCGGAGATGCCGAGGTGGACCTGGCCGAGCGCGACATCGGCGCCCACGTTCAGCTTGAGCAGGTCGAGCACCTCGGCCTGGAGGGACACGTGCGCGTGCAGGTTTTCCACATCGAGGTCGAGTTCGTCGACCTTGAGCCGGGGGACGTCGAGGAAGACGTCCGGCCCCCGGTCGTCGGGGGGCCCGGTCACGCCCTCGCGGGCGGCGCCGTCCACGTCGGCGTCGTACACCTCGTCGTCATACTCCTCGTCGTCGTACACCTCGTGGTCGTACGGCTCGTCGTCGTACGGCTCCGGCTCGTTCGCGGCGTCCGTCGTGTGGTCGCCGTCGTTCTCGGCGTGCTGCCCCATCGTTGCGCCTCCGGGAACTCGCACCAGACATTTCATCCCTTTCGTCCAGTATTGCGCGGTCGGGAGGGATGGGACCAGTTCACGGGACAGCAGCAGGCGCCCTGCGGAGGGGGCGCTCCCGACTTCCGGCGGGTCGCTCACCCGGCCGGTGCGGGCCGGTACACGCGGTGACGGGAGCGCCGGGGCCGGCGGGCGGGCGCGGCGGGAAGGTCAGGCGTCGGTGATCGTCGTGGTCACCGGTGTGCCGGTCTCGACGGTTCTGCTCACGGTGCAGAGACGGTCGTGGGAAGCCTTGACCGCGCGGGGCAGGATCGCGCGGGCGCGCTCGGCTTCCTCGCCGTCCGGGAAAGCCACGGCGAATTCGACCTTGAGGTTCGTCATGCGGTTCCCCAGGTCGTCGCTGATCTTGTCTCCCGCAACCGTCACGGAGAACCGGGTGGGCTCTGCGTGGCGGCCGGTGGCGATGTCGACGTCCACGGCCGTGCAGCCGCCGATCGCGGCCAGGAACAACTCGACGGGGGTGAACCCGGTGCCCTGACCGTCGTCCGAGGACGTGCCGAAACTGATCGATCCGCCGCGGGCGTTGGTTGCCACGAACTGGCCGCTGCTGGTGCGTTCCACGATGACGGAACGCTCCGGGTTTTCGCTCATGTCCCCCACCCTAGTGGCAGCGTCGCGGCGGCCACGGTTCCGGAGTCGCCGGGGCGTCGGCGGGCGGGCAGGAAGCGGGGAAGGCGGCGAGTTCGGCGACGGTGAACATGCCGTTGGAGTGGGGAGGGTGTGGTCGCCCGTCTTCAGGCGCACACCCACTTTGTCTAGACCTCTTGCCCGCCCGTGGTCCGCGGGCTACCTTTCCCGCGTCCGGAGTTTGCACGTTTTTCCTTCAACTCCTTTGCTGAGCAAGGCCGGAAGGAGCACGCCCGCATGCAGAACCGGAGTCCGTCCAGACGAACCGTTCTCACCTGCGCGACCGCGGTCGCCGCGGGGGCGGCGGGCGTCGTGGGGGTCACGGCCGGCCCCGCGGTCGCTCAGCGCCGCGACAGCCGCCTCAAGAACATCCTTGCCAGGATGAGCATCGAGGCGAAGATCGGACAGCTGTTCGTCCCGTACTTCTACGGTGCGTCGGCAACTTCCCCCAGCCGGCTGGACCAGGAGCGCAACCTCGAGGAACTGGGCGTGCGCACCGTTGCCGAACTGATCGCCAAGTACCACATCGGCGGGGTCATCTACTTCTCCGGCTGGACGAACAACATTCACGACCCGCACCAGATCGCAGAGTTGTCCAATGGTGTGCAGCGCGCCTCCCTCGCTCTTCCCACCCCCGTCCCGTCCCTGATCTCCATCGACCAGGAGCACGGGGTCAACGTCCGCATCGGCAGTGGCGCCACCCAGCTGCCCGGCGCCATGGCGCTCGGCGCGGGCCGCTCGCTCTCCGACGCGCGCACCGCCGCGCGGATATCGGGTACCGAACTCGCCGCCCTGGGCATCCACCAGAACTTCGCCCCGGTCGCCGACGTGAACGTCAACCCGGCCAACCCCATCATCAACATCCGCTCCTTCGGCGCCGATCCCCGCGCGGTCGGTCGCATGGTGGCGGCCCAGGTGACGGGTTACCAGCGGTCCGGGGTCGTGGCCTGTGCCAAGCACTTCCCGGGCCACGGCGACACCGGGGAGGACAGTCACACCGGGCTGCCCGTGATCACACACACCCGCGAGGAGTGGGAACGCATCGACGCCCCGCCCTTCAAGGCCGCGATCGCCGCCGGCGTCGACTCGATCATGACTGCCCACCTCCAGGTCCCCGCACTCGACCCCAGCAACGAACCGGCCACCCTGTCCCCCGCGATCCTCCGGGGCGTGCTGCGCGACGAGCTGGGCTTCGACGGAGTGATCGTCACCGACGCCCTCAACATGCAGGGCGTACGCACCAAGTACGGCGACGACCGCGTGCCCGTCCTCGCCCTCAAGGCGGGCGCGGACCAACTCCTGTTCCCGCCGGACATCGGCGTCGCCTACAACGGCGTCCTGGCCGCCGTCCGCACCGGAGAGATCACCGAGGGCCGTCTCGACGAGTCGGTCCTGCGCGTCCTGCGCCTCAAGGACAAGGCCGGTCTGCTCAGCGGCAGCCCCTACGCCTCCCGGCGGGAGGTCGACCGGGTCGTCGGCGCCCGCGGGCACCGGCTGACCGCAGCGCGGATCGCAGAGCGGACCACCACCCTGCTGGTCAACGAAGGCGGGGCGCTTCCGCTGCGCGGCAGGCAGAGGAGGCTGCTCGTGGTCGGCGCCAGCCCGGCCTTTCCGACCGACGACACCCGCACCACGGTGCCCGAGCTGGCCCGGGCCTTCGACGGACTGGGCTTTCGCACCACCCGCCTCGCCACCGGCCGGGAACCCGACTCGGCGAAGATCGACGAGGCCGTGGCAGCGGCGCGAGGCCGGGACGCGGTGGTGGTCACCACCGACAACGTCGATGCCGCGAGCCCTCAGCGGACCCTGGTGTCCCGGCTGCTCGCCACAGGTGTCCCCGTCGTCCACCTCGCGGTCCGCAATCCCTACGACATCGCCCACCTCGGCGACGTCCCCGCCTCACTGGCCTCCTACTGCTGGACCGAGGTCGAACTGCACGCCGCCGCGCGGGTGATCGCCGGCCGTGTCGAGCCGTGCGGCAGGCTGCCCGTGCCCGTCCAGCGGGCCGACGACCCGGACAAGGTTCTCTTCCGCTCCGGGCACGGTCTGTCCTACGGCACCGTCTGACCGGGTGGGCCGTCGCCGCCGGCGCGGAAGAGAGGCGGATTCCTCCCGCCGCTCCCGGTCGGCTTTCGGTCGCCTTCGGTCAGGGACCTGCGGCCCGGCCCGCCGCCGTATGCCACAGCCGTCAGCCGAAGTCGTCGGGGACGATGCGGAGTTTCTGCGCGATGCGGGCGAGGGCCTTCTGGTCGGTCGCGTTCAGTGAGTCGAGGACGCTGCGGCGCACGGCGCGCAGGTGGGTGGGCGCTGCCAGGTGCACGACGTCGAAGCCGTCGCCGGTGAGTTCGGCCAGGGTGTAGCGGCCGTCGGCCGGGTCGGGTGTGCGTACGATCCAGCCGCGCTGTTCACAGCGTTTGACGACATTGGACAGGCGGGAGAGCGATCCGCTGGCGAGAAAGGCGAGCTCGCCCATCCGCAGCCTGCGCTGCGGGGCCTCGGAGAGGTGGCTGAGCACGAGGTACTCGAACAGAGTGAGGCCGTGTTCCTTCCGCAGGGGCGGCTCCAGCTTGCCGGGCAAGAGCAGCACCAGGGAGATCAGTCCCGTCCATGCCGCCTTCTCCTGCGCGTCGAGCCATCGCAGGTCCTCGTCGCCCGCCTGTTCGCCCGTGCCGTTCATGGCCTCTTCCGAGCTGCTCATGGTGGTTCCCGTTCCTCCGGCGAAGCCAGTCATCACTTTGCGCTTGAAGTCATCGCTTGCTAATATCACTTTACGCGTGAACTCATCCGAGAGGGAACGCACCCCCATGACCGGAAGGTAAGCCTCATGAGCACCGTCACCTTCGGCACCGCTGCGGGCTACGGCGAGAAGCTGCACGCGGCCCTCGGCTACAGCGGGGCCGTCCGCGTCGGCGACCGGGTGGAGATCTCCGGCCAGGCCGGGGTGGACGACGACCTCGTCGTCCCCGACTCGCTGGAGGACGAGATCGTCAGCGCCTTCGACAACGTGGAGCGCACACTCGCCACGGTCGGCGCGACGTGGAAGGACGTCATCCACGTCAACTCCTACCACAAGGTCGCCCCGGGGGCCGACGCCATCGGCGACGACCACAACAGGATCATGGCCGAGCAGTTCCGCCGCCGCCTGGACGGCCGCGCGCCGATCTGGACCGAGACGGGCGTCACGGTCCTCGGCCTCGCCGGCATGCGCGTGGAGATCCGGGTCACGGCAGTCGTCGGCTCAGGCTCCGGGAACTGACCCGCCGCCCCCGGCGGACCGGGCCGTGGCCGCCGAGGGCGGGGCCGCCGGCCTGGGCAGCGGGCACGGCACAGGGCTCCGGGCGCCGGGAGCGTCAGGCCGGGGTACGGGGGTCGGGGGCGCGGGGTGCCGCGGGGACGAAGACGGGGGCGTCCTGCTGGTAGAAGATGTCGATGTCCGCTTCCTCACCACCGACGATCAGGGTGTCCCACGCACCGCTCTCCCTCAGGGTCCGCAGCGTGGCGGGGGCCAGCGCGGACAGGTGGGCCCGCAGTTCCGCGTCGTCGGGCAGGCCCGGCAGGCGGGCTGCCAGGCGGTCACGGATCGTCCGCATGCGGTCCAGGAGGACGTCCAGGTCCGGCTCCGCCGACCCCGGCGGCGTTGCGTTCCCGGCAGTGGGCGTGCTGTCCATGCTGCCGTCGATGATGTCCTTGATCGCCCGGGTCACGCCCTGCTCGTCCGTCGTGACCATCGCGTTCCATGCGCGGCTCTTGTGCCGGTACTGCAGCATCGACATCGCCGCTTCGTGGCGGATGAAGTCGGCGTCGCGCAGCGGACGGCCCCGCCAGGCCCGGCTGAGGGACCGGGCCAGGGAAACTGCTGAGGCCAGGCCGCTGTTCAGGCCGCGGCCGGGCCAGAAGTGGATGGCGTTCGCCGCGTCCCCCAGCAGGAAGCCGTAGGTCCCGGGACGGTCGCCGGCCGGGCGGGTGAGCTGAGCGGTGAAACGCGGCCGCTGCACCATGTCCAGCCGGAACGACGTGACGGCGCTGAGGTCGTCCTCGGCCACTCCGAACAGCCGCAGGCCCTCCAGGATCCGCTTCCACAGCGGCGAACTGCGCAGCAGCGCCGGCAGGAAGAGGGTGCCGTGGGTCGGGCAGACGAACTCGTTGTCCTCCTGGCGGCTCATCACGCACGGCCGGGCCGCGATGCACTCCTCGAAGACCTGCCGCACCGGGTCGATACCGATGACGTTGCGCGCCTCTTCCCGGGTCAGCCGCATGTTCAGGAATCCCTCGCCGCGCAGCGAGTTGAGCAGGAACCGGTTCTGCGCCACGGTCAGCAGCACGCTCATCGGGTCCGTGAGCCGGGACTTGACCCGCAGCCCCAGCACCACGTCCTGGAGGTGCTCCCCGTCGAGGGAGTAGATGGAGGCGTCGGCCGCGCCGAAACGGTCCGCGAAGTGCTCGCGGGTGCGTGAGCGTCCGCCCTCGCAGACGACCAGCACATGGTCGTGCGCGATCAGGTGCTCGCTCTCGGCGGCGTCGAACCGCTTGGGCACCAGCCGTATCCCGGACTTGCTGTTGGCCAGCTCCAGCAGCCGGTCCTCGATGTGGGCGATGCGGATGTTGCGCGGCGGACTGCCGCCCACCGAGTCGGGGCCGAGCGGCCACATCTCCGAGAACTGCCCCTCCTGGAACACCGCCCCGCGCATGTCGTCCGTCAGGGCCAGGTACTGCCGGCTCTGGACGGTGACGACCTGCTGCCGGCGCACGTTGCCGTGGGTCTCGTCCTTCCAGACAACCGTGCTGCCGCTGCGGATCCACCGGCCGTCGTAGACGGTGACGGAGACCCGGCCCGGCAGCGCGTCCTCGAGCAGCAGCGCGAAGGCCAGCCCGACCGGGCCGCCGCCGCTCACCGTGACGCGCAGCACTCCGGGGTCCGTCGTCGCGTCGGCGCGGGGCAGGGCGAGCTGCGAGAGGTCCATGACCGTCTCCACCGCCTCCTGCGTCTCGAAGAGGAACGTCTCGTCACCGATGCGGATGGTGTCGCCGGGTGTCAGCTCGTGCCGGGTCACGCGGCGGTCGTTGACGTAGGTGCCGTTCCTGCTGTCGCGGTCGTGGAGGACGTAGGCCCCGTCCTGGACGGTGATCTCGGCGTGCAGCCGGGAGGCGCTGACGCTGACGATCACGACGTCGTTGTCACTCTTGCGCCCGAACGTCAGCGGAGCGTCGCCGAGCACCACGCTCTGCCCGGCGAAGGGACCGGTGCGTCCCACGAGGACCGACAACATGGATACCCCTTCGGAAAAGTAATCTTAGTTGAAGTATCTACTATGTGTTGTCCGGTCACTCGCTGTTGCCACGGCAAGTCACCGAGAAATCAACCGAATTGGACTTGGCGTCGAAGGGCGACCGGATCTCCACCGCCATGGCGCTGCGCAGCGTCCCCTCCTGCGTGTACGTCGACAGCCGTACCGTCTCCGTCTTCGTGGCCGGGTCGCCCTCCCGGAACGTGAGTGTCCGCCACTGCCGGTCGATCACCGTTCCGTTCTCCGAGACCCACCGGTAGGAGATCTGGAAGGGCGACCTGGCCGTGAACGTCGCGGTGAACCAGGGTGCCTGGCCCTCCCCCGGCGGACAACTGCCCTCGTACGTCGTCGCCCCGCCCTCCACCGCCACCGAGACGGGCTGCGCGGTGGACCCGCCGCTCTCCTGCCCGTCTTTCCCTCCCTCTCCGTCCCGGCCCACGAACGCGTAGGTGAGACCGCCGCCGAGCAGGAGCAGTACGGCCGCCCCGGCGCCGATCAGATACGCGGTACGGCGGTGGCGCCGGGCGGGTACGGCAGCAGTGGCGGGAGCGGGCGCGCCACCGGGCGGCGGCGCGATCACGGGTCCGAATCCGGGCCCCGGGGCGGGCGGACCGAAGGACGGGGACGGCGCCGGTACGGCCGTGGCGGGCTCCGCCGCCGGGGACGGTGCGGCCGGTCCTGTCGCGGTCCCGTCGGTGTCCGAGGCGGTCGTCGCGGGTGACTCGGCCGTCGGCGCGGGCTGCTGCGCCCCGGGGCTGACGGTCGGCAGTTCCTCGGCCGTCGTGATCCCGGCCGTCGTGTTACCGGCCGTGGTCGATGCGGTGACCGCCGACGTGGCAGCGGTGGCGGTGGGGGTGTCGGTGACGTCGCCGGCCTCCGGTGCGGGCGCCGGCTCCCCGGCGGCCAGGCGCAGTTCCCGCTCGGCCCGCTCGGCCGTCATCCGCTTCCCGGGATCCTTGTGCATCAGACCCTCGATGGCCGACGCCAGCGGTCCCGCCCGGTGCGGTGGCGGCGGTGCGTCGTCCACGATGGCACGCAGCGTCGAGAGAGCCGTCGTCCGGCGGAACGGTGAACGGCCCTGCACCGCCGTGTAGAGGAGCACTCCCAGCGACCACAGGTCGGAGGCGGTGCCCGGGGTGCGGCCGAGGGCCCGCTCCGGCGCGACGTATTCGGGCGAACCGACGACCTCGCCGGTCAGCGTCAGTGCCGTGTCGCCCTCCACCGTCGCGATCCCGAAGTCGGTGAGCACGATGCGGCCCTCGTCGGCCAGCAGGACGTTGGCGGGCTTCACGTCGCGGTGCAGGACTCCCGCACCGTGGGCCGCCCGCAGCGCGGCCAGCACCTCCACGCCGATGCGGGCGGCTTCCGCGGGCGGCAGGGCTCCCCCGGCGCCGATCACGTCGGCCAGTGACCGGCCGCGGACGAACTCCATCACGATCCACGGGCGGCCGTCGAACGCCGCCACGTCGTGGACGGTCACCACCCCGCGGGCGTTGATCCGGGCCGCCGCCCACGCCTCCCGCTCCAGCCTGGCGTACAGCTGGGCGCTGCGCGCCGCCGGCAGCTCCGACGCGGCACGCACCTCCTTGACCGCAACGTCCCGGTGCAGCACCTCGTCACGGGCCCGCCACACGGTTCCCATGCCACCCTCGCCGAGCACGGACAGCAGCCGGTACCGCCCGGCGACCAGCCTTTCGCCCTCGGTGTCGGGCGAGGCCGCGTCCTGGTTGTGCATGGGTCCAACTCCCTGTCTCTGCGAACCGCCAGAGACATTATGAGTCCTCGCCCGGCACCGACTCACCCTGTGCGTACGGCGGTTGGGCGCCTTTTCGCGTCCTTCGGCCGCGTCTCGCGGACCGGCGGGGTCACCACTCGTGGCGTCGCGTGAACCAGTCGCCGCTCACGGCTCACGGGGTTCGGAAGCGGGGTCCACCGCGCGCCGCACCACCGCCCCGCCACTGGGCCGTCATCGAGGCCACGCCCTCGAGCGGGGCCCGCGGCACGGCACCTGTCCGTCCGCAACGGCCTCAGGCGGAGCTTCCGTCACCGGTGTCGATGCCGTCCCGGACCGTCTCGTAGACACCCACGTAGTCGCTCCAGCGGTCCGCCGGGGCGGACAGGTACAGAGCGAAGTGGCGGCCGTCGGCGGTGTCGAAAGCGAAGTTGATCGCGTGGAAGTCGCGGGCCTCGCCGGCGAAGGTGAACTCCCAGACGGCCGCGTCCTGTCCACGGTGCTGCACACCGTCGAGGCGGATCCGCTCGTATCCGGGGAGTTTCCCCTCCGCCCGCGAGGACTCCTCGTCCTGCTCCAGGTAGGCCTTGGGGCCGGCGCCCTCGAAGTCGGTCGCGCCGATCTGCAGGCGTACCGTGCCCGTGGGGTCCACGTACAGCACGTCGGAGCCCGCCGAGCCCCGGCGCCAGCCCTCGGGGACGGGCATCGTCAGCCCTGGGCCGAGCGGTTCGGCTGTTGTGTACTCCGGGCCCGGCGAGGTCGGGGAGGGTTCCGGTGCCTTGCTGTCCGACTCCTCCGGGGACGGCGACGGTCCGGTGGTCGCGGTCTCCGGTGCGGCCCTGCGGGACTCCCCGTCCTGACCGAGCAGGTAGGTCAGGCCTCCGCCGACGAGCGCGGCGGCGGTCAGCGCGGCGAGCCCCGCGTGCAACGCACGTCGGCGGGCGGGCCTGGCGGGGGCGGCGTCGGGG
>NZ_JACBYP010000172.1 GCF_018982965.1 Streptomyces mayonensis | reverse complement strand
GAGATCCTGGAGCTGAAGAACACCATCAACACGATGGTCGACCAGCTCTCCGCCTTCGCCGACGAGGTCACCCGCGTCGCCCGCGAGGTCGGCACGGACGGCCGGCTCGGCGGGCAGGCCGACGTCAAGGGCGTCAGGGGCACCTGGCGGGACCTCACCGACTCGGTGAACTTCATGGCGGGAAACCTCACCAACCAGGTGCGCAACGTCGCCCAGGTGGCGACCGCCGTGGCCAAGGGCGACCTCTCCCAGAAGATCACCGTGGACGCGCGCGGCGAGATCCTGGAGCTGAAGAACACCATCAACACGATGGTCGACCAGCTCTCCGCCTTCGCCGACGAGGTCACCCGCGTCGCCCGCGAGGTGGGCACGGCCGGGAACCTGGGCGGGCAGGCCCGGGTGCGGGGGGTGTCGGGCACCTGGAAGGACCTCACCGACAACGTCAACGTGATGGCGTCGAACCTGACCGGGCAGGTCCGTTCCATCGCCCAGGTGGCCAGTGCCGTGGGGCGGGGCGACCTGTCGCAGCGGATCACCGTCGACGCGAAGGGCGAGGTCGCCGCGCTGGCCGACGTGATCAACACGATGGTCGACACGCTCTCGGCGTTCGCCGGCGAGGTCACCCGGGTGGCCCGCGAGGTCGGCACCGACGGGCGCCTGGGCGGCCAGGCGAACGTGCCGAACGTCGCCGGCACCTGGAAGGACCTGACCGACAACGTCAACTCGATGGCCAACAACCTCACCAACCAGGTGCGCAACATCGCTCTGGTGACGACCGCGGTGGCCCTGGGCGACCTCTCGAAGAAGATCGACGTCGACGCACGCGGCGAGATCCTCGAACTGAAGACGACGATCAACACGATGGTCGACCAGCTCTCCGCCTTCGCCGACGAGGTCACCCGCGTCGCCCGCGAGGTCGGCACCGAGGGCCGGCTCGGGGGCCAGGCCGAGGTGGAGGGCGTCTCCGGCACCTGGAAGCGCCTCACGGAGAACGTCAACGAGCTGGCCGGGAACCTCACCCGCCAGGTCCGCGCGATCGCCGAGGTCACCTCCGCGGTGGCCGAGGGCGACCTGACCCGCTCGGTGAACGTGGTGGCGTCCGGCGAGGTCGCCGAGCTCAAGGACAACATCAACGCCATGGTGGAGTCGCTGCGCGAGACCACGCGGGCCAACCAGGAGCAGGACTGGCTCAAGACCAACCTCGCCCGCATCTCCGGCCTGATGCAGGGGCACCGGGACCTGCCCGTGGTCGCCGAGCTGATCATGGACGAGCTGGTGCCGCTGGTGTCGGCCCAGTACGGCGCCTTCTACCTGGCCGAGGAGGGGGCGGACGGTCCGGAGCTGCGGCTGGTCGGCTCGTACGGCTACCCGGAGCACACGGCCAGGCCGACCCGTATCGCCTTCGGCCGCACCCTGGTCGGCCAGGCCGCGCGCAGCCGGCGCACCATCCTGGTGGACGAGCTGCCGCCGGGCTACCTGACGGTCTCCTCCGGGCTCGGCGAGGTGGTGCCGGCCGCGCTGGTGCTGCTGCCCATCGTCGTCGAGGGGCAGGTCCTCGGGGTCATCGAACTGGCCTCGGTCGCGCCGTTCACGCAGATCAACCGGGACTTCCTGGAGCTGCTGATGGAGACCATCGGCGTGAACGTCAACACGATCGTGGCAAACGCCCGCACCGACGAACTCCTCGCCGAGTCGCAGCGCCTGACCGCCGAGCTGCGGGCCCGTTCCGCGGAGCTGCAGGTGCAGCAGGACGAACTCCAGCACTCGAACGCGGAGCTGGAGGACAAGGCGTCGCTGCTCGCCACGCAGAACCGGGACATCGAGGCGAAGAACCTGCAGATCGAACAGGCCCGGCAGGAGCTGGAGGCCCGGGCGCAGCAGCTGTCGCTGGCCTCGAAGTACAAGTCGGAGTTCCTGGCCAACATGAGCCACGAACTGCGCACACCGCTCAACAGCCTGCTCATCCTGGCGCAGCTGCTGGCTCAGAACCCCTCGCGCAACCTCACCCCGAAGCAGGTCGAGTACGCGGGGATCATCCACTCCGCGGGCTCGGACCTGCTGCAGCTGATCAACGACATCCTGGACCTGTCGAAGGTCGAGGCGGGGAAGATGGACGTCGCCCCCGAGCGGGTGACGCTGCGGCAGCTCATCGAGTACGTCGAGGCGACCTTCCGGCCGATGACGAGCCAGAAGGGCCTGGAGTTCACGGTGACGACGGCCCCCGGGGCGCCCGCGGACCTGCTGACGGACGACTCCCGGCTGCGTCAGGTACTGCGCAACCTGCTGTCCAACGCGGTGAAGTTCACCGAGCGCGGCGCAGTGGAGCTGTCCGTGGAGCCGGCACCGGACGACGAGGTGCCCGGGGGCGTCGTGCGGGGCGGCGCCGTGGTGGCCTTCCGGGTGAAGGACTCGGGCATCGGCATCCCCGAGCAGAACCTGGAGTCGATCTTCGGCGCCTTCCAGCAGGCGGACGGCACGACGAGTCGCAGGTACGGCGGCACGGGGCTCGGCCTGTCCATCACGCGGGAGATCGCCCAGCTGCTGGGCGGCGCCGTCACGGTGGACAGCACGCCCGACCGGGGCAGCACCTTCACGCTGTTCCTGCCGGTGTCGCGGCCCGAGTTCGAGGAGCTGCTGGCCCACGGTCCCCAGCGGGTGCCGGCCGAGGAGTCCGCCGACGTCCCCGACCGGCCGGTACCGGTGCCCGCGCCGGCCGGGGACCACCGGCGGCGTCCGCGGCGGCTGCTCGTCGTGGAGGAGCGCCCGCGCGGTCTGCTGACGCTCGTCGCGGAGAGCGTGGTCGCCGATCTGTCGCACGGGCGGGACGACGCCGACGACCGGCCACCGCTCGACGTCATCACGGCCGTCGGTGCGCAGGAGGCCGCCGGCGCGCTGGCCGCCGAGCCGTGCCACTGCGTCGTGCTGGAACTGGGCATGCCGGACGAGGAGGCGTCCCGCTTCCTGCACGCGCTGCGGGGCGACTCGGCGCTGTCGAGCGTGCCGGTGCTGGTGCACAGCGGTCACCGCGTGGACGCGGCCCTGGAGGAGAGCCTGCGCTCGGACGCGGCGGGCGGGGCGATGGAGTTCCTGTCCAGCCTCGACGAGCTGCGCGAGCGCATCGCCCTGCACCTGGCGGCCGAGGAACCCGGCGATGTGCCGGTCCTGGTCGGGGCGGGGGAGCAACCGCGCCCGGATCCGGAGTCCGGGCAGGCGCCGCCGACCGGGCGCACGGTCCTGGTCGTCGACGACGACGCGCGCAACCTCTTCGCGCTCAGCGGCATCCTGGAGCTGCAGGGTTACCGGGTCCTCCACGCGGAGAACGGCCGCCGCGGCATCGAGACGCTGACGAACCATCCGGAGGTCGCGCTCGTCCTGATGGACGTGATGATGCCGGAGATGGACGGCTACGCGGCGACGGCGGAGATCCGCCGGATGCCGCGGTACGCCGAGCTGCCGATCATCGCGGTGACGGCGAAGGCGATGCCGGGCGACCGCGAGAAGAGCCTCGCCTCGGGCGCCAGCGACTACGTCACCAAGCCCGTCGACACCCGGGACCTCGTCGCCTGCGTCCGACGGTGGCTGCCCGCATGAGCGCGCCGGCCTCCGCGCCGCACCGGGCACTCCCGTCGCACCGCGCCGCGGTCCTCGACCGGGGGGCGTGCCCGGCATGAGCGCCTCCGAACACCCCGACGACCCGGCCCGCACACCGCCCGGCACAATCGGCGCGGCGCCCCCTCCGGCCGTCCCGCCGGCGGGGGCCGGCCCGTCTCCGGACACCCCGGACGCCCCGCCGCACGCCTCCGACACCCCGCCGCGCACACCGCGGGACTCGGCCGACGCAGCGGACAACCCGACCGGCACCCCGCCGGACCCGGCCGCCGCAGCACGGGAGGCGGACGACGGGGCAGGGGCCTCGGCCGGGAGGGCTCGGGCTGCGGCCGCGTCGGCGTCGGCCGCGCCCGGTCCGCGGCGGAGCTGCGCGGTCGACGGGCCGGACGCCGGGCTGCGCGGCATGACCCCGATGTCGCCCGTGGGCAGGCTGGCGGCCACGGTCGACCGGCTCAGCCGCGAGGTACGGGCCGCCCAGGCGGAGGCCGAGGGCCGGGCGCTGATCGAGATGGCCAAGGGCGTCCTGGTGGCCCGGCTCGGCTGCGGCCCCGCGCAGGCCTCCCGGCAGCTCACCGAGCTGGCCGCACAGTCCGGGGCGACGTCCCTGGAGTTCGCGGTCGACGTCATCAACCAGGCCGCCCGGGACCGGATGTCGGAGGTGACGGAGGCGTTCCTCGCCGCCACCGCCGCCGTACGGGCCGCGGACACCGAGGACGGTTCCGGGACCGGGGAGGCCGGGGAGCAGGGCGGCGGGTCGGCCGCCGTGCGCCTGCGGGCCGCCGAGAGCGGCGCACTGGCCGCCGACGACACCCAGTCCGTGGCCGACGCGCTCCTCGAACAGGCGCTGCGCCCGCTCGGGGCGGCCGCGGTGGCCATCTGGGCGGCCGGTCACGACGGTTCGCTCACCCTCGCCGGCAGCGCCGGGTTCCCTCCGGCCGAGGCGGCCCGCTGGCGCTACGTCCCGCCGGACGTGGCGACGGTGGCCCGGTGCGGACTGGACGAACGCTCGGGGCAATGGTTCGCGTCCCTCGGCGAGACGGGCCTGCCCAGTGTGGGACGGCACCAGTACCCGGACGGCGGCAGGGTCGCCGTGCCCGCCGGCACCGGGGGCCGCATCCACGGCGTGCTGGAGATCGCCTGGCCGGTGCCGCTGGCCCCGCAGCCGCCGCAGGTGGTCCGCCAGGTCGAGGCGCTGGCGGAGCTGTGCGCGCACACGCTGGAGTCGTACGACCCGCCGCCCGGCGCCGGCCGGGAACCCCGGGTCGTGCCGGACGCCGTGGAGCTGATGGACCTGGCCGACGGCCTGTACGACCCCGCCCTGGTGCTGGTGCCGCACCTGGACGCCGACGGCCACCTGGCGGACTTCCGCATCCAGCACGTGAACAAGAGCTTCCTGGACCCGGCGGGCCGCCCGCGTGCCGTCGTGGGCGGTGCGCTGCTCCTGGAGGCCTATCCGATGGCCGCCGGGGACAGCGAGCTGTACCGGAACGTGGAACGGGTGTACGCCACGGGCGAGCCGTTCCGGGCCCGGCGCCTGAACCTGACCGCGCTGGTGGACCAGGTGGCGCTGTCGGCGGTCGCGGACATCAGCATCAGCCGGCACGGCAACGCGGTGCTGCTGATCTGGCGCATCGAGGACGAGACGGCCAGGCTGGCCAGCCTGCTCCAGCACGCCCAGCGCCTCGGCCGCATCGGCGGTTTCGAGGAGAACCTGCTCACCGGCGAGATCACCTGGAACGGGCAGCTGTTCGACCTGTACGGTCGCCCGCAGGCCGGTACGCCGGTGCCGCTGGAGGAGCTGGCCGCGCACGCCCATCCGGACGACGCCGTCGCCATCGGCCGGTTCCTGCGCACACTGCTGCACCACCGGCGGCCGGCGTCCGCGGGGTTCCGGCTGCAGCGGCCGGACGGGGTGACCCGGCACGTGCGGGCGGTGGCCGAGCCGGTACTCGACACGGACGACCGCCTGCTCGCGGTGCGGGGTGCCTACCAGGACATCTCGTCCCAGCACTGGACGGAGGTCGCGCTCGCCGCGACGCGCGACCAGCTGGCGCACACCGAGCAGCAGGCCATCGAGGGCGCCCGGCTGACCCTGCAGTTGCAGCACGCCATCATGCCGCCCGCCCAGACCCCGCTGAAGGTGCCGGACCTCCAGGTCGCCGTCCGGTACCGGCCCGCGGAGACGGAGCAGTTGGTGGGGGGCGACTGGTACGACGCCGTGATGCTGCCGAACGGGCTGGTCCTGCTGTGCGTCGGGGACGTGTCCGGGCACGGGATAGAGGCCGCGACCAGCATGGTGGTGCTGCGCAACGCGCTGCGCGGCCTGGCGGTGACCGGAGCCGGGCCCGGCCAGCTGCTGTCCTGGCTGAACATGGTGGCGCACCATCTGACCGGCGGGGTCACCGCCACCGCGGTGTGCGGTCTGTACGACCCGGCCCGGCGCACGCTGCGCTGGGCCAGGGCGGGTCATCTGCCGCCGGTGCTGGTGCGGGGCCCGGGGGCGGAGCCGCTGCCGCTGGTGCGGGGCATGCTGCTGGGAGCGGTGGCGGAGGAGTCGTACGAGGAGGCCGAGGTGCAGCTGGCCGACGCGGACACGCTGCTGATGTACACCGACGGCCTGATCGAGCGGCGCGACCGTCCGGTGGAGGAGGCGCTGGCCCAGCTGCTGAGCACCGTCCGTCCGGCGCCCGGCACCCTGGACCAGCATCTGGACCGGCTGCTGACCTACAGCCGGTCGGACACCGACGACGACACGTGTCTCGTGGGGATCCGGGTGGGGTGAACGGGCGGCACCGGAACTGCTTCACTCACCGCGGGTGTGGACCCGGGTTTCGGGGGTAACCGCCCGGCGCGGTGGGCCACACGACGGCCCGCCGCGCAGCCGCGTTTGTTGGAGGTACACGTGCCCATAGCCCAGAACCCGCTGTCCGTCGAGGTGACGCTGGAGCGCGAGGAGGTCGCGCTGCTCAAGGTGGAGGGCTACCTGGACGTCGACACCGCTACCGAACTCCAGCACCATCTGGCCAACCAGCTCCACCACGGCAGGCGGCACTTCCTGCTGGACCTGTCCGGGGTGCCGTTCATGGACTCGTCCGGCATGAACATCGTCCTGCGGGTCTACCAGGAGGTCCGTGAGCTGCCCGGCAGCGTGCACATCATCTCGCCCGCCCCGGCGGTGCTGCGTGTCCTGGACCTGACGGGGGTGAGCATCACCGTGCCGGTGTCGGACAGCGTCGAGGAGGCGCTCGCGCGCGTCGACGCGGAACCGGAGGGCCCGCGGACGCCGGAGGCCTGAGGGGCCGCCGGCCCCGCCGCCCGCCGCCCGGCCGGTGGCGCGGGAGCCGGTGTCGTACGAGGTCGGCGGGTGGTTACAGTGGTCGCCCGGCGGGGTCACGCAGCCGGCACGTCGCCTCGTGGGGGGGTGTGCGGCACAACGCGGATGAGGAGTGGAACAGGTGCCGGAACAGGCGGAGTCGACGGCGGGATCGCCGGCGTTCGAGATCAGGGACTTCCTGCGGCGTCGCCGCGAGCAGATCGCCCAGCGGTGGGCGGACGAGCCCTTGTTCCGGGCCGTGTTCACTGTCTCGCGCGACGAGGCGGTGGAGGCCGGCAAGGCCGTGGTGGACGCGCTGGCCCAGGTCGCCGACGCGGCACGGGTCGAGGACCCGGACGCCGCGGGGTTCACGACGGTGCGGGAGCAGCTGGCGCGGATGGGCACGGCCCGCTCACGTGCCGGTCTGAGCGCCGCGCAGGTGTCGAGCGAGCTGGCCGCGCTGCGCCCGCCGGTCGAGAACCTGCTGCTCGCCGACCTGCCGGACGCACCGGCCGAGCACACCCGGGCCTGTGTCACCACCTTGAGCGTGCTGATGGGCACCCTGCGGGTGGTGGTGATGCAGACGGCGCTCAGCGAGGGCCAGGCGCTCATCGACCGGCAGCGGCTGCAGCTGCTCGAGGTGGCCACTCCGGTGATCAAGCTGTGGGACGGCATCGTGGCCGTTCCGCTGATCGGCACCCTGGACAGTGCCCGCAGCCAGGTGGTGATGGAGACACTGCTGGAGTCCATCGTGGAGCAGCAGGCGCGCTACGCGATCCTGGACATCACCGGTGTCCCCACGGTCGACTCGCTGGTGGCCCAGCACCTGATGAAGACGGTCGCGGCGGCCCGGCTGATGGGCGCCGAGTGCATCGTCTCGGGCATCCGGCCGGCGATCGCGCAGACGATGGTCCACCTCGGTCTCGACCTGGGCACCGTGGTCACCCGGGCGAGCCTCGCCGACGCGCTGGGCTACGTGCTGCACCAGCTGGGTGTGGGCATCGTGACGCCCGGCGCGAACGGCACGAACGGTGCGGTCGCGCGGTGAGCCAGGCGTTTCCCGGGCCCCACGGGGCCCCGGTGGCAGGGCACGTTCCGGTGCTCCGGCTCGGCGAGGTGCTGCTGGTCACCCTCCAGGGGGATCTGCACGACAGCACGGCGCAGCAGCTCCAGGACGATCTCGCCGAGACGATCGTGCACAGCGGCGCCACCGGCGTGATCATCGACATCTCCGGTGTGGAGATCGTCGACTCCTTCCTCGGCCGGGTCCTGGCCGAGATCGCGGGGCAGACCGATCTGCTGGCCGCGCGGACCGTGGTGGTCGGCATGCGGCCGGCGGTGGCCATCACGCTGGTGGAGCTGGGCCTGACGCTGCCCGGCGTGCACACCGCGCTCAGTACCGAGGTGGCCATGGAGCTGCTCACGGGGCAGGCCCCGTCGTCCCGCTTCGGCGGCCTGCGCCAGGAGCGTTTGTGATGCACACTGCCGCGGGCTCCCAGGCCCGCCTGCCGATCCGTTCGGACATGGATCTGGTGTGGGTGCGACAACATGTGCGGCAGAGCGCGGCCCAGCTCGGCTTCGGCCTGGTCGACCAGACGAAGCTGGTCACCGCGGCCAGCGAGCTGGCCCGCAACACGCTCGTGTACGGCGGTGGCGGCACCATGGAGACGGAGCCGCTGACCGAGGGGGCGACGCACGGGCTGCGGCTGACCTTCAGCGACGAGGGGCCCGGCATCCCCGATCTGGAGCAGGCGCTCAGCGACGGGTTCACCTCGGGCGAGGGCCTCGGGATGGGGCTGGGCGGCGCGCGGCGCCTGGTGCACGAGTTCTCCATCGACAGCTCCCCCGGTGCCGGTACGACGGTGCGGGTGACGTCGTGGGTGGGTCGGCCGCCGCGTCCGCGCGAGGAGGCCTGATGCCCCGCGTGTGGGACGTACCGGTGCACGACTCGACCCGGGTGCGCGACGCCAGGGTGGCGGCGGAGCACGCGGCGGTCCTGGCCGGCCTCGACGAACGGCGCACCGCGACCGCGTCGCTGGTGGCGACCGAGCTGGCCACCAACCTGCTCAAGCACGCCGGGGGCGGCACGGTCCTCATCGACGTCGTCGCCCCGCCCGTCCTCGCCGCGGGCCACGACGGCGCCCTTCTCGTGCAGGTCGCCACGGTCGACCACGGTCCGGGGATCGCGGACGTGCCGGCCGCGCTGCGCGACGGTTTCACCACCACGGGCTCGCTGGGTGCCGGTCTGGGCACCTGCGCGCGCCTCGCCGACGACTTCGACCTGCACAGCGTCCCGGGCCGCGGCACCGTCGTCGTCGCCCGGGTCGGCACCGCCCCCGGCGGCCCGGCGGCGGACCGGGGTCCGGCGGCCGGAGTGCGGGCCGGTGCGGTGAACGTCCCGTTCGGCGGCGCCGACTACTCGGGCGACGCCTGGGCGTGGGTACGGGCCGGGGACGTCGTCTCGCTGATGCTGGCCGACGGGCTGGGCCACGGCCCGGAGGCGGCCCGCGCCTCGACCGCCGCCGTGGAGGCGCTCGGCGGCGCGGCCCACCTCGCGCCCGCCGAGGCGCTGCGGCGGCTGGACACGGCGCTGAGCGGCACCCGTGGCGCGGCCGTCGCCGTGGCCCAGGTCGACACGCGGGCGGGGGTGCTCAGGTTCGCCGGCGTCGGCAACATCGGGGCACGGCTGTGCGAGGGCGGCACCTGGCGGCATCTGGTGTCCCGGCCCGGCATCGTCGGCACCCACCGGCCGGCGACCCTGCGCGACCAGGAGGCGGTCTGGGCGGACGACCGGGTGCTGGTGCTGCACAGCGACGGTCTGCCGAGCCGCTGGTCGCCCACGGCCGAGACGTGCCGCACGACGACCGACCCGGCGGTGACCGCCGCCGTCACGATCCGTGACGCCAGCAGTCCGGCCCGGCCGGTGCGGGACGACACCGCCGTCGCCGTACTGGCCCCGACCCCGCCGGACGGCCCATGACCCGTACCTGGCAGATCGCCGACGTCACCGACGCCGTGCGGGCGCGGCTCGCCACCGCGCGCCTGGCCGCGGCCTGCGGAGTGCCGCCCCTGGAGCGCACGCGGCTGACGGCCTCGCTCGGCGCGCAGCTGCGGCTGTGTCTGGCCAAGGGCGGCGTGTGGCGGCTCACCCTGGAGACGGGCACGGTCTCGCCCGCTCCGCCGGAGGCCGCCCGCAACGTGCTGCACGCCGTGGTGACGCCGTCGCTCGACGACGCCGCCGCCGGTCAGCCGCCGTGGCGGGTCACGGTGCCGTGTCCCGAGACGGTGCCGGACGCCGGTGCCGACGTCGCGGGCGACGACCCGCAGGCGCTGGCGGAGGCGCTGCTGGGCGCCGACGAGGACACGGCTCTGGTGCTGGAGCGGCTCACCGAGCAGGAGGGGCTGGTCGACTTCCACCGGGAGGAGCTGCAGCAGACGAACCAGGGCGTGGTGGCACTGCACGCCGAACTGGACGCGGCCGGGCGGGCCCAGCGGGAGGCGTTCGCGGCCGAGCGCACGGCGCGCACGGAGGCGGAGAACGCCCGGCGCAGGCTGACGTTCCTGGCGGACGCGAGCGCGGTGCTGACGGCGTCCCTCGACCACCACGAGATCGTGCGCCGGCTGCCGGGGCTGCTGGTTCCCGAGTACGCGGCCAGTGTCGACGTCTGGCTGTTCGACCAGGAGGGCGAGCGTCCGGGCCCGGCCCATCCGGCCGCCGCCGTGGCCGCGGCCCGCACCGGGCGGCCGCAGTACGCCGCGGCGCAGCCGGGCGGCCTGCCCGGCGTCGACGACCAGCCGCCCTCGCCGCTGGGCCCGGACCGTCCGCTGCTGTGCATCCCGCTGCCGACCCGGCAGGCGCCGCTGGGCGTGGTGACCCTGTCCCCGCCGGGGGAACCCTGGGACCCGGACGACGCCGTCATGCTCGTCGAGCTGACGCGCCGGGCCAGCACCGCCATCGACCACGCCCAGCGCTACCAGCACAACCGCGACATCGCCGAGACCCTGCAGCGGGCCCTGCTTACGGAGCTGCCCGCGCCGCCCGGGCTCGCCCTGGCGGCGCGCTATCTGCCGGCCACCCATGGCCTGAACATCGGCGGCGACTGGTACGACGCGTTCCGCCAGCCCGACGGCGGGGTCATCGCGGTGGTCGGCGACGTCACCGGGCACGGGCTGCGGGCGGCGGTGATGATGAGTCAGCTGCGGACCGCGCTGCGGGCGTACGCCGTCGACGGCGGCAGCCCCGGACGGCTGCTGACCCGGCTGCACACCTTCCTGCACCACCTGCAGCCCGACCTGTTCGCCACCGCGGTCATCGCGCGCTTCCATCCCGACGACCCCACGATGACGTGGGCGGCGGCCGGTCATCCGCCGCCGGTGCTGCGCACGCCGGACGGGCGGGTGCGGACGCTGGACGCCAAGCCCGGCGCGATGCTCGGGATCCCGCTGCGGCAGGAGATCGCCGACCACACGGTGCCGCTGGCGCCGGGCACCACGCTCGCGCTGTACACGGACGGCCTGGTGGAGCGCCGGGCCCAGGGCATAGACCCCGGCATCGCCCGGCTCGCACACGCCCTCGGGTCGTTCGCGCCGCCGGAACTGGAGACGGATCTGGAGGGTTCGGCGGACGGGATCCTGCGTCCGCTGCTCAGCGACTCCGAGCGGGACGACGACGTGTGCCTGCTCCTGTGCCACTTCCGCGGCCCGGCCTGAGCCGACCGGCGCCCCGGTCTCCCCCGCCCCGAGCCCACCGGCCGGGCATGGTGGTGATCAGGACGGGTCGCCTGCCTGCCGCACCCGGCTGGCCACAAGGGCTCGGGCGCGATGGG
>NZ_JACBYP010000171.1 GCF_018982965.1 Streptomyces mayonensis | reverse complement strand
CGGTTCCGGGAGCTGGCCGTCGGACTGCTGCGTGCCGCCGAGGCCCAGTGGCACGGCGCACCGCTGGCCGAGTTCGCCGCCAGCGCCGGGGCGCCGTCGGCTCGGGTCCGGCTGGCCGGGGGCCGTCGCCGGGGGCGGGAGGGCCGGGGGCGCCGGGGGGGGGGGCGGCGGGCGGTGGGGGGCGCTCGGGACTGTGGTCACGAGACCGAGCTTCACCCGGCGGGCCTGTCGTTTTCCTGTCGGTCGACTTTCAAGTGGTTATCGATCACGGAACGGCCGTACCCGCGCTCTGGGGTGCGGGCGGGCGGTGGCGCAGTATGAGCGGGTGGAGAAAGTACGACTGCTCGTGGTGGACGACGACCCGCCGATCGCCGACCTCGTGGCCACCGTCGCCCGCTACGAGGGCTGGGAGGCGGTCACCGCCAACTCCGGCGAGCAGGCGCTGCGGCTGGCCGGCGACTTCCGGCCCGACATCGTGGTGCTCGACCTGATGCTCCCGGACGTCGACGGTTTTGGCGTCCTGGACCGGCTGCGCCGCTCGGGCACGATGGTTCCGGTGGTGTTCCTGACGGCGCGTGACGGCGTGGCGGACCGGGTGGCGGGTCTGACCCGGGGCGGCGACGACTACCTGGTGAAGCCGTTCGCCGTGGAGGAGCTGATGGCCCGGCTGCGGACCGTGCTGCGGCGCAGCGCCGGGCCCGGTTTCCAGCGGTCGGTGCTGCGGGTGGCGGATCTGACGATGGACGAGGACGCCCGCGAGGTGCGCCGGGGCGAGCGGCGGCTGTCGCTGACTCCGACCGAGTACGAGGTGCTGCGCTACCTGATGCGCAAGTCGCCGACCGTGCTGACCAAGGCGCAGATCCTCGACCACGTGTGGGAGTACGGCTTCGGCGGCCGCTCCAACGTGGTGGAGCTGGTCGTCAGCCGGCTGCGCCGCAAACTGGACGAGGCCGCCCCGGACGCCGGTGACGGGGAGCCGCTGATCCAGACGGTGCGGGGTTTCGGCTACGCGCTGCGCCAGGCCCCCCGGTGATCCGGCGGCTCTGGCGCGCCTACCGCGGCCTGCGGCTCGGGACCCGGCTGGCGCTGGGTCTCGGGGTGCTGTCGCTGGTGGTGTTCGCCGTGGTCGGCACGGTGCTGACGGCGTACATGCGGGACTACCTGGAGCGGCAGCTCGCCGACCAGATGAAGCTGGTGCAGGTCGTGCAGTCCAAGGACGCCGCGGCGCACGGCACGGTGCGGCGCAAGCCGTACTACGGCTGGTACACGGCCGTGTACGACGTCTCCGGCGGCTCGGCCGACCTGCGCACGCCCGCCGAGGTGCCGGCCGACAGCCGCGCCCTGACCGAGCTGGCGCGGACGATGGCCCGCTCGGAGAAGGACATCACCCGCAGCGTGCGGATCGGCGGGCACGGCCCGTACCTGCTGCGGGCCTGCGAGGTGGAGCCCGGTGTGGTGCTGGTCAGCGCCGCGCCCATGGGGGACGTGGAGGACACCGTGGACCAGCTGGTCACGGTGCAGGTGATCGTCTTCGGGCTGGCGCTGGCGGCCCTGGTGGTGTTCGGGCGGCGGATGCTGCGGCGCGGTCTGAAGCCGCTGAGCGACATGGCGAGCACAGCGCACGGCATCGCCTCGCACGACCTGACCGAGTCGGCCGCCCGGCTGCCGCTGCGCGCCGACGGCCGCGACGGCGGGCAGGAGGTGGCGGAGCTGCGGACCGCGTTCAACACGATGCTGGAGCACATCGACGCGTCGCTGGCGGTCCGCGCGAAGGCCGAGCAGCGGCTGCGCCGCTTCGTCGCCGACGCCTCCCACGAGCTGCGCACCCCGCTGATGTCGGTACGGGGCTACGCCGACCTCTTCCAGTACGCGGCCGCCAACGAACCCGCCGAACGCGAGCGGCACCTGGCACGGCTGCGCGCCGAGGCGGCCCGGATGGGCGGGCTCCTGGACGACCTGCTGCTCCTCGCCCGGCTCGACGCGGACGAGGTGGAGGCGCCGCTGCGCCGGGAGGACACGGACCTCGCGGAGCTGGTCAGGCAGGCCGCGGACGCCTTCCGCGCCGGCCACCCGGAGCACCCGCTGACGCTGCGGGACGGGACGGCGCCGGTCAGGCTGTGCCTGGACCCGCACCGCGTCCGGCAGGTGCTCGACAACCTGCTCACCAACGCGGCGGTGCACACCCCGCCCGGCACGGAGGTCTCGGTCACGCTCTCCGGGATGCCCGGGGCGGCCCGGGTGTCGGTGGCCGACACGGGCCCGGGCATCCCGGCGGCCGACCGGGACCGCATCTTCGACCGCTTCTACCGCGTCGACAAGGCCCGCAGCCGCGACCGCGGCGGCAGCGGCCTGGGCCTGTCCGTCGCGGCCTCCCTGGTCCGGGCACACGGCGGCACGATAGAACTCTCCACCGAACCGGGACCCACGCTCTTCACCGTGACCCTCCCGGCCACCGGCAACTGACCGGTTCGCGACACGAACAGACCGAATGTGACGCAACGGCGCCAACTTACGCCCGTTTCCCTCCCTGTTCCCCTCCGGGTACGGGGATATCGGCGGCCCGTACGGAAAGGATCCGTCCGAGAGCCGGTACCGACGTGCACGGGGCGGGGGCGGGGTGCGCAGCGACGGGCAGGAGTCGTACAACGAGCTGGGCGGCACCGTGCACGGCCCCGTCGTCCAGGCGGGTCACGTGCACGGCGACATCAACTTCGGCCGCTTCGACCACTCCGGTCCACGGCCGGACGGCGCCGAGCGGACTCCCTGGCAGCTGCCCCCTCTCCTCCGCGTGATCGACCGGTCGCGCGAGACGGCGGCGCTGGAACGGCACCGGGCCCGCGCCGCCCGGGAGGGCCGGCCGGTCCTGGCCGCGCTGAGCGGGCTCGGCGGCGTCGGCAAGACCACTCTCGCCCTGAGCTGGCTGCACGCCCTGCGTCCCCACTTTCCGGACGGTCAGCTCCACGCGGACCTCGGGGCGCAGTCCCCCGCCGGGCCGGAACCCCCGGCGGAGGTGCTCGCCCGCTTTCTGCGTGCCCTGGGCGTCCCCGCGCAGCAGCTCCCCGCACGGTCGGCCGAACGGGCGGCGCTGTACCGCTCGTTGACCGCGAACCGGCGGCTGGTGGTGCTGCTCGACGACGCGGCGACCGCGGCCCAGGTGCGCCCGTTGCTGCCCGCGGGCGGCAGTGTCACCGCGGTGACCAGCCGCAGGAGGCTCCCGGGACTGACCGTCGACGGCTGCCGTCCCGTCCACCTGGAGCCGCTGGCCCTCGAAGCGGCCGTCGACCTGCTCGCGGACACCTTGTCGGACGAGCGGGTGAACGAGCAGCCCGGCGACGCCCGCACCCTGGTCGAGCTGTGCGCCGGGCTGCCGCTGGCCGTCCGGGGCGCCGGCGCCCGGCTGGCGGCGCGTCCCGGGCGGCGGATCAGCACCATGGTCCGCGCGCTCGGCGAGGAACGACGGCGACTGGAGGCACTGGCCATCGACGGCGACCACGACGTCCTGGCGACGCTCGACGTGTCCTACCGTGCCCTGCCCGGGGCGGCTGCCCGGCTCTACCGGCTGCTGGGGCTGCACCCGGGCCGGGAGTTCGACGGTCCGGTGGCCGCCGCCCTGCTGGCCGCGGACGGCGGAGGCGGCGCTGACGGGGACCCGGCCGACGCCCTCGAAGCGCTCCACGACGCGAGCCTGCTCGTCGAGGCCGCCGGGGAACGGCACCGCTTCCACGACCTCGTACGGCTGCACGCCGCCGCCAAGGCCACCGAGGACGAGCCGCCGGACGCGCGGGCGCGTGCGGCGCGGCGCATCGCCGACCACTATCTCGCGAGCGCCACCCGTGCCGAGGCGATCATCGACCCCCAGCACCGGACCATGGCCCGGGACTACGGCCCCGGCCCCGTGGTCGTGGCGGAGGTGGGGCCCGGAACGGAAGCCGCCCTGGACTGGCTGGAGCGGGAGCTGCCCAACCTGATGGCCGTGCTCCACCGGGCGCCCGCCGACGGATTCCCCACCGTCTGCTGGCAGTTGGCCGACGCCCTGTGGCCGCTCTTCCTGCGGCGGAAGTTCTACCCGGAGTGGGGCGCCGCGCACCGGGCGGGGCTGGCGGCGGCGCGGGGGCTCGGGGACCGGGCGGCCGAGTGCCGGATGCTCACCTCGGGCGGAATCGGTGAACTGGATTCCGGAGAACCCGGCGAGGCGCTCGGGATGTTCGAGCGGGCCGCGCACCTGTTCCTCGCGGCCGACGACGGTCTCGGTCACGCCCGCACCCTCAACTACCGGGGTCTCGCCCTCCAACGGCTCGGGCGTCCGCGGCGGGCCGCGGAGTTCTTCCGGCGCGCCGCCGCCGAACTGCCGGCCCACGGGGACCGGCGGGCGGGCGCCCTGGCCGCGCTCAACCTCGCCGACCTCGCGCTGGACGAGGGCCGGGCCGGGGAGGCCGTCCGTCACGCCGGTGCCGCCCACGACACGCTGGACGCCTCGGGCGACACCTACAACGCCGCGCGCGCGACCACCTGTCTGGGGCGCGCGCACCTCGTGCTCGGCCGACTCGGGGCGGCCGAGGAACAGCTGTCCGGGTCCCTGACGGCCCTGCGCGCGGTGTCGGCGTACGAGGCCGCCCGCGCGCTCGGAGCCCTGGCGGAGGTCTCCGAACGGCGCGGGCGGCGGCAGCTCGCCCGGGACCGCTGCCGTGAGGCGCTGGACCTCTACGCCTCGGCGGGCCGGTCGGGTTCGCAGGACGCCGAGGCGGTCCGCGTCCGGCTCGAACGACTCGAACGACTGGAGGACGACGGTTCCGGGCGGTAGGCCGACCGTGCCCCGGACCCCGCACAGCCCGGAGGCAGACTGACGACCGCAGGTTCCAGGGCCGCGACAGCCGCCCCCAGTTCCGTACCCGGCACCCCCGCGACCAGGCAGGAGTGGGCCAGCGAGGCGAGCCGGTCCCAGGTTCCCCCCGCCCGTCCCGCGCCCGCTCCCGGAGCCTCGAACACGACCACCGGACCGGCCGCACCCGCCGCACCCGACCGCAGCCAGCAGCGGTTCCCGTGGTGCACCGCCACCACCAGGGCGCCGGGGCAGGAGTCGGCGAGCCGGGCGGCCCGGCGCACACCGGCGCCGGGCGCGACCAGCACGTCGCCGAGCGGCGCCCAGCCGGTCGGTGCGGAACACCGCACCCTGACGTGCTCGTCCACGGACAGGGCCCCGGACGCCGGGTCGACCAGCACGGTCCGCACCCGGCGGACCGCGCCGCCGTCGGCACGGTCCACCGTCAGGGCGGCCGCCGTCAGGGACGCCACGGCGAACCGCATCACCGCGACGCCCCCGGGCCCGGGTCGTCGAACCGCACCGTCAGGGGCAGGCCGGCGGGTTCCACGACCGGCCCGCGGACGGCGGGCGCGCGCAGGCGCAGCTTCCGGTAGAGCAGCGCACGCATCCGGCGCGCGAACCGGCCGGGCTCCGAAGTGATCCGGGCCGCGACCCGCTCGTACCGCTGCGCACGCCGGAGCACGGAACTCCGTTTGAGCTGCTGCCACACCGGGCGGTCCTCGCGCAGCCGTGGTGCGAAGGACATCAGCTCGGCCATCGGCGAGCCCGGGTCCACGGCGGCGTCGGAGCGGCCGGCCATCAGCACCGGCGCTCCGGTCATCGCGCCGTAGAGCGAGACCGATCCGTGGTCGCCCACGATGTGGTCGGCGGCGGCCATCGCACCGGTCCAGTCGGCGTGCGGGCTGACCAGGACCAGGCCCGCGCGCGCCAGTCCGGCGAGCCAGGCGCGGACCTGCCAGTGGCCGTGGGCGTTCCAGACGTGCGGGTGCAGGAGCGCGGCGGTCCGGTACTCGTCCTCGGGCAGTTCGGTGACCAGGCGCTCCAGCGTGCTCCAGCCGTGTCCCAGCAGGGAGTCCGGGCCCCACGTCGAGCAGGCGAGCACCAGACGCCGGCCGCCCCGGACGCCCAGTGCCTCCCGGTACAGGGCGCGGAAGGGCAGGCTCGCCGCGATGCGGTCGAAGCACGGGTCGCCCACCACCTTCGCGGCGGGCACGGCCTCGGGGCAGTCCTGGCCGAGCCGGGTCAGCTCCTCCTGGTGGGCCAGCACGATCGCCTCGGGCACCACCGCGCCGTCCTGCATCAGGTGCTGCCTGCTGAGCCCGTAGGCGCCGCCGGGCACCGCCGGAGGGCCGCCCGGTGCGAGGGTGACGACCTTGTTGTGGCCGGCGCCGTGCGGAAGGACCACCACGGGCGTCCGCAGGTCGTGCAGGTTGCCGTGACCGGCGGCCACCGCGAGGTCGAATTGGGTCAGCACCGCCTGGCTCCAGGGCAGTACGAGACCTCCCAGCCGTTCGAGGAAGGCACCCACCCCGTTGCTGAACACGTCGGGTGCCTGGGTGAAGAAGGTCTGCACCCGGTTGTCGCCTTCGAGCAGGCGTATCGCGTCGAGCAGTCGCTGGCCCGTGACGACGGTGTGCACCACGACCAGCAGCCTGCGGCGGCTCCGGTGTGTGGCCCAGCGGTCGGCATCCATGCGTACCGGCACGTGCCACGCGTGCGGCTCCGGCACTGTCAGGCTCATCGTTGAGATCCCCCGGTCCTTCGTGTGGTCGGGCCGTCCTGTCCTGAACGGCCGTTCTGCGCGGCCCCGCCGTCGCGCGGCCGATGGAAGGGGGATGCCCGGGGGTCCGGACGGCGGGCTTGCAGGAATCCTGCACTCCTGTGGGAGCCCGGCCGGGAGCCTCCGGCCGGGCGTCCGTGCGCCCCGTCGCTGCCCCCGTGCGCCCGCGACTCCACCCCTGACGCCCCGGTGCGACCGTAGAACAGTGGTTCGCGTCACACCTGCGCCAAGACCGTGGTACGAAGCGCACCCATCGGGGGAGACGGTGGACCTTCTCGTTCTGGGACCTCTTGAGCTCTGGCACGACCAGCGGCAGCACGAACTCGGATCGCTGAAGGAGCGATGTGTGCTGGCCGTGCTGCTGCACGCACGCGGTGAACCGGTCACGGTGGACACGCTGGTGGACCGGGTCTGGGACGGCGAGCCGCCGCCGACCGCGGTGGACACGCTGCACAGTTACCTGTCCAGGCTGCGCCGCCGGCTGCGCCACGCGGTCGGCGACGACCTGGCAGAGGTGAAACGGCACTCCTCCCGGCAGTACCGGCTGCGCGCGGATCCCGGCGACATCGACCTGCTGCGTTTCCACCGGCTGCGCTCGCAGGCGATGGCCGAGGCCTCCCGGAACCGCGAGCTGGCCGTCGGACTGCTGCGTGCCGCCGAGGCCCAGTGGCACGGCGAACCGCTGGCCGAGTTCGCCGACAACTCCTGGGCGCAGTCGGCTCGGGTCCGGCTGGCCGAGGACCGTCGCCGGGTGCGTGAGGAACGGATACGCCTGGAGATGGAGCTGGGCCGTCACGCGGACCTCGTGGGGGAACTGCAGGAACTCGCCTCCCAGAACCCGTTCGCGCAACGGGTGATCGGGTCCCTGATGCTGGCGCTGTACCGTTCCGGCCGCCACGACGAGGCGCTGGCCGTCTTCCGGGACACCCGCACCCGGCTGCACCGCAGCCAGGGCATCGAGCCGACCGCGGAGTTGCAGCAGCTGCACCTGCGGATGCTGGAGCAGGATCACGACCTCCTGCGGACCGACGAGAGCGGCCTCACAGCCGCCGAACACCCCGCACCGTTCGCCCCGTCGAACGCACCGGCCAACGCCCCGGCGGCCTTGCCCGTCTCCGTCGCCCCGGCCGAGTCCCCCAACTGCCTGCCGCGCGACATCCCGGACTTCGTCGGACGGTCGGGCGAGCTGCGGATCCTCCTCGACGGCACCGCGGCGGGACCGGGAAGCCAGGCCGGCCAGGATGCGAGCACCGCCCTCCCCGTCACCGTGATCCACGGCATGCCCGGCATCGGCAAGACGGCCCTCGCGGTCCACGCGGCACACCAGTTGGCCCCGGTCTATCCGGACGCCCAGTTCTACGTCGACCTGCGCGGCTACAGCGGTCAGCAGCCGCTGGACCCGGCCGACGCCCTTGCCGTCCTGCTGCACACCGCCGGTTGCGACGGGACGCTGCCGGCCGCCCCGGAAGGGCGCGCCGCCAGGTGGCGGGAGTGGACCGCACGGCGTCGTGCGCTCGTGGTCCTGGACAACGCACGGGACGCCGCCCAGGTCGCGCCGCTGCTTCCCGGCTCCCCCGCCTGCCGGGTCCTGGTGACGACGCGGAACCGGCTCGCCGGGCTGGACGGAGCCGCACCGCTGTTCCTGGACACGCTGTCGGAGCAGGAGGCGGAGTCCCTGTTCACTCGCGTCGCCGGTGCGTCCCGGGTGTCCGCCGAGCCGGAGAACCTGCGGCGGGTCGCGGCCGCGTGCGCCCACCACCCGCTTGCCCTCCAGGTCCTGGCGAGCCGTTTCCGCCACCGGAACGCATGGGACCTGCGGCACCTGCTTGCCCGGCTGACGCAGGCGAGTCGCCCGCTCCAGGAGTTCGACTCACTGATCAGCTCCGTGTTCCGATTCTCGTACGCCGAACTCGGCGCGCCCGCGCAGACGTTGTTCCGCCTGCTGGCCCTGCATCCCGGCCCGGACCTCACCCTGCCCGCGGCCGCCGCGCTGGCCGGCCCGGCACATGCCGAGGACCCCGCCCTGCTGGAGCAGTGCGTCGAGGAACTGCTCGACGCCAGCCTCCTGGAGGAGCCGGTACTGGGGCGTTACCGCCTGCACGACCTCACACGCTCGTACGCCACCCAGGTCGGCCTGGACACGGACGCCGAGCGGGTCCGCCGGGCCGCGACCGGACGTCTCGCCGCCCACTACCTGGCCACGACGGACCGGGCCGACCGGCTGACCCGCCCCCACCGCCCACGCGTCCCGGTCCCGCTGCCCCGGGGGACCGCCCACGCCCTCCGCGACGCCGACGAGGCCTCGGTGTGGCTCACCGTGGAGCGCGCCAACCTCACGGCGGTCGCGCGCATGGCCGCCGCGGACCACCCGGAGTACGCGGCGCTGTTCCCGGTGGTCCTGGCCAGAACCCTGAAGCTGTGGGGGGCGTGGGGGGACGCCTCGGACCTCTTCGACGCGGCACTGCCCGTGCTGCGTGCGTCCGGCGACCGTGCTCTTCTGGCGCGGGCGCTGACGGACCGGGCGGACCTCCTGGCGCAGCGCGACCACGGCGAGGCTCTGGCCTGCGCGAGCGAGGCCCTCGCGATCCACGGGGAACTGCACGACGCCCACGGCAGGGCCGACGCCCTGCTCCAGTCCGGCCGGGCCCGGCTGGCGGCGGGCCACGGCGACACCGCGCTGCCCCTGCTGGAAGAGGCGCGCACGCTCTACCGCACGGCCGGCGACCCCGCCGGTGAGGCCGACTGCCTCAATGTGCAGGGGGCGGCGCTGTCGTATCTGGGACGGTACGACCAGGCACTCGACAAGGTCGAACGGATGGGGACGATCTATGAGGGCCTGCATGACCTCCACGGCCTGGCCCGGGCCCAGAACAACCGCGGTGAACTGCACTTCCTCCAGGGACGTTACGCGGACGCCCGCGCCTGCTACGAGCAGTCGCTGGCTCTGATGCGCCGGTACGGCGGCCGCACGGACGTGGCGACCGTGTCGACGAACCTGGGGGCGGTGCACCAGGTGCTGGGCCGCACCGACGAGGCGCTCACCCACTTCCGGCGCACCCTCGCTGCTCACCGCGCCAGCGGGGACAGCCTGGGGGAGGCCGACGCGCTGATCCTCGCGGGGAGGGCCTACGCCGAGTCGGGGCGCCGGGGCGAGGCCCTGCTCCACTTCACGATGGCGGAACGCATCGCCGCCGACATCGACAATCCGTACGAGATGATTCGCGCCTCCCTCGGCGCGGCAGACGTCCAGCGGGAGTCGGGGCGGCTCGATCTTGCCTCTCAGGGCTACGAGCGGGCTCTGGATGTGGCGGAGCGGATTCACTACGTCCTCGGCTCCGCCCAGGCGCTCGCGGGGCTGGCCCGGTCGGCCGCCTTGTCCCGGCGCTCCGCGGACCTCGCCGACGCCTACGGAGAACGGGCCGCCGCCCGCTACCGCGCCCTGGGCGCGGAGACGGAGGCGGCGGAACTCCTCCGGTTCCTGGCGGGACACCGTCCCACCGGCCCCCGTCGTCCCGGTTCGGGGGCGGGCGGGGACGGGTTCACCAGATCCAGCGGAACAACTTCCAGCCGACGGAACCGGCGTCCGTGAAGGGGGAAGCGGGGTACAGCTCGGCGTGCACGGGTCTCCTAGGGTGCTCGTACTGCGAACGGATCGACGCGAAGATCACGTCTCGCCGAGAGTACTGGGACGATCACCCGTGCGAAGGGAATTTCCAGATTCGGCACCGGCCGACCCGCTCCCCGTGGAAACTCACCCGGAGGACCGACCGCTCCGGACCACCGGCCCGTGCGGTCCTCCGGGTCACGGTGGACCTGCGGGCGGCCGCCGCGGGGTTCCGTGTCAGCCCTCCGTCGGCTCCAGCCGCAGCGAGATGCTGTTGATGCAGTACCGCTGGTCGGTCGGGGTCGGGTAGCCCTCGCCCTTGAAGACGTGGCCGAGGTGGGAGCCGCAGCGGGCGCAGCGGACCTCCGTGCGGACCATGCCGTGGGAGCGGTCCTCGATCAGCTCGACCGCGTCGGTGTCCTTCGGGTCGAAGAAGGACGGCCAGCCGCAGTGCGACTCGAACTTGGTGGTGGAGGTGAACAGCTCCGCGCCGCAGGCCCGGCAGGAGTAGACGCCCTCGGTCTTGGTGTCGGTGTACTCACCGGTGAAGGCGGGCTCCGTGGCGGCCTGGCGCAGGACGGCGTACTCGGCCGGGGCCAGTTCCGCCCGCCACTGCTCGTCCGGCTTCTCGACGTCGTACGACATGAGTACTCAGCCCCTTACTTCTGCTTCGCCTTGCTCGACAGCTCGTCCAGGATGCGCGGTCCGAGGTCGGTGACGTCGCCCGCGCCCATGGTGAGAACGAGATCACCGGCCTTCGCCATTCCCGCGACCGCCGCGGGCGACGCGTCCTTGTCGTGGACCGGGGTGACGTCGGCGCCGGCGGCCCGGGCCGCCTCGACGATCAGGTCGCTGGTGATGCCCGGGATCGGGTCCTCGCGGGCCGGGTAGATGTCGAGGACGACCGAGGCGTCGGCGAGGCCCAGCGCCTGGCCCATCTCCTTGCCCAGCTCCTGGGTGCGGGAGAACAGGTGCGGCTGGAAGAGGACGAGGATGCGGGCGTCGCCGACCGCGGCGCGCATGGCCTCCAGGTCGGCGGTCATCTCGGTGGGGTGGTGCGCGTAGGAGTCGACGACCTGGACGCCGGCCGCCTCGCCCTTGAGCTGGAGGCGCCGCTTGACGCCCGTGTAGGCGGCCAGCGCGGGGGCCAGCTCGGCGGCGGGGACGCCGAGGGCGGCGGCCGCGGCGAGGGCGGCGACGGCGTTGTGGGCGTAGTGGCGGCCGGGCACGGAGACGCCGAAGGTCAGCTCGGCACCGTCCAGGACGACGGTGACCTCGCTCTTCAGGCCCTGCGGTACGACGGACAGGATGCGCACGTCGGCGTCCTCGGACTCCCCGTACGTCACCGTCCGCACCCTGCCGGCCAGCCGCCGGGTCAGCTCCCGGGCGCCCTCGTGGTCGGCCGCGACCACCAGGGTGCCGCCCGGGACGATCCGGTCGGCGAAGGTCTCGAAGGACTCGTAGATCTCGTCCATGGAGGCGTAGTTGGCGTGGTGGTCCAGCTCCACGTTGAGGACGACGGCGACCTCGGGGGCGTACTTGTGGAAGCTGCGGTCGCTTTCGTCCGCCTCGGCGACGAAGATCTCGCCGTCGCCGTGCAGGGCGTTGGAGCCCGGCGCGTCGAGGTCGCCGCCGATCGCGTACGACGGGTTCAGGCCCAGCTCGGACAGGGAGACCGCCAGCATCGAGGTGGTGGTGGTCTTGCCGTGGGTGCCGGCGACCGCGAGGGGGCGCAGGCCCTGCATCAGGGCGGCGAGCGCGTCGGAGCGGTGCACGACCGGGATGCCCAGTTCCGCGGCGCGGACCAGCTCCGGGTTGTCCTCGCGGATCGCCGAGGAGACGACCACGCAGCTCGCGTCGTCGGCGAGGTGCCCGGCCGCGTGCCCGATGTGCACGGTGGCGCCCAGCGCGCGCAGCGCCTCGGCGGTCGCGGACTCCCTGGCGTCGCTGCCCGCCACCGCCGCGCCCCGCTGGGCCAGGATCTTGGCGATGCCCGACATTCCGGCGCCGCCGATGCCGATGAAGTGCGGTCGGTCCATGGCGGTAGGAAGGCCGGGTGCCATGCGCTGTTCTCCCCAGGGGTGCGACGCGACGTGGTGCGCGAGGTGTGCTGCGAGGTGGTGTGCTGCGGGTGCGCCGGGCGGTGTGCCGTCCGGCGCGGGGCGCCCCCCCCCGCGGGGGGGGCGCGCCCCGGCCGGGCGCGGTGGGGGGCGGGCCGAACGGTCCTGACGGGGCGCGCGGGGGGGGGGCCCCCGGGCCCCG
>NZ_JACBYP010000170.1 GCF_018982965.1 Streptomyces mayonensis | reverse complement strand
CCAGCGGCCCCCCCCCCGATGAAAGCGACCCCCCCGGGGGGGGGCCCCCCGGGGGGGGGGGCCCCCGGGGCGGGGGGGGCCCCCGGGGGGGGGGGCCCCGGGGGGGGCGGCGGGGGGGGGGGGGGGCAGCGGGGGGGGGGGGGGGGGGGGGCGGGGCGGGGGGGGGGGGGCGCGGCCGGCGCGCGGCGCGCCGCCACCGCGCCGCCCCCTCCCCGGCGCCGCCGTCCCCGCGGCAGCACATCGCGCCGCTCGACGGGCTGCGCGGACTGGCCGTCCTGGGCGTGCTGTTCTTCCACGCCGGTCACTTCGACGGCGGGTTCCTCGGCGTCGACCTCTTCTTCGTCCTGTCCGGCTTCCTCATCACCGGCCTGCTGCTGAAGGAGGCACGGGCCCGCGACGGCCGCATCGGCCTCCTCGCCTTCTGGGGACGGCGCGCACGTCGTCTGCTCCCCGCGCTCGCGGTCGTGCTCGCCGGGACCCTCCTCCTCGTGTGGGCCCTCGGCCCGCCGAACCTGCTGCGCTACGCCCTGGAAGACGGCCCCTGGGTGGCCGGAAACCTCGCCAACTGGCACTTCGTCGCCGACCGGGTGGGCTACTGGGACTCGGCGGACACCCGGGTCTTCAGCCACCTGTGGAGCATCGCCGTCGAGGAGCAGTTCTACGTGGTGTGGCCGCTGGTGCTCTGCCTGGTGGCCCGCGGCCGTACCGCCGGACGACGCGTGGCCGCCGTGGCCGCCGCGGGGGCCGCCGTGTCACTGGTCCTCATGATCGTCCTCACCACCCCGGCCGACACGACCCGGGTGTACGAGGGCACCGACACCCGCGCGTTCTCGCTCCTCCTCGGCGCACTGGCGGCCACCCCGCCGGCCACGCGCCTGATGTCCCGGATCGGCGAACGTGCGGCGGGCCGGTGGAGCCTCGTGCTTGCAGCCGGCATCGGGGCGTACTGGGTCGTGGCCGACGGCCAGAACTCCCCCTCCCTGTTCCGCGGCGGGCTCTTCCTCCACGCCCTGGCCGCCGCCCTGCTCATCGCCTTCCTCGCCCGGGCCCCCCGCACCCCGGCCGGCCGCTTCCTCGCCGCCGCACCGCTGCACCGGCTCGGCCTGGTCTCGTACAGCCTCTATCTGTGGCACTGGCCCGTGTACCTGCTGCTGAGCGAGGAACGGCTCGGCCTCGAGGGTGCGCCCCGTACGGCCGTGCTGCTCGCGGCGTCGGTGGCGCTCGCCTGGCTCTCCAAGGTCCTGGTGGAGGATCCCGTCCGGTTCCGGGCGTCCTGGGCGAAGGGCCGCACCGGGGCGATCGCCCTCGTCGCCGTCTTCGCCGCGCTGGCCGCGCTGTGGACGGCCGTTCCCCAGCCGAGAACCGGGGAGGGCTCGGTCGACGTCACACGTCTCATGCCGGCTGCCCGCTGACGGCATGGGCCGGGGCCGGCCGGCCGACGTCAGGGCGGTGTCGTCCCGACCCGGACCCTGTCGCTGCCGCCGTCGGAGAGGAAGGACGCCAGGGCCCGTCCCTCGTCGTCGACCTGGGCGCGCTCCGCCCGCGTGAGCCGGCGGAGCGGGGTGACGGTCACCGTGTCGTCCTCGACGGTCCAGGTCGCGGAGACACGGCCGTCGACGAGCACGAAACGGGCGCCGGTGACCGACAGGCCGCGGTGCGCGTCGTCGATGATCCGGCCGCGGTCCTGGTAGCCGAGGACCGCGTTGTCGAACGCCGGCAGGAACCGCACCGGAACCGGGGTGCCGGGGTCGGGGCGCGGCGCGTCGGGAAGGTCCAGCAGCTCCCGGCCCCGCTCGTCGCGGAAGGAGACCAGCTCCGGGCGGACCGCCGCGACGGCGGCCGGCAGTCCGGTGAGCCCGCACCAGGCACGCAGGTCCGCCGACGCGGCCGGTCCGAACGCGGCCAGGTAGCGCCGTACCAGCGCCTCACCGACCGGGTCGGTGCCCGGCGGGGCCGGCGGGTCGACCTCGCGGCCCAGCCAGTGCGCGACCGGGGCGTTGCGGACTCCGGCCCTGGTGCGCCACAGCCCGCGCGGGGGCAGCTGCACCGTCGGGATCAGCGCGGCGACCAGCATCTCCCCGAGCGGCCGGGGCCCCACGTCCGGCCAGCGTCCGGCCACCGCCCGCGCCAGCTGGGACATCGAGCGGGGTTCGCCGTCGGCGAGCACCGCGCGGCCGGCCGCGGCGAGCTCGTCGAGGTCCACCCCGTCGAGTTCGCGGCGGTAGACGCCGAGGACCCGTGCGCGCAGCATCGCGTCGTGCCGGGGGCGCCAGGCCAGTACGTCCTCGGCGGTCACGAGGTGGACGGTCCGGCGCATGAGATGGGTCCGTACCACCCGGCGCCCGGTCAGCAGGTCCGAGAGCGCCGCGGGTGCGAAGTCGCGCAGGCGCGACCAGAGTCCGACGAACGGTTCCTGCGGTTCCTGCGCCTGCATGCCGCCGAGGTGCGCGACGGCGTCCAGGACCGGACGGTCCGCGCGGTCGAGGAGCAGCTGCCGGGCCAGTGCCGCCCGGTTCAGCGACCGGGTGTCGAGGACGGTCACGCGTCGCACCCGCACTCGCACGCGAGGTCGCGGGCGGCACCGCGGAGGTGCGGGCGGGTCGTGGCTGGGGCGGTCACGGCGGGCTCCTTGCGTCGTGGAGAAGGCGGTCGTGGAGAAGGTGGTGGTGGGGAAAGCGGTCGTGGGGGAAACGGTCGTGCGGGCAGCGGTCGTGGGGCAGCGGGGACGCGGTGGGACTCCTTCCGCGAGGAGGCCCTCGCGGCTTTGCCGTGCCCACTCTGCCGCGAGCAGCGGTCAGGTTGTGACCGCTACTTGCGCGAGCATGGGGTCATGCAGAAAACATCGGCCAGGCTGCTGTCCCTCCTCTCGCTGCTCCAGGCGCGCCGGGACTGGCCGGGAACGGTGCTCGCGCAACGGCTGGACATCAGCCCGCGCACACTGCGCCGTGACGTCGACCGGCTCCGGGAACTGGGCTATCCCGTGCTGGCGGTGAAGGGTCCCGACGGCGGCTACCGGCTCGACGCGGGGACACAGCTGCCGCCCCTGCTCTTCGACGACGAACAGGCGGTCGCCCTGGCCGTCGCGCTGCGCACGGCCGCCGCCACCGGCGCGGGGATCGAGGACGGTGCGGCCCGCGCCCTGACCACCCTGCGCCAGGTCATGCCCGCCCGGCTGCGCCACCGGATCGACGCCCTGCCCGTCACCTCGGTCGAACGGCCCGCGCGGCCGCAGCCGCAGGCGGACACCGGTGTGCTCCTCGCGCTCAGCGCGGCCGTCCGCGCCCGCGAGGTGCTGCGCTTCGACCACGCCCCGGCGCATCCGCCGGCCGGCACCGCGCCCGGTGCCGTGCCGCCCCCGCGCCGGGTGGAGCCGCACCACCTCGTCACCCGCGACGGACGCTGGTACCTGGTCGCCTGGGACCTGGACCGCGCCGACTGGCGCGTCTTCCGCGCCGACCGCGTCACGCCGCGCACGCCCACCGGGCCGCGCTTCACGCCGAGGGAACTTCCGGGCGGGGACGTGGCCGCGTACCTGACCGGCCGGTTCCGCGGCTCGGACGGCTCCCCCGACTGGCCCTGCCGTGGTGAGGCCGTACTCCGTCTGCCCGCCTCGGCGGTGTCCCCGCACGCCGGGGACGGGACCGTCGAGGAACTCGGCCCCGGGCGGTGCCGGCTCACCCTGGGCTCGTGGTCGTGGCCCGCGCTCGCCGCCGCCTTCTGCCTCTTCGACACCGACCTGGAGGACGTCGGCCCGCCCGAGCTCAGGGAGGCCTTCGCCCGCCTGGCCGCGCGGTGCGCCGGGGCCGCCGCGGAACCGGGGCGACCCACTGACGAGCCATGACGATCACGGGCGGGCCGCGCGCCCCGCGGGCCACTGCCGGGACGTGGGCGCGCGCCCCGCGAGCCGGTGCCGGGACGTGAGGGGGGACGGGGCGGCCGGATTCGCACCGGCGCCGGGCGGGACGCTGTCGCGGCGCACTGCCTTCCTGCCGCGTCCCCGCCCGTGCCGGTGTCCCTGCGTGGCGGCCGGCCGGGCCCGGTTCGAGGTGCGTGCCCGGACTCCGGCGGGCGTCACACGCGTTGGACCCGCTCCGCCCCCGCCGGCTCGGCGGCCGGGGCGCCCGCCACGACGCGCGACCGGCCGTGCAGCCGCAGCGACACGGCGACGAAGCCGATCGCGACCAGGGTCATCGCCGCGCCCGCCCACGCGGTGGCCGCGTAGCCGAGGTCCGCGTCGATGACCGTGCCGCCGAGCCAGGGACCGCCGGTGTTGCCGAGGTTGAAGGCGGCCGTCGTGGTGGCGCCGGCGAGGGTGGGCGCGGCCCCGGCGACGTTGAACATGCGCGCGTTGAGCGCCGGGGCCGTGTAGAACGCGGAGATGCCGAGCAGCAGCGAGAGGGCGATCACGACGGCGGGGCTGGAGGCGAAGAGCGCCAGCGCGGCCAGCAGGACGGTCGAGGCGGTGATGCCGGACAGGAGCACGCCGAACAGGTGCGCGTCGGCGACCCGGCCGCCGATCGTCGTGCCGATCAGCGCGCCCGCGCCGAAGAGCGCCAGCACGCCGGGCACCCAGCCCTCCGCCAGCCCGGCCACGTCGGTGAGCAGCGGTGCGAGATAGGAGAAGGCGCAGAACACGCCGCCGGCGGCGAGCGCGGTCACCACGATCGACAGCCACACCTGACGGTCCCGGTAGATGGCCAGCTCGCCCCTCAGCCGCGGGCGCCGCTCGGGCACCGGGATGCGCGGAATCAGGGTCACCACACCGGCGAGCGCGACGGCGGACGCGGCGCCGACGGCCCAGAACGCGGACCGCCATCCCAGGTGCTCGCCGAGGAAGGCGCCGGCGGGGACACCGAGGACGTTGGCGATGGACAGTCCGCCGATCATCACCGCCATCGCCCGGGCCCGGGCGGTCACCGGCACCATCGCGATGGCGACGGCGGCGCCCACCGCCCAGAAGCCGGCGCAGGCGAGCGCGCTCACGATCCGGGAGACGAACAGGACCTCGTACGTCGTCGCGAGGGCGCCCGCGACCTGACCGAGGCCGAAGACGGAGATGAGCGCGACGAGGGTGGTCTTGCGCGGCAGGCGCAGCGTGGCGACGGCCAGCAGGGGCGCGCCGACCACCATGCCGATCGCGAAGGCCGATATCAGCAGGCCGGCCTGCGGGATCGACACGTCCATGTCGTCGGCGATGGGCGGCAGCAGCCCGGAGAGCATGAACTCGCTGGTGCCGAGTGCGAAGACGGACAGACCGAGGATGTAGACGGCGAGCGGCATACGGGCGGGAGCGGAGGAGACGGGCATGACAGGTCTCAACGGAGTCGTGGATCATGTCATTCCCGCACCTCCGGCCGTCTCACGATGCGGCGGTGCGGCGCCCGTGCTCCCTGTGCTCAGGTCGTCGCCAGCAGCGGCCGCACCGGGCGTTCCAGTCTGATCAGGACGCCTTTGGAGGCGGGCTGGTTGCTGATGTCGGCCACGCTGTCCAACGGCACCAGGACCTGCGTCTCGGGGTAGTAGGCGGCCGCCGAACCGCGCGCGGTCGGGTACGGCACCACCTCGAACCCCTCGGCACGGCGTTCGGCGTCGTCGTGCCAGACGCTCACCAGGTCGACCCGGTCCTTCTCCCGGAGGCCGAGGTCCGCCAGGTCGGCCGGGTTGACGAGGACGACCCGGCGGCTGCCGTGGATGCCCCGGTAGCGGTCGTTCTGCGTGTAGGGGACGGTGTTCCACTGGTCGTGCGAGCGCAGGGTCTGCAGCAGCAGGTGGCCCTCGGGCACGTTCGGCGGCTGCCAGTTGTTGCGGGTGAACCGGGCCTTGCCCGTGGCGGTGCGGAACACTCCCTCGTTGACCGGGTTCGGCAGCCTGATGCCGCCGGGGCGGGTCACCCGCCGGTTGAAGTCGTGCAGGCCCGGCACGACCCGGGAGATGCGGTCGCGGACGGCGCCGTAGTCGCTCTCGAACTCCTCCCAGGGCAGGTGCCCGGGACCGTCGCCGAGGGTGCGGCGCGCGATCCGGCACAGGATGGCGACCTCGCTGAGCAGCAGCGGGGAGGCGGGCTTCAGCCGTCCCCGGGAGGTGTGCACCTCGCTCATCGAGTTCTCGACCGTCACGAACTGCTCCCCGCCCGCCTGGTGGTCCCGCTCGGTACGGCCGAGGGTCGGCAGGATGAGCGCGGTCTGCCCGCAGACGGTGTGGGAACGGTTGAGCTTGGTGGAGACGTGGGCGGTCAGGCGGCAGCGCCGCATCGCCGCCTCGGTGACGGCGCTGTCCGGGGCGGCCCGGACGAAGTTGCCGGCCACGCCCAGGAAGACCTTGATCCGTCCCTCGTGCATCGCCCTGATCGAGTTCACCGAGTCGAGTCCGTGGGCGCGCGGCGGTTCGAAGCCGAACTCGTCCCGCAGGGCGTCGAGGAAGGTGTCGGGCATCTGTTCCCAGATGCCCATGGTGCGGTCGCCCTGGACGTTGCTGTGTCCGCGCACCGGGCAGGCCCCGGTCCCGGCGCGGCCGAGATTGCCGCGCAGCAGCAGGAAGTTGACGATCTCCCGGATGGTGGGCACGCCGTGCTTGTGCTGGGTGATGCCCATGGCCCAGCAGACGACGACCCGCCGGCTGCGCAGGACGTCGTCGCGAAGGTCCTCGATCTCCTGCCGGGTCAGTCCGGTGGCGGCGAGGACGTCCGGCCAGGAGGTCGCGCGCACATGCTCGGCGAACTCCTCGAAGCCGCTGGTGCTGTCGCGGACGAAGTCGTGGTCCAGCACCTCGCCGGGCCGGGCGTCCTCGGCCTCCAGGAGCAGCCGGTTCAGCGCCTGGAAGAGGGCGAGGTCGCCGCCGGGCCGGATGTGGAGGAAGCGGTCGGCGATGCGGGTGCCGCCGCCGACCACCCCGCGCGGCTTCTGCGGGTTCTTGAACCTCAGCAGTCCGGCCTCGGGCAGCGGGTTGACGGCGACGATGCGGGCGCCGTTCCGCTTGGCCTCCTCCAGGGCGGACAGCTGGCGCGGGTGGTTGCTGCCCGGGTTCTGTCCCGCCAGGAGGATCAGGTCGGCGTGGTGCAGGTCCTGGAGGCTGACCGTGCCCTTGCCCGTGCCGAGGGTCTCGTGCAGGGCGAAGCCGCTGGACTCGTGGCACATGTTGCTGCAGTCGGGGAGGTTGTTGGTGCCGAAGGCGCGGGCGAAGAGCTGCAGCACGAAGGCGGCCTCGTTGCTGACCCGCCCCGAGGTGTAGAAGACCGCCTCGTCGGGGGTGTCGAGCGACCGCAGTTCCGCGGCCAGGAGGCCGACGGCGTCGATCCAGCTGATCGGCTCGTAGTGGTCGGAGCCCGGCCGCTTGACCATCGGCTCGGTGAGCCGGCCCTGCTGGTTGAGCCACATGTCGGAACGGCGGCCCAGGTCCGAGACGCTGTGCTCGCGGAAGAACCCGGCGGTGATCCGGCGGGTCGTCGCCTCGTCGTTGATGTGCTTGGCGCCGTTCTCGCAGTACTCGTTGCGGTGCCGGTGCCCGGGGGCGGGGTCGGCCCATGCGCAGCCGGGGCAGTCGATCCCGCCGACCTGGTTCATGGTCAGCAGGTCCACGGCGGTCTGCCGCAGGCCCGTCTGTTCCAGGGAGTACTCCAGCGCGTGCGCCACGGCGGGCACACCCGCCGCCCAGGTCTCGGGCGGGGTGACGGCCAGTTCGTCCCGGGGTTCTTCCCTGGGCGGCTTCCTCATCCGGGATTCACCTCTCGTTGCCTCGCTGTCTTCCGGTGGTCTTCAGCCCACCGGCCACACCGGTACCCGGCTCCTCGGCGGCTCCGCCTCCGCCGGCCGGACCTGCCCGCCCCGGATGGTTCCCCGCCAGCCCCCGCAGGGTTCGCCGAGTCCTTCGATGAACGCCTTGAAACTCGCCAGCTCCCGCCGCAGGACGCGTCCCGTCGCCCCGGGGAAGGCGGTGAACAGGCCGACCGGTCCGTACGGCTCGACCCACATCCGCACCGTCACCGCGGTACGGCCCTCACCGGCGGCCCGGAACCTGACCTCGCCCCGGTGCCGGGGGCGCCTGCCGAGGCTGCGCCACACGAGGTGCGAGTCGGGCACCTGCTCCACGATCTCGGTGACGAACTCCCGGTGCACCGGTCCGCGGCCGATCACCCAGTGGGTCACGGCGGGCCTGACCTGGTCGACCCGCCTGACCGTGGCGCTGAACCGCGGGAAGGTCCTGAACTGGGTCCACTGGTCGTAGGCGGCACGCACCGGCACCGCCACTTCGATCGTCTCCTCGACGGTGGTCATGCGCCGGGCCCTCCTTCACGGGCTCCGCCGGCCGACCGGACGGCTCCGGGGCGGTGGCGGGTCGCCTCCACCGAAACCCGCCGGCGCGGCCTCCGCAAGCGGAACGAAGGCCGGGCGGACGCGTCCGCGGGCCGCGCCCGCCCGCCCGGCCGCGGGCGGGACGGCCGGCCGTCGGGCGGCGGGCTCGGCACTGCGGTACGCAACCGCCCCGGCCGTGCCGCGGGTGCACGGCGGCGCCGAGCGCTTTGGACGACCGCACCGTGGAGGCCTGGCCTCGTCTAGCGCCGGCCGTCGTGGAGCGCCGCTCCGGGGCCGCGAGGTCCCGGGCGCCCCGGCCGTGGGCGGCGGGCGGACGGCGGACCGCGGACGGCGGGGTGCCCGCCGGGCTCCTCCAAGGATCGCTGCGCCGTCCGCCAGGGGCCGTCCGCCAATGCCGTCCGCCAGGGGCCGTTGGCCCCGGCCGGGCGCCGGAGACCGGGAGTGTACGTTCGTACGCCCCGCCTGTAGGCTCCGGCGCATGACTGTCGACGTACTGCGCGCGGCCGCGCCGGCCGACCGGCGGGCCCGGGTCGCCGTGGCCGTGCTGTTCTTCACGAACGGCGCCCTGTTCGCCAACCTCCTGCCGCGCTATCCGCAGATCAAGGCGGACCTCGGCATCGGCAACGCCGCCTACGGACTGGCCGTCGCGGCGTTCCCGGCGGGCGCGATCGCGGCCGGGCTCGCGGCCGGGGTGCTCGTGCGCCGGTTCGGCTCGGCGCGGGTCGCGGTCGGCGGCACGCTGCTGACCGGGGTGGGGATCCTCGGGGCGGGCCTGGCGGAGTCGGTGGCGGTGTTCGCGGCGGCGCTGTTCCTGGCCGGCGCGATGGACGCGTTCACCGACGTCGCGCAGAACGCGCACGGCCTGCGGGTGCAGCGCCGCTACGGACGCTCCATCATCAACTCCTTCCACGCCATCTGGTCCGTCGGAGCGGTCACCGGCGGTTCCATGGCCGCGGGCGCGATCGCGCTCGGCGTACCCCGGGGCTGGCACCTGCTGTTCTCCGCCCTGGTGTTCGCGGTCGCGGCGTGCGTGGCGCTGCGGTACTGCCTGCCGGGGCCGGACACCGAGCCCGCCGAGGAGGCGACCGGGTCCGGCGCGCCGGCGGCCACGTCCGTACCGGCGGCGGGGCGGCGGACGGCGTACGTCCTCGCGGCGCTGGTCCTGATCGCGACGGCCGGCACGCTCGTCGAGGACGCGGGCAGTTCCTGGGCCACCCTCTATCTCTCCGACTCGCTGCACGCGGCGGTGGCGCTGGCCGCCTCCGGGTATGTCGCCCTGGTCGGGGCGCAGTTCGTCGGCCGGCTCCTCGGCGACCGGCTCGTGGACCGCTTCGGCCAGCGCACCGTGGCCCGTTCGGGTGCTCTGATCACCGCGGTCGGCATGGGTCTGGCGCTGGCGGTGCCCACGGTGCCCGGAACGGTCCTCGGGTTCGCCGCGGCCGGGTTCGGCGTGGCGACGCTGGTGCCGGCGGCGATGCACGAGGCGGACGAGCTGCCCGGCCTGAAGCCCGGGTCGGGGCTGACCATCGTCTCCTGGCTGATGCGGCTGGGCTTCCTGCTCTCCCCTCCGGTCGTGGGGCTGGTCGCCGACGCCACGAGTCTGCGGGTGGGGTTGCTGGTGGTGCCGTTCGCGGGGCTGCTCGTGCTGCTGCTGGCCGGAGTCCTCGGTGCCCGGCGCCGCTGAGTGTCCCGCCGGCGCGGGTGGGACGGTACGTCATGACAGCAAGAGCGTACGTTCGTACGTTATGGGGAGTACCCTCGTGCGCATGCCGACGGACCACTTCGCGGGCGACTCCCGCACCAACCTCGAGCGGATGCTGGCGGGCGACCTCTACGTCGCGGACGACCCGGAGATCTTCCGCAGGCAGCAGCAGGCCGTACGGCTGGCCGCCCGCTACCAGGCCGCCTACGCCGAGGACGCGGCGGCCGCGCAGGCGGTCCTCGCCGAGCTGCTCGGCTCCCTGGGCGCCGAGGCCCATGTGCGGCCCCCGCTGTACGTGGACTACGGCAGCAACATCACGATCGGCGCGCGCACCTTCGTCAACTACAACCTGACCGCGCTGGACGTCGCCGCGATCACCGTCGGCGAGGACTGCCAGATCGGGCCCGGCGTCCAGCTCCTCACCCCGACGCACCCCGTGGAGCCCGGACCGCGCCGGGACAAGCTGGAGGCCGCCCGGCCCATCACGATCGGCGACAACGTCTGGCTGGGCGGGGGCGCCGTCGTACTGCCCGGGGTGACCATCGGGGACGACTCGGTCATCGGCGCCGGCGCGGTCGTCACGAGGGACGTGCCCGCGGGCGTCGTCGCCGTCGGCAACCCCGCCCGGCCGGTACGGAAGGTGTAAGCCTGCTCCCATGGCAACCGGACACACGGACCCGCAGCGCCGCGAACGGATCCTCGCGGCCACTCTCGACCTGATCGCCGAGGAGGGCATCGCGCGCGTCTCCCACCGGAAGATCGCGACGCGTGCCGGGGTCCCGCTCGGCTCGATGACCTACCACTTCAGCGGGATCGAGGAGCTGCTGCGGGAGGCCTTCGGCCGGTTCACCGACCACATCGTGGCCGTGTTCGACGCCCATCTGGGTGCGGCCGCCGACCGCGACCAGGCCCGGGAGGCGGTGGCGGACCTGGTGCACGAGCTGTCCGAGGGCAGCCAGCGGGACCTGGTGCTCACCCAGGAGCTGTACACGCTCGCCGCCCGGCAGCCGGCGTACCGGGAGCTGACCCACGAGTGGATGCGCCGCAGCCGCGTCCATCTGGAGAAGCACTTCGACCCCCGGACGGCCCGCCAGCTCGACGCCCTCATCGAGGGACTGACGCTGCACCGCGCCCTGGCCCGGGAGCCGCACGGGCGGGCCCTCACCCTGGAGGCCGTCGCCCGCGTCACCACCACGGACCGGCGCACCCCCTGACCGCCCGTGCGGCGCAGGCCTGACCCCTGTGCCGCACGGGCATCCCCGTTCAGCAGACGCCGTCCTGCGGCTTGGGGTTCCCCAGACCGAACAGGGGCCGCAGTTTCAGGCCCACCCAGGTGCCGGCGAGAGCGAAGAGGCCCCACAGCCAGCCGCTGAGGCTGCCCGAGGCGATCCCGGCCAGGTAGGCACCGATGTTGCAGCCGCCGGCCAGCCGGGCACCGACACCCATCAGCACCCCGCCGAGCACCGCCGCGACCGCCGTGCGCCACGGGATGCCCCGGTGCAGGGCCCAGGTGCCCCCGACCGCCGAGGCGAGCGCCGCACCGATCATGATGCCGATGTCGGTGAGGCTGGTCTTGTCGGCGAGCACCGGACCCGCCAGCATCTCGGCGTTGCCGGGCCGCTGCCACCAGGTCCAGTTCTCCGGGTGGCCGCCGAGCGCGCCCACCAGCTCCGAACCCCACAGGCTGAAGGCGCTGGTGACGCCCCAGGCACCGCCGGAGACCAGCAGGACGCCGGCTCCGAGCACCGCGAGGACCAGGGCTCCGGCCGCCAGCGGCCACGAGCCGCGGACCGCCCGCAGCGCCGCGCCGCGGGCGGAGGGCACCGCGCCGAGGGGCGGCGGGTTGCGGCGGGCCTGCACACGGCGGCTGACCAGCACCACGAGCAGCAGCGCGGCGATGGTCACCCCCCAGGAGCCGAACCAGCCGATGTGCTCCGACAGGACGACGGGCTCCCAGGCCGGGAGGTCCTTCCACAGGTCGAACTGCCAGGCGGCCAGCGTCGCGCCGGCGACGAAGCCGCCGAGGGTCAGCACGATCGACGTCTGCCCCGAGCCGACCGCGAAGAGGGTGCCGGAGGCGCAGGCGCCGCCGAGCTGCATGCCGATGGCGAAGAGCACCGAGCCGGCCAGGAGGCCGACGCCGATCGGCCCGGCGGACGGTGCGGGCTGGGAGCCGAACAGGCCGGTCTCCGTGCCGATGAGCAGTGCGAACAGGGTGGCCGTGGTGCCCAGCAGCAGGGCGTGGGCGCGCAGTCCGGCGCCGTTGCCGACGGCGATCAGCTGCCGCCAGGCGGAGGTGAAGCCGAACCGGGAGTGGAAGAGGGCGATGCCCAGACCGAGCCCGAGCAGGAGGAGCACGCCCGGTTTGGCGCCGTGCGCCGACCAGACGTACGCCGTCAGCGCGGCGGCGAGCAGCCCGGACACCGCCAGGGGTGTCCGTCGTACGGGCGGCAGGGGCGGCGCCTGGGGACGTGGCGAGGAGGTGGGCGAGGGGGCGAAGAGGGCGGCGGACGCGCGCGGCGGCGCGGCCGGGGCAGACCCGGCGGG
>NZ_JACBYP010000016.1 GCF_018982965.1 Streptomyces mayonensis | reverse complement strand
CCGCCTGTACCACCGCGTGGACCGGGCGGTGGGCCCGCGGGCGGTTGGGCGCCGGCGCAAGCGCAGGCGCGGCCCCCCGCGGGCGCGGGCGGCCCCGGCCCGTCGGGGCCCGGAGCCGGGCGGGGGCCGGAACGGGCGGGGGGTCCGGCTGCCCGCCCCGTACGGCCGGCCGGCATGGCCCCCGGTCGCCGGGTCAAGGACGGGGAATGCGGGGAGCGGGCCGGCCGGCCGGGGCCGCGGCCACGCCCGGACGCGGGCGCTCGCCGCCCCGCCGGTTCGGACCCGGGCGCTCGGCGCCCCGCCGGCCCGGACCGGCGACGGCGGTCTTCTCCTCCGCGCCCTCCCCGGCCACGGCGGCCTTCTCCGCGTCCGCATCCGCATCCGCGCCCGCATCCGCGCCCGCATCCGCCTCGCCCTCGCGCTCGTCGCGCTCGGCGGCGGGCGGCCGGGAGGCACCGCCCGTCGTGCCCCAGTCGTCCTCGGCGTCCTCGCCGGAGAGCAGGACGGACTCCTCCTCGTCGAGTTCCGCGAAGACCCGGTCCGGCCGGCCGGCGGACGGCGGGACCGGGGGGAGCACCGGCGGCAGGTCCGGGAGGACCCGGGCAACGGCCCGGCTGAGCGCGTTGCCCTCCAGCACGAGGGGCGTGCCCAGCAGCGCGATCCGGCCGTGCCGGTCGGTCGTCAGGGTGCGCCGCTGGCCCCGGCCGGTGCCCCGCAGGACGATCTGCGGACCGGGCGCGGACTCCGGCGGGCCGGTCAGCTCGGGCGGCAGCGGGTCGGGCAGCTCCGCCGCGACCAGCACCGGGGCGATGCCGTGCCGCGTCGGCATCTCGCGAGCGGTCCGGTAGGCGGTGCGGATCTCGGTCCCGGCGTACTGGTGGTGCACCCCCTCGGCGACGACGACCAGTCCGGCGGGCAGGCGCGCGGCGAGCTGGGCGGCGATCGCCTGGTGCAGGGCGGGCACGCACCTCGGGTCGCCCTGCACGGTCAGGATCCTCCGGCCGGCGGCCACGTCGAGGAAGGCGCAGGACCCGTCCCGCGCGCCGACGGCCACCAGGACCGGGTGCGGCAGGTCCGGCACCGGGACCACCGCGGGCAGGTCGGGGCGGGCGGCGGTCCAGTGGTTCGGCGGATCGCCGGGGGCGGTCCACCAGCAGGTCCCGGGGACGGCCTCGTCGGCCTGGGGAAGGTCCCGGCCGGCCAGCAGCACGGTGACGGTCTCGTCGTCCACCAGCACCGCGTACGGGATCCCGCCGAACGGCGCGGCGGCCTCCCGGGCGGCGGCGACGGCCCGCTCGGCGTCCCGCCAGGTGGTCTGCCGCCGCAGTCCCCGCACCAGCAGCGACCGGGTCCGCCGGTACCGTGCCCAGGAACGCACCGGTGCGGCGAAGGCGTGGGCGGAGATGGCCAGTTCTCGTCGTACCCGGCGGGCCGCGGCGCCCCAGCCGCCCTGCCGCATGGCCAGGTGGCGCAGGACCAGGAAGACGATCAGCGCCAGGGCCAGCAGCCCGAGCACCCGGAAGATGGTGTCCCGGTGGCGGTCGATCATCTCGAAGGGGTCGGCGTTTCTCATGCCGCGGGTATCTCCCGTCGCAGGGCTGACAGGGCGTAGTGCACTCGGGACTTGACCGTGCCGTTCGGTATGCCGAGGGCGCGCGCCGCCTCGGGTCCGGACTCCCCGCACAGGTAGATCCGGACGATCACGGCCCGGTGGTCGGGCGTCAGGCGGGACAGCGCGGCGGTCACCACCATGCGGTCGGCGGCGAGGTCGGCCGGGTCGCGGCCGTCCGACGCCTCCTCCAGCAGATGAGGGGGGATCATGCCGATGGGCTGGACACGGTTGCGGTGGTGCACGTCGATGGTGAGGTTACGGGCCACCGTGTGGAGCCACGCGGCCAGGTGGCCGTCGTCGGCGTCCAGCCGGGTGTCGGCGTCCGCGGCCTTGCGGGAGGCGAGCCAGGCCCGCAGCATCGTTTCCTGGACGACGTCCTCCGCGCGGTGTGTGTCTCCGGATGTCAGACGGTTCACGTAACGCAGGAGCCGGAGGCGGTACCGCTCGGCGACCGGCACCTCGGAGGCCGAGGGCGGTCGCGAGGCGGGCGTCCCACGGACGGTGGTCATGTGCGTCTTCTCCAACGGTTTCCGCGGAAACCTTTGCTCAAGGGGACGGGAGGGGAACCGACCGCTGTCCGCGCCGACCGGCCGTCCGTAGCTCACTCACAGAAGTCTTTGCAGGATAACGCCGTGGTAAGCGGTGTCCTGGGCAAGGGACACCGGAGATCAGCACGGTACAAGTCAATGGCTCATGCATACAAACAGATGAGTGAACGGCCGGTTAACACCGGTGCTTTGCCGGCCGGCCGCGGTGAACCACGGTCCCCCGAGGGGGACATGGCTGCGGGAGAGCAGACAACGGCCTTGCCCGGGGAGCCCCCGGGGAGCCCCCGGGGAGCCCTTGTGCCCACCGCCGCCGCACGCCGCCGCCCGGGCCGCAGCGACCACCTCGATGCGGGGCGGATGCGGGGCGGATGCGGCGAGAAATACGGGTCGGAATGCGGGTCGGATGCGGGTCGGCTCCTCCTGCGGGATGATCGGTGGTGAAGGGCTTTTCTGGCAGACTTCATGCCTATGGGTGACGCGACCGCGAGGACTCGGGAGCGCCTGGAGGACGGCGTTCCGCACCCCGTCCCCGAGCGGACGGGGCGGCGCCTCCTGCGTCGCCCGCGCACCCCTCGCCGGCCCCGCCTGTGGTTCGAGATCCTGCTCATCGGGCTCAGCTACTGGACGTACTCACTCGTTCGCAACGCAGTGCCGGAACAGCGTTCGCAGGCGCTGCGCAACGCCGACTGGATCTGGCGCGTCGAGCAGCAACTGGGCCTCGCCGTCGAGGAGTCGGTCAATCACGCGGTGAACTCGGTGACCTGGCTCGTCGTCGGCATGAACTACTACTACGCCACGTTGCACTTCGTGGTGACTCTCGGGGTACTGGTGTGGCTGTACCGCCGTCATCCCGGCCGCTACGCGGCGACCCGGCTGGTCCTCTTCGCGACCACGGGCGTCGCGCTGGCCGGTTACTACCTGTATCCGCTCGCCCCGCCCCGCCTGATGAACGGCGGCAGCTTCATCGACACCGTGATGGTCCACGAGACCTGGGGATCGATGGCGTCCGGCGACCTGAAGAACATGTCCAACCAGTACGCGGCGATGCCGTCGATGCACATCGGGTGGTCGGTGTGGTGCGGGCTGACGGTCTTCGCGCTGGCCTCGGTGCCGTGGGTGCGGGTGCTGGGGCTGGTGTACCCGGCGCTGACGCTGGTGGTCATCGTGGCGACGGCGAACCACTTCTGGCTGGACGCGGTGGGCGGCCTGCTGTGCCTGGCGTTCGGGTACGGGGTGGCCGTGGTGTGGTACGGGCGGATGCCGTACGCACTGCCGCGGGCGGTGCCGGGGGCCGGGCGGCGGAGGCTGTGGGTGCCGGGGCGGGCCTGACGTTGCTGCGGGCGGTCGTGCGGCGAGCAGCGCGCCCACCCCCGGCCCGCCCCTGGCTACGTGCGGTGGCGATGTGCAATGGCGATGTGCAGTGGCTACGTGTGGTGGCTACGTGTAGAAAAGGTCCTCCACCACCGCCCGCGCCCGCCGGGCCGTACGCCGGTACTCGTCCAGCATGTCCCCCGCGTGCCCCGGCCCGTGCCCCAGGTAGCGCCCCACCGCCGCCAGCTCCCGCATGTCGGTCGGGAAGGTGTCCCCGGCCCGTCCGCGGACCAGCATCACCGCGTTGCGCACCCGGCTCGCCAGGACCCACGCCTCGTCGAGGGTGGACGCGTGCTCCTCCGAGACGAACCCGGCGTCCCGCGCGGCGGCCAGCGCCTCCCGCGTCCTGGTGGTCCGCAGCCCCGCCTCCCCGTGGCCGTGCCGCAGCTGGAGCAGTTGCACGGTCCACTCCACGTCGGAGAGCCCGCCCGGCCCCAGTTTGGCGTGCAGCTTGGGATCGGCCCCGCGCGGCAGCCGCTCGGACTCCATCCGGGCCTTCAGCCGCCGGATCTCCCGGGCGTCGTCCTCCTTCAGCCCGGCCGCCGGGTACCGCAGCGGGTCGATCAGCTCGGTGAACCGCCGCCCCAGCTCCGCGTCCCCGGCCACGAACTCGGCCCGCAGCAGCGCGTGCCGCTCCCACACCAGGGACCAGCGCCGGTAGTACGCCTCGTACGACTTCAGGGTGCGCACCAGCGGCCCGGACTTGCCCTCGGGCCGCAGGTCGGCGTCGATCAGCAGCGGCGGGTCGGCGCTCGGCACCTGGAGCAGGCGGCGCAGTTCGGCGACGACCTTGTTCGCGGCGTCCCCCGCCTCCCGCTCGCCGACCCCGTCCCGGGGCTCGTGCACGAAGAGCACGTCCGCGTCCGAGCCGTAGCCCAGCTCGTGCCCGCCGAAGCGGCCCATGCCGATGATCGCGAACCGGGTCGGCAGGGTGTCGCCCCACCCCTCCCGCACGACCGCCCGCAGCGTCCCCGCCAGGGTCGCCGCCGTCAGGTCGGACACCGCGCCGCCGACCAGGTCCACCAGGGCGCCCTGGTCGGCCTCGGCGGGCTGCGCCTCGGTGCCGTAGGAGCCGACGATGTCGGCGGCGGCCGTGCGGAACAGCTCCCGGCGCCTGACCCCGCGCGCCGCGGTGACCGCCTGCACGGCGCCGTCGGCGCGGCGGACCGCGGCGAGCACCTCCTGCTCCAGCTGGGGGCGTCCGCGCGGCGCCAGTCCCCCGGCGGCGCCGTCGCCGAGCAGCGCGACGGCCTCGGGCGCCCGCATCAGCAGGTCGGGGGCGAGCCGCCCGGCGGACAGGACGCGGGCGAGGTTCTCGGCGGCGGCGCCCTCGTCCCGCAGCAGCCTGAGGTACCAGGGCGTCTTGCCGAGCGCGTCGGAGACCTTGCGGAAGTTGAGCAGTCCGGCGTCCGGGTCGGCCGAGTCGGCGAACCAGCCGAGCAGCACGGGCAGCAGGGTGCGCTGGATGGCGGCCTTGCGGGTGACCCCGGACGCCAGCGCCTCCAGGTGCCTGAGGGCGGCGGCCGGGTCGGCGTACCCGAGGGCGACCATGCGCTCGCGCGCGGCCTCGGCGCTGAGCCGGGCCTCCCCGGGCGCGAGCTGGGCGACGGCGTCGAGCAGCGGCCGGTAGAACAGCTTCTCGTGCAGCCGGCGCACGACGGAGGAGTGCCGCCGCCAGGCGCGCAGCAGCCCGTCGACCGGGTCGGTGCGCAGGCCGAGGGAACGGCCGAGGCGGCGCAGGTCGGCCTGGTCCTCGGGCACGAGGTGGGTGCGGCGCAGCCGGTGCAGCTGGATGCGGTGCTCCATGGAGCGCAGGAAGCGGTACGCCTCGTCGAGCTGGGCCGCGTCGGTCCGGCCGACGTAGCCGCCCGCGGCGAGCGCCTCCAGCGCGTCCAGGGTCGTGCCGCTGTGCAGTGAGGTGTCGGAGCGCCCGTGCACGAGCTGGAGCAGCTGCACGGCGAACTCCACGTCCCGGAGGCCGCCAGGACCCAGCTTGAGCTGCCGGTCGACCTCGGCTGCGGGGATGGTCTCCACCACGCGGCGGCGCATCTTCTGCACGTCGGGCACGAAGTTCTCGCGGTCGGCGGCCTGCCACACCAGCGGCTGCAGGGCGGCGACGTACTCGGCGCCGAGGCCGGGGTCGCCGGCCACCGGGCGGGCCTTGAGCAGCGCCTGGAACTCCCAGGTCTTGGCCCAGCGCTGGTAGTAGGCGACGTGGCTGCTGAGGGTGCGCACCAGCGGGCCGTTGCGGCCCTCGGGGCGGAGGTTGGCGTCGACGGGCCAGATCGAGCCCTCGACGGTGGTCTCGGAGCAGATCCGCATCATGTGCGAGGCCAGCGCGGTCGCGGCGCGCAGCGCCCTGGTCTCGTCGGCGTCCGCGTCGCCGTCCGTGCCCGCCGCGGGCTCGCCCACGAAGATCACGTCGACGTCGGAGACGTAGTTCAGCTCGTGTCCGCCGCACTTGCCCATCGCGATCACGGCCAGCCGGCACCGCGCGGCGTCCTCGGGCGCGGCGGCCTCGGCGAGGGCCAGGGCGGCGCGCAGGGTGGCGGTGGCGAGGTCGGCCAGCTCGGCGGCGGTCTCGGCGACGTCGATGGTGCCGCACACGTCGCGGGCGGCGATGGACAGCAGGCAGCGCCGGTAGGCGACGCGCAGGGACACCGGGTCGGTGGCCCCGGCGAGGCCCTGCTCGAACTCCTCGACGCCGCGGTGCAGGTCGCGTGGTTCGTACGTGACGAGGGCCTGCCAGTCGCCGGCGTGCCGGGCGAGGTGGTCGGCGAGCGCCTCGGAGGCGCCGAGCACACCGAGGAGACGGTCGCGCAGCGGCTTGGCCGCTATCAGGGTGTCCAGCAGCTCCTGGCGGGCGGTGGGGCCGGGCTGCGCCTCCAGGAGCCGGACCAGGCCGTGCAGGGCGAGGTCGGGGTCGGCGGTGGCGCCGAGCGCCTCGAGGAGGACGGGGTCGGCCCGGACCTCGGCCAGCTCCGCGCCGTCCAGCAGCCGCTCGGCGGCCGAGGGATCGGTGAAGCCGTGCCGCAGCAGTCGCGTGAAGGTACTGCTTCTGCGTCCCGGCGCCGTCATCTCGGCCTCCTGTCGGGCCTCGGGGATCAAGGGGTACGGCCCGAGCGTAGCCGGGCAGCCGCGCGACGGCGCCGGGACCGGCCGCGCTTTCCGGCGACCCTCCGGTGGAAACCGGTCCCGGTCCCCGGCGGACTCTCCGGTGAAACCGGTCCCGGTCCCCGGCGGACTCTCCGGTGAAACCGGTCCCGGTCCCCGGCGGACCCTCCGGTGGAAACCGGTCCCGGTCCCCGGCGGACCCTCCGGTGAAACCGGTCCCGGTCCCCGGCGGACCCTCCGGTGAAACCGGTCCCGGTCCCCGGCGGACTCTCCGGTGGACCGCCCCGGGACTCGTACGATATCTTGTACCAGCCCAGGAAGGGAGGCTCCGGTATGTCCATCACCGCCAGCGAAGCCCGTCAGAACCTGTTCCCGCTGATAGAGCAGGTCAACGAGGACCATGCCCCGGTACACATCACCTCCCGCAAGGGGAACGCCGTACTCATGTCCGAGGAGGACTTCACGGCGTGGACGGAGACGGTGCATCTCCTGCGCTCACCGAAGAACGCCCGCCGCCTGCTCGACTCCATCGCGGAGGCCGAGGCGGGCGAGGCACGGCACCGCGAGCTGATCGACCCGGACGCGGAGCGGGCGTGAGGATCACTTTCACGTCCCACGGCTGGGAGGACTACGTCCACTGGGCCGAGAGCGACCGGAAGGTGACCAAGCGGATCAACAGACTGATCACCGACATCACCCGTGACCCGTTCAAGGGCATCGGCAAGCCGGAGCCGCTCAAGGGCGACCTGTCGGGCTACTGGTCACGGCGCATCGACGACACGCACCGACTCGTGTACAAGCCCGCCGACGGCGTCCTGGTCATCGTGCAGGCCCGCTACCACTACTGAATCACTGATGACAGCCCGCATCGTGCTCACAACGTGCCCCACCAAGGACGTCGAAGGAGCCACGCCATGGACTTCACCCTCGAAGTGATCCCGCTCCCGGTCACCGACATCGACCGCGCCCGGGACTTCTACCGCGACAAGGTCGGCTTCCACGTCGACATCGACCAGGAGGTCATGCCGGGCATGCGCATCGTCCAGCTGACGCCTCCGGGCTCCGGCTGTTCGATCGCCCTCGGCGACACCATCTGGGACATGGCCCAGGTCGAGACCCGGCCGGGCCCGGGCTCGTACCAGGCGCTCCAGCTGTGCGTCGCCGACATCAAGGCGGCCCACGCGGAGCTGACCGCGCGCGGCCTGGAGGTGTCGGAACCGGTGCAGTACGCGCCGGACGACGGCGCCACCTTCATGTACTTCAAGGACCCGGACGGCAACGGCTGGGCGATCCAGGAGTACCGGCGCCGGGAGGCGGAGCCGCTGCACAAGGTCCTGGCGGACCTCAAGGGCGGGGACGACTGACCGGTCTCTCCCCCGCCGCCCCGGCCGGGCCGCCCCTGCCCGTCCCTTCGGCCGGCCCCCGCCGGTCCCCTCAGCCGGTCTCCCGCCAGCGGTTGGTGACCGGCAGGCGGCGGTCCTTGCCGAAGCCCTTGGCCGAGATCTTGGTGCCCGGCGGGTACTGCCGCCGCTTGTACTCCGCGGTGTCCACCATCCGCAGGGTCCTCGTCACCAGCTCCCGGTCGTAGCCGGCGGCCACGATCTCGTCCGCGCCGCGGTCCCGGTCGACGTACAGGGCGAGGATCGCGTCGAGGACCGGGTAGTCCGGCAGCGAGTCCGTGTCGACCTGGCCCGGCCGCAGCTCCGCGCTCGGCGGCTTGGTGATCGAGTTCTCGGGGATCGGCGGGGTCTCCCCCCGGGCCGCCGCCGCCCGGTTGCGCCACTCGGCGAGACGGAAGACGGACGTCTTGTACACGTCCTTGATGGGCCCGTACGCGCCCACCGAGTCGCCGTACAGCGTCGAGTAACCCACCGCCAGCTCCGACTTGTTGCCGGGGGCGAGGACGAGGTGGCCCTCCTGGTTGGAGAGCGCCATCAGCAGCGTGCCGCGCAGCCGGGACTGCAGGTTCTCCTCGGCCAGTCCGGTCAGGCCCAGCGCCCCCATGTACGCGTCGAACATCGGCTCGATCGGCACGGTGCGGTAGTTGAGGCCGGTGCGCCGGGCCAGCTCGGCCGCGTCGTCCCTGGAGTGCTCGGAGGAGTACCGGGACGGCATCGAGACGCCGTGCACGTGCTGTGCGCCGACCGCGTCGCAGGCGATGGCCGCGACCAGCGCGGAGTCGATGCCGCCGGACAGTCCGACCAGCACCGAGCGGAAGCCGTTCTTCGTGACGTACGCGCGCAGCCCGACGACGAGAGCCGAGTAGACCTCCTCGTCGTCGTCCAGCGGCTCGGCGTGCCCACCGGACAGCGCGGGCCCGTCCCCGGACACCGTCTCCCCGGACACCGGCCGGCCGGGCATCGGCCGCTCGGGCACCGGCCGCTCCGGCACCGGCTGCTCGGACAGCACCACCCGGTCGATGCGCAGCCCGTCGTCCACCACGCCCGTCGGTGCCCCGGCCTCCGCGGCCGCCGGCAGGTCGAGGTCGAGCACCACGCAGCCCTCGGAGAACTGCGGCGCCCGCGCCAGGACCGCCCCGTCCCGGTCGACGACGATCGAGTCGCCGTCGAAGACCAGCTCGTCCTGCCCGCCGGTCATCGCGAGGTAGGCGGTGGTGCACCCGGCCTCCTGGGCGCGCTTGCGGACCAGTTCGAGCCGGGTGTCGTCCTTGTCGCGCTCGTACGGGGAGGCGTTGACGGAGAGCAGCAGCCCGGCCCGCGCCGAGCGCGCCGCCGGCACCCGGCCGCCGTCCTGCCAGAGGTCCTCGCAGACGGCCAGCGCCACGTCCACGCCGCGCACCCGTACGACGGGCATGGTGTCGCCGGGCACGAAGTAGCGGAACTCGTCGAAGACGCCGTAGTTCGGCAGGTGGTGCTTGGCGAAGCTCAGCGCCACCTCGCCGCCGTGCAGCACGGCCACCGCGTTCTGCGGGGCGCCGGCCGGCTGGCCGTACCTCGGCCGGGCGTCCGCCGAGCGGTCGAGGTAGCCGACGACCACCGGCAGCCCGCCCAGGCCCTCGTCCGCGAGGCGCGCGGCGAGGGAGCGCAGGGCGGCGCGGGAGGCCTCCACGAAGGACGACCGGAGGGCCAGGTCCTCGACGGGGTACCCGGTGAGCATCATCTCGGGGAACGCCACCAGGTGGGCCCCCTGCCCGGCCGAGTGCCGGGTCCAGCGGAGGACCGCCTCCGCGTTGCCGGCGAGGTCGCCGACGGTGGAGTCGATCTGGTTCAGGGCGAGTCGTAGGCGTGGCACACGGCCAGTGTAATCGTCAGAACGACGCAATGGGGTGACGCGCCGGTTTCGGCCTCGTGTCCACGGCCTCACGGGCTCCGGCCCGCCAAGGCCCCGCCCGGGCCCGGCCCGTCCTCAACTCCGCGGCTCGGCACCCCGCGCGGCCAGCAGGTCCGCCATCAGCCGGATCTCCGACTCCTGCGACTCCACCATCCCCCGGGCCAGCCGCTTCTCCACCCCCACCGAGCACTTCTCGACGCACCCCTCGGCCATGTGGACGCCGCCCTTGTGGTGCTCGGTCATCAGCTGGAGGTAGTAGACCTCGGCCTGCTCGCCGTCGAGCGTGCCGAGCCTGTCCATCTCGGCGTCGGTGGCCATCCCGGGCATCAGCGAGCCCTCGCCCGCGGAGGGCGCGCCGCCCATGCCCATCCAGGTCATCGGCGGGTCGGACGACACCTTCGGCAGCTCCCACAGGTCGAGCCAGCCGATCATCATGCCGCGCTGGTTGGCCTGGGTCTGCGCGATGTCGTACGCGAGGCGCCGGACCTCCTCGTCGTCGGTGCGGTCGCGCACGACGTACGACATCTCCACGGCCTGCTGGTGGTGGACCGACATGTCGCGCGCGAACCCCGCGTCGGCGGAGTCGGCGGACGGCACCCGGTCCGAGCCGCCCTCGTCCCCGGCGACCGCGTAGGTGATCGCGCCGGCCGCGACGAGCACCGCGGCGGCGCCCGACGCGATCCAGCCGGCCCGTTTCGGGGTCACTGGGAGAGCCCGTTGGTGCACGCGGCCCCCGGCTCGGGGGTCTGCTCGCCCTGGACGAACTTCTCGAAGAACGTGTTCACGTCGGGGTCGTCGGCGCCCGTCACCGTGCGCTGGTGCCCCCAGGCGGTCAGCACGATCGGGTCCTTCTGCTTGTCGTCGGGGCTCATCAGCGAGTACGGCGTCTGCTTGACCTTGGCGGCCAGCTTCTCGACGTCGGCCTTCGGCGCCTTGTCGGTGTACGTCACCCAGACCGCCCCGTGCTCCAGGGAGTGCACGGCGTGCTCGTTCTCCAGGGGCTTGGTGTAGACGTCGCCGTTGCAGTTCATCCAGACCTGGTTGTGGTCGCCGCCGACGGGGGGCTCGACGGGGTAGGACACCTTCTTGGTGACGTGGTTGCGGCCGAGGTCGCCGTCCCAGGTCCGCACCCCGTCCTCGCCGGTGACGAACTTGCCGGAGGCCTTGCCCTCGGCGGCCGCCTCGTCGGAGGAGTCGTCGGACTGCGACCGCACGAGGACGACGCCGCCGGCCACGAGGCCGACGACGACCACGGTGCTGAGCGCGATCGTGAGGATCCGGTTCCGGCGGCCGCGGGCCTCCTCGGCACGCCGCATCTCGGCTATGCGGGCCTGTCGCGCCGTGTTGCTGCTCTTCTTGGCGGAACCCATGGGGTGTTGCCCTTCTGGGAAAACTGCTGGGAACGGACGGAAAGAACAGGGTCGATGGGTCAGCTGATCGTAATGGCGCAGGGCGGCTCGTTCGTAGGGAGGTCACAGGATCCGCCCCGGGAAGACCGTGGGACGGGCGCGGTGCCGGATCGGTGCCGGATCCAGGAATGGCCCGATCGAACAGGTGGCCTCTACGCTGCGGTCACGGGGCAAGCCGGCCGGCCGAGGCCCGCAACGCGTACGAAACGGTCCTGTGGTGTGATGCTCAGGTGCCCGACCGCCTCCCGCCGTACCGGAGACAGGCGGCCTGACCAGCGAGGATGGGGAAGCGGAAGATGGACAAGCAGCAGGAGTTCGTGATCCGGACGCTGGAGGAGCGCGACATCCGGTTCGTACGCCTGTGGTTCACGGACGTGCTGGGCTTCCTGAAGTCCGTCGCCGTGGCCCCGGCCGAGCTGGAGCAGGCCTTCGACGAGGGCATCGGCTTCGACGGCTCGGCGATCGAGGGCTTCGCCCGGGTCTACGAGTCCGACATGATCGCCAAGCCGGACCCGTCGACGTTCCAGGTCCTGCCGTGGCGCGCGGAGGCCCCCGGTACGGCCCGCATGTTCTGCGACATCCTGATGCCCGACGGCTCGCCGTCCTTCGCGGACCCGCGCTACGTCCTCAAGCGCGCCCTGGCCCGCACCTCCGACCTGGGCTTCACCTTCTACACCCACCCGGAGATCGAGTTCTTCCTGCTGAAGGACAAGCCCGTCGACGGTACGGTCCCCACCCCCGCCGACAACTCCGGCTACTTCGACCACACCCCGCAGAACATCGGCATGGACTTCCGCCGCCAGGCGATCACCATGCTGGAGTCGATGGGCATCTCGGTGGAGTTCTCCCACCACGAGGGCGCGCCGGGCCAGCAGGAGATCGACCTGCGCTACGCGGACGCGCTGTCCACGGCCGACAACATCATGACGTTCCGCCTGGTCATGAAGCAGGTGGCCCTCGAACAGGGCCTCCAGGCCACCTTCATGCCGAAGCCGTTCTCGGAGTACCCGGGCTCGGGCATGCACTCCCACCTCTCCCTCTTCGAGGGCGACCGCAACGCGTTCTACGAGTCCGGCGCCGAGTACCAGCTCTCGAAGGTCGGCCGCTCCTTCATCGCGGGCCTGCTGCGCCACGCGGCGGAGATCTCGGCGGTCACCAACCAGTGGGTGAACAGCTACAAGCGCATCTGGGGCGGCACCGAGCGCACGGCCGGCGCGGGCGGCGAGGCCCCGTCGTACATCTGCTGGGGCCACAACAACCGCTCGGCGCTGGTCCGCGTCCCCATGTACAAGCCCGGCAAGACCGGCTCGGCCCGCGTCGAGGTCCGCTCCATCGACTCCGGCGCCAACCCGTACCTGACCTACGCCGTCCTCCTCGCCGCCGGCCTCAAGGGCATCGAGGAGGGCTACGAACTCCCGCCGGGCGCCGAGGACGACGTCTGGGCCCTCTCCGACGCGGAACGCCGCGCCCTGGGCATCGAGCCCCTTCCGCAGAACCTCGGCGAGGCCCTCGGCCTGATGGAACGCAGCGACCTGGTCGCCGAGACCCTGGGCGAGCACGTCTTCGACTTCTTCCTGCGCAACAAACGCCAGGAGTGGGAGGAGTACCGCTCCCAGGTGACGGCGTTCGAGCTGCGCAGGTCGCTGCCGGTGCTGTAGGGCGGGCGGAGTACGGGGCGTCAGTTCGGGCTCGGTGGCGCGCTCATCGCCGCCGTCAGGAACGTGACCGCCCATCGCCGGGCCGCCGCCCCGCCCGCTGCCGGGGGCGCGCAGCCCGGGGTGGGCTGCTGGTGGACCTCGAGGCGGTCGACGGCCGTCACGGCCAGCATTCCCCGCATCCGGAACCGCAGTTCCTCCGGGGAAAGGCCCGGCAGTGCGCGTGTGAAGGCCGCGAGGTAGCGCTCGCCGACCGTGTCCGCACCCGGGCCGCTCCAGCTGCGCGCCTCCTCGGCCGGGTCGCTGAGGATCGTCACGATCAGCCGGGACGTCCGGGCGCCGCCGGCGTCTTCGGCCGACATCTCGTCGAACAGCGGCCCCGCGAACGCCTCCACCAGTTCGCCCACCGACGGTTCGGCGGTCCGTGCGAGCAGCGTGTCGAGCCCTGCGCGCTGGGCGGCGTCGATGGGCTCGATCACGCGGCGGGCGACCGCGGCCATCAGCTCCGCCTTCGACCCGAAGTGGTAGCCGACGGCGGCCAGGTTCGCTCCGGCCAGTTTGGTGATCGCGCGGACCGAGGTGCCGCGGTATCCGTGCTCGGCGAAGAGCTGCTCGGCCGCGTCGAGGAGCTGGGTACGGGTGTCTGGGATCGCCACACGGGGGACTCTACCCATGCCGCGAATTAAACGAACGTATGATTCAATCGAACGTATGAAAGAGGAGAAAGGGGCTCCCATGAAGCTGCTCGTGTACGGCGCCGGGGTGTGCGGCAGCCTGTTCGCGGCCCGCATGCACGAGGCCGGCCACGATGTCTCGCTCCTCGCCCGGGGCGGGCGACTGGCCGCGCTGCGCCGGCACGGGGTGCAGCTCGTCGAGGGGGACGGCACGGCCGTCAGACGGGTACCGGTACCGGTGATCGAGCACCCGGACAGCGCGTACGACCTGATCACCGTCTTCGTCCGCACCCACCAGGTGGACGCGGTGCAGGAAGCACTCGCCGACGTCCGCGGTGACGTGCTGTTCCAGCTCAACTGGGCAGCCGGCCCGGAGCCGCTGGGCGCGGTGATCGGACCCGAACGGGTGCTGCTCGGCTTTCCCATGGCGGGCGGCACGATGGACGGCGACGCGGTCCGCCACCGCAGGAGCGGCTTCCTCACCCGCCGGGTCCCGATGCCGGTCGGCGAGCCCGACGGCCGCACCACCCCGCGGCTGGAACGGATCGTGGAGACGTTCCGTACCGCCGGGATCAACGCCAGGGCCGAGCCGCGGATGGACGCCTGGCTCAGGACGCACGCCGCGTTCGAGGTGCCGCTCGGGCAGGCGGTGCACGCGGCGGGCGGCCCGGTGGCGCTGGCCGGCGACCCGGACGCGGTCCGCGGCATGCTCCACCTCATGCGGGAGAACCTCGCGGCACTGGAGACGCCGCCGGTGCCCCGCGCGTTCGCCGCGTTGCGGACTCTGCCGCAGGGACTCCTCGTGGCCGCGCTCCGGCGCTTCCTGAAGAGCCCGACGGCCGTGCACAGCGGACTCAACGACCGCTCACCTGCCGCGGTGGCCGAACTCGAACGGCTGGCAGAGCAGTTGCGCGCCCGCTCGTGAGTCCCTGAGCAGGCGTCGAGCACCCGGAACATCCCTCGGACCCGCACACCGTTCACTCCGCGGTCTCGCGGACCGGGGACGGAGAGGGCGGATCGGACCTGCCGTCCGGACCGGGGCGGGCAGGGGACCGTACGGTGGGCGGAACGCGTGAAGAGGCAACCCCTTTCCGTGACCGCACTCGCACACACGTGAACGCGGCCGTGCCGCCGGTGCGGCCGTCGACCGCGCTTTCCTGGCCGGCTGTTCACCCGCATGTTTTGATCGGCACACGACATGCCGAAGGAACGGTTCCGGAGTCCCCCAGCTCCGGGTGCCGGGGTGTGTCCACCGCTCCCCATCCCTCTGATCACGAAGGTGAGACCTGCCATGAACCTCGTCCCCCGGGTCGAAACGGCCGAGATCCCCGACACGGACCTGGACCAGCTGTCCGGCGGCAACGCCGGCGCCGCGGCGTCCGTCATCGCGACCGGCGGCACCGCCGCCGCGGGCCTGTACGCCGAGGCCGGTCCCCTCGGCTTCTCGGCCGGTCTCGACGCCTCGCTGGCGTTCGACGGCGTCGCCGCGAACGGCAACGCGCGTACCACCAGCGTCTGATCCGCCGGTCGGGGCACGTGGACGGCGGCCGGGCGTAGGCACCGGGTCGGTGCCGTCCGCAGGCGCCCCCGCGCACGGAATCCCCGCAGCCTGGCCCTGTACGGGCCGGGGTGCGGGGATTTCCTGTCGCCGCGGGTGCGGTGCGGTCAACCGGGTCCGGAGCGGTTGCGGGCCTCGTCGGCGACGCTGCGGCCGGAGTCGCGGGCCTGTTCGGTGACCCTGCCGCCCTGGCCGCGTGCCTCGTCCTGGGTCGTGCGGGCGGCCTGGGCAGCGGTGCCCTTCACGTCCTCGGCCGCCTCCTGGGTGACTTCCTTGGCGCCTTCCTTCAGATGCTGCGCGGACTCGGTCGCGGCCTGCTTCACCGGTTCCAGGGCGTCGCTGTGCATCAGCTCGGCGGTCTTCTGCCGCTCGGTGCGGGAGGCGGGCACCACGGAGGCGGCCAGCATGCCGACCCCGAAGGCGACCAGGCCGGCCGCCAGGGGGTTGCCCTGGGTCTGGCTGCGGGCCATGCCGGGCGTCTGCTGGACGGCATGGCTGGTCTGTTCCGCCACGTCGCGCGCGGTACCGGCCGCGTGTCCGGCCGCGTGTCCGGCCGCGTCGCGGGCCGTGCCGACCGCCTGCCCGGTGCCCTCCTGGACGGAACCGGCCGCCGACTGGGCGGTGTCCCGTACGCCGTGCGCGGTGTCCCGCATGCCGTGCGCGGTGTCCCGCATGCCGTGTGCGGTGTCGTGCGCCGTGCCCATCACACGGTTGCGCATGCCGGACATCGTGCGGCGCATCCGTGCGCGGCGACGCCGCGCCATGCGCCGGGGGCTGGTCCGCTCGGTGAGCCGGCCCATGTCCGTGGCCAGCCTGTCGCGGGTCGCCTCGATCTCGGACCTCATTTGGTCGGGTGACGTGCCCATTGCGCGTTCTCCTTCATGGTCTCGACGGTGTGCTCCGGCTTCGGCGACACGGCCTTCATCCCCGCGCGGCCCTTCAGGTAGAGCAGGGCCCCGGCGATCCCCCAGATCGCGGCGACGACCAGCGCCGCCCAGCCGCCGTCGATGACGTTGGCCAGGCCGAGCATCGCGGCCAGGGACAGGAACAGCAGGACCATGTAGCCCGCGAAGCCTGCGCCGCCGAACATTCCGGCGGCCTTGCCCGCCCGGCTCGCCTCGTCCCTGACCTCGGCCTTGGCCAGCTCGACCTCCTGCCGGAACAGGGTCTGCAGGTCCGTGGTCACCGCGGACAGCAACTGGCCCGCGGACCGGTCCTGCTCCTCCTGGTGTGCTCCCGCGCCTCGGACGGGAGAGATCGTGGCCATCTCACACCCCCGGGCGTCCGCGGTTGGGGGCACCGTCGGAGGAGGGCCCGGCGGTCGGCGGTCCCGGCGGGGGTGTCATCGACGCCCCCTCGGCGGAGATCGCCGGAGGCCCGGTCCGCACGGTCTGCCCCTGTCCCGGCCCTCGTCCCGGCCCCACCGCGCCGCGGTCGGTGTCCACGCCGGTCGCACCGGTCGCACCGGCATCGGCACCGTCCGTCCCGGACGCCTTGGCCGCCTTCGCCAGGCGGCCGACGGCCAGTCCGGCCAGCAGGGCCCCACCCAGGAAGGCGCCGGGCCGCCGCCGGGCGAAGTGCTGCAGATCGCCCACGAGCCCTTCGACGCCCTGTTCCTCCAGGTAGTCGGCGGCCCGGCTGCCCGTGTCCGCCGCCTGCGCCACCAGGCCACGGGCCGGGGAGTCGTCCCGGGCGTGCGCCGCGAGACCCGAGAGGTCGCTCGCCCACTGGCGCAGTTGCCCGGCCGCGCGTTTGGTCTGCCCGTCGGCCTCGCCCATCGCGCGGCTCCGCAGGTCTCCCAGGGCCGAGCCCGCCTGCTGCCTCGCCTCCCCCGCCACGCCGCGAGCCTGTTCCGCGGCCGTTCCCGCCACCTGGCTCGCGGCCTGTCTGGCCTGGTCGGCCGTGGCCGACGTCTCCGCCCTGGCCTTTTGTCTGGTCGCCCCGGTTCCGGTCTGTACGGACTCACTCATCGGCGGTCTCCTCGTCAGACGTCCGCTGCGGTCCCGTGCACCGGTGGGGCGCACGTGACCGCCCGTCTCACTTCGGGTGGCCGCTCAGGGGCTTATGACACGTTTTGCCCGGTATTTATTCGGCCCCTTGGCTCAGAGCGACAGACTGGTCACCGAGGCGACATCCGCACCCTCCGTCGCAGGAGCGGACGGGGCGTCACTCCGACGGGGACGGGAGCCGCTCCGCGAGCAGGACGAAGTGGCCGTCGGTCGGGGCGGCGGAGGGCGGGCGGAGGAGCCAGCCGGTGTCGTGGAGGAGGCGGTGGGCGTCGGACGGGTGGAAGCGGCGGGAGAGGAAGCAGCGGATCTCGTGGCCCGCGGGGAGGCGGGCGCCGGGCAGGGAGACCGGGGCGGTGAGGCGTACCGTGCCGACCACCGCTTCGGCCCTCGTTTCCAGGCGCAGGGCGAGACTGTGCGGGGGCAGGCCCGCCGCGGTCAGGGGGCCGGTGATCATCTCGCGGACGGCCGGTGAGCCGTAGGCGGCGTCGTCCTGGTGGTCCGGCCGGGGCGGTCCGTAGAGGCCGAGGGCCAGGGTGTCGCCGGGGCGTGCGGCGTGGAAGAGGTTGCGGAGCACCTGGGCCGGGTCCTCGACGTTGCCCAGGGTGTTGCCGAAGAGGCAGACGAGGACGGGGCCCGGCTCCCGCCAGCTGTCCACGGGCGCGGGTGCCGTCGACTCCATGTCCCACGTGGCGAAGTGCTGCCCGACCGAGGTGTGGGGGCGGTTCCGTTCCCGGGCCGCCGCCAGGAGTTCGCGGCTGAGGTCCACGCCGAGGTAGCGCGCCGGGCCCCGGTGCTGCCGCGCGAACCAGGCCAGGAACTGGTGGGTGTGCACGCCGTTGCTGGAGCCGATGTCGCACACCTGGGCCGGGAGTCGGGCGCGGCCCAGTCCGCGGGTGAGGACGTCGGTCTCGTGGGCGCACCGGCCGTCGGCGTACTCGTCGGGGTACTGCTCGGCGAACCCGATGTGCAGGGCGGCGCCGCTTCCCGTGTACATGTAGCGGACCGGCAGGACGCCCCGGCGCAGCCAGGCGGCGACCGTCTCGTGCGGGTGCGCTCCCTCTCCCACCGTCCCCCGCCCTCCCCTCGTACCCGGCCCTCCCGTTGGTGTCAGGCGAGCCAGCGGCCGTCGGTCATCACCTGGCGGTCGGCGTGTTCGTTGAGTTCGCGCCAGCACTCGATGTCCCTCGGCTCCAGCCGGAAGAACCGGTAGCCCTTCGACTCGCGCGGGTCCCAGCCGCACTTGGCCGCGTAGGCCTCGGCCTGCCCGGCCGGGAGGTCGGCGTTCTCCACCAGTTCGCCGGTCGCGTCGATGAGCACTACGTCACGGGTGTGGCCCAGCACCAGGCGCGCCCGGCCGGACTCCACGATGTTCACGGCCGTCGGGTTGGTGCGGACCGTGGCGACGTACAGGACGGGGTCGCTCCACACGAAGGAGAGGGGCACCAGGGTGGGGGCGTCACCGGCGGCGGTGGCCACCCACAGGTCCTTGTCCTTCTCCAGCCGGGTCAGGGCGTCGGTCCTGCGCTGCGCGGTGGAACGGGCGGGCTCGGTCATGGGGCGGTCTCTCCCTCGGTGTCCAGCGGGGCGGCACCGACGGCTTCCGGGTCGGCGTCGACGTCGTACACGCACCGGAATCCGACCTCGCTGTGCCGGTCGGTGATCAGGTCGCGCCCACGGTAGTGCGTGGCCAGGCATGGCGGGGGCGAAGTCCAGGAGCCGCCGCGGAGCGCGTGAAAGGCATCTTTTCTGTTCATGAACTCCACCGGGCGCCGCCCCTTGAAGAACGGGTCCATGTCCTGGCGGGTGAAGTAGTTGGTGCGGGTCATCTCCCAGACGTTGCCGGACATCTGCAGCGCGCCGTACGGGCCGGCGCCCCCGGGAAGGCTGTCGGCCGGGAGCACGGGGGCCGGCGGGTGGCTGTCCGGGTCCGCGGTCACCAGTACGGCGTCCAGGTGCGCCAGGTCCGGGACGGGGCGGGAGAAGGCGCGCTCGACGTAGTGGACGCGGTCGGGTTCGAACGTGTCGCCCCAGGGATAGGTGCGGCCGTCCGTGCCGCGCGCCGCCCGCTCCCACTCGTCCTCGCTCGGCAGCCGGCCCCCGGCCCACCCGGCGAAGGCCCAGGCGTCGTACCAGTCGATCCCGACGACCGGCAGTTCCGGCCGGTTGAAGCGGGGGTCGTTCGCGTGGGCCGGCGCGTGACCCTTTCCCGGGGGCTGGTCCGGGTGGTCGAATTCCGGACTGTCACGGACGTCGTCCAGGAACGCGCTGTAGCGGGCGTTGGTGACCGCGGTCCGGTCGATCCGGAACGCCGGGAGGACGACCTCGCGGGGCGGATTGTCGGTGTCGTCCATTCCGTAGGCGTTCGGGGCGGGGGCGGCGCCGTGCCTGCCGGCGCCCTCGGGTACGAGTACGACGTCGTCGTTGTTGCGCGGACGGCGGCGGGCCGCGACGCTGTCCCGCCACGGCGCGAAGAACGCGTCCTCCAGTTCGCGCAGACGGTCCGGATCGCTGGTGCCGAAGATCCGGACGAGCGCCTGCTTGGCGAAGGCGGATCCGCATCCCACGGGTTTGCGCAGGGCGGCGGGACGGGTGAAGTTGCTGGGCCATCCGGAGATCTTGATGAGGTCCGGGACCGCCGCGTCCGTCCGGTGCCGGCCGGCCAGCCGGATGCCGGTGAACGCCACCCAGTCGACCGGGTCGTGTGTCGCGGCGGCCAGGGCGGCCGCGGTACCGGCCCGGGCGAGGAAGTGTTCCGCCAGGATGTGCAGGCAGGCGACCCGGACCGGCCACCGGTCGTCGCGCGAGGACAGGGCGATCAGCCGCTCGTGGATGCCGGGGTCGCGCCGCGCGGCACCGGCCCGCAGATCGGCGACGAGGCGGTCGGTCTCCTCGGGCCGCGCGGTCACGCCACTCGTGCCTGTCCGGCTACCACTTGTGCACGTCGGGCTCTGCGTCACGGCTGTTGAGGAATCGGTCCACCTCCGAGGGGTGGTCGGCGGGAACGCCCGCGTCGGGCCGGTCGGTTCGGCCGGTGTCCTCGTCGCGCACTGCCACGTGCCCCTCCCCGGGTTCCTGCCCGCCGATGTGCTTCACATTCTAGAAGAGTCGTCAACTCGCGTAAAGAAAGCGGCAGTTCACGTCGACGTGCACAACAGGACGTCCGTCACCGGTTCCACCGGGGTCATGGCCGTCCTTTCGGTGCGGACGGTCCAGCGGTAGAGGCCGGGTTCCGGGACGAACACCCGTGCCGTGTACAGCCCGTCGCCGCGTGGTTTCAGCGCGACGGGGGCGACCGGTTCGGCGTCGGGACGCTCGGGGTCCGTCACCGCCAGGGTCAGGACCAGGGCGTCGGAGCGCTCGACCGAGCGGACGGCGACCTGCCAGGGCTCCCCCGGCTCGACCAGCGACTCGGCCGTGACGGAGATGCCGTCCGCGGCGGCCTGCGGTCTCCTCGGGCGGGCGGTGAGGATGCCGGTCAGCTGCACCAGCGTCTCCGGCTGCTGCTGGAGGGCGGCGTGCCGGCCCGCGACGAAGAGGGCGCCCGCGTCGTCGGCGAACTCCGGCGGGACGGCCGAGCAGCGCGGCACCGTGCCGTCGCCGCCGTCGTCGTAACCGGTCGACGGCTGTCCCCGGACCTCGCTGCCGCCGTCGACCAGCGCCCACAGCTCGGTGGCCTGCCAGTGGCTCAGGAGCGCGTGGTAAACGGGCCGTTGGGATCCCCGCGCGGCGACGGCGTCGCCGATCGCCCGGTGGAAGGAGCGGCTGCGGTCGAAGGACTCGGCGGGCAGTCCCGGGACGTCCGACGGTTCCGTCACCGCCGCCAGCCGGTCCGGTGCCGTGCCCACGCAGGGGTAGACGGGCAGGAGTTCGGCCACCGACGGCAGCGAACGGGCCAGGTCGCCGAGGCCGAACCGCACCGGCCCGAGCCGGGAGAAGCCGTTGGCGAGGACGGTCAGCGCCTTCACCGAACCCAGGTACGGCGTACCGATGGTGACGACCCGGCGGACCAGCCCCCGCACGTCCAGGCACTCGGCGTAGTACCGGGCGACGAGGCCGCCCATCGAGTGGCCGACGAGGACGACCCGCGCCCCGGGGACGTCGCGGCGGCGGCGTTCCAGCAGGGGCTCCACGAAGCGGGCGAGCCGCCGGGCCGTGTACTCGTTGGACTGCCGCCAGTCGTAGGGGAAGGCGTGGATGTGGTCCCGGTCCCCGGGGAACCGCTTCCGCAGCCGCTTGAGCAGGTTGTCGTACCCGTCCACGGCGACGAGCCCGGGGAACATCCCGAGGGTGGGGAGCACTCCGGTGACGCGCGTGCCGTCGTCCCAGCCCCGCCCCGGCTGCCGGAAGACTCCCGGGTCGAGCGAGAGGTCCTGGGTGAGACGGTCGCCGAGCCGGTGGACGTTGCGGAAGATCTGGCGGTACCCCCAGGTCTGCCGCCCGTCCCGGGCCAGTGTGCTGCCCAGGATGCCGGGGATCACCACCACGAGGTCCCCGTGCGCGATGCCGGTCATGTGCCCCCTGTCCTCGCTCGGTCGGTGCTGATTCGGTGCCGCCCCCTGTGTCAGGGCGGGGCCAGCAGGTCCACGGCGCACACCCCGAGGTGGGTGGCCGCCAGCAGGGTCGAGTCGTGGACGGCGAGGCCGTAGCAGCCGGTCAGCGGGATCCGCAGGTGCCGGCCGTCGGTGAGGTCCCAGACCCGTACGGTGCCGTCGTTGCCCGCGGTGGCGGCCACCGGCCTGCCCCGCACCCGTCCCGCCGCCGCGGCGAGCACGGCGTCGGTGTGCCCCTCCAGCACGTCCAGCGGCAGTCCCTCGGTCAGGTCCCACGTCCGTACGGTGCCGTCGTCGCCGGCGCTGACGACGACGGGGCGGCCCTCGGCCTCCGCGACCGCGACCTCGCGCACCCACTGCTCGTGCCCGGCCAGCAGGTGGACCGGCTCGCCCCGGACCACGTCCCACACCCGTACGGTCCCGTCGGTGCCGCCCGTGACGGCGACCGGGCGGCCGCCGGCGACGGACGTGGCGACCGTGCGCACCCCGCCGGTGTGGCCGGTCAGCACGTGTCGCGCACGGCCGTCGGCGAGGTCCCACACCCGGACCGTGGCGTCGTTGCCCGCCGTCACCGCGTACGGGCGGCCGGCCGCCGTGCCGGTGGCGACGGCCAGCACGGAGCTGGAGTGGCCCGCCAGGACACGCAGGCAGGTGCCGTCCGCCACGTCCCACACCCGTACCTCGGCGTGCGCGCCGCTGGTGACGACGACCGGCCGCCCGTCGAGGACCGCCCACGCGGCCCTGCCGACCCAGCCGGAGTGCCCGCGCAGTACGGCGAGCGGGCTGCCGTCCGCCAGGTCCCACACGCGGGCGGTACGGTCCGTCCCGCCCGAGACGGCCACCGGGCGGCCGCCGGCCTCGCCCGCGGTCACGGTCAGCACCCACTGGCCGTGCACGGCCGGCGGGTCCGGCTCCTGCGCGCCGCGCAGGTCCCAGACCCGGACGGTCGCGTCGTCACCGGCGGTCAGCGCGACGGGCCAGTGGTCGACGGAGGAGACCGCCACGGACCGGACCTGGCCGGTGTGACCGTCCATCACCTGCGCGCATTCCCCGGTCCGCAGGTCCCAGATGCGCACCGTGCGGTCGGCGCCGCCGGTGAGGACGGCGTGCTCGACCGGCCCGCCGGGGTCGGGCGCGGCGACGGCCACGCAGCGCCCCCACCCGTTGTGCCCGTCGGCGGTCCGGAGCGGGGTGCCGTCCGCGGCGTCCCAGAACTGCACGTCCCAGTCGTCGCCGGTACTCACGACCACCGTCCGCCCCCCGGCCTCGGCGAGCCGGGCGGCCAGCACCCAGCCGCTGTGCCCCGTCAGCACGCGGAGCTGGGTGCCGTCGGAGGGGTCCCAGAGCCGTACCGTGCGGTCGGCACCGCCGGTCAGCAGCACGGTCCGGCCGCCGACCGTGCCCAGCGAGACGGTGCGTACGCCGCCGGTGTGCCCGTGCAGCACGCGTACGGCGTCCTCCGCGGCGGGAGCGCCGTCCGCGCTGTGGGCACCGTGGGCGTCGTGGGCGTCGTGGGCGTCGTGCCCCTCATCCGTGCCCGTATCCGTACCCACATTCGCATCGCGGGCGGCGAGGCGGTCGAGGTCCCAGACGCGGACGGTGCGGTCGGAACCGGCGCTGACTACCACGGGGCGGCCGTCGACCCGGCCGATGTCCACCGAGGCGACCCAGCCGGTGTGGCCGGTCAGGGTCCGCAGCAGCCGCCCGGTGGACAGGTCCCACAGGCGCAGGGTGCCGTCGTCGCCGCCGGACACGGCCACCGCCGCACCGTCCAGGTCTCCGGTGGCGACGGTCTGCACGGCACCGGTGTGGCCCTCCAGGATCCTCAGGGTGCTGCCGGAGGCGAGGTCCCAGACGCGGACGGTGCGGTCGGCTCCGCCGGTCACCGCGGCGGGCCTGCCGTCCACCTCGGCGGCGGCCACGGCCCGTACGCTGCCCCGGTGTCCCTCCAGCACCCTGTGGTAGGGCGTCGGCCGGTAGCGGGCCCAGCGCGGCCACCAGGGGGCGGCGCGGGGGGCGGTGAGGTCGACGCGCCGGCCGTTCTGGGACCCGGTGAGCGTCAGGACGGCCGCGCGTTCCGCGGTGGTCAGGCCGCGCAGCGCGTGCGCGCATCTCAGGTACAGGCGGGCGGCGTCGGGGAGTTCACGGTCCAGGCCGGTGCCCAGTGCGGCGGCCAGGCCGTCGGGTTCGGCGGCGACGAGGTAGCCGAGGTCGCTGCCCAGCTCCGGCAGCCGGTCGGCGGCCCGGGCGTGCGCGGCGAGGTGGTGGGCCGTGTACGGGTTGGCCCGGTCCCAACCGTCCAGCCGGGCCAGCGAACGCAGGCGTTCAACGATCGCCGCCTCGGCGTCGGTGTCCTCCTCCACCGCTCACCTCCCCGCGCAGGTAGTCGCCGATGGACTGGTGGTAGAGGCGGAACACCGCCTGCCCGTCCTCGGTGCCCTCGATCAGGTACCAGCCCGCCTCGCGGATGACCCGGGAGACGTCGGCGGCGCTGTAGGCGCGGCCCGAGCGGTCGGCGGCGAGCGCGCCCGCGAGTTCGGGCCAGATCTGCCGGCGCGGCAGACCCTTGCCCCGGGCGAAGGCCAGGGGGGTGAGGACCTCGCGGACCAGGGTGGGGTCGTCGAAGCGGGTCAGGTCCTCGGCGAAGACCCGGTGCAGACCGGCGTCGCCCACGTCCGCGGGCAGCCGCCGCTCCCAGCCGGGCTCGTCCACGACCGTCTCGCTCACGCCCTCCAGCACGCGCATCGCGAACCGCGCGTACAGGAACACCCGCCGGGCCTGCGCCGCGACCGCGCGGGCCGCCGCCCGGCGCCGCCGCGGGGTCGGCCAGCCGGTGACGCCCCGCCGGCCGAGGCGGTTCTCGACGTACCGCTCGATGTCCCGGTCGGTGTGGTCGTCGGTGCCGAGGTCGAGGACGGTCAGCGGGGCGCGGCGCGGCCGCAGCATGTCGATGAGCGGGCCCAGGTCGCGGGCGTCGGGATCGTGCCGCCCGTCCCGGTCCCGCCGGGTGCCGACGACGACCCGGCAGCCGGGCAGGCCCGCCAGGGCGCGCAGCACGTCCCGGGCGATGTAGACGTCGTCGTCCTGTTCGGCCTCGTCCAGCGCGTCGGCCAGGACGGTCACCGCGCGTCGCTCGTCGCTCAGCAGCGTGATCAGGTCGCGGGGCGGGCTGGTGGACCCGGACAGGTCGAGCCCGAGCTGGTCGCCGATGTCGCGGGCGACCTCCTCCGCACGGCGGTTCCTGAGGTGGACGACCGCGTCGAAGCTGCCCACGGGCGGCCGTGCCCGGTCGTCGTCGAGGAGTCCGAGGACCCGGCAGGCGGGTTGCGAGGCGTGGTCGGCGAGGACGGCCATGCGGCCCAGGAAGGCCGACTTGCCGCAGCCGGGCGGCCCGGTCACCACGAGTACGCCGTGGTCGTCGCCCGACAGCCACTCGGTCACCCGGCGCGTCAGCCGTTCCCGCCCGGTGAAGTACCAGCCGACGTCCCCGGCGTCAGCGCTCGCCGCCCTGCTGAGGAAGTGCTCACGGTCCGCGTCGGGCAGGTCGGCGAGCAGCGCGCCGAGCTCCACCGCCCGGTCGGCCGCGTGGGCGCGGTAGCGGGGGTTGGGGACGATCTTCATCCCGTCGCGTCCGGCGACGTACGCGCACTGGTCGTCGCTGAGCCTCAGCCGGAGTTCGTCGCGGAGTTCGAGCAGGGTGACGAACTCGTCGCCGTCGTTCCAGTGTCCGCCCCGCGAGCCCGCGCGCAGCGCTTCGAGCATGCCCTTGACGAACAGCCCGCTGTACGACCGCTCGTGGTGCAGTGACGGCACGAGGACGGCCAGGTCCATGCCGGGTCCGCCGTGGGCGGCGGCGGCGCGGTCGACGGCCTGCTGCACCTCGTGGGCGGCGAATCCGGCGTAGCAGGTGTCCAGGAGGATGAGGCCGGAGAGCGCGCCGCTGTTGAGGATCGCCTGCACCAGGTCCTCGACGCTTATGGCCTTGCTGCCGAAGTAGGGGGCGCGCTCGGGGCTGGAGGCGACGAGCACGTAGTGGCGGCCGTTGTGCAGTCTGCCGTGGCCCGCGAGGTAGAGGACGACCTTGGCCGCCCGCTTCTCGTCGCGGGCGGTGTCCACCCAGCGTTCCAGCGAGTCGGTGATGGCGCGGGCGGTGGCGTCGGAGAGCAGGCAGCACTCGACGAGCGGGTGGAAGCCCCAGTCGCTGAAGAAGGCTTCCAGGAGGCGCGCGTCGGACGGTGCGTCGGGGAGGTGCGGGTGCGGGCCGTCGGCGTAGTCGATGCCGACCGAGAAGACTGAACCACGCGTCCGTGTCGTCACGGTAGGCGATTATGTCAGTACGGTGGCGGCATGGAACCGGGGTTGCGGACATCCACGCGGGCGGACGCGTGCGGGGCCGTTCTCCCGGTGCTCGACGGGACGGGAGTGCCCTGAGATGGCGCTGAGCGAGTGGGAGATCCTGGACGGCCTGGCCGAGATCCTCAACGAGGAGACGGGGGTGCCGACCGCGTCGGTGGAGCTGGGCACGCGGTTCGCCGGGGACCTCGGGGCCGACGCGGCGACGATGCGGCTGATCGCCGCACACATCGAGCAGAAGTTCCGGGTGCCACGGCCCGACGCCGCGGCCTTCGTACGGGTGGGCGACGCGGTGGCCCACATCCAGGCGGCGCAGGGGTGACGGGCCGGGCGGGCACCTCGTGCGGGCCCCGCCCGTTCCTCCGGGCCCCGCCCGTCAACACCGGTTTCCGGACGGCCCGGTGGGCCGGACGGCACTGGTACGCCCGGCGACTCCGGCACACCGAACGGCACAGGCGGGCGGCTCCGGTACGCCGGACGGCACAGGCGGGCGGCTCCGGTACGCCGGACGGCACAAGCACACCGCACGGCACGGGCAGGCCAGGCGACTCCAGTTACGCCGGACGCGGCACAGGCACACCGCACGACTCCGGCGCGCCGCACGGCGCCCCCGCCCGCCCTCCGGTCACCGCCGCACGGTGACCTCGTCGTCCTGGGGCACGTGCCCCGCGACCACGCGCTCCCGGGTGTGCGCCACAGCGGTGCCGCCCCTGCGGCGGTCGACCGCGTACGCCGTGGCCGCGACCGCCAGGCCGAGGACCGCCAGGGCCGAGCCCGCCGTCGCCGGGGAGGTGGTGCCGAGGCCCGCCGCGAGGGTGAGGCCGCCGATCCAGGCGCCGCCGGCGTTGGCGAGGTTGAAGGCGGCCTGGTTGGCCGAGGAGGCGAGGGACGGGGCCGCGGCGGCCTTCTCCATCACCATCAGCTGGAGCGGGGAACCGGTGGCGAAGGCCGCCATGCCGAGCAGGGCCACGGACACGGCCGCGGTGACCGGTGTGCGCATCAGGAGCGGGAAGAGGGCCAGGACCACGACGAGGGACGCGAGTCCGCCGAAGAGGGTGCCGCGCAGGGAGTGGTCGGCCAGGCGCCCGCCCAGCAGGTTGCCCGCGGTGGCACCGACGCCGAACAGGGCGAGCAGCAGCGTCACACTGGTCCCGGCGAAGCCGGCGGCGTCCGTGAGCATCGGCGTGATGTAGCTGTACGCGGCGAACAGCGCGCCGAACCCGGCGACCGTCGTGCCGAGCGCCAGCCAGACCGGCAGGGAGCGCAGGGCGGCCAGTTCGCCGCGCAGGCCGGTGGCGGGGGCCGGGGCGCCGTCGCGCGGGATCAGGGCGGCAAGGGCCGCTATCGCCGCCACGCCGATCGCGCTCACGCCGAGGAAGGCGGCCCGCCAGCCGAGCTGCTGGCCGACGGCGGTGGCCGCGGGGACGCCCACGATGTTGGCGACCGTGAGGCCCAGGAACATCATGGAGACGGAGCGGGCCTTGCGTTCCGGCGCGACCATGCCGGTGGCGACGACCGCGCCGACACCGAAGAAGGCGCCGTGCGGCAGGCCGCTGACGAAGCGGGCGGCGAGCAGGGAGATCTCGCCGGGGGCGACGGCGGACAGGGCGTTGCCGGCCACGAAGAGCGCCATCAGCGCGATGAGCACGGCGCGGCGGGACATCCGCGTCGTCGCCGCCGCGAGCAGCGGGGCGCCGATCACGACGCCGAGCGCGTAGGCGGAGACGAGGTGGCCGGCGCCGGGGATGGAGATGCCCAGGTCGTCCGCGACGTCGGGCAGCAGGCCCATCATCACGAACTCGGTGGTGCCGATGCCGAAGGCGCCCACGGCAAGGGCGAGCAGGGCCAGGGGCATGAGGGGCGAGCCTTTCGAGAGCGGAGTGCGTACGGGAGGGGACGCGGGGACTGTATGTTCCCGTACGGAACAAAGGCTCTCAGGGCAGGTATTCCGCAGACGAATTCTAGGAAGCCGTTGTGTCCACCTTCACACGCGCCGCGATCGGCAGGTGATCGCTCCCGGTGGCCGGGAGGGTCCAGCTGGCCGTGGGGTCGAGACCGCTGACCAGGATCTGGTCGATGCGGGCCATCGGGAAGGAGGCCGGCCAGCTGAAGCCGAACCCGCCGCCCACGGCGCCCTGCGGGGAACGCATCTGGGAGGTGATCGCGGTGAGCGCGCGGTCGTTCATCGTGCCGTTGAGGTCACCGAGGAGGATCTTGCGCGGCAGCTTCTCGTGCTCGATGGCCGCGCCGAGCGCGGCGGCGCTCCGGTCGCGCTGCCGGGCGGTGAAGCCCGCCTCCAGCTTCACCCGTACGGAGGGCAGGTGGGCGACGTACACCGCGACCGGTCCGGACGGGGTGGTGACGGTGGCCCGCATCGCCCGCTTCCAGCCCATCCGGATGTCGACGGCCCTGACGTCACTGACCGGGTACTTGCTCCACAGCCCGACCGTGCCGACGACCTCGTGGTGGGGGTACTTCTCCTCCAGCGCCTTCTCGTACGTCGGTACGGCGGTCGACTTCAGTTCCTCCAGGGCCAGCACGTCCGCACCGGCGGCGGCCACCGCGCGGGCGGTGCCCGACGGGTCGGCGTTGTCGGCGTTGACGTTGTGCGTGGCCACGGTGAGGTCGCCGCCGGTGCCGGTCTTGTCGAAGAACAGGCCCCCGAAGAGGTTCATCCACACCGTCGCCGGCACCACCAGCGCGATCAGCGCCGTCGCCGACTTGCGGACCAGCGCGATCACCAGCAGGAGGGGGATCAGCAGACCGAACCACGGCAGGAAGGTCTCCGTGAGGCTGCCCAGGTTCCCTATGGCGTTCGGGATGTGCGCGTGGCCCGCCATGACCGCCGACAGGAGCAGGGCCACTACCGCGGTGACCAGGCCCCGGAGCCAGATCCGCCGGTCGCCGCGCCAGCCGCTGACGGCCCGGACGAACAGGCGCCGGATCAGGGACCGCATCCGGGACTCCCGGCGTTCGGGATCCGGGTCACCGCTGTCCGTATCCGTCATGTACGCCTGCTGCGCCATACCGTTGCCTCACAACCTGCTGTGCCACCGTCGCCCCCTGTGACTCAGCACCATAGGGGATGATCGGTCCCGATCCTGCCGCCTTCGGACGGCCGTACGCGCACGACGACGTACGGACCACCCGACGGAGTTCCGGGCGGAACCGCGAAGGTCGATTCCGTAACGGAACGATCATATTTCGCCCGAGATGTACGCCCCCTGGCTCCCCCTAGCCGACGGGCCGTCCGGAGTGCCACCATGGAAGGGATCCGGGGACGCCGTGAGGGCGCCTCGAGATGACATGAAGGAGCCGTTGCCATGACGCAGCTTTCGGCTGCCCAGACGCCGCAGCACACCCCCGGGGACGGGAGCAGGGCGCTGTACGGGGGCAGGATCAACCGTCGCATCACCGTACGGGACATCACCGCCGCCAAGGAGCGCGGCGAGAAGTGGCCCATGCTCACCGCATACGACGCGACGACCGCGTCCGTCTTCGACGAGGCCGGCATCCCGGTCATGCTCGTCGGCGACTCCGCGGGCAACTGCCACCTGGGCTACGAGACCACCGTGCCCGTCACGCTGGACGAGATGACCATGCTCTCGGCCGCCGTCGTCCGGGGCACGAGCCGCGCCCTGATCGTCGGCGACCTGCCCTTCGGCTCCTACCAGGAGGGCCCGGTGCAGGCGCTGCGCTCGGCGACCCGGCTGGTCAAGGAGGCGGGCGTGGGAGCCGTCAAGCTGGAGGGCGGCGAGCGCTCGCACCGGCAGATCGAACTGCTGGTGGAGTCCGGCATCCCGGTCATGGCGCACATCGGCCTCACCCCGCAGTCCGTCAACTCCATGGGGTACCGGGTGCAGGGGCGCGGCGAGGAGGCCGCCCAGCAGCTGCTGCGCGACGCCAAGGCGGTGCAGGACGCGGGCGCCTTCGCGGTCGTCCTGGAGCTGGTGCCGGCCGAGCTGGCCGCCGAGGTGACGCGGACGCTGCACGTTCCGACCGTCGGCATCGGGGCGGGCTCCGGGACCGACGCGCAGGTCCTGGTGTGGACCGACATGCTCGGGCTGACCGGCGGCCGGGTGCCGAAGTTCGTCAAGCAGTACGCCGACCTGCGCAAGGTCATGGGCGACGCGGCGAAGGCGTACGCGGAGGACGTCGTCGGCGGAACGTTCCCGCAGGACGAGCACGCCGTCCACTAGGACACCGCCCCGGGCCCGTACCCGGGGCCGGCCCCGGGCGCCGGCCCCGGGCGCCTCAGGAGACCATCCCGGTAGGACACCGGCCCCGCCGATCTTCCCCCGTCGGCGGGGCCGGTGGTTTTCCCCGGCCTCCGCGTCCGCTCCGCCCCGTCGGCGGGACGTCGGTGTGCCGCCGGTCACCGGTCGCCGGTGCCGACAGGCCGCCGGGCGCCGGTGTCGGCGGGATGTCGGTCGTTTGTCGGTGGCCCCTGCCATCGTCTGGGGCCATGAAGCGAATCGACGACATCCCCCGGGCCGCGGACAGCGCGGTCACCGTGCGGGGGCTGGTCAAGCACTACGGCGAGACCAAGGCGCTGGACGGCGTCGACCTGGATGTGCGCGAGGGCACCGTGATGGGCGTGCTCGGGCCGAACGGCGCCGGCAAGACCACCCTCGTGCGCATCCTGTCCACCCTCATCACCCCCGACTCGGGCCGGGCGCACGTCGCGGGGTACGACGTCGTACGGCAGCCGCGGCAGCTGCGCCGGGTCATAGGGCTGACCGGGCAGTACGCCTCCGTGGACGAGAAGCTCCCCGGCTGGGAGAACCTCTACATGATCGGCCGGCTGCTCGACCTGTCCCGCCGGGACGCCCGCACCCGCGCCGACGAACTGCTGGAGCGGTTCTCGCTCACCGAGGCCGGCAAGCGCCCCGCCGCCACCTACTCCGGCGGCATGCGGCGCCGGCTCGACCTGGCCGCCTCGATGATCGGGCACCCGTCCGTCCTGTACCTGGACGAGCCCACCACCGGCCTGGACCCCCGCACCCGCAACGAGGTGTGGGACGAGGTCAAGCGCATGGTGGGCGACGGCGTCACCGTGCTGCTCACCACCCAGTACATGGAGGAGGCCGAGCAGCTCGCCTCCGAGCTGACCGTCGTGGACCGCGGGAAGGTCATCGCGGGCGGCGGCATCGAGGAGCTGAAGGCCAAGGTCGGTGGCCGCACCCTGCGGGTCCGCCCGGCCGACCCGCTCCAACTGCGGCCGCTCGCCGCCTACCTGGACGAGCTGGGCATCACCGGGCTCGCCAGCACCACGGTGGACCCCGAGCGCGGTGCCGTCCTGGTGCCGATCCTCAGCGACGAGCAGCTGACGGCCGTGGTCGGCGCGGTCACCGCGCGCGGCATCACCGTCTCCTCCGTCACCACCGAACTGCCCAGCCTGGACGAGGTCTTCCTGTCCCTCACGGGCCACCGCGCCAGTGCCCCGCAGGACCCCGCGCCCGCCACCGACGGCGCCCCCGACGACGCCCGCGAGGAGGTCGCCGTATGAGCGCCGCCACCACCACCGCACCCGCTCCCGCCGCCGCCCTCACCCCCGACGCGCGGATCTCGCTGCGCGCGCATGTGCGGCACACCGGCGCCCTGGTCCGACGCAACCTGCTGTGGATCCGGCAGGACCCGGAGTCGATGTTCGACGCGCTGCTGATGCCGATCGTCTTCACCCTGCTGTTCGTGTACGTCTTCGGCGGGTCGATCGGCCAGGCCCTGGGCGGCGGGCAGGACGGCTATGTGCAGTACGTGATCCCCGGCATGATCGCGATGATGAGCATGACCCTCTCGCAGGGCGTCGGCACCGGCTTCAGCCAGGACTTCAACTCCGGTGTCATGGACCGCTTCCGCTCGCTGCCGATCGGGCGCGGCTCGGTGCTCTTCGCGAAGATCGCGGTCGAGATGGCGCGGATGCTGTTCGCCACCGCGGTGCTGATGGTCGTCGCCGTCCTGGTCGGTTTCGACATCGACCACTGGGCCGGGCTGTTCGCGACCGTGGGCCTGTCCGCGGTGTTCGCCTCGTCGATCATGTGGGTGTTCCTCACCCTCGGCGTCGTCCTGAAGAACGCCCAGTCCGTACAGGCGATGGGCTTCATGGTGCTCTTCCCGCTGCAGTTCGGGTCGTCGATCTTCGCGCCGACGCAGTCGATGCCGGGCTGGCTGCAGTCCTTCACCGACTACAACCCGCTGTCCACGCTCGCCGACGCGGCGCGCGGACTGATGGTGGGCGGCCCCGTCGCGCACGACCTGTGGATCACGCTGGGCTGGTCGGTGGCGATCACGGCGGTGATGGCGCCGATCGCCATCCACAAGTTCCGTACGAAGACCTGACCCGGGCCGGACCGGCCGGGCACGGCGTCAGACGAGGGCGACGGCCTCCTGGGGGGAGAGCCGGGCGCCCTCGGCGTACGCGGTGTCGTACGCCTCGGGGCCGAGCGCGTCGCGGGCGCGTCCGGTGGCGCGCGTGCGCGCGTCCCGCTCCAGGCCCATCGGGACGTGCTCCGGCGGCAGCATCGCGTCGGCGGCTCCGATGCAGCGGGCGGCGTCCGCGGCCCGGCGCCCGCCCTCCACGCGGGCCAGCGCCATCGCGGCGATGGTCAGGTACCCGGAGCGCATGTGCGGGGCGATGGCCGCGGACAGCGGGTCGTCGGCCCGCTCCAGCGACCTCCGGATCCGGGTCAGGCACTCCTCGTGCCGGTCCTCCAGTGTGGCGATCCAGGCCTCGGCGGCGAGGATGAAGGCGTCGAAGACGATGAAGTGGGAGATGGCGAAGTCCTCGCGCAGCAGGCGCAGTTGCAGCCGTGCCTCGGCGGTCCGGCCGGTCATGCCGAGCCAGCCGGCGAGGAAGAGCCGGGCGGCCGGCATCGCGCCGTTGTGCCCGGTGCCGGCCGTCCGGTCGATCACGGCGGTCAGGATGCGCTCGCCCTCCTCGCCGTCGCCCGCCTCGAGGAGCACGCTGCCGAGGCGGGCCTCCAGGACGTCCACCTGGGCGTGCGCGCCGAGCCGTTCGGCGTGCTGCGCGGCGGCCCGGTAGTCGGCGGCGGCGAGCCGGAACTCGCCCTTGCGCTCGCGGGCCTCGGCGCGGGCGGAGAGCGCCTCGGCTGCGCCCCAGGCGTCGCCGAGACGGCGGTGGATCTCCAGCGCCTCGTCGGCGTCGCTGGTGGCGTCCCCCGCCCACTCGGCGCGGTTGGCCAGGAAGTTGGCGCGTATCTGGAGGCAGCCGGCCAGCGCCCAGTCGAACCCGGGCGTCTCACGGCAGGTGCGCACGGCGGCGTCCATGATCACGCGCAGCCGCTCCATGTCGCCGGAGAGCATCACGGCGAAGAACCAGAGCAGGCCGGGCGGGGTGCAGGTCTGGGGCATGCCGGGTTCGTACGTGTCGGCGATGAGGCGCAGTTTCCGCCTGGCCGCCGGGTTCTGCCAGGCGTCCAGCTCGGTGTCCATGCAGGCGAGGTGGGCGAGGTGGACACCGCGCCGGGCCTCGGCGAGCACTTCGCCGGTCATCGGCGGCGGGGCGTCCGTGCACCGCTCCCACACCGGCTCGGCGCGACGGCCCGGCTCGGCGAACGGGTCCGGGCCGAGCGCCATGACCTCGCTGAACCAGTTCCGGGCCTCGACCCGCAGGTCGCGCATCTGCCAGTACCAGGTCAGCGACAGGGACAGGCTCAGCGCCTCCTGCTCGTCGCGTTCGGCGACGGCGTGGCGCAGCGCGGTGCGCAGGTTCTCGTACTCGCGCTCCAGCCGCTCGATGGCGGTGAGTTGTCCGGGTCCGCGCAGCAACGGGTCGGTGGTGCGGGCCAGTTCGCGGTAGTACGTCAGGTGGCTGCGGGCCGCGGCGGCCCGGTCGCCGGTTTCGTCGAGGCGCTCGCCGGCGTATTCGGCGACGGTCTCCAGGAGCCGGTAGCGCATGCCGTCGCCGGACGGCGCGGCCACGACCAGGGACTTGTCGACGAGGGAGCCGACGGCGTCGAGGGCGGCGGCCCCGCACACGGCCTCGGCGGCGGCGAGGTCGCAACCGCCCGCGAAGACGGACAGCCGCCCCAGCACCTCGCGTTCGGCCGCGTCGAGCAGGTCCCAGGACCAGTCGACGACCGCGCGCAGCGTCTGCTGGCGGGGCAGGACGGTGCGGCTGCCGGAGGTGAGCAGGCGGAAGCGGTCGTCGAGGCGGTCGGCGATCTGGCGGGGGGTGAGCATCCGGAGCCGGGCGGCGGCCAGTTCGATGGCGAGCGGCAGGCCGTCGAGGCGGCGGCAGATCTCGGCGCAGGCGACGGCGGTCTCCTCGTCGGCGTCGACGCGGAAGCCGGGGAGGGCGGCGGCGCCCCGGTCGGCGAGCAGCCGCAGCGCGGCGGGCTCGGGCAGCGGCTCCACGGGGCGCAGCGTCTCGCCCGGTACGCCGAGGGGTTCGCGGCTGGTGGCGAGGACGGTGAGGTGGGGACAGCGGGCGAGGAGTTCCTCGGTGAGGCGGGCGGCGGCGTCGACGACGTGCTCGCAGTTGTCGAGGACGATCAGCATGCGGCGCCGGCCGCAGTGCTCGACGAGGCGCTCGACGGCGGTGGCCTGCCGGTCGGTGGCGGTGGCCGCCCGCATCTCCTCGGCACCGGCGCCGTACATCACGGTCTCGCGGGCGCCCAGCGCGGTCAGCAGGGCCTCCGGTACGGCGCCGGGGTCGTCGACGGGGGCGAGTTCCGCCAGCCAGGCCCCGTCCCGGGCCGGTTCGCCGGCGCCCTCGGCGACCTCCTGCGACAGCCGGGTCTTGCCGGCGCCGCCGGGGCCGAGCAGGGTCACGAGCCGGGTGGCCGCCAGGTCGTCGCGCAGCGCCCGGAGGTCGGCGTCCCGGCCGACGAAGGAGGTCAGCCGGGCGCGGAGGTTGCCGCGGGGGCGGGGGGCGGGTGCGGACGCGGGGAGCTGCCCCGCGGGCACGGAGGACGTTTCGCCGGACACGGAGAACGCCCCGCCGGGCACGGCGGACGTCCTTGCGGGCGTGGACGCCGTCTCCCCGGGCGCGGCCGCGGGGGACCGCCCGGCGGCACCGGCCGCGTCCGGCCGCCCGCCGGGAGGAGCCTCGGACGACGCCGGCGCGGGGGACGGCCCGGCGGGACGGGCGGCTCCGGGCTCCGCCGGCGCGGATGCCCGGGCCCGCCCGGCTGAACCCGCCCTCTCCCCGGCCGCCCTCTCCCCGGCCGCCCCTGGCTCCGCCCGCTCCACCGAGGGGGCGGGCGTCCCGGGCCCGGACGCCGCCCCGGGACGTACGGGCGTACCGCCGGGCTCGGCCGCGGGGTCCGGGTGCGTACCGGACGGCGTCGCCGGCCCCCGGGCCCCGGGACCCGCCGGCGAGCCCGGCCGCCCGGGCGCCGGCAGCTCCGCCGGCGCGAGCAACTCGGCGTGCAGTGCGCGCAGTTCGGGCCCCGGGTCGGCGCCGAGCCGGTCGGCGAGCAGGTGGCGTACGGCCTCGTAGGCGGCCAGTGCCTCGGCGGTGCGGCCGGTGTCGCGCAGGGCACGCAGTCGCAGCGCCTGGAGGGACTCGTCCAGCGGACGGCCGTCGCACAGCGCGGTCAGCTCGGGCAGCGAGTGCTCGGCCCGGCCGAGGTCCAGGGCGGCGGTGTGGCGGGCGCGCAGGACGTCCAGGTGCCGGGTCTCCCAGCGGGCGGCCTCGGCGGTGCGGTCGGGCAGGTCGGCGAGGGCGGGCGCGCGCCACAGGGCGAGGGCGTCGTCGAGCACGTCGGCGGCCTTGGCGGGGTCGCCGTCGGCGAGGGCGCGGGTGCCCTCACCGGCGAGCCGGTCGAAGCGGTGCAGGTCGACGTCGTCGGGGGCGGCGGCGAGCCGGTAGCCGCCGTCCGCCGAGACCACCGCCGGGGCCCCCACCGCCCGGCGCAGCCGCCCGACCAGCGCCTGCAGGGCACCCGGCGCGTCGGCGGGCGGGTCGCCGTCCCACACCTCCTCCACCAGCAGCCCGGCCGGGACGGCGCGGCCGGCGCGGAGGGCCAGCACGGTCAGCAGCGCGCGCAGCCGCGCCCCGCCGAGCGGGACGGCCGTGCCGTCGGGACGGAGTACCTGTGTGGTGCCGAGAATGCGGTAGCGCACGGCACCATTGTCCCCGCTGCCGTCGGAGCCGGTCACGCGGCTCCGACGGCACGGCGCGCCGCCCGCGAGACGTTCTCCCCGTGCGCCTGCGCCCGGTACGGTCGGGCAGTCCCGCGTCGCGCGTTCCGCAGGTGCCGCGCCTCCGACAGCCGGTCCGACAGCCAGGGAGTTCCATGTCCACCGCCACCGCCCGCCCCAGCGACCGGCGGATCAGTCCGGTCTTCCTCGGGATCGTCGCCGTCGCCGCGGTCACGGGCTGGGCCGCCTGGACCGGCTTCGCCGAGCAGCCGGGACTCGCGGTGTTCCTGTTCGTGACGGCCGCGTGGGTCGTGTCCCTGTGCCTGCACGAGTACGCGCACGCCCGCACCGCGCTGCACAGCGGTGACATCTCGGTCGGCGCGAAGGGCTACCTCACGCTGAACCCGGTGAAGTACACCCATGCCCTGCTGAGCATCGTGCTCCCCGTACTCTTCGTGATCATGGGCGGGATCGGGCTGCCGGGCGGTGCCGTCTTCATCGAGCGCGGGCGGATCCGGGGGCGGTGGCGGCACAGTCTGATCTCGGCGGCGGGCCCGCTGACGAACGTGCTGTTCGCCGTGGTGTGCACGGCGCCGTTCTGGCTGGACGCGCTGGACGGCGTACCCCGCGACTTCCGGCTCGCCCTGGCGTTCCTCGCGCTGCTCCAGGTCACGGCGGCGATCCTGAACTTCCTGCCGGTGCCTGGCCTGGACGGCTACGGCGTGATCGAGCCGTGGCTGTCGTACAACGTGCGGCGGCAGGTGGAGCCGCTCGCGCCGTTCGGGCTGCTGATCGTGTTCGCGCTGCTGTGGATCCCGGCGCTCAACGGAGTGTTCTTCGACGCGGTCGACGCGCTCCTGCGCGGGCTCGGCATCGGCGAGATCGACACGTACTGCGGCTTCGAGCTGTACCGCTTCTGGCAGACCGACGAACTGTGCACCGTCGGCGGGTGACGCTGCACGCCGTCGGCGTGGTCACGCTGTATGCCCTCGGCAGGTCACGGACTCGGCGCGTGACGCCGCTCAGCCAGTGGCCGCTCAGCCGGTGACGGACGTGGACGTCGACGCGGACGCGGCGCGCCGGGCGTCCCGGCCGCGCTTGACGTAGTACCAGCACATGTTGGACGACAGCCCCGACAGCAGCACCCACACGACACCGATCAGCACGCTGCCCTGCACGAAGGAGACGACGGCGGCGGCGACGGCGAGGACGCAGACGACCAGGGCGTAGAGGGCGAGGCGGGGCATGGTGCGGGCTCCTGTCGGGGGACACTGCTGGCTGCCCACCAGTGTCCCCCATCGCCTCACACGTCCGTGACGCGGAGCCCGGCGTGCGCCTTGTAGCGGCGGTTGACGGAGATGATGTTGGCGACCAGGGACTCGACCTGGTGGGCGTTGCGCAGCCGTCCGGCGAAGATGCCGCGCATGCCGGGGATGCGTCCGGCCAGTGCCTGCACGATCTCGACGTCGGCGCGGACCTCGCCGAGCACCATCACGTCGGTGTCGATCTCGGCGACCTCCGGGTCCTGGAGGAGGACCGCGGAGAGGTGGTGGAAGGCGGCGGTGACCCGGCTGTCCGGGAGCAGCGCGGCGGCCTGCTCGGCGGCGCTGCCCTCCTCGGGCTTGAGCGCGTAGGCGCCCTTCTTGTCGAAGCCGAGCGGGTTGACGCAGTCGACGACGAGCTTGCCCGCCAGCTCCTCGCGCAGCGACTCCAGGGTCCCGCCGTGGCCCTCCCACGGCACGGCGACGATCACGACGTCGCTGCGGCGGGCGGTCCCGGCGTTGTCGGCGCCCTCGACGCCGTGCCCGAGCTCCGCCGCGGCGGCCTCGGCGCGCTCGGCGGCGCGCGAGCCGACGATCACCTTCTGGCCGGCCTTGGCGAGGCGGTACGCGAGGCCCTTGCCCTGGGGGCCGGTGCCGCCGAGGACGCCGACGACCAGGCCGGAGACGTCGGGCAGGTCCCAGGGGTCCTTGGCGGGAGCCTTCTGTGCAGCACTGTCACTAGAGGTCATGGGCCCGACCCTACGTCCGCCCGGGCCGCCCCAGGAGTACGGGTCCGTCCCGCGCCGGGGTGTCCCCGGGTCGGGGGAATCCGGGCCGAAAGCCGGACCGCGCGGGACCGGTTGCGGCAGGATGCGGCGGCATGGACGCCGTACGGGTCGCACTGCTGCGGGAAGTGCTCGCCGGGACCGAGTGGCTGGGCTCCACCCGGAGGTTCGCGGGGGCGCTGCGGGGATCGGTGGTGCCGCACGGGGGCGGGCTGCTCCTCGTGGGGACCGCCGAGCACGAGCCGTGGCATCTCGCGGCGCACCTGGTGGACGAGGCCGCCTGGTCGGGGACGCCGGAGCTGGCGCCGACGCTGGTGCGGCACGGCGCGCGCCCCTCGGACCCCGCGCACCTGGCGGTCGGGCTCGGGCGGCTTGCGGCGGCCCGGCGCGGGGAGACGCTGCTCGTGGTGACGCCGGAGGACCCCGGCGCCCTGCTCCTCGAACGGGTCCACGACGCCCGCCGGGCCGGCGCGACGGTGCTGTCCCTGGGCACGGACCGCGACCCGGGTGAGCGGGAGCTGGCCGCCATGGCGCACGAGACGCTGACCGTGCCGGACGGCGCGGAGCTGGACCTGGACACGGTGCAGCACCTGGTGAGCGCGGCGGCCGGGGAGAACGCGGTGCCGCCGCCCCGGGGCCGCCGCCGCTTCCGGGACCGCCTCTCCCGCCTGGCGGACCACCTGACGGCCCCACCGCCGCCGGGCTGGTGAGAACGCCGCTCACGGCGGGCGGCCCCGGTATTCGCCGTCGGCTCCCAGTCCGGGGCGTCGGCTCTCAGTCCTCGTCGGTGCGCCCCGCGGAGGGGGCGTCGTGCCACTTGGGGTCGTTCTCCCACTTGAGGTTGCGCTCGCGGGCCGTCTGCATCGCGTGCTCGGCCTCCGTACGGGAGGCGTACGGCCCGAAGCGGTCCTTGCCCGGGCAGTCCGGGCCCTCCTCGACCTTCTGGTGCTCCAGGCAGTAGTACCACTCGCCCGGCTTCCCGACCGTGCGCTTCTTGAACAGGGCCATGGGCAGCTCCTCTCGCCACCCACATGTTCCCCCACGCGTGCTGGTTAGACTCGCCTGCATGTCTGGCCAGTCGCTGCTTGAACCGGGGAAGCTGTCCCCCACCCGTTCCGTGCCCGGGAACATCCGCCGGCCCGAGTACGTCGGGAAGCCCGCACCCACGCCGTACACCGGTCCCGAGGTGCAGACGCCCGAGACGATCGAGGCGATGCGCGTGGCGGGGCGGATCGCGGCGCGGGCCATGGAGGAGGCCGCGCGGCACATCGCGCCCGGTGTGACGACGGACGAGCTCGACCGGGTCGCGCATGCGTACATGTGCGACCACGGCGCCTATCCGTCGACGCTCGGCTACCGCGGTTTCCCCAAGTCCCTGTGCAGCTCGGTCAACGAGGTGATCTGCCACGGCATCCCCGACTCCACGGTGCTGCGCGACGGCGACATCGTGAACCTCGACGTGACGGCGTACATCGGCGGCGTGCACGGCGACAACAACGCGACCTACCTGGTCGGCGACGTGGACGAGGAGAGCCGGCTGCTGGTCGAGCGCACCCGGGAGTCGCTGGCCCGGGCGATCAAGGCGGTCAAGCCGGGGCGGCAGGTCAACATCATCGGCCGGGTCATCGAGTCGTACGCGAAGCGGTTCGGGTACGGGGTGGTGCGGGACTTCACGGGTCACGGCGTCAACGCGGCGTTCCACTCGGGTCTGATCATCCCGCACTACGACAGCCCGCACGCGACGACGGTCATCCAGCCCGGGATGACGTTCACGATCGAGCCGATGCTGACGCTGGGGACGCACGAGTACGACATGTGGGACGACGGCTGGACGGTCGTGACGAAGGACCGCAGGCGGACGGCCCAGTTCGAGCACACGCTGGTGGTGACGGACTCGGGCGCGGAAATCCTGACGCTGCCCTGAACCCATCCGCACACCCCACCCGGCACAGACCCCACCCGGCACACCCCACCCGCACACCCCATGGGCCCGCTCTCCCCGGAGGGCGGGCTTTTTTCACGCCGGACTGGGTACTGTCTTACCGACAACGCGTCGGAAAGTTGCCGACAGGACGTCGGAAAGACCCTTGACTTAGGTAAGCCTAACCATAGAAAATCGGGCCCATGGACTCCTTCTCGACCCTCATCCGCACCGCGTCGCACGAGCAGCACGTGGAGGCCGAGACCTCCACGTTCATGAGCGACCTGCTCGGCGGCCGGCTCGGCGTCGACGCGTACGCGCGCTACACCGAGCAGCTGTGGTTCGTCTACGAAGCCCTGGAAACCGCCGCCGGACACCTGGCGTCGGACCCGGTCGCGGGCCCCTTCGTCCGCCCGGAGCTGCTGCGGCTCCCCTCCCTGGAGCGGGACCTGGCACACCTGCGCGGCCCCGGCTGGCGCGCGGGGCTGACCCCCCTCCCCGCGACGGAGGCGTACGCCGCCCGGGTCCGCGAGTGCGCCGAGGAGTGGCCGGCGGGGTATGTCGCGCACCACTACACGCGCTACCTCGGCGACCTGTCGGGCGGCCAGATCATCCGCGGCAAGGCCGAGAAGACCTGGGGCTTCGAGCGCAAGGGCGACGGGGTCCGCTTCTACGTCTTCGAGGAGATCGGCAACCCGGCCGCCTTCAAGCGCGAGTACCGCGAACTGCTGGACGCCGTCCGGGCCGACGACCTGGAGAAGCAGCGGATCGTCGCCGAGTGCAAGCGCGCCTTCGCCCTCAACACGGCGGTCTTCCAGGGGCTCGGCGAGGAGTTCCCGCTCTCGGCGGCCTGAGCGGCGGGTCCGTGCGGAGCGGTGCCGGGCGGCGGCGCCGTCACCGCTCCAGGCGCACCCGGCCGCCGATCTCCACCCAGCCCCCGGGCTGCGGGGCCGTGAGGATCTGCGAGCCGACGCCCTGGGTGATGTTGAGGGCGCGGCCCAGCTGTTCGGTCAACAACAGCGCCGCCGCGCCGGTCGCCTCGTCCTCGTCGATGCCGTCGTCCCGCCCCGGAAAGGCCCGGGCCCGCACCCGGCCGGCCGGCTCGTCCAGCCAGGCCCACGCGTACACCCACTCCCCCTTCGGCGGCACCGCCAGGTCGTCGACCTCGGCGGCAGTGGCGTACTGGCGCAGGGTGCGCGCCGGCGCCCACTCCGCGCGGGCCTCGATCCAGGTGAACTCCCCGTCGAGCCGGGTGCCCACCACCCCGGCCGGGGTGACGAGTTCGGGCACGTCGAGGAGCCAGGCGGTGCCGACGCAGGGGTGTCCGGCGAAGGGCAGGCGCAGGGTGGGCGTGTAGATGTCGACGACGCCGCGCTCGGGGTCGTCGACGAACACCGTCTCGCTGAAGCCGAGTTTCGCGGCGAGCTCCTGCCGCTGCGCGGGCTCGGGCAGCACGGACCCGTCCCGGACGACACCCAGTTCGTTCCCGTATCCGCCGTTCGGCGCACAGAAGACGCGCAGTACGTCGTAGTCAGTCACGGGGGCATTCAAACATCGCTCGCGCGCTGCGGGCCGACTGTCTCCCCGGCACGCGACCGGTTGCTCGACCGACCAGTGCGGCGCCGGCTGTGGTGGGTCACTGTCGGTAGAGGCTGTCACGGGTGCGCCGGGCGAAGGCGGCCATCCGTCGGGCGTAACCGTCCGGGTCGCCGAAGTGCACCGCGAGGTGCTCGGCTCCGGCGGCCCGGAAGGCCTCGGCGGTGCGGACGGCCTCACCGACGGTGCTGTCCGGGCCATGCCAGTCGATCCGGGTGCCGGGGGACACAGCACGGCCGTCCGTACGCGCCCGCAGGTACGCCAGCCGTTCGGCGAACGCGGCCGGGTCCAGGCCCACCCCCTGCCAGGCGTCGGCGCACCGGGCCGCCCTGCGCAGGGCGGCGTCGGAGACACCGCCGGTCATCACCGGCACCGGACCGTCGGGGCGAGGCTCGAAGACGCCCGTCTCGAAGCCGTACCAGCGGCCCTCGAAGGGCCCCCGGCCGGCCCGGAACAGGTGCCGGAGCAGTGCCACAGCTTCGTCCGTGCGGGCCGCCCGGCTCCTGAAGTCGGCGCCGACGGCGGTGAACTCGCGTTCGTCCCAGCCGATCCCCACGCCCAGGGCGATCCGTCCGCCGGACAGCCCGTGGAGGGTCGCGACCTGTTTGGCCACCACGAAGGGACTGCGCAGGGGCAGGACGAGCACCGAGGTGCCGAACCGGATCCGGGTGGTCGCGGCTGCCAGCCAGCCCATGGTCACCAGCGGTTCGAGGACCCCTCCGTACACCGGGCCGTACTCGCCGGGCGGCAGGATGTGGTCGGGGAGCCATGCCGTGTCGTAGCCGAGGGCCTCGGCCTGCCGTGCCAGGTCGGCGAGTCGGCGCGGGTCGGCCCCCGCGGCCTCGTTCGGAAGGACGACCTGCAGTTTCACTCCGCTTCACCGTCCTTCCCCTCCGGAAGCGAAAGGGAGCGGAGGAAGCCGAGGACGGGCTTCAGCCACTCCTCCGGTCGCTCGGCCATGACCACATGGTCGCTGTCGATCTCCGTGTACCGCGCGTCCCGGATCCCGGCCGCCAAGGCGCGGGAGCCGGCCGGCAGGACCATGCTGTCGGCGGCCGTCGCGACGACCAGCGTCGGGACGGCGACTTCGGCCAGGTCACCGGTGGTGTCCAGGGAGGGGATCAGGTCGATGTGCGGGTGGAGTGCGGGCGGCACCTCGGCCCGCCAGCCCGGGAGGAGGCCGAGCACATGGTCGTCGGGCCGCGCGAACCCGGCGGTCAGGACGAGCGCGGTCACCCGCTCGGGATGGCGTACGGCGGCGCGCACCGCCACCAGCGTGCCGAGCGAGAAGCCGAGCACCGCGAACCGCCCGACGCCACGCCGTACGGCGGAGTCGACGACCGCGTCCGTGAGCCCGTCGAGGTCCAGTGGGGCGGCGGCGACCGGAGTGCCGCCCGAGCCGGGGTAGTCCGGGGCGACGACGGTGTGGGCGGCGGCGAGGGCGGGCAGGACCGGGGCGAAGTTGTCCTCGATGCTGCCGGTGGCTCCGTGGGCGAGCAGCAGTCCCGGGCCGGTTCCGGTGACGGTGGTGACGAGGGCGGGGAATGAATCGCGCATGCCTCGTACGTTGACCCATCACACCGGTGTGAAGGTCAAGTACCAGGCATGGTGAGGAGAATCGGTGCTGATAGGCGAGCTGTCACGGCGGACTGGAGTGGTGGCCCGGCTGCTGCGGTACTACGAGGAGCAGGGCCTGCTGTGCCCCGGCCGCGACAGCAGCGGATACCGCGTGTACGCGCCCGACGCCCCGTACGTCGTCGCCCGCATCCGGGGCATGCTGGCGGCCGGGCTGACCACCGACGCCATCCGCGGGATGCTGCCGTGCGCCACCGACGCCGGGCCGGGTATCGAGCCCTGCCCGGAGGTACTGCGCACGATGACCGCGCACCTGGAGCGGATGGACGCGGACATCGCGGACCTGCACCGCCGCCGGGCCGCGCTGGCCGCGTTCCGCGACGCGACCGAGGCGCGGCAGGGGCAGGGGCAGGCTCACTGAAGGGAGCCGCCCGCCGTGATGCGGATGGACCAGCGGGTGAGGGGCCGACCGAGTTGGTGGGGCGGATGGTGGCCGTCTGAAGTCCCCGTCGTCAGGTCTGAGCAGGCGGAACGGCCTTCCGCCCCCCTGAGGGACACGGAAAGGCCCGGCCACCGCACGTCCAACCGCCACGAACACCAACCTGGCCGGCCTGTGCGGTCAGAGCGCTACTCGGCCGACTGCGCCTGCGTCCGTCGCCTGCGGGCCGCCCAGACCGCGCCCGCGCCGGCCGCGACCGCGATGCCGGCCGCCGTGCCGAGCGCCGGGGCCGGGAGGTCCGTGCCGGTGGAGGCGAGGCTGCCGCCGCCGATCGAGCCGCCCGTGCCCGTGCCGCCGATGGTCGACGCGGTGCCGCCCGTGCCGCCGGTGGTGCCCGTGCCGCCCGCACTGCCGCCGGAGGAGCCGCCCGTGCCGTTGCCGCCGGTGCTGCCGCCGGGGAGTTGGGCGTCGTCGCTCAGGGCCACCGCCAGGTCGACGGTGTCCAGCGCGGTGCCGGCCGTGTAGAAGTCGCCGAAGGCCTTGGCGCCGGCCTCGGTGAGGGTGGCGGCGATGTCGTCGACCGTGACGACGTTCTCGGCGGCCTTCAGGTCGCCCGACGCGGCCTTGAGGTCGGCCAGGACCACGCCCTTGGTCTGCGCACCCAGGCTGGTGACGTCGGCGCTCAGCTTGCCGGTGCCGCCGTCGAGGGTGGCCTTGAGGTTGGTCAGGGTCAGGTCGAGGCCGTACGTGCCGCCCGACTCGTGGCCCTTGAAGTTGACGGCGCCCTGGAAGGAGGCGGTGAGCTTGCCGGCGTCCGTGTCGTAGGTGCCGGTGGCGTCCTTGAAGGTGAACGCCCCGTTGCCGGCGGCCTGCGTGGCGCCGCCGGAGACGGTGATCCCGCCCTTGGCTATCGGGCCGACGACGTAGGAGCGGAAGGACTCCTTGACGCCCCAGCCGAGGGTGCCGTCGGCGATCTCGCCCTGGGCGGGCGCGGCGGACGAGGGCGGGGTGCTCGTGCTCGCCGAGGGGTTCCGGACGTCGGTGCCGGGCTTGGTGCCCTCCTCGGGCTCCTCCCCGGGCTGCTCCTCGTTCCCCGGGCCGGCCGGCTGCTCGTCGGTCGGGTCGGTGGACGGCTCGGTGGACGGCTCGTCCGTGGGGTCGTCCGTGGGCTCGGTGGCCGGGGGTGTCGTGTCGACCACCGTGAGCGGGTCCCCGGCGGCGCCCGCGTAGCCCGCGCTGCCCAGGTACTCGCCCGCCTCCTCGGTGAGGGTGGTGGCCATGTCCGTCATCTCGCGGGTCACGTCGACCGTGGCGAGCGGCACGTCGTCGCCCTTCTTGGTGGGCGTGCCGCCCAGGTTGTCGACCGTCGTCACATCCGCGGTGATCTCGCCGGCTCCGCTGTCGAACCGCACGTCGGTGAGGGTGACCTCGAAGCCGTGCGCGGTGGACGCGGCCAGCACCGTGCCCTGGAAGCCGAGTTCGACGGCGTGGGTCGTGTCGTCGTAGGTGCCGGTGCCGTCGGTGAAGGTGAACGCGCCGTTCCCGGTGGCCTGGGTGGCGCCCTCGGAGGCGGTGAAGCTGCCGAACATGCCGACGTAGGTGCGGTACGACTGCTTGATGCCCCAGGTGAGTTCGTAGTTCTGGAGGGGGGTCTCGGCCGCCGCGGCGGGGGCGGCGGCGCCCAGCGTGGCGAGGGCGGTGGCGCCGAGTGCGGCGGCCGTGGCCACGGCGGCGGCGAGTGCGGTGGAACGGCGTCCTCTGACGGGCATGCTCGGTTCTCCTTGGGTGTGGCGGGAGTTGGCTCGGGCTGGTTCTCAGCCCTGGTCCGCGTCCGGTGCGGATCCGGCGGGCCGGGCGCGGCGCCTGCACAGGGCGACGGCCACGAGGGCCGCGGCCACCAGGAGCAGGGCACCGGCCCCGAGGGAGACGGGAAGGGCGGGGAAGTCGTCGTCGGCGGTGCTCGCGACGGGGGCGGTGGACCCGGTCCCCGCGTCACTCTGCTCGCCACTCCGCGGGCTCGCGCTCGCCGTGGCGGTGCTGCCGAGGTCGGGCAGGGCGGGCAGTTCGGCGTCGGCGGTGAGGGCGACGGCCAGGGACACCGGGTCCATCTCGGTGCCCGCCTGGTACATGCCGCCGAAGGCCTTCGCGCCGCGCTCGGTGAGTTTCGCGGGGGCCTCGGCGACCTGCACCAGACCGTCGGCCGGCTTCAGGTCCCCGGCGGCGAAGGTGACCAGCGGCACCTTCGCCTCCTCGACGTCCGGGCTCTTCACGTCGGCGTACAGGGTGCCCTTGCCGTCCTTCACGGCGGCCCGTACGCCGCTCAGGCTCAGGTCGAGGCCGTGGGCGCCGGTGAAGCGCACCGCGCCGTCGAAGGACGCGGTGAGGTCGCCGTCCGTGTACGTGCCCTCGCCGCCGGGGAAGCGGAAGAGGGCGCCGCCGTCCTGGGCGCCGGCGGACAGGGCCCACTTGCCGTCGGCGATGTCGCCGGTGACGTACTCGCGGAAGGTGCGGCGCACCCCCCAGTCGACGGCACCCTTCTTGATCTCGCCGTCCGAAGTCTCTTTCGCCTTCGGCGACTTGCCGGTCTCGGGCGTCTTGCTGGGCGTGCTGGACGGCTGCGGCGCGGCCTGCTGGACGTCGGCGGACAGGCTGACCGGGTCGAGGGCGGTGCCCGCGGTGTAGTACCCGGCGAAGGAGTCGGCGCCCTCGGCGGTGAGGGTGGCGGGCAGGTTGTTGAGGGCCACGGTGCCGCCGCCGCCCTTCATGTCGATGCCGCCGAGGGAGAGGGAGGCGAAGGGCACCTGACGGGACGTCGTGACCGCCCCGGTGTCCTTCGCCTTGCTGACGACGTCCAGGTGGAGGGTGCCGGTGGAGCCGGAGATGTTCACGGTGGGACGGCTGAGGGTGAGGTCGAGCTGGTTCGTGCCGGAGGCGGTGCGGTGGCCGGTGAAGTGCACGCCGCCGGAGAAGGCGGCGCGGAAGGCGCCGGTGCCGGCGTCGTAGGTGCCGGTCGCCGAGTGGAAGCGGAAGGCGCTGCCGCCGACGGTGGCCGCTCCCCCGGTCAGGGAGTAACTCCCCTTGGCGATGGGGCCGGTGACGTAGCTCTGGAACGAGGACTTGATGCCCCAGTCGAGCCGGCCGCCCTGCACGGTCCGGTTCTCGGCGTGTGCGGCGGTCGCGGGGAGCAGGGCCCCCAGGACGGCCGCGCACACCACGGCGACCAGGGCGCGAAGGCGGGCGGGCATGCGAAGTCCTCCGGATCGGGGGCCGGTAGCGGGCGCAGGTAAGGCTAACCTAAGCTCTAGCCGACCGACACCGGCAGTCGACGGAAAGGACGGGACACACCGTGCGACGCTTGCGGAACCGACTGGCGGGAGTACTGCTGTCCGTACTCGCCCTCTCCCTGGCCGCCACGGGATGCGGAGGCTCCTCCGAGGCCGCACCCGACAAGGGGCCCGCCACGGTCGGCGAGTCCGTCGCGAACCGCGTCGAGCCGCTCGCGAAGACGCCCGAGCCCGAACTTCCGGTGACGGTCCGCTCCGCCGACGGCGAGCAGGTGACGGTCGGGGCGGCAGAGCGCGTCGTGCCCCTGTCCGGCGGCCTCAGCGAGATCGTCTTCACCCTCGGGCTCGGCGACCGGGTCGTCGCCCGGGACGTCACCGCCACCTTCGAACAGGCGGCGAAGCTCCCCGTGGTCACGCGCGGCCACGACGTCTCCGCGGAGAGCGTGCTGTCGCTGCGCCCCGACCTGGTGATCGCGGAGACCACCACAGGCCCGGAGGAGGCGGTGGACCAGATCCGTGCCGCCGGGGTCCCGGTGCTGGTCGTGGCGTCGGCGGGCGGCCTGGACGACGTGGGCCCGCGCATCCGGGCGGTCGCCGGCGCCCTCGGCGTACCGGCGGCCGGGGAGGAACTGACCCGGCGTTCGGAGCAGCGGATCGAGGCGGCCCGCAAGGAGGTTCCGCACGGGGAGAAGCCGCGGGTCGCCTTCCTGTACCTGCGCGGCTCGGCCTCCGTGTACCTCATCGGCGGCAAGGACTCCGGCGCCGGTTCGCTGATCGAGGCGGCCGGGGCGGTGGACGCCGGTGCCGCCTCGGGGCTCGACAAGGACTTCACCGCCATCACCAGCGAGGCGCTCGTCAAGGCCGCGCCGGACGCGATCCTCGTGATGAGCAAGGGACTCGAGTCGGTCGGCGGCGTGGACGGGCTGGTGAAGATCCCCGGTGTCGCCCAGACCCCGGCCGGGATGGACCGCCGGATCGTCTCCGTCGAGGACGGCGTACTCCTCAACTACGGCCCGCGCACGGACCAGGTACTGAAGTCGGTCGTGGCCCAGCTGTACGGCGGAAGCGGCGGGGACGGCCAGGGCGGCGAGACCGGCGGCAGCGGCGAGGACGGCGCCAAGTGACCGTACTGGACAAGCCGGCCCGCCCCCACCGGGCACCCACCGACCCGGCCCCGCCCCGCGCCCGGCGCACCACCGCCTGGCTGCTGACCGCCGCCCTCGCCGCCGGCCTCCTCGTCCTCGTCCCGGTCGCGGCCGGCACCGGCGCCTACCCGGTCCCGGTCGGCGACGTGCTCGGCTCGCTGCTGCACCGGGCCGGGCTCGGCGGTACCGAACTGGACCGGGTGGCCGAGTCGGTGCTGTGGAACGTGCGGTTCCCCCGGATCGTGCTCGCGCTGCTCGTCGGGGCCTCGCTGGGCTGCGCGGGCGCGCTGATGCAGGGCGTGTTCGGCAACCCGCTCGCCGAGCCGGGCGTCATCGGCGTCTCCTCGGGCGCGGCGGTCGGCGCGGTCGCCGCCATCGCGTTCGGCGTGAACTTCCTGGGCACCTGGACCGTGTCCGTCTTCGCCTTCGTCTCCGGCCTGGTCACCGTCCTGGTCGTCTACGCGATGTCCCGCTCGGGCGGCCGCACGGAGGTCGTGACGCTGATCCTCACGGGCATCGCGGTGAACGCCTTCGCGGGCGCGCTGATCGGGCTGTTCCTGTTCTTCGCGGACACGGCCGCGGTCAACCAGATCACCTTCTGGCAGCTGGGTTCGCTCGCGCAGGCGACGTGGCCGAAGGTGCTGGCGGTGCTGCCGTGCGCGGCACTCGGCCTCGGGCTCGCCCCGCTGTACGCCCGCCGGCTCGACCTGCTGGCGCTCGGCGAACGCCCGGCCCGGCACCTGGGCGTGGACGTGGAGCGGCTGCGGATCGTCCTGGTGCTGGTGATCGCGCTGCTCACCGCGGCGGCCGTGAGCGTGGCCGGGGTGATCGGCTTCGTCGGGCTCGTCGTCCCGCACCTGCTGCGGATGGCGGCCGGTCCCGGACACCGGTTCCTGATCCCGGGCAGCGCGCTGCTCGGCGCGCTGGTCCTGCTCGCCGCCGACCTGGCCGCCCGCACGGTCGCGGAACCGGCGGAGCTGCCGCTCGGGGTGCTGACGGCGCTGCTGGGCAGCCCGTTCTTCTTCTGGCTGCTGCGCCGCACCCGACGCAGGCAGGGAGGCTGGGCGTGAGGGAGAGACCAGGCATGCGCAACATGAGACTCCGCCTCGTACCGTCCGGCCTCGTACCGTCCCGGCCCGCTCCGCCGCCCCCGGCCGCCCCCGGCGAGGTCCTCGCCGAGGCCGAGGCCGTACGCGTGCGCCTGGGCGGGCGGCCGGTCCTCGACGGGGTCGACGTCCGGGTCCGCGCGGGCGAGGTGCTCGCGCTGGTCGGTCCCAACGGGGCGGGAAAGTCGACCCTGTTGGGCGCGCTGGCCGCCGACGTCCCGGCCGCCGAGGGAGTCGTGCGCGTCCACGGCCGCCCGGTGTCCGCGTGGTCGGCGCCCGAACTTGCTCTGCGCCGGGCGGTGTTGCCGCAGTCGGCGGCGCTGTCCTTCCCGTTCCCGGTCGAGGAGGTCGTCCGGATGGGCCGCGCCCCCTGGGCGGGCGACGAACGGGCCGACGAGGACGACGCGGTGGTGGCCGACGCGATGGCGCGCACGGAGGTGACCGGTTTCGCCGGGCGCCCGTTCTCCGCGCTCAGCGGCGGTGAGCGGGCCCGGGTGGCGCTCGCCCGGGTCCTGGCGCAGCGTGCTCCCCTGCTGCTGCTCGACGAGCCGACCGCGGCCCTCGACCTGCGCCACCAGGAACTGGTGCTGCGGCTGTGCCGGGAGCGGGCGCGGGCCGGGGACGCGGTGGTCGTCGTGCTGCACGACCTGGCGCTGGCGGCGGCGTACGCGGACCGGGTGGCGGTCCTGCGCGCGGGCCGGATCGCGGCCGACGGCCCTCCGGCGGAGGTCTTCGCCGAGGAACTGCTGTCCGAGGTCTACGACCAGCCGGTGGAGGTCCTGCCGCACCCGCGCACGGGCGCCCTCCTCGTCCTGCCGCGCCGCGAACCCTGAGCGACGGAGGTCACGGTGTGGCCGCTCTCCCCGGTCCCGGCGCTCACCGGCCGCATCCCCCCGGTAGGGTTCGCCTCCGGGAAGGGGAAGGTGAAGGAACCTGATGAGCAGGGATCGCGGCCCTCGAAGGCCCCGCAGGCTTGACCGGAAGATACTCGCGGCGGCCTCGGTGACCGCTTTGTCGTTGACGGCGAGCGGATGCGTGGTGGTGCACGGCGAGCGCGAGGTGCTGCCGTCGACCACCCGGGCCGAGGCCGCGAAGGCGCTGGAGCAGTTCACCGACGCGTACAACGCCGCGGACAAGGCGTACGACACCTCCCTCGACGCCGACCACACCACCGGCGCGCTGGCCGCCATCGACTCGGCCCGGCTGAAGGCCGGCGCGACCAACCACCCGGACGGCAACCCCGATCACGCGCCGCTGGAGCTGTCCGACGCGAAGTACACCATCCCGAAGAAGGCCGGCTGGCCCCGCTGGTTCGTCGCCGACGCCAAGGCCAACAAGGGCGGCGGTGCACGCTGGTTGCTGGTCTTCACCCGCAACGGCCTGGACGAGACCTGGGAGGCGGCGTACCTGACGCTGGTCGCCCCCGGCAAGGTGCCGGAGTTCAAGACCGACGCGGACGGCTGGGCCGAGGCGGTCCCCGCCGACGCCACGGACGTGAGCGTGGCGCCGGGCGATCTCAGCAAGGACTACACGGCGTACCTGAAGGACGGCGGGAAGTCCTTCGCCGACGGCGCCCACACCAGCACGTGGCGCGCGTCGCGCGAGAAGCGGGCGACGCGTCCCGGCCTGGTCACGCAGTTCATCGACGAACCGCTGACGAACGGCGACTACGCGCCGCTGGCGCTGCGCACGAAGGACGGCGGGGCGCTGGTGTTCTTCACCTCGCGGCACTTCGAGAAGCAGACCGCCGCGCGGGGCGCGTCCGTGCCGACGCCGAACAAGGACGTGCTGGCGCTGACGGACGGCGAGATCAAGCAGTCGCTGACGATGGAGTTCGTCTCCAACGAGGTGGCGCTCGACCCGGCGGACGGGCAGGTGTCGGTCCTCGGCCGCGTGCAGGGACTGACGTCGGCGAAGGGCGAGTAACGGGCCGCCGGGCGCCCGGAGTTGTCAGCGGCGCAGGGGCCAGGCGTCGGCCGCGTGGTCGCTCTCCTCACCGGCGTGCCGGGCGCAGGCGTCGGTGAGGGTCTCCAGCAGGGTCAGCGGGTCCGGCAGCGGGTGCTCGGGGCCGCGCACCCAGCTCACCGTCCGGTCCTCGCCGGGCAGCCGGGCGGGCGGTACGAGGACGTAGGAGCCGCGGCAGTGCCAGCGCAGGCCGGGGTGCTCGTCCATGGTCTCGGGGTGGCAGTCCAGCTCGCAGGGCCACCACTCGTCCTCGTCCTCGGGGGTGCCGCGGGTGAGGGTGAACAGCAGCATGCGCCCGTCGTCGCTCTCGGCGACCGGGCCGACCTCGATACCGGCGTCGAGCAGCCGCCCGAGCGCCTCGCGGCCGGCCTCCAGGGGCACGTCCAGGACGTCGTGCACCATGCCGGTCGCGGTGATGAAGTTGGCCTCGGGCTGGTGCCGGGCCCAGCGCTCGACCTGCGCGCGGTCGGTCGTGGACTGCGTCTGCCAGGCGAAGGACACCGGGTGCCGGGCGGGGGTGGGACAGCCCACGCGCTCGCAGGAGCAACGGTATCCGGCGGGGTGCGCGGCGGGCGCCAGGGGCAGTCCCGCACCGGCGGCGGCGAGCAGCAGATCCTCCCGGCGACCGTCCGGGGCGGCCTCCTTGGGGCGGCGTCCGCGCAGCCACGAGGAGAGTTTGCCCTGCAGACCGCTCCGACCGCCGAACTCCGCGCTCATCAATCTCCTCGCCTCGCCGTCGTGCGCACCAGCATGCCCTATCGTCGCACCATTGCACGCTTCGGGGTCGCGAAGGGACAAACTTCCCTGGTCAGGCGAGTATGGCCAGACTTTTCCGGCTACCGGGGCGCGAGTCCGTGCAGCGCGTAGTCGACGAGGGTGTCCGTGTAGGCGTGGGTGTACGGCCCCGTGTGCTGGAGCCAGCGCTGGGCCAGCGGTGAGACGAACAGCTCCAGCGCGATCCGCGGGTCGATGTCCCGGCGGACCTGACCGGCCTCCTGGGCCGCGCGCAGCCGGTCGGCGTGCAGCTGGAGCGACGGTTCCAGGAGCCGGGCGACGAAGGTGCGGCCGAGCTGCTCGTTGACGACGCCCTCCGCGGCCAGGGCACGGTAGGGGGCCTCGAACTTCGGGTCCTGCAGCTCGTCGACGGTGGCACGCAGGACGGCCTTGAGGTCGGCGGCGACATCGCCGGTGTCCGGAATGGTGTACGCCTCCTCGCCGGCGGCCTCGACGAGCCGGTCGCCGAGATCGAGGAACGCCTCCAGCAGGACGTCCGCCTTGGAGGACCACCAGCGGTAGATCGTCTGCTTGCCGACACCGGCGCGGGCGGCGATGCCCTCGATGGTGGTCTTGGGATAGCCGACCTCCCCCACGAGTGCGAGCGCGGCGTCGTAGATCGCCTGCCGGGAGCGCTGGCTGCGCCGGGCGGCGTCGGGGTGCGGCTTCTCGGCGGCGGGGGCGCGGGTGGGTTTCTGAGCGGCCATGGTCCGAAGTTATCAGGTTGACAAGACGGTACGTCTCGCCGACAGTGGAGCAACCATACGAGACGAACCGTCTCGTATCCTCAGCAGGCGAAGGAGAGCACCATGCCCCGAGGCGGAAACGGAAACATGCTGGGCGTAGGCGGCACGCGCCGGAAACTGGGCCGCGAGGCCCTGCGCGGCGGCGACCGCACCGGCCCGATCGGCGGCGCCGCGAGCCCGCAGGAGCAGAAGCGGGAGCTGCTGCGCACGCTGCGGGAGCGCCGGCAGACCCGGCACTCGAAAGGCACCGCCGACGACGAGTCATGACCCTACGGAGCGCAGCCCGGCGGCCACCCGCCGGGCAACGTCCTCACTCCGCCGGCGAATTGACGGCGTCCGGCCATGCGTCGCCCCAGACCGCGTCCCGTGCGGCCTTGTACAGATCGCCGTGGCGCTTGGTGACCGTCCGCCGCAGCAGCTGCTCGTCGGGCTCGCACAGGTCGAGCAGCACCTGGCCCTTGCGGATCTGCGGACGCCGTACGACGCGGGAGGGGGCCGGGGACGCCGGGAGCCGGGTGGCGGCGACGTAGCTGAACTTCTCGTCCTCGTAGGCGAGGGACCCGCCCTTGACCTGCCGGTGCAGGGACGAGCGGCTGACCCGCGCCGCGAAGTGGCACCAGTCCGTGCCCGGCACGATCGGGCAGGCGGCGCTGTGCGGGCAGGGCGCCGCGACCCGGAACCCGGCGGCGACGAGCCGGTCGCGGGCCTCGATGACCCGGGCGTACCCGTCCGGGGTCCCGGCCTCGACGATCACCACGGCCTGCGCGGCGCCGGCGGCGGCGTCGACGAGGGCGGACCGGTCGGCGGCGGTCAGCTCGTTGAGGACGTAGGACACGGTGACGAGATCCGTGTCCTCAAGGGTGAGCGCCGCGCCGATCCGGGAGCGCTGCCAGCGCACGTCGCACAGGGCGGGGTGGGCGGCGGCGATCTCCCGGCCGAGAGCGAGCGCGGGCTCGGCCCAGTCGAGTACGGTCACCGCCCGGGACCCCTCCCAGGTGTCGCCGACGGCCCAGGTCGCGGCGCCGGTCCCGCCGCCGAGGTCCACGTGGCTGCCGGGCGCCCAGCCCGGCACGGCGTCCGCGAAGGCGTCCAGCGCGGAGCGCACCGCGGCGAAGGTGGCGGGCATGCGGTAGGCGGCGTAGGCGACGACGTCCGCGCGGTCGCGCAGGATGGGGGCGTCGGTCGGGGTGTCGCCCCGGTAGTGACCGATCAGCCGCTCCACGGCCTGCGCGGCCTGCCGCGGCGGCAGCCCGTCGACGAGCTCGGCGAGGGCGGCACGCAGGGCGTCGGCGGGGGCGGGGTGGTTCACCCGGCGATTCTACGGGCCGCGTCGGGGTGCCCGGCGTGGGTGCGGGTTCGTAACCCGGCGCTGACGTGGCACCCGGCGTTGCTGTGGGCCGGGGGCGGGTCGCGCAGCCCGGCGCTGACGGGGTGCCGCAGCGCCCACCCGTGCCGCCCTGGGGGTACCTCCCAGGCCGTTCAGGCACTGGGGGAGGCACGACTGCCCGCAGCTGGGGGCGGCACGGCGGTGGCAAGGCTGCCCTCAGCTGGGGGCGGCGCGGTAAGGCTGCTTGCAGATGGGGGCGGCGTGGTGCTGGTCGTGGTGGCTGGGGGGTGCGGGGTACGTCACAGATGGGCTGCAGTACCGGTGCGATGGTGTTCGGCGGCGCGGGGTGTCCGTGGTGGCTCGTAGACTCGCCTGCGTGGACACGACCCTTCAGGACCCTCTGGTCGGGCAGGTGCTCGACGGCCGGTACCGCGTAGAGGCGCGGATCGCGGTCGGCGGGATGGCCACGGTCTACCGGGCCGTGGACACCCGCCTGGACCGCGTGCTCGCGCTGAAGGTGATGCACCCGGCGCTCGCGACCGACGCGACCTTCGTCGACCGGTTCATCCGCGAGGCCAAGTCGGTGGCCCGGCTCGACCACCCCAACGTCGTCCAGGTCTTCGACCAGGGCGCCGAGGGCGCGTACGTCTACCTGGCCATGGAGTACATCGCGGGCTGCACCCTGCGCGACGTGCTGCGCGAGCGCGGGGCGCTGCAGCCGCGGGCGGCGCTGGACATCCTGGAGCCGGTCCTCGCCGCGCTCGGCGCCGCGCACCGGGCCGGGTTCGTGCACCGCGACATGAAGCCGGAGAACGTGCTGATCGGGGACGACGGCCGGGTCAAGGTCGCCGACTTCGGCCTCGTACGGGCCGTCGACACGGTCACCAGCACCACCGGAGCGGTCCTGGGCACCGTCTCCTACCTGGCACCCGAGCAGATCGAGAACGGCACCGCGGACCCCAGGGTCGACGTCTACGCCTGCGGTGTCGTCCTGTACGAGATGCTGACCGGCGGCAAGCCGCACGAGGGGGACTCGCCCGCGGCGGTGCTCTACAAGCACCTGCACGACGACGTCCCCCCGCCGTCGGCCGCCGTGCCGGAGCTGGCGTACGAGCTGGACGACCTGGTCGCCGCCGCCACGGCCCGCAACCCCGAGGTCCGGCCGCACGACGCCGTGGCCCTGCTCGCGCGGGCCCGTGAGACGCGCGGGAAGCTGAGCGTGGAGCAGCTGGACGCGGTGCCGCCGCAGGCCCTCGCCGCGGACCACGACAACGCCGAGGACCGCACGAGTGTGATCCCGCGGGCGCTGACCATACCGCGCCCCCTGCCGGTCAACGAGGACGACGCCGTCGCCGGCGACGGCGGACGCTCCGACGGCGTCCAGCACACCAGCCGGCTCGCCTCTCCCCCGCCCGAGCCGCCCCGGCGCCGCGGGCCGAGGCTGCGGCGCGGTCCGCTGGTGGTCGTGGCGGCCGTCCTGCTGGTCCTGGGCCTCGGCACGGGAATCTGGTACATCAACTCCGGCCAGTTCACCAAGGTCCCCGCACTGCTGTCCAAGACGGAGGCACAGGCCAGGGACCGGCTGGACGAGGCCGGTCTCGACGTGGGCAAGGTGCGTCACGCGCACAGCGACACCGTGGACCGCGGCAGGATCATCAGCACCGACCCCGGCGTGGGCAGCCGCATCCGCAAGAACGACTCCGTCTCGTTCACGGTGTCCGACGGCCCGAACCGGGTGAAGCTGCCCGACCTGGAGGGGTACCGGCTGGACCGGGCCCGCGCTCTGCTGGAGGACGAGGGTCTGCAGCCGGGCATGGTGACGAAGGCCTTCAGTGAGGAGGTCCCCACCGGTTTCGTGGTCTCCACGAAACCCGCGGCGAACACCACGGTGCGCGGCGGTTCGGCGGTCGCGCTGGTCGTCAGCAAGGGCCGCCCGGTGGACGTCCCGGACGTCACCGGCGACGACCTGGACGAGGCGAGGACCGAGCTGACGGAGGCCGGTCTGAAGGTGAAGGTCGCCGAGGAGCGGGTGAACTCCGAGCACGACAGCGGCCAGGTCGCCCGGCAGACGCCGGAGTCGGGCAGCAAGGCGGCCGAGGGCGACACCGTGACGCTCACGGTGTCCAAGGGCCCCGAGATGGTCGAGGTCCCGGACGTCGTCGGCGACAGCGTGGACGCCGCCAAGCAGAAGCTCCAGGACGCCGGATTCGACGTGGACGAGGACCGGGGTCTGTTCGGGCTGTTCGGCGACACCGTGAAGGAGCAGTCCGTGGAGGGCGGGGAGACCGCCCCCAAGGGATCGTCCATCAAGATCACCATCAGGTGAGCCACCACAGCACCATCGGGTGAGCCACCGCGTCACCGGCAGGGGAGCCACCGCAGCACGATCGGGTGAGCGACCGCATCGCCGTCGGGTGGGCGGCCGCGGCGCCGGGCGCGGGGCCGCGACATGACACCCTGAACGGGTGAAGAGTCAACAGTCCGCTGCCCCGCGCCCGCCCGCGCGCCCCCGCAACCCTGTCGGCGGCCACGTCCCCGTGGCCGGGGGCCTGCACTCCGTGGGGCTGTCCTACGCCCGTGAGCTGGCGGCGGAGACCGTGCAGGTCTTCGTCGCCAACCCGCGCGGCTGGGCCACACCGGCCGGTAATCCGAAGCAGGACGAGGCCTTCCGCCAGGCCTGCGCGGCCGGGTCGATCCCGGCGTACGTGCACGCGCCGTACCTGATCAACTTCGGCTCGCACACCGCGGCGACGGTGGAGCGGTCGGTCGAGTCGCTGCGGCACTCGCTGCGGCGGGGCCGGGACATCGGGGCACTCGGCGTGGTGGTGCACACCGGCAGCGCGACCGGCGGACGGGAGCGGTCGGTGGCGCTGAAGCAGGTGCGGGAGCACATGCTGCCGCTGCTCGACGAGCTGACCCACGACGACGACCCGTACCTGCTGCTGGAGTCGACCGCCGGGCAGGGCGCCTCACTGTGCTCGCGGACCTGGGACTTCGGCCCGTACTTCGAGGCGCTGGACGCCCATCCGAAGCTGGGCGTGTGCCTGGACACCTGTCACGTCTTCGCGGCCGGCCACGACCTGACCGGGCCGTCGGGCATGCACCAGACCCTCGACCTGCTGGTGGACACCGTCGGCGAGGGCCGGCTGAGGCTGATCCACGCCAACGACTCCAAGGACGTGGCCGGCGCCCACAAGGACAGGCACGAGAACATCGGCGCAGGTCACATCGGCGAGGACCCGTTCCGGGCGCTGATGACGCACCCGGCGACCGAGGGCGTGCCGCTGGTCATCGAGACGCCCGGCGGCAAGGAGGGGCACGCGGCGGACGTGGAGCGGCTGAAGAAGCTGCGCGACGGCTGACCCGCCGGGCGGCTTCGGACGGTCACAGCTCGGGGCCGTCCCCGGGCTCCTCCTGGTAGGAGTAGCGCTGCTCGCGCCACGGGTCGCCGATGTTGTGGTAGCCGCGCTCCTCCCAGAATCCGCGCCGGTCGGCCGTCATGTACTCGATGCCGCGGACCCACTTGGGGCCTTTCCAGGCGTACAGGTGCGGGACGATCAGCCGCAGCGGGAAGCCGTGCTCGGCGGTGAGCAGTTCGCCGTCCTTGTGGGTGGCGAACAGGGTGCGCGCGGCGGTGAAGTCGGACAGCCGCAGGTTGGAGCTGAAGCCGTACTCGGCCCAGACCATCACGTGGGTGACGTCGGGCGCGGGCGGTGCCGACTGGAGGATCGTGGCGGCCGGCACCCCGCCCCACTCGGCGCCGAGCATGCTGAACTTCGTGACGCAGTGCAGGTCGGCGACGACCGTGGTGTACGGCAGGGCGCTGAACTCGTCGTGGGTCCAGCCGTGTTTCTCGCCGTCGGTGGTGGCGCCGAAGACCCGGAACTCCCAGCGCTCGGGGCGGAACTTGGGGACCGGTCCGTAGTGCGTGACGGGCCAGCCGCGCTGAAGCCGCTGACCCGGTGGAAGCTCGAACCTCGACGCTCCTTCCGAACCGTCTTCCCCCGATTCGTTTCCCACCGGCTGACCCATGTCTCCATCCTGACAGACCCGGACCGACGCCCCTGACCCACCCCGCTTACATTCGAGCAAATCAGAGTAGAACCGAGCGAACCCAAGCAAACGGGACAAACGGCAATATTTTTCACTAAGCCTGTGCTTACTTACTAAGTCAACACTTACTGGACGATCTTCGGTGCCGGTGCAATCATGCCGCGCAACACGCCTGTTCCCGTTCGAAGGAGCCTCAAGCGATGCAGGGCGACCCCGAGGTCATCGAGTTCCTGAATGAGCAGCTGACCGCCGAGCTCACGGCGATCAACCAGTACTTCCTGCACGCGAAGCTGCAGGACCACAAGGGCTGGACCAAGCTCGCGAAGTACACGCGCGCGGAGTCCTTCGACGAGATGCGCCACGCCGAGGTGCTCACCGACCGCATCCTGCTCCTGGACGGCCTGCCGAACTACCAGCGGCTCTTCCACGTGCGGGTGGGCCAGAGCGTGACGGAGATGTTCCAGGCCGACCGGGAGATCGAGATCGAGGCCATCGACCGGCTGCGCCGGGGCATCGAGGTGATGCGGGCCAAGCACGACATCACGTCGGCCAACGTCTTCGAGGCGATCCTCGCCGACGAGGAGCACCACATCGACTACCTGGAGACCCAGCTCGACCTGATCGAGAAACTGGGCGAATCGCTCTACCTGTCGACGGTCATCGAGCAGGTCCAGCCGGACCCCTCGGGACCGGGATCGCTCTAGACACGAGCATGCCGGGCCTCAAGCCGCCTCGGGAAGCTCCGCGAGGACCGGTGCGCCCTGGTCGGCCAGCTGCCGGCGGGGGCACGCGCCACGGCCGAGCAGCGCCTGGATGCGGCGTACGCAGCCGCCGCAGTCGGTGCCGGCCTTGCAGGCGGAGGCGATCTGCCGGGGCGTGCACGCACCGGCGTCCGCGTGGCTCCTCACCTGTTCCTCGGTGACACCGAAGCAGCTGCAGACGAACACGCGGTTCACCTCCCGGACGGGGTACAGGGTCGTGCCGTACCGACGACCGGAGGGTCCGGCTGGTCCCGAGGATCCGACTGATCGGTGAGGCAAACCTAACCTTACCCATCGCGCAAGTCCGGCAAAAGTGGAGGGGGCGCGGATCCCATGTGACCCGCGCCCCATTTCACGCCCCGCATCCGTGCCCCGCCGGGGCGGACCGTCACTGGTCCCGGTACATCTCCGCCACCAGGAACGCCAGGTCGAGCGACTGGCTGCGGTTGAGCCGCGGGTCGCAGGCCGTCTCGTAGCGCTGGTGCAGGTCGTCGACGAAGATCTCGTCGCCGCCGCCCACGCACTCGGTGACGTCGTCACCGGTCAGCTCCACGTGGATGCCGCCCGGGTGGGTGCCCAGCGCCTTGTGCACCTCGAAGAAGCCCTTGACCTCGTCGAGCACGTCGTCGAAACGGCGGGTCTTGTGGCCGGAGGCCGCCTCGTAGGTGTTGCCGTGCATCGGGTCGGTGATCCAGGCGACGGTCGCGCCGGACGCGGTGACCTTCTCCACCAGCTCGGGGAGCCGGTCGCGGATCTTGTCCGCGCCCATCCGGACGATGAAGGTCAGCCGGCCGGGCTCGCGCTCGGGGTCCAGGCGCTCGATGTACTGCAGCGCCTCCTCGGCCGTGGTGTTCGGGCCGAGCTTGATGCCGACCGGGTTGCGGATCTTCGAGGCGAACTCGATGTGCGCGTGGTCCAGCTGCCGGGTGCGCTCGCCGATCCACACCATGTGCCCGGAGACGTCGTACAGCTGCCCGGTGCGGGAGTCGACGCGGGTGAGCGCCGACTCGTAGTCCATCAGCAGCGCCTCGTGCGAGGAGAAGAACTCGACGGTCTTGAACTCCTCCGGGTCGGTGCCGCAGGCCCGCATGAAGTTCAGCGCGTTGTCGATCTCCCGGGCCAGCTGCTCGTAACGCTGGCCGGACGGGGAGGACTTCACGAAGTCCTGGTTCCAGGCGTGCACCTGGCGCAGGTCGGCGTAGCCGCCGGTGGTGAAGGCGCGCACCAGGTTCAGCGTGGACGCCGACGCGTGGTACATCCGCTTGAGCCGCTCGGGGTCCGGGACGCGGGCCGCCTCGGTGAAGTCGAAGCCGTTGACCGAGTCGCCGCGGTAGGTCGGCAGGGTCACGCCGTCGCGGGTCTCGGTCGGCTTGGAGCGCGGCTTGGAGTACTGGCCGGCGATCCGGCCGACCTTCACCACGGGCACGGACGCGGCGTAGGTGAGGACGGCACCCATCTGCAGCAGCGTCTTGAGCTTCGCCCTGATGTGTTCGGCCGACACCCCGTCGAACGACTCGGCGCAGTCGCCGCCCTGGAGCAGGAACGCCTCTCCCTTGGCGACGGCCGCCATCCGGGCACGCAGCTGGTCGCACTCGCCGGCGAAGACCAGCGGGGGATACGTTTCGAGCTCGGCGATCACATCGCGCAGAGCCTCGGCATCCGGGTACTCGGGCTGCTGCGCCGCGGGCAGGTTTCGCCATGTCGCCTGAGCGGCGACGCTTTGAGAATCAGCGTTCACGGTCACCTGCTCAAGACTACGGGGTCGGGACAGGGGCCCATGGCCACGCCCAGAGAATGAGACGGGCCCGGAGACAACGAGACGGCCCAGGGAAACGAGACAGGTCCGGAGAGACGAGACGGGCCGGGGGACGAGACGGGCCCGGGGGACGGGACGAGCCGTCGGCTCCGGGAGCGGCGGCGGTGGGGTACGCTGCCTGCCATGTTCGCGCACTCGATCCAGAACTGGTGGTGGACCGCTCATCCGGCGGCCCGCTGACTGCGCGTACGAGAAGACTTCGCGAAGGCCGCCCGAGGGGCGGCCTTCGGCATGTGTGGCCGGGTCCGTTCCTCTCCGACGAACCGAGAAGGACGCCCCCGATGACATCCCTGCCACCGCTGACACCGCTCTCCGGCCTCCTGGCCGATCCCCGCCCCTTCGCCCTGCTCCGCCGCCGCACCCCGGGGCGCGACCACGACACCGTGGAACTGCTGCTCGGCCCGGTGGCGGAGTACGGCTCGCTCGCCGACCTGCCCGACGACGGGCTGGCGCTCGCGCCCTTCCGGCAGATCCGCGAGCGCGGCTTCGACGTCCGCGACGACGGCACGCCGCTGCTCGCGCTGGTCCCCGAGGAGCGGTACGACGTGCCGCTCGCCGAGGTGCTGGCGCACCTGCCCGCGCACGGGGTCCGGGTCGAGGGCGGCGGCTTCGACGTGGGCGACGAGGAGTACGCGGGCATCGTCGGGCGGGTCCTGGACGAGGAGATCGGGGCCGGCGAGGGCGCCAACTTCGTGATCCGGCGGACGTACGAGGGCCGGATCGACGGGTTCGGACGCGCCGACGCGCTGGCGCTGTTCCGGCGGCTGCTGGTGGGCGAGCGGGGCGCGTACTGGACCTTCGTCGTGCACACCGGGGACCGGACGCTGGTGGGCGCCAGCCCGGAGGTGCACGTCCGCATGTCCGGCGGCACGGTCGTGATGAACCCGATCAGCGGGACGTACCGCTATCCCGCCGACGGGCCCACGCCCGAGGACCTGCTGGGTTTCCTCGCCGACGGCAAGGAGATCGAGGAGCTGTCGATGGTGGTCGACGAGGAGCTCAAGATGATGTGCACCGTCGGCGACATGGGCGGGGTGGTCGTCGGGCCGCGGCTGAAGGAGATGGCGCACCTCGCGCACACCGAGTACGAGCTGCGCGGCCGTTCCTCGCTGGACGTGCGGGAGGTGCTGCGGGAGACCATGTTCGCGGCGACGGTCACCGGGTCGCCGGTGCAGAACGCCTGCCGGGTGATCGAGCGGCACGAGGCCACGGGCCGCGGCTACTACGCGGGCGCGCTGGCGCTGCTCGGCCGGGACTCCGGAGGCGCCCAGACCCTGGACTCCCCGATTCTGATCCGCACCGCCGACATCGACGCGCGGGGGCGGCTGCGGGTGCCGGTCGGCGCCACGCTGGTGCGCGGCTCGGACCCGGCGGGCGAGGTCGCGGAGACCCACGCCAAGGCGGCCGGGGTGCTGGCGGCGCTCGGCGTACGCCCGTCCCGGCCGCGGGCGGAGGCCGGACGGCCGGGGCTGGCCGACGACCCCCGGGTGCGGGCCGCGCTGGACGGGCGCCGTGCCTCGCTCGCCCCGTTCTGGCTGCGGATGCAGGAGCCGTCCGACGCGCTCACCGGGCAGGCCCTGGTGGTGGACGCGGAGGACACCTTCACGGCGATGCTCGCGCACCTGCTGCGTTCCTCGGGGCTCACGGTGAGCGTACGGCGCCACGACGAGCCGGGGCTGCGCGAGGCGGTGCTCGCCCACGAGGGGCCGGTGGTGCTGGGCCCCGGCCCCGGGGACCCCCTCGACACGGCCGACCCCAGGATGCGCTTCCTGCGCACCCTGACCGCCGATCTGCTCCGGGAGCACCGGCACGGCGTCCTCGGGGTCTGCCTCGGGCACGAGCTGATCGCGGCGGAACTGGGGCTCGACCTGGTCCGCAAGGCGGTGCCGTACCAGGGGGCGCAGACGGAGATCGACCTGTTCGGGCGGGGCGAGACGGTCGGCTTCTACAGCAGCTTCACCGCGCGGTGCGACGACGAGACGGCCGCCGAGCTGGCCGCGCACGGCATCGAGGTGAGCCGCTCGGCGGACGGCGAGGTGCACGCGCTGCGGGGCGGGGGCTTCGCGGGGGTCCAGTTCCACCCCGAGTCCGTGCTGACGCTGAACGGCGTCGGGATCGTACGGGAGCTGGCCGGTCAGCCGCGCGGCACCAGCACGTTCTGCGAGCGGCGGCCCTCGCGGTAGTCGAGGACGTTGCGGGCCGTGGCGTCGACGATCTGGCCGACGGCGTCCTCGGTGTAGTACGCCTGGTGCGAGGTGACCAGGACGTTCGGGAAGGTCACGAGGCGGGCCAGGGTGTCGTCCTCGACGGGTTCGAGGGACTTGTCGAGGAAGAACAGGCCCGCCTCCGCCTCGTAGACGTCCAGGCCGACGCCGGTGAAGCGGCCGGCGCGCAGTTCGCCGACGAGCGCGGCGGTGTCGATCAGGCCGCCGCGGCTGGAGTTGACCAGGATGGCGTCGTCCCGCATCGACTTCAGGGCGGCCGCGTCGATCAGGTGCCGGGTCTCGGCCATCAGCGGGACGTGCAGGGTGATCAGGTCGGACCGGGCGAGCAGCTCGTCTTTCGGGACGTAGCGCATGCCGAGTTCCGCGCAGGCCGGGTTCTCGGCGACGTCCCAGCCGAGCAGCCGCATGCCGAAGCCGTGGGCGATCCGGGCGAAGGCCTCGCCGATCCTGCCCGTGCCCAGGATGCCGGCGGTGCGGCCGTGCAGGTCGCGGCCCATCAGGCCATGGAGCCGGAAGTCGAAGTCGCGGGTGCGGTGGGAGGCGCGCACGATCCGGCGGTTGACGGCCAGGGCGAGGGCCCAGGCGAACTCGGCCACCGAGTACGGCGAGTAGGACGACACCCGCGCGACGGTCATGCCGAGCCGCTCGGCCGTCCCGAGGTCGATGTTGTTGAAGCCGGTGGAGCGCTGGGCCACCATCCGGGTGCCGCCGGCCGCGAGGATCTCCAGGACCGCCGCGCCGAGGTCGGCGTTGACCGAGGTGGAGACGATCTCGTGGCCCGCGGCGATGGGGGCGGTGTCCTCGTTGAGGAAGACGTCGAGGCAGCGGATCGCGTCGTGACCGTGGGAGGGGTGGTCATCGTGGGAGGGCCGGTGGCCGTGAGGGGCCCGGGAGCCGTCCGAGGCCCGGGAGCCGTCCGAGGCCTGCTGGAGGATCTGCTGGAAGGCCTGCTCGATCAGGGGCTGCTCGTCGGCCTGGACGCCGAAGGCCAGGATCTCCATGCCCGCTCCCGGTGCCGTTCCCGTGCCCGTTCCGGTGGGCTCCGGGCTCAATGGCCGAATATACGGCCCGGAGCCCACCGTCGCCGGTCGGCGGCCGTCCGCCGGGCGTCAGCCGAAGAACACTCCGACCTCCTCGTACAGCGCGGGGTCGACCGTCTTCAGCCGGGCTGTGGCGTCGGCCATCGGGACGCGGACGATGTCCGTGCCACGCAGGGCGACCATCGTGCCGAAGTCCCCGTCGCGCACGCAGTCGACGGCGTGCAGGCCGGTGGGGGTCCCCCCACGCCGTCAAGGCAGTGGGGGAGGGTGGCGAGCCAGCGGTCGAAGGCGCTGGGGGTGCCGCCGCGCTGGACGTGTCCGAGGACGGTGGTGCGGGCCTCGTTGCCGGTGCGTTTCTCGATCTGCTTGGCCAGCCACTCGCCGACCCCGGACAGCCGGACGTGCCCGTAGGAGTCCAGCGACTCGTCCTTGAGCACCATGTCGCCGTCGCGCGGCACCGCCCCCTCGGCGACGACCACGATCGGGGCGTACGACGCCCGGAACCTGGAGGCCACCCAGGCGCACACCTGTTCGACGTCGAAGGGCTGCTCGGGGATGAGGATGGCGTTGGCGCCGCCGGCCAGGCCCGAGTGCAGGGCTATCCAGCCGGCGTGCCGGCCCATGACCTCGACGACCAGGACGCGCATGTGCGACTCGGCGGTGGTGTGCAGCCGGTCGATGGCCTCCGTGGCGATGCCGACTGCGGTGTCGAAGCCGAAGGTGTAGTCGGTGGCGGACAGGTCGTTGTCTATGGTCTTGGGGACGCCGACGCAGGGCACGCCGTACTCGTCGGTGAGGCGGGTGGCGACGCCGAGGGTGTCCTCGCCGCCGATGGTGATGAGCGCCTCGACACCGAGGGCGGCGAGGTTGTCCTTGATGCGCCGTATGCCGTCCTCCTGCTGGAGCGGATTGGTGCGCGAGGAGCCGAGGACGGTGCCGCCGCGGGGCAGGATGCCGCGGACGGCCGGGATGTCGAGCGGGACGGTGTCGCCTTCCAGGGGACCGCGCCAGCCGTCCCGGAAGCCGGTGAAGTCGTAGCCGTACTCCTGTACACCCTTGCGGACGACGGCCCGGATGACGGCGTTGAGCCCGGGGCAGTCACCGCCTCCGGTCAGTACTCCGACCTTCATCGCACAACCCCTTTGTCACAGTGGCTGGTTGGGGCCACTGTCCCGCGGGGCTCACGCGTCGTCCAGACCTCTTTCGATGGCGTACCGCACGAGTTCCACCCGGTTGTGCAGCTGGAGCTTGCCGAGGGTGTTCTGGACGTGGTTCTGCACGGTGCGGTGGGAGATGACCAGGCGCTCGGCGATCTGCTTGTAGCTCAGGCCCTTGGCGACCAGGCGCAGCACCTCGGTCTCCCGGTCGGTGAGCCGGGGCGCCCCCGGCTCGTCGGCGCCCGCGGCGGGGGCGGGTTCGGAGGCGAGGCGGCGGTACTCGCCGAGGACCAGGCCCGCGAGCCCCGGTGTGAAGACCGGGTCGCCGAGGGCGGTGCGGCGGACCGCGTCCCGCAGTTCCTCGGTGGACGCCGACTTCAGCAGGTAGCCGGTCGCGCCGGACTTCACCGCCTCCAGGACGTCGGCGTGCTCCCCGCTCGCCGAGAGCACCAGCACCCGCAGCTTCGGGTCGGCGCCGACGACCTCCTTGCAGACCTGGACGCCGGGCTTGCCGGGGAGGTTGAGGTCGAGGACGAGGACGTCGGGCGTGACGGCCCTGGCGCGGCGCACCGCCTGGTCGCCGTCGCCGGCGGTGGCGACCACGTCGAAGCCGGACTCGGCCAGGTCCCGGGCGACGGCGTCGCGCCACATCGGGTGGTCGTCCACGACCATGACCCGGATCGGAGCCTGTCGCTCCACCGGATCCTGCCGTTCCACCGGATCCCGTCGTTCACTCGTGTGTTCACTCGTGTCGTTCATGGTGCGTTGCCCTCCCCCGGGCGGCGGCGCCGCCGGTTTCCTTCGGTGCCCTCAGTTCGACCTCCGTGCCCTGGCCGGGCACCGAGATCAGCTCGGCGGTGCCGCCCAGGTCGCGCAGCCGGCCCCGGATCGACAGGGCCACGCCCAGCCGTCCCTCGCCCTCGGCCTCGGCGAGCCGCCCCTCGGGGATGCCCGGGCCCTCGTCCCGGACGGTGACGATCACCTCGCCGGGCTCGTCCTCGACCAGGATCCAGGCGCGTGCCCGCTCCCCGACGTGCCTGCGGACATTGTCCAGGGCCGCCCCGACGGCCGCGGCCAGTTCCCGTGCGGCGGCCGGGTCCAGCTCGACGGGGGCGCCCGGCTCGGCGAGGTTCACGAGGGATCCGGCGTACGGGGCGAGCAGGGCCCGCAGGTCGACGGGGCCGCCCGGGTCCTCGCCCCCCGGTCCGTCCGGTACGTCCACCGCGCGGACAAGGGCACCCTCGGCGGCGTCCTCCGACACCCGGGACACGGGCACGAGGCCGTCGGAGACCAGGGTGCGCAGCGCCACCTCCTGCTCGCCGGCGAGCCGGCCCAGCTCGGCTGCCTCGCCGCCGATGACGGCGCCGCGGCGCTGCACCATCGCCAGCACCTGGAGGACGCTGTCGTGGATGTCCCGGGCGAGCCGTTCCCGTTCCCTGGTGGCGGCCTCGATCTCCAGGGCGCGGGCGAGGGTGCGCTCGGAGGCGCGGGCGACCTCGACGACGTAGCCGATGGCGATGGAGGCGACCCAGACGAGGACGACGTTGTGGACGGTGTCGCGGGCCGGGCTGCCGCGCTCGACCAGGTTGGCGACGGCGACGAGGGTGGAGGCCACGGCCGCCCAGCGCCAGCCGCCCTTGATGGCGAACGCCAGCACGGAACCCGCGGTCCATATCGACGGCAGCGTCGGGCCGCCGTCCATGACGCGTTCATGGGCGTCGGCGAAGGGCGTGAGCATGACGCCGGTCAGCGCGACGGTGAGGTCCGCGGTGAGGAAGCGCTTGGTGCAGCTCGCGGCGTTGGCGACCTTGGGGAGGGTGGCAAGGGTCCAGACGAAGAGGACGGCGTAGTAGGCGACGGCGAGCCAGGGGCGTTCGAAACCGGACCATGCGGTGGCGAAGAAGCCGATCGCGTACAGCATGGTGAGCACGCGGTAACCGGCGAGCGCCCGCCACAGCGGCTGCTCGACCGACATCCTCATGACTCGCTCGCGTCTGGCCATGTCCCCCCCTCCCCGGGTACCGGTGGCTGTCCGTACGGCGGACTAGCTCCCGGTCCGGCCCTTCTCTGCCTTGGCGGCCCTGTCCGCTTCCTTCTCTGCCTTGGCGGCCTTGCCCGCCTCCTTCTCGGCCTTCGCCGCCTCCGCGAGCTGCCGCTTCATGGCGGTCGCGTACATGTCGACGTACTCCTGGCCGGAGAGCTTCATGATCTCGTACATGACCTCGTCGGTCACCGCGCGGAGCACGAACCGGTCGTGCTCCATGCCCTGGTAGCGGGCGAAGTCCAGGGGCTTGCCGATGCGGATGCCGGGCCGCATCAGCTTCGGCACCACCTGGCCGGGCGGCTGGATCTTCTCGGTGTCGATCATGGCCACCGGGACGACGGGCGCGCCGGTGGCGAGCGCCACGCGTGCGAGGCCCCCGGGCTTGCCCCGGTAGAGGCGGCCGTCCGGGGAGCGCGTGCCCTCGGGATAGATGCCGAACAGTTCGCCGCGTTCCAGCACCTCTATGCCGCTCCTGATCGCCGCCTCCCCCGCCCCGCGTGCGCCGGAGCGGTCCACCGGGAGCTGGCCGACCCCCTTGAAGAAGGCGGCGGTCAGCCTGCCCTTGACCCCCGGGGTGTTGAAGTACTCGGCCTTGGCGATGAAGGTCACCTTGCGGTCGAGGACGGCCGGCAGGAAGAACGAGTCGGAGAACGACAGGTGGTTGCTCGCCAGAATGGCGGGGCCGTCGGCCGGAATGTGCTCCAGGCCTTCCACCCCGGGTCGGAAGGCCAGCTTCAGCGACCCCCCGACGGTGACCTTCATCGCGCCGTACAACAACCGAATGCCTCCCGTGTCCGAGGTTCAGACCCTAACCCGGCCAAGGGGCAATGGCCCCGACGGCCCTGGTCGGTGTCACTGCGGTCGCGTACGGTGAAAGACCGCGAGTGTCCGCGCGTATCCGCTGTCCGCTGTCCGCGCGTGTCCTCGGGCGACCACGAGCACCGCACCCGACGTGCCGGCTCCGCCGGCCCCCTGACGACAGGAGACCGAGACGTGCCGGTCCTGCCCGGAGCCGAGCCGTTCCGCCACGAGGGCGGGGAGGTCGGTGTCCTCCTCTGCCACGGCTTCACCGGTTCCCCGCAGTCCCTGCGCCCCTGGGCCCGGTACCTCGCCGCCCGCGGCCTGAGCGTCGCGCTGCCGCTGCTGCCCGGGCACGGCACGCGCTGGCAGGACATGCAGGTCACCGGGTGGCAGGACTGGTACGCGGAGGTGGACCGCGAGCTGCGCGCCCTGCGCGAGCACTGCACGCGGGTCTTCGTGGCCGGGCTGTCCATGGGCGGCGCCCTGGCACTGCGGCTCGCCGCGAAGCACGGCGACGCCGTGACGGGCGTCGTGGTCGTCAACCCGGCGAACCGGATGCACGGCGTCGCCCAGCACGCCCTTCCCGTCCTGCGCCATCTGGTCCCGGCGACGCGGGGCATCGCCAGCGACATCGCCAAGCCGCACGGCTCGGAGCTGGGGTACGACAGGGTGCCGCTGCACTCGGCCCACTCGCTGCGCGCCTTCTTCCGTCTCGCCGACGGCGATCTGCCACAGGTGACCCAGCCGCTGCTGTTGCTGCGCAGCCCGCAGGACCACGTGGTGCCGCCGGCCGACTCGGCACGGATCCTCGGCCGGGTGTCGTCGGCGGACGTGACGGAGATCCTGCTGGAACAGAGCTACCACGTGGCGACGTTGGACCACGATGCGGACCGGATCTTCGCGGAGAGCGTCGCGTTCATCGGCCGGCTCGCACCCGGATCCGTCAGGGAGCCGGAGCCCGGACTCGGCAAGGAAGGGACGACCGCAGGTGGCTGAGCACGACTCCGACCGCGAGGACCGCGAGGAGCGGGAGCACGGCGAGGGCGGCCGGGAGCGCGCGGCGGACCCGGGGCCCGGGGACCGTCCCGATGACCGGCTCGAGGGCCCGGCCACGCCCGTGGACGAGGAGGCCGCCTGGGCCGCGATCGTCGCCGGGTACGGGGAGGAGCCCCCGGATCCGCCCGGCGCGAAGCCGTTCAAGTCGGTCGAGGACCTGGCACTCCTGGAGCCCGAGACGAACGGCACCACCCCTGACACGAACGGTGTGAACGGCACGGACGACGAGGAGCCCGCGGCGGACCGGTCGTCCCCGGCCCGGCCGCTGGGCGGCTCCGTCGCGTTCGCGCCGGGTGTCGGACCCCGTGACCACACGCCGGCCGAGCCGTCGGACGACGACTTCGACGAGGACGACGAGGGCCACTTCGTGCCGCCCGAGCCGCCGCCGCTGCCCGAGGGCGACACCACCTCGAAGTTCGCCTGGCTGGGCGTGCTGGGCGGTCCCGTGCTGCTCCTGCTGGCGGTGGTGCTGGGCTGGGACATGACGTGGTGGCTGGCGACCCTGAGCATCGGCGGCTTCCTCGGCGGCTTCGCCACCCTGGTCGTACGGATGCGGACGGGCGACGAGGACGACGACGATCCGGGCCGCGGCGCGGTGGTCTAGCGGCGGCGCGGCGGTCCCGGAGGGGGGCGCAGGTCGTCCTGCGGCGGCCCGGGTGGTTCGCACGGTCCTCCGACGGCGGCCCGGGAGGGGGATCGCACCGTTTCTCCAGTGACGGGCCGGGTGGCACGCACCACTTCTCCGACGGCAGCCCAGAGGGCACGCACGGTCCTCCGACGGCAGCCCGGGATGGGGATCGCACCGCTTCTCCAGTGACGGCAGCGAGGCGGCCGCGGGGCGGTGGCGCGGCGACGGCCCCGGGATGGTGGTCCGGTGTCCGCCCGGGCGGGCGGCGCGGTGGCGCGGGGACCCGCGGTCAGGTGGTCGCGGGTACGCGGAGGGCGGTCAGGACCGGGAGGTGGTCCGTGGCCGTCCGCAGGTCGCCCTCGGCCACTCCCGGCAGTCCCGACGGCACCCCGCAGCCCAGCACCTCGACGCCCTCGGTGACGAACACCGCGTCGATGCGGCGGTCCGGGGCCGTGGCGGGGAAGGTGTACTCGCCGCCCCAGGGCGCAGCGGTCCAGCAGTCCCGCAGCCCGTCGCCGAGCCGCCGGAAGGTGCGGCCGCCCGGGGGCTCGTTGAGGTCGCCGCCCGCCACGGCGTGCTGCACACCGAGGGCGGCCAGCTGGTCGAGGAGCAGTCCGGCCTGCTCGTAGCGCTCGTCCGGCCGCAGCGACAGGTGGGTGCTGAGGACGCCGAGACGGGCCCCGCCGATCCGGACCACGGCGGTGGCGAGGCCCCGGCGGTGCTGGCCGGGGGTGAGCGGGAGCAGTACGTCCTCGGTGCGCTCCACGGTGGCCCGCAGGGAGCACAGCAGCGCGGGGCCCGCGGCGGTGCCGCCGCCGGAGAGCAGGACCAGGTCGGACGCGGCGGCGAGCCGGGTGATCTTCTTGCGCCAGCGGAAGAGGCGGGGAGCCTCCTGGAGCAGCACCAGGTCGGGGGCGCAGGCGCCGATGACGCGGGCGAGGGCGGCGGTGTCGTCGCGCAGGGAGCGGATGTTGTAGCTCAGCACCCGGACGACGGCGGAACCGTCGGGTTCGGTGCGGGAGTTGGGCAGGGCGGGGAGGGAGGACGTTGCCATGCGGATCAAGATACGACGAGGCCCGCCGTCCCTCGCTGGGGGCTCGACGGGCTCTGTCGTGGGAACGGGCCTCTCGGCCTGCTGTGCCGCTACATGATCGGGTCGGGTTCCCTGGCCAGGTCGGCCGCGCCCACCAGGCCCGCCTTGTTGCCCAGCTGAGCGGCGATCACGTCGGCGACCGGACGCCAGTTGCCGCCGACCAGCCACCGCTTGTAGGACTTGCGGATCGGGTCGAGGACCAGGTCGCCCTCGTCGGAGAGGCCGCCGCCGACGATGAAGGCGGACGGGTCGAAGAGCGAGGCCAGGTCGGCCAGTCCGGCACCGGCCCAGCGGGCCAGCTCCCGGTAGGAGTCGACGGCGACCGGGCAGCCCTGGCGGGCGGCGACGGAGATGTGCTTGCCCTCGATGCCCTCGGGGGTGCCGTCGCCGAGGGCGAGGAGCACCTCGGCGCGCTCGGGGGTGGCGTTGGCCCGCTGCTTGGCGTACCTCACCAGCGCCCGTCCCGACGCGTACTGCTCCCAGCAGCCCTGCGAGCCGCAGCCGCACAGCAGGCCGTCCGGCACCATGCGGATGTGGCCGAACTCGGCGGCCACGCCGAAGTGGCCGCGGCGCAGCTTGTTGCCGATGATGATGCCGCCGCCGAGGCCGGTGCCGAGGGTGATGCAGATGACGTTGCGGTGTCCCTTGCCGCCGCCGAACCTGTACTCGCCCCAGGCCGCGGCGTTCGCGTCGTTCTCCACGACGACCGGGAGTCCGACGCGGGCCTCGACCTTCTCCTTGAGCGGCTCCTGGCGCCAGTCGATGTTGGGTGCGAAGTAGACCGTGGAGCGCTGGCGGTTGACGTATCCGGCGGCGCCGATGCCCACACCGACGATCTCGTGGCCCACCCGTGCGCCCTCGACCGCGGAGGCGATGGCGTCCACGATGGCCTCGGGTGTGGTGGGGGTCGGCACCTTGTGGGTCGAGAGGATGTTGCCTTCCTCGTCGACCACGCCGGCCGCGATCTTCGTGCCGCCGATGTCGACGCCGATGGTGAGTCCCATGAATCCCTCAGTTCGGTCGAGCCCCGCTGAGGGCAACCGTACCCGAGGCGGGGCTCAGTCCAGGTCGATGCGTTGTCCCGGGCCGGTGCCCCCGTCGCCCTCGTCGCGGCCGTCGTGGTCGCGTTCGTCCAGGTCACGGGTGTCACGAGGGTCGCGCGAGTCCTTCGCCGCGGTGTCCCCGGCGGTCCAGCGGCGCTCCTGGTTCTGGACGGCGGAGCGGTAGGCGGCGAGCAGTTCACCGCCGGCGGCCGCGAGGTGGTCGAAGACGTCGGGGTTGCGCTCGACGACCGGTTCGACCGCGGCCTTCGCCTGCTGGACGACCTGCCGGACCACCTGCTGGGCGGCCGGTCCGGCGACCTGGCCGAGCAGCGGGGACTGGAGACCGGACAGCTTGTCGGCGACGGTGTCGAAGAGCCGGCGCAGCTCTTCGGCGGCGGAGCCGGGCGGTGGTCCGTACTCGGCCCGGCGGCGGGCCTTCTCGGCCTCCAGGTCCTCGGCGCACGCCGTGGCCCAGGCGTCGGCGTCGGTCGCTCGCGGCTCGTCGACCGTGTCGCCCCCGCGGGCCCGGTCGACCGTGTCGGCCTCATCGGGGCGGGGGGCCTCGGGCGGAGGGAGCTCTTCGCTCATGACGGACTCCTGACTACGGTTCGTCCCTACGACGTTACCCGAACGGCCGCGCTCGGTTCAGTGTCCGCGCGGCCACAGCCCCGGGTCCGGCGTGAACCGGACGGTGAGCGTGTCCTCGCGGAGCGCGGCCCCGTCGACGGTGCAGCGGCGCAGCGCGGAGGGCAGCGGGACGGTACGGCGGAACGGACCGGCGGCGACGACCAGTTCGTCACCGCGGCGGACCAGGTCGAGTTCCTCGCGGACGGCGCCGGGCAGCGGGATGCGCCAGACCAGTACGCCGTCCTCGGCCAGCCGGTCGGTGACGGGCCACTCGACCGGGGCGGCACCGGCGCCCGCGCCCGGTGCGCCGAGGGCGGCGAGGTCGTCGGTGCCGCGCGGGTCGTGTCCCAGGTGGGGGACGGTGCGTACGTCATGGGTGCCGTGCCACTCCGCCAGCGTCTTGCGCTGCTGGGCCAGCGGTCCGCCGAGCCAGCTGTCCGCCGGGACGTCCTCGGGCAGGACGCGGTTGGCGACCAGCAGGTCGGTGCGCAGGCCGCGCAGGGCGAGGCCGAGGGTGGCGGTCCTGACGGCGTCGGCGCCGGCCGGGCCGGGCTCGGCGACCAGCCGTACGACGGTGTTCCGGTCGGCGAGGACGGCCTCGGTGGCGGCCAGCTCCAGCTCCCAGCGGGCGGCGGTCTCGTACAGCGCCTCGGTGGGCAGCGGGACGCCCGCGAGCCGGCCGAGGACGGGGCGCAGGGCGCGGGCCGCCTGCCGTTCGGGCGGGAGCAGGCGGCGCAGGCAGCGGCGCAGCTCCTCCGGTGCGGCGAGCAGGGCGAGGGCGCGCGGCGCGGGCGGGAGGTCGACGACGAGGAGGTCGTGCGCCTCGGCGAGCGCGGCCTCGCGCAGGGCACGCAGGAGGGCCAGGTCGTCGGCGCCGGGCAGCGGGGTCAGCTCCTCGGGGTCGAGGCGGGCGGCACCGAGGAGGTCGAGGGCGGAGGCAGCGCGGTCCTGGAGGGCGGCGAGGCCGTCCCGGAAGCCCTGGGCGGGGTCCGGCCGCCAGACGGTGAGGCGGGGTTCGACGCGGGTGGGTGCCGGGCCGGTGCGCACGCCGAGTGCGGCGCCGAGCGTGTCGTCGCGGTCGGTGCCGAGGAGGAGGGTGCGGGTGCCCTGGCGGGCCGCGGTGAGCGCGGTGGCGGCGGCGAGGGTGGTACGGCCGGTGCCGCCTGGGCCCGTGAGCAGGAGGGTGCGCATGGGGGTGAACGGTACCTGGGCCTGGGCGGCGCCTGTCGTGCCCGGCGGGGGTGCCCGCGCCTGTCGTGCCCGGCGGGGGTGCCCTGGGCTGACGGAGTGCCCGGCGTGCGTGCTGGCCGGGGGGGCGCGCAACCCGGCGCTTACGGGGTGCCTCCCCCAGAGGGGGTGCCCCCAGCGCCCACCCGTGCCGCCCCAGCGGCACGATTGCCCGCAGCTAGGGGGGCGACTGCTCGCAGCTGGGGGCGAGGGGCTGTTACTTGGTTTCTACTCGCTTTTTGAGGCCTGCCAGGGCCCTGTCGATGATGACCTTCTCCGCCTTGCGCTTGATCATGCCGAGCATGGGGATCTTGACGTCGACCGTGAGACGGTAGGTGACCTCCGTGCCCTTGCCCTCGGGGCGCAGGAGGTAGGAGCCGTCGAGGGAGCGCAGCATCTGGGACTTCACCAGGGTCCAGGAGACCTCGTGCTCGCCGGTCCAGGTGTAGGCCAGCGTCTGGTCGTCCTTGATCGCCCCGGCGTCCATGACGAGCCGGACCTGCTCGGCACGGCCCTCGGCGTCGGAGGCGAGGACCTCGGCCTCCTTCACCTCACCGGTCCAGTCCGGGTAGCGGGCGAAGTCGGCGATCACCTCCATCACGTCGGCCGGTGCCGCGTCGATCGTGATGCTCGAGCTGGTGTGTTCCGCCATCGCCGTGGCTCCTCCGGATGCGGCCGGTACTTGGTGTGCGTGCCGCGTGAAGGCTACCGCGCACGGGCCCGGCGAACGTCACCGCCCGCCGGTGCGGGCCCGGCCCTGCGCGGTCACCACTCCATGACCCACGGCCGGCCGGTCGAGGCGAAGTGGCCCACGTTCACGCACTCGGTCGCGCCGACGCGCATCCGCCGGGCCAGCGGCTGGTGCACGTGCCCGAACAGCGCGTACCGGGGCCGGGTGCGCCGGATCGCGTCGAGCAGCGCCCTGCTGCCCCGCTCGAAGCGCCGCGCCACCGTGTCGTAGACCAGCTCCGGCACCTGCGGCGGGATGTGCGTGCACAGCACGTCCACCTCGCCGACGGCCTCGATCTTCGCGGCGTACTCCTCGTCGCCGATCTCGTACGGCGTGCGCATCGGCGTCCGCAGCCCGCCGCCGACGAAGCCGAAGACACGGCCGCCGATCTCCACCCGCTCCCCGTCCAGGACGGTCGTGCCGGGTCCGGCGTACTCCGGCCACAGAGGCGGCATGTCGACATTGCCGTAGGTCGCGTAGGTGGGGGTGGGGAAGGCGGCGAACAGTTCGGCGTACTGCCTGCGTACCGCCCCCTCGATCAGCTGTGTCCTGTCCCCGTCGACACCGGCCCACAGCCGTGACCCCAGCTCTCGTGCCTCGTCGAAACGGCGGGCGGTGCGCAGCTCGACCAGCCGGTCGGCGTTCTCGACGCCGAACAGGTCGGGGAAGATGCCGCGCGAGTGGTCGGCGTAGTCGAGGAAGAGGATCAGGTCCCCGAGGCAGACCAGGGCGTCGGCGCCCTCGCCGGCCCTGGCCAGGTCGCGGGCGTTGCCGTGGACGTCGCTGACCACATGGACGCGCGTGCTCGTGTCGTGAGCCGGTGTGGGTGCCATGGCGATCAAGCGTAAGCAGCGCGCGCCAGTTGTGAACAGTGGCGGCCGGACCTGCGGTTACTGGCTGGTCGGATGATCCGTCGACTACTGTGCGCCAAGGAAACAGCATCCGTGTGACGCGGCGAACATCTCGCGGGGACCCCCTGTCGGAGGAGGCATACCGACGGGTAACGTCCGGGCAGTCCAGTCGTGCTCAGGATTTCAACATGTGAATCGTCGTGCGGTTCAGCGCGTGACCAGCATGTGGCCTCCGGAGCACCTTGCCCGAGCCTTGGACCGCACCGTCGCATCACACAGTGTCGTGGCGCCGGCGCCCTATGAGGAGCAGCAGTCTTGCGCGAGTTCAGCCTTCCGGCCTTGTACGAGGTCCCCACGGACGGAAACCTGACCGACATCGTCCGCAGAAACGCCGCGCAGCATCCCGACGTCGCCGTCATCGCCCGCAAGGTGGGAGGTGCCTGGCAGGACGTGACCGCGCGGACCTTTCTCGCCGAGGTCCACTCCGCCGCCAAGGGCCTGATCGCCTCCGGTGTCCAGCCGGGCGACCGGGTCGGCCTGATGTCCCGCACCCGCTACGAGTGGACGCTGCTGGACTTCGCGATCTGGAGCGCCGGAGCGGTCACGGTGCCGGTGTACGAGACCAGCTCGTCCGAGCAGGTGCAGTGGATCCTCAGCGACTCGGGTGCCACGGCGTGCGTCGTGGAGTCGGCCGGGCACGCCGCCGCCGTCGAGTCGGTGCGCGAGCAGCTGCCCGCCCTCAAGCACGTCTGGCAGATCGACGCCGGGGCGGTGGAGGAGCTGGGACGCCTGGGCAAGGACGTCACCGACCGGGCCGTCGAGGAACGGGGTTCGATCGCGAAGGCCGACGATCCCGCGACCATCGTCTACACCTCCGGCACCACCGGCCGCCCCAAGGGCTGCGTCCTCACCCACCGCAGCTTCTTCGCCGAGTGCGGCAACGTCGTCGAGCGGCTGCGTCCGCTCTTCCGCACCGGTGAGTGCTCGGTCCTCCTCTTCCTCCCGCTCGCCCACGTCTTCGGGCGCCTCGTCCAGGTCGCGCCGATGATCGCGCCGATCAAACTGGGCAACGTCCCCGACATCAAGAACCTCACCGACGAGCTGGCCGCCTTCCGTCCCACGCTGATCCTCGGGGTGCCGCGGGTCTTCGAGAAGGTCTACAACTCGGCGCGCGCCAAGGCGCAGGCCGACGGCAAGGGCAGGATCTTCGACAAGGCCGCCGACACGGCGATCGCGTACAGCAAGGCCCTGGACACTCCATCGGGCCCGTCGCTCGGTCTGAAGGTCAAGCACAAGGTGTTCGACCGGCTCGTCTACGGCAAGCTCCGCACGGTCCTCGGCGGTCGCGGCGAGTACGCCATCTCGGGCGGCGCTCCGCTGGGCGAGCGGCTCGGCCACTTCTTCCGCGGCATCGGCTTCACGGTCCTGGAGGGCTACGGCCTGACCGAGTCCTGCGCGGCCACCGCCTTCAACCCCTGGGACCGGCAGAAGATCGGCACGGTGGGCCAGCCGCTGCCCGGCTCCGTGGTGCGCATCGCGGACGACGGGGAGGTGCTGCTGCACGGCGAGCACCTGTTCAAGGAGTACTGGAACAACCCGGGCGCGACCGCCGAGGCGCTGGCCGACGGCTGGTTCCACACCGGTGACATCGGGACGCTGGACGAGGACGGCTATCTGCGGATCACCGGCCGCAAGAAGGAGATCATCGTCACCGCGGGCGGCAAGAACGTCGCCCCGGCCGTCATGGAGGACCGCATCCGCGCGCACGCGCTGGTCGCGGAGTGCATGGTGGTCGGCGACGGCCGGCCCTTCGTGGGCGCGCTGGTCACCCTGGACGAGGAGTTCCTGGACCGGTGGTGCGCGGAGCACGGGAAACCGGCCGGTTCGACGGCGGCGGCACTGCGGGAGGACCCGGATCTGCTCGCGGCGGTTCAGGGCGCGGTCGACGACGGGAACGCGGCGGTGTCGAAGGCGGAGTCCGTGCGGAAGTTCCGGGTGCTGGGGGCCCAGTTCACGGAGGAGTCGGGGCACTTGACTCCGTCACTGAAGCTGAAGCGGAACGTGGTCGCGAAGGACTACGCGGACGAGATCGAGGCGATCTACGCCAAGTAGCCGAGTAGGGACGCCTACGGGGTCCACGGGGCCTAGGCGGGGGTGCCTTCACCGCGCTGACAGCACGCCCCGTGTTTACAGCAAAGCCCTCAAGTGCTCTGCCAGCAGGTCCCAGCGCCACTTCTCCTCGACCCAGGTCCTGCCCCGTCCGCCCATCCTCCGGCGGAGTTCCGGGTCGGCGAGGAGCGTCGTGATGCGGTCGGCGGACTCGTCCGGGTCGCCGCCCCGCACCACCCATCCCGTCTCGCCGTCGAGTACCGCGTCCGGCGCGCCGCCCGAGTCGCCGGCGACGACGGGCAGGCCCGTCGCCGAGGCCTCCAGGTAGACGATGCCGAGTCCCTCCACGTCGAGGCCGCCCCGGCGGGTGCGGCAGGGCATGGCGAAGACGTCGCCGGCGCCGAAGTGCGCGGGCAGTTCCGGCCAGGGCACGGCGCCGGTGAAGCGGACGGAGGCGGCGACGCCGGTGTCGTGGGCCAGGCGGCGCAGGTCCTTCTCGTAGGGGCCGCCGCCGACGATCAGCAGGACGGCGTCCGGCTCGGCGGCCAGGACCCGGGGCATCGCCCTGATCAGGGTGTCCTGGCCCTTGCGCGGCACCAGACGTGACACGCACACGACGACGGGGCGTTCGGTGAGTCCGAGACGGGCGCGCACCTCGTCACCGCCGCTGCCCGGGTGGAAGGTCTTCTCGTCGACGCCGGGCGGCAGTTGGACCATCCGGGCGGCCGCCGCGGGCGTGAGGGCGCCCGCGATGCGGGAGCGCGTGTACTCGCCGAGGTAGGTGATGGTGTCCGTCGACTCCCCGATCCGGCGCAGGAGTTGCCGGGCCGCGGGCAGCTGGGCCCAGCCCGCCTCGTGGCCGTGGGTGGTGGCGACGAGGCGCTCGGCGCCCGCCTTCCGCAGCGCGGGGGCCATCAGGCCGAGGGGCGCCGCCGCGCCGAACCACACCGACGTGCAGCCGTGCTCGCGCAGCAGTCCGGCCGCCCGCCGGGTCGCGCCGGGGGTCGGGAGCAGCATCGTCGTGCGGTCCCGTACGACGGTGAAGGGCTGCTCGGCGTCGAAGGCGGCGGTGGCCTCCACGCCCTCGCGGCTCCGCTTCCAGGTGGAGGCGTAGACGACGATCCGCTCGGGGTCCAGGCGCAGCGCCATGTTGTGCAGGAAGGACTGGATGCCGCCCGGCCGGGGCGGGAAGTCGTTCGTCACGATCAAGGTCTTGCGCACGCCGCCGACCCTACCGAACCGGCGCCACGCCTCCGGGCCCGGCGGCTTCCTGTGGCACGCGCACAGACGTCCGGGTCATCATGGCCGCACGGCAGACGGACGGACGGGCATACGGACACACAGCCGGACGTACCGGCACACGGACGCGCAGGTGGACGTACGGGCAGACGGGCGCACGGGCAGGAGTACGCGTGGTGGCGAGGGAGACGGGGCGGTCGCCGGTGTGGCTCGCGGCGGTCTGGGGTGCCACCCGGCTGCTGCTGTTGCTGTTGGTGCTGAAGGTGCTGGTCTTCCCCGGTCCGGACGTGACGAGCGACGTGTCGGTGATCTACCGGGACTGGTACGAGATCCTGCGCACCGGAACGTTTCCGCTCAAGGACGTCACCTGGCAGTACCCGCCGGCCGCGGCCTTCGCGGTCCTCTCCCCCGCCCTGCTGCCCTTCCTGGAGTACGCGACGGCCTTCTTCGTGCTGGCCTGTGCCGTGGACGCGGCGGTCCTGGCCCTGCTGTGGCACGCGGGGCGCGGGTCCGGGCGCTCGTCGCGCGGGGCGTGGGTGTGGGTGGTGGGCGTGCCGCTGCTGGGGCCGACGGTGTACGCCCGCTACGACGTGATGGTCACCGGCGTCGCGGTGGCCGCGCTGCTCGCCGCGGGCCGGCACCCGCGGGTCGCGGGCGCGCTGGCGGCGGTCGGGGCGCTGCTGAAGGTCTGGCCGGCACTGGTGCTGGTCGGGATGCGCGGACGGCGGCCGTGGGTGGCCGCGGCGGTGGGCGGGGGCGCGCTGGCCGCGCTGTTCGCCGTGACGATGCCCGGGGCGTTCGCGTTCCTGACGTTCCAGCGCGAGCGCGGCGTCGAGGTGGAGTCGCTGGGGGCGCTGGTCTTCCACGTCGCCCGGCACTTCGGCTGGGACGGCGGGGTGCTGCTGAACTACGGCTCGATGGAGTTCCTGGGCCCGCACGTGGACACGGTGGGCACGGCATCGGTGGCGCTGAGCGCGGTGGCGTTCGGCTGGCTGCTGCTGTGGCGGGTGCTGGCCGCGCGGTCGCCGGTGCCGCGGTTCACGGCGCACACGGCGGCGGACGCGGCCTTCGTGGCGGTGCTGATGTTCACGGTCACGAGCCGGGTGATCAGCCCGCAGTACCTGGTGTGGCTGGTGGGTCTGGGGGCGGTCTGCCGGTGCTTCCGGGCGAGCCGGATGCGGGTGCCGGTGGCACTGGTGCTGGCGGCGAGCCTGGTGACGGTGCTGGAGTTCCCCCTCCTGTTCACCGACGTCGTGGCGAGCACGCCCCTGGGCATCGGGCTCCTGGTGGTGCGCAACGGCCTGCTGGTGGCCGCCGCTCTCGCCGGGGCCCGCGCCCTGTGGCGCGACACGGTACGGCGCGGGCCGGCCGGCAGCGCGTCCGGGGCGCCCGGAGCGGGGGTCAGCCGAGCTCCGTCCGCAGATAGTCCTGCCACCGCCGCGTGAACTCCTCCGGGGTCGTCCCCAGCACCTCGTCCATCGCCTCCTCGACCGCTCCCGCCCGCTCGTCGTGGGCGCCCACGGCGCGGTAGAAGGCGTTCAGCCGGTCCTCGCCCCACTGCCCGGCGATCATGCGGCAGGCCAGCCAGCCGCTCTCGTAGGCCTGGGCCAGCGCGTCCGCGTCGGCGGTGAAGCCGAAGTCGTCGTCCGTGGGCAGCCGGTCGGGGACGCCGCCCTCGGAGACCGCCCGGGTCAGCTCCGGCGCGGACTGGGCGGAGCCGCGCGCGGTGTCGCGGTAGCCGACCCAGTCGGCGTAGCCCTCGGAGAGCCACAGCGGGGTGGCGGAGGTGGTGTCGGCGCGGGTGGCGACGTGGGTGGTCTCGTGGGTGAGCACGACCTGCTTGCCGAGGTCGCCGAGGAGCCCGTAGGCGTCGGGGTTGACGATGACCCGGTCCGCCGGTGCGTGCTCCCGGCCACCGGTCTCGCCGGTGGTGACGGCGGCGATGCCCCGGTAGGACGAGGCGGGCGAGCCGAGCAGTCCGGCCATGCCCTCCACGGACCGGGGGACGACCACGACGACCCGGCGGGCCCAGTCGCCGTCCCAGGCGTCGGACACCGCGGGCACCGCCCGGTCGGCGAGGCCGGCGTAGCCGCGCAGGGCGGCGGTGGTCTGTCCGACGCCGAGCACCAGGCTGCGGGTGCCCCGGACGACCTGGACGGTGCCCTGGTCCCAGGGTTGCTGGCCGGACTCCTTCGCGGGCCGCTCCGAGTCGACGGCCCACGGTCCGCCGGTGCCGTCCCGGCTCAGCCGCACGGTGCGCGCGGTGGCGACGGCGCCCCGGTCGTAGCCCTCGACGCGGTAGCGCAGCTCGACCCGGGCGGTGGCCGAGTCGCCGGTGCGGTCCACTCCGCTCACCCGGTAGGACCACTCGGCCAGCGGTATCGCGGTCAGGTTGCCGAAGCCGGTTCCGGTGCCGGTGCGCGCGTAGGCGGCCGCGTCGTGCGCGAGGACGGCCGCCGCGCGCCGGTCCAGCAGCCGCTGCACGTCGGTCCGCACCGGGTCGGCACCGGTTCTGCCGCCGCAGCCCACGAGGGCGACGAGCAGCAGGCACAGCGCCACCACCGGGGAACCCGACACCCGCCTTCGACCAGCCACCTTCCCGATCGTACGGGCGCGGGGCCCCGGGGTCAGCGGGCACTGCACGGGCGCGGGGCCACCAAGGCCGACGAGCACCGCACCGGCGGGCGGTCACGGGGCCGGCCGGCGCTGCGCGGGTACGGGACGTGTGCACCCGTGAGCGCCGGGCCGGTCGGACCGGTTCAGACCCGGTTCAGTCCCGGCTCAGACCCGGCTCAGACCCGGTTGACCGAGGAGATCGGCATCATGCCGACCGGGTCGTAGCGCACCGGTGCGCCGGGGCGGGGCGCGTGGATGACCTGGCCGTTCCCGGCGTACATCCCGATGTGGCTGGCGTCGTCCCGGTAGGCCACGAGGTCGCCGGGACGCGCTTCGGCCAGGGACACCCGCCGGCCGGTGCCGGACTGCGCCTGCGAGGTGCGCGGCAGGCCCACCCCGGCCTGGGCGTACGACCACTGGGTCAGGCCCGAACAGTCGAAGCCGGAGGGCCCGTTGGCGCCCCAGATGTACGGCTTGCCGAGGGCGGAGCGGGCGGCGGCGAGGGCGGCCGCGGCCCGGCCGGAGGCGGGGGCGGCGGCTCCGGCGAGGCCGGTGAGGTCCTCGCGGCCGGAGCGGGAGGCCCGGCCCCGGTCGGCGCGTTCCTCGTCCGGCAGGGCGTTGAGCAGCCGGCGGGCCTCGGCGAGCTTGCGCTCCACGGTCTTCTTGTGGGCGGCGACGGCCTTGCGGCCCTTCTCCAGCTCGGCGAGCTTCCGGGCGGCCTCGGCACGCTCCTGGGAGAGGTCGCGCACGGCCTGCTGGAGCTCCCTCAGCTCACCCGCCTGCCGGGTGGTGACCCGGTCGAGCACGGAGGCGCGGTCGAGGTAGTCGTCCGGCTGTGCGGAGAGCAGCAGGGCCAGCGAGGGGTCGATGCCGCCGGAGCGGTACTGGGCGCCGGCCAGTGAACCGAGCGCGTCCCGCAGGGTGTTGACGTGCTGCTGCCGGCGGGCGATGGAGTCCTGCGCGGTGTCGACCTCCTTGCGGAGCGCGTCGGTGCGCGCGTCGGCCTTGTTGTAGGCCTCGGTCGCCTGCTCCGCCTCGGTGTAGAGGCGGTCCACCTCCGCCCGCCGGTCCTCGTGCGGGGAGGCGGTGGCCGGTACGGCGCCCAGGACTGCGGCGGTGACGGAGAGCAGGCCGACGGCGGCGGTGGAGCCGCGGTCGAACCCGGACGGTGCAAGGCGGCGATGGGACCCCACGGGAAGCCGCACTCCTTCCGCTGGCGGACGGGAAACGCGGCAGACAGTAACCCGCGGCGGGGCACCGGCCAACGACCCCGGAGGCCGCGCACGGCCCGGCGCCCCGCCGCCGACGCAGGTCACGGGCGGGGTGAGGGTTCAGAAGCCGAGGGAGTGATTCGCCCGAACGGGCGGTACGGAAGGGCGACTTCCGCGAACGGGACGCCGGACGGAGTGGGCGGGAGGCGAGGCGACGCGGCGCCCGGGATCAGACCCGTACGCCGAACATGAACGGGCCGCCGATGGTGCTCATCGACTCGTAGCGCACGACCGTGCCGGTGCGCGGGGCGTGCAGGACCTGGCCGTTGCCCGCGTACAGGCCCACGTGGTGCAGGTCGTTGAAGAAGAACACCAGGTCGCCGACCTGGAGGTCGCCCATCGAGGAGATGCGGGTGCCCGCGCCGGTCTGCGCCTCGGAGGTGCGCGGGATGCCGACGCCGGCCTGGGCGTAGGCCCAGGAGGTCAGGCCCGAGCAGTCGAAGGAGGACGGGCCGGTGGCCCCGTAGACGTACGGCGTGCCGATCTTGCTCTGCGCGGCGGCGAAGGCGGCGGCGGCACGGCCGGAGGCGGGCGTGCCGGAACCGCCGAGCTGCGCGCGCTCCCCGGCGCGGGTGGCGCGCTGCGCCTCTTCCTTCTTGAGCGCCGCCCGTTCCTGCGCGGTGAGCGTGTTGAGCAGCTTCTGCGCCTCGGAGAGCTTGCCCTGGACCTGCTTCTTCTTGTTGCCCAGTTCGGTGCGGGTGGCGGAGAGGTCCTTGAGCTTCTCGGAGGCCTCGGAGCGCTGCTGGGAGAGTTCGCGCTGTTTCTCCTGGATCTTCTTCAGGGCCTCGACCTGCTGACCGCTCAACTGGTCGAGGGTGGAGGCCTTGTCCAGGTAGTTGTCCGGGTCGGCGGAGAGGAAGAGCTGGAGGGAGGGGTCGATGCCGCCGGAGCGGTACTGGGCGCTGGCCATCGAACCGAGACCGTCGCGCAGCGCGTTGAGGTCCTCCTGGCCGCGGGCGACGTTGTCCTGGATCGTGGAGACCTCCTTCTGGAGTTTCTCCTGCTTCTCCTTGGCGCCGTTGTACTTCTCGGTGGCCTGCTCGGCCTCCTCGTAGAGCTTGTCGACCTTGGCCTTGACCTCGTCCTTGCTCGGCTTCTCGCTCGGGGCGGCGTTGGCGGCCTGGGAGGAGAGAGCGACTGCGGCGGCAGCAGCGGTGGTGAGCACGGTCACGCGCGTGCGGCTCGGCTGCTTGGGACGACGGTGGGACGCCACGGAGACGAGCTCCTTCTTGAGAGGGATCACCCGTGCGAGGGTTCGATGGGTGACAGTAGTGATGCATGTGTGATCAGTTCAAACCCCTCCGCGGAAAAATCCCGGTTGCCCAGTGCGTTCTTTACCACAACTCACCTGCAGTGACTCTTGCCTGACGCTACGTTGCGTGACGGATCCGTCAATTCCGGCATTGAGCGCCTACGTTGCGGTTGGTACGCAAGGGAAGAGGGGGGCAAGAAAGGCGAGAAACGAGAGAAAGGCGAGAAAGAGGGGGAACTAGGAGAGCCGCTTGAGGAGCACCACGGACGCCACCGGGCGTGCGCCCGCGCGCGCCACGCCGTCGGCCACCTCGCGGTCGGTGGAGACGACGATGACCGGGCGGCCCGGCGGTTCGGCCCGCACCAGCTGGCGGATCAGCTCGTCGGCGGTCACACCGGCCTTCGAGAACAGCACCCGCACCCCGCGCGGCGGCGCGAGCAGCACGGGCGCCGCCAGTTCGGCCCCGTCGAAGACACAGGTGGTCTCGGCGCCGGTCTGCGCGGCGAGCTGGGACAGCTGGCCGAGGAGCCGCAGCCGCTGCTTCTCCAGCGGCATCTGCGGATAGCCGGTCTTGGTGACGTTGTAGCCGTCGACGACCAGGTGGGCCTGGGGCAGCGCGAGCAACTGGTCCAGGACGGCCGGGTCGTGCTCGGACAGGGCGCGGTTGGCGATGTCCTTCGGCGTCATCCGGCCGGGCTCGACGGCGTCCACGGTCTCGGCGGGCCGCACGGACACCGGTGGCAGCGCCAGCTCCCGGCGCAGCCCCTGGGTGGCGTCGAGCAGGGTGTCCAGGAGCAGCCGTACCCGCATGTCCTCCACGCTGCGGCCCTCGCGGGCGGCCTTGCGGGTGGCCTCCAGGGCGGCCTCCGCCTCGCCGAGCCGGGCCTTGAGCCGCCGGGTCTCGCTCTCGGCGGCGGAGACCTGGGTCTGCCCCTCGGCGCGGACGGCGTCCGTCTCGGCCTGGGCCTTGCGCAGCGCCGCCTCGCCGCGCTTGACGTCGCTGAGCGCCGAGCGCAGTTTGCGGTGCAGCGCCTCGGTCTCCCGCCGGGCGGCGTCCAGCTCGGTGCGCAGCCGCTCGGTCTCGGCCCTGGTGTGCTCGCGGGCCCGGGCCAGTTCCGCGTGCAGCCGCTCCAGCTCCGCGCGGCTCTCGTCGTCGGCGCGCTCGGCGTCCGCGCGCTGCGCCTCCTCGCCGGCGGCGGTGACCAGCTTCACCCAGCCGTGCGGGCGCAGCACGTAGGCCGCGGCGGCCACGTCGAGCGGGTCGGCGGCCGGTGGCGGGGAGCCGGCGTCCAGGGCACCGGCCAGTTCCGGCTGCGCCTCGCGGAGCTTGTCGGCGATGCGTCCGCGGAAGAGCGGGTCGGTCTCCACGGCAGCGGCCATGGCGTTGCCGGCGAACTTGGTCCTGCGGTTCGGGGTGAATCTGGCGTACTGCCGCAGCTGCGCGGGAAGCTCGCCGAGCGTGAGCGAGCCGAAGCCGTCGGACACGATCTGCACGACCCTGCGGCGCACTCCGTCGGGCAGCGGGCGGTCGAGCACCTCAGCGGCGCCGTCGCCCGGCTCCCCGCCCTGTGTCTCCACCATCCGTCACCCCAATGTCTAGCGGCGTTCCCGGACCGGGACCGCCTGGTGCGGGGCCGCTCCGCTCAGGAGGCGGCGCCCGGCCTGTCCACGAGTTCCACCTGGTCCACGGCGTTGCACCAGCGGCACCGCACCGACTCGATGGTCTCACTGAGCACCTCGCGCTCCTCGACCTTGGGCTCTCCGGCCAGGTCGAGGTGCACGTACTCGACGACCTTCGAGGCCCGGGTCACGTCGAAGCGGGTGAGGTTGCCGCAGAGGGTGCAGCGCCACCGCGTCGTGTCGGTCGGCAGGGGAACCGTCATCGTGGCTGTTCGCTCTCTTCCGGTGTCGGTGCCGCGCCGGGCCGCCCCCGGTGCGTGTGGCTCGTAACCCTACGGCCTGGCGGGTACCCGACGCCCGCGTGTCCACGGCGGCGGGGCACTGTGGGCGGGTACGCCCGTTACGTCATGATTCATGACCATGATCCACCAGTGCATGACCCTGATCCACCAGTGGAGGACGGCGGCGCGCAGAAGGCTCGGCACGAGCGGAAGGCCCCGCAGGCCCCGCGCCCCGCGTGGCCGGACGGCGCCGGTGACGTACGCACTGATCACGCTCTGCTGTGTGTTGTTCCTGATCAGCCCGGCGGCGGGCCTCAATCCGGAGTACGGCACCGGGGAGGAGCTGCTCGCCGCGCAGCGCGCCTGGTTCCGGCGCTGGGGCGTGATCCCCGCAGAACTGTTCGAGGACTCCCCCGGGTCGGCGCTCACCCCGGCCACGGCACTGTTCGTCCACGGCAGCTGGGTGCACCTGCTGGGCAACATGCTCTTCCTCTACGTCTTCGGCGCGATGACCGAGGAACGGATGGGCCGGCTCCAGTTCGCCCTGTTCTACCTCGGCTGCGGCTACCTGGCGCTGCTCGGCTACGCGGGCGCCAACGCCGACTCGCCGGAGTCCCTGGTCGGCGCCTCGGGGGCGATCTCGGCGGTGCTGGGCGCGTTCCTCTTCCTGTTCCCGCACGCCCGGGTCACCAGCCTGTTCCCCTTCCTCTTCTTCCTGCCGCTGCGCTTTCCGGCGTGGCTGGTGCTGCCGTTCTGGGCCGCCCTGCAGTGGATGGCGGCGGGCCGGGCCGGCGACGGTCCGGGGGTGGCCTACCTCGCGCACCTGGTGGGCTTCGGGCTCGGCTTCGTCTTCGCCTGGGTGCGGTTCGGTCGTACGACTAGAGTTGAGGGCGTTCCAGTGGCGGCGCCCGAGGGAGAGAACCAGCCGTGATCAGCGCGATCGTCCTCATCAAGACCAGCGTGGACCGGATCCCCGAGATCGCGGAGCAGATCGCCGCGCTGGAGAACGTCAGCGAGGTCTTCTCCGTGACCGGCACCTACGACCTGATCGCGATGGTGCGGGTGCACCAGCACGAGGACCTGGCCGAGGTCATCCCCGGCCGGATCAGCCGGATCCCGGGCGTGGAGGGCACGGACACCCACGTGGCGTTCCGCACGTACTCGCAGCACGACCTGGAGGCGGCGTTCGCCATCGGGCTCGACAACTGAACCGGTGACGGCGTGCTCCCCCCCCTCATCGGATGAACCGCGTGCCTCCCGCTCGCGGATGAGAAGTACCGCACGCCGTCCGCCGCACGCACGCACGCCGGCTGCCGCTCTCGCGCTGCCCGTACCGTCGCGGATGAAGAGTTCTTCATGCGGGACTCATCGCGGCCACCGGGTACCGGGCGCAGGATCGGCGGCATGGTCTTCTCCCGCCGGATGGCGGCCCTCGCGGCCGTGGTCCTGATCCCGCTCGGCATCGCCGCGACCAGTTTCGCCCTCACCGACAGCCCGCAGGAGCCCAGGGTGCCGTCCAAGGTGGAGCTGGACAGCGGCTCCCCGGCGCCGGCCCCCGCCTCCCCCTCGCCCGAGCCGACGCCCAGCGACCAGGTGGTGACGCGGCCGCCGGTGACCGACGGACCCTCGGATGACGACGATGACGACGACCGGAGCCGGGACACCGGGGACGACGGGCCCGGGGACGACGGCCCCGGCAACGACGGGGCCGGGGACGACTCGGCCGCCGACGACGGAGCGGGCGACGACGGGTGACCGGGAGCGCCGCCGGATCTCCGCCCGGGTCCGCATCCTGCTCTGGCTGCTGCTGGTCATGGCGGTGGCGCTCGCCTCGGTGGCGGCGACCACCCGCTCGATCCTGCTGCGCGACACCGACCAGCGGATCAACGGCCTGCTCGCGCAGGAGGCCGGGGAGTTCGCCAACTTCGAGGAGCAGGGCTTCGACCCGGCAACGGGCCGCCCCTTCACCGACCCGGGCCGGCTGCTGCGGGTCTTCCTGGAGCGCCAGTACGCCGACCTGGACGAGGAACTGGTCGGGCTGGTCGGCGAGGTCGGCAGCAGGCCCACGCAGATCATCCAGCAGCGCGAGATCCCGGTCGGCCGCCCCCTGCACGAGGACGCCGGCGCCCGGCGCCGCATCCACGCCTCGCCCGACTCCACGGGCACCCTGCACCGGCCCGAGGGCGAGATCCGCTGGGCCAAGGTCACCGTGGCCCGGTACGGCGGTGAACCGGCGGCCGCCTTCGTGGTCGCCTTCCACCCGGGACGCGAACAGGCGCGCGCCGACGAGGTGTTCCGCGTGCTGCTCGCCATCTCGGGCGTCGCGCTGCTGATGACGACCGGCATCGCATGGGTGGTCGCGGGGCGCATCCTGAAGCCGGTGCGGCTGGTGCGCACGACCGCCGCCCAGCTCACCGAGCAGGACCTGACCCGGCGCATCCCGGTGCACGGCCACGACGACGTGGCGGCCCTCGCCGGGACGTTCAACGCCATGCTGGACCGCCTGGAGCGCGCCTTCGCGACCCAGCGGCGCTTCGTCGACGACGCGGGACACGAACTGCGCACCCCGATCACCATCGTCCGCGGGCACCTGGAGCTGATGGGCGACGACCCGACGGAGCGCGAGGAGACCGTCCGCCTCGTCACCGACGAACTGGACCGGATGAGCCGCATCGTCGAGGACCTGCTGCTGCTCGCCAAGGCCGAACGCCCCGACTTCGTCACCCCCGAGCCGGTGCAGCTCGCCGAACTCACCGCCGACGTCTACGTCAAGGCCCGCACCCTGGGCGAGCGCGAGTGGGTGCTGGCCGAGGTCGCCGACCGGGAGGTGCGCCTGGACCCGCAGCGCATCACGCAGGCCATGGTGCAGCTCGCGCAGAACGCCGTGCAGCACACCACGGCCGGGCAGCGGATCCGCATGGGCTCCCGCGCCGACGGCCCGCGCATCGAGCTGTACGTCGCCGACTGCGGACCCGGCGTCCAGCCGCAGGACGCCGAGGTGATCTTCGAACGGTTCCGGCGCGGCACGGCACGGCGCGGGGTGCGCGGGTCCGGCGCCGGGCTCGGCCTGTCGATCGTCCGGGCGATCGCCGAGGGCCACGGCGGCCGGGCCGAGCTGCGCGCCACCGAGGGCGGCGGCGCCACCTTCGTACTCACACTGGAAGAGGCACGACCATGAACCGCATCCTCATCGTCGAGGACGAGGAACGCATCGCCTCCTTCGTCGAGAAGGGCCTGCGCGCCAACGGCTTCACCACCACCGCGGTCGCCGACGGCGACACCGCCCACGCCTACGCCCTCACCGGCGGCTTCGACCTGGTCGTGCTGGACATCGGGCTGCCCGGCCGGGACGGCTTCACGGTCCTGCGCGAGCTGCGCGAGGCCCGGGTGACGACCCCGGTGATCGTGCTGACCGCACGGGACTCGGTACGGGACACGGTGGCCGGCCTGGAGGGCGGCGCCGACGACTGGATGACCAAGCCGTTCCGCTTCGAGGAACTGCTCGCCCGGGTCCGGCTGCGGCTGCGCACGGCGGCCGGGGCGCCGGAGGTGACGGTGCTGAGGTCGGGGACGCTCAGCCTCGACCTGCGCACCCGCCGGGCCCGCGCCGAGGGCCGGACCGTGGACCTGACAGCCCGTGAGTTCGTGCTCCTGGAGTTGTTCCTGCGCCATCCCGGGCAGGTGCTCTCCCGCGAGCAGATCCTGTCGCACGTGTGGGGCTACGACTTCGACCCGGGCTCCAACATCGTGGACGTCTACGTGCGGGCGCTGCGCAAGAAGCTCGGGGCGCAGCGGGTGGAGACCGTGCGCGGGATGGGGTACCGGCTGCCGACCCGGTGACGCGTCCCCCGCTCCCCGGCCGGTGAAGTTTCCTTCATGCGACGCTCATGGCGGGCTCACCGCCCCCGTGAACGCTCGATGGCGTGACGTTGAACCTCCGCCTCGCGGCAACCCTGTGCGTGGCGCTCTCCCTGTGCGCGCTGCTGGCCGTCCCGGCGAACTTCCCCGCCCTCGGCGGTGACGCGCGCCTCACGCTCGCCGTGTTCGCGCTGGCCACCTGCGCCTGGATCGGCACGCCGATCGACGACACGTACATCGCGCTGGGCGCCGGACTGGCGCTGACCGCGACCGGCGTGATCAGCAGCGACACCCTGTTCGGCACCCTCGGGGACGCCACGGTGTGGCTGCTGATCTGTGCCTTCGTACTGGCGGCTGCGGTGGCGCGGACCGGGCTCGCGGGCCGGGTGGCGGCGTTCCTGGTGGACGGGGCGCGCACGGTGCGGCAGTTGGTGCACCTGACGACGGCGGCGCTGGTCGTCACGGCCTTCGCGGTACCGGCCACCTCGGGGCGGGCGGCGCTCGCGCTGCCGGTGTTCCTGGCCCTCGCCAAGGCACTCGCCGACCGGAAACGACTGGTCGTGATGCTCGCGCTGCTGTTTCCGACCGTGATCCTTCTGTCGGCGGTGGCGACCCTGATCGGTGCGGGCGCACATCTGATCACGGTGTCCGTGCTGTGGGAGGCGACCGGGGAACGGATCGGCTTCACCGAGTGGCTGCTGCTCGGGCTGCCGCTGGCGGTGGCCTCCTCCCATCTCGCCGCGGAGACCGTTCTGCTGACGACCACCCGGCGCGCGGACCGCGCGGCCCCGGTCCGCATCACCGCCGAGGAGGTGCAGCGGCACAGCGAGCGCCCGGTCACCGGCCCGTGGACGCAGGCCGAGAAGCGCTGCGCGCTGCTCCTCGCCACGGTGGTGGCCCTGTGGTGCAGCGAGCCCCTGCACCATGTGTCGCCCGCGGTGGTGGCGCTGATCGGCGCGGTCGTCGCCTCCTCCCCCGCGCTGGGCACCGTGCGGCTCAAGGACGCGCTGAGGACGGTGCCCTGGTCGCTGCTGCTGTTCATGGCGGCGACGATGGCGATGGGCGTCGCGCTCGCCGACTCCGGTGCGGCGCAGTGGCTGGTGTCGGGCCTGCCCGCGGACGTCGCCCCGGTCGTCTTCCTCGGCGTGGTGGTCGCGGTGAGCACGGCGGCCCACCTGGTCCTGCAGTCCCGCTCGGCCCGCTCCTCCGTCCTGGTCCCGCTGGTGATCGCCGCCGCCGCGGGCGCCGGGGTCAACCCGGTGGCCGCGGCGCTCGCCTCCACGGCGGCGGCCGGTTTCTGCCACACGCTCCCGGCCTCCGCCAAGCCGGTCACGCTCTTCTCCGACCTTCCCGGCACCCCCACCTACACCCCGCGCGACCTGCTGCGGCTGTCCGCCGTCCTGGCCCCGCTGACCGCCCTGCTCGTGCTGTTCTTCGCCGTCGCCCTCTGGCCGCTGCTCGGCGTGCCCGTGACCCGCTGAAGGAGCTCCGATGACCCGCGTGCCCCCTGTTCCCGTACCCCCCGTCCCCGGGCCTCCTGCGTCCTCTCCGCTGAACCGTGTCGTCGTGGCGCCCAGCGGTTTCAAGGAGTCCCTCTCCGCCCGGGCCGCCGCCGACGCCATCGCGGCAGGTGTCCGCCGGGTGCTGCCGGCCGCCGGGATCGACGTGATCCCGCTGGTCGACGGCGGCGAGGGCACGGCCACCGCCCTGGCCGCGGCGACCGGCGGGCGGCTCGTCGAGCTGGCCGCCACCGGCCCGGTCGGCGACCGGGTCGGCACCCACTTCGCGCTGCTCGGCACCCCGGGGACGGCGGTGGACACGGCGGTGGTGGAGATGGCGGCCGTCGCCGGACTCTCCCTGGTCCCCCGCGCCCTGCGCGACCCGGGCGCCACGACCACGTACGGCGTCGGCGAGCTGATCCGCGCCGCGCTCGACACCGGGGTGCGGCGGGTGCTGGTCGGCTGCGGCGACTCCGGCACCTCCGACGGGGGCGCGGGGGCGCTGCAGGCGCTCGGGGCCCGGCTGCTGGACGCGGACGGCTTCGAACTGCCGCCCGGCGGACGGGAGCTGGTGCGCCTGGCCCGGGTGGATCCCGCTGGGCTCGACCCCCGGCTGAAGGACACCGAGCTGCTGGTCGCCTGCAACCCGTTCAACGTGCTGTGCGGCGAGCGGGGCGTGGCCCGGGTGTTCGGCCCGCAGAAGGGGGCGACACCCGCTCAGGTGGAGGAGTTGTCGGCCGGTCTGGAGAACTGGGCGCGCGTGCTCGTCCGCGACCTCGGGGTGGTCGGCACCGATCTGCGCACCGGCCCCGGCACCGGTGCCTCCGGGGGGCTCGGCGCCGGTCTCGCCGCGGTCGGGGCCCGGCTGCTGCCCCGCTTCGACGTACTCCTCGACCACCTCGACCTGGACGCCCGCCTGGCCCGGGCCGACCTGGTGCTGACCGCCGAGGGCGCCCTGGACCACCAGACGCCGCGCGGCAAGGTGCCGGCCGAGGTGGCCCGCCGCGCCAAACTGCACGGCCGGCCCGTGCTGGCGCTGGCCGGCACGCTCGGCGAGGGAGCGTACGACGTGCCGGGGGTGGACGCCTGTCACGGGATCATGCCGGCGCCGATGGCCCTGTCCGACGCGCTGGTGCGCGCCGCCGAGCTGCTCACGGACGCCACGGAGCGGGCCCTGCGGATGATCGTGCTGGGCTCGCGGCTGCCGGGCGGGGCGGCGCGGACGCCTGGCACTCAGGCGGCGTCGGCCGACGCGGGACCGGCCGACGCGGGACCGGCCGACGCAGCACCGGCCGACGCAGCACCGGCCGACGCAGCACCGGCGGAGGCGGGACCGGCGGACGCAGCGGAGGCCGTGTCGGGGACGCAGCGGCCGTCCTCGGTGCGGTAGTTCCAGCGGGCGCCGTCGCTGACCAGTTCCCTGACCGCGCTCACGAACCGCTCGACGTGCTCGTCCGGCGTGCCCGCGCCGAAGCTCACGCGGACGGCGTTGAGGGACTTCTCCCCCGGCGCCGCCTCCGGTGCCCCGCACTCGCCCTGCGTCTGCGGGTCGCTGCCGAGCAGGGTGCGCAGCAGCGGGTGGGCGCAGAAGAGGCCGTCGCGCACGCCGATGCCGTACTCGGCGGAGAGGGCGGCGGCGAAGTGGGAGCTGTTCCAGCCGTCGACGACGAAGGAGAGCACCCCGACCCGCGGCGCGTCGTCGCCGAAGAGGGACAGCACCCGCACCTCGGGCACGTCGGCGAGTCCCTCGCGCACCCTGCTGATCAGGTACTCCTCGCGGGCGACCAGCGTGTCGAACCCGGCCTCGGTGAGCGCCTTGCAGGCGGAGGCGATGGCGTAGGCGCCGATCACGTTGGGCGACCCGGCCTCGTGCCGGGCGGCGCTGTCGTGCCACCGCACGTCCACGCCGCCGTCGGGGCGCCGGGTGACGCTGCGGCTGGCGCCGCCGCCCGCGAGGTACGGCTCGGCCTCGCGCAGCCAGTCGGCCCGCCCGGCCAGCACACCCGAGCCGAAGGGCGCGTACAGCTTGTGCCCGGAGAAGGCGACCCAGTCCACGTCCAGGTCGCTCACCGAGAGGGGGTGGTGCGGGGCGAGCTGGGCGGCGTCCAGCACGATCCGGGCACCGTGCGCGTGGGCGGCGGCGGCCAGTTCACGCACCGGCCACAGCTCGCCGGTGACGTTGGAGGCGCCGGTGACACAGACCAGGGCGGGGCCGTGCGGCGTACGGGCGGCGAGGGCGCGCTCCAGGGTCTCGACGGCCTCGGCCGGGCTGCGCGGGGCGTCGAGGCAGGTGACGTCCGCGTCCCTCCAGGGCAGCAGCGAGGCGTGGTGCTCGGTCTCGAAGACGAAGACGCGGCAGCCGGCGGGCAGCGCGCCGGCCAGGAGGTTGAGGGAGTCAGTGGTGGAGCGGGTGAAGACGACCTGGTCGTCGTCCCGGCAGCCGAGGAACTGGGCGACGGTGCGCCGGGCGTTCTCGAACAGGTCGGTCGACAACTGCGACAGGTACCCGGCCCCGCGGTGCACGCTGCCGTAGTACGGGGCGTAGGCGGCCACGTCGTCCCAGACCCGCTGGAGCGCGGGGGCGCTGGCGGCGTAGTCGAGCGCGGCGTACGTGACCTCCCCGCCGGTGACGAGCGGGACGGTGACGTCCCGGCCGAGGACGGGCAGCGGGGCGGCGACGGAGGTGGGGACGGCAGCGGTGGGTACGGACATGGCGGACTCCCGTGAGGACCAGCGCGCGGCAGGGCGCTGCGAAGTGAGGTGAAGTGAGGAAAGGCGTGCGGAGGCGGGGCTCTGCGGCCCTATCGCATTCGCTGGTTCACAGAAGACTCCCTCGGGCGACCCAGGACCCCTGGTTCCGCGAGGGGTCCGCGCTTGCCGTGGACCTTGCTGTCCACGACCTGGTCTTCACCCGGGGCACCCCGCCACGGACGGAGGGTTGCCGGACAGTCGGCCGGGGCCTCATGACTGTCACTCATGACCTGCCGGAAAACCTAAGGGAAGCGACCGGCGTCCCGCAACCCGGGTCCGGATCACGGGACGCACGTCACACACGGGGCCGCCAGGGCCTGTCGGACCGGCCCTACGCGTGGCTGGCGGCCACCCAGCGGTCCAGGGCGCGCTTGGCGGCGCCCGAGTCGATCGCCTCGGCCGCCCGGTCCATGCCGGCCCGCAGGCGCTCGGCGAGGCTCCCTGCGCCCTGCTCCAGGGCCACCAGGGCCGCCGCCGCGTTCAGCAGCACCGCGTCCCGCACCGGGCCCGTCTCGCCGGCCAGCAGGCGGCGGGCGACGTCGGCGTTGTAGGAGGCGTCGGCGCCGCGCAGTGCCTCCACCGGCACCGGTTCGATGCCGACGTCCCGCGGGTCGAAGGCCTCCTCGGTGACCTGTCCGTCCCGCACGACCCAGACGCGGGAGGTGGACGTCGTCGTCAGCTCGTCGAGGCCGTCGTCGCCGCGGAAGACCAGGGACGAGTGGCCGCGCTCGGCGAAGACACCGGCGATGATCGGCGCCATCCGGGCGTCGGCGACCCCGATCGCCTGGGCCCTGACCCGGGCGGGGTTGGTCAGCGGGCCCAGGAAGTTGAACACCGTGCGGATACCGAGCTGGCCGCGGGCCGCCGCCACGTGACGCAGCGCCGGGTGGAACCTCACCGCGAAGCAGAAGGTGATGCCGGCCTCCTCGGCGACCTCCGTCACCCGCTTCGGCGTCAGCTCCAGATTGACGCCGAGCTTCTCCAGGACGTCGGAGGCCCCGGACGCCGAGGAGGCGGCGCGGCTGCCGTGCTTGACGACCTTGGCTCCCGTGCCCGCCAGGACGATCGCCGACATGGTGGAGATGTTGACCGTCTTGGCGCCGTCGCCGCCGGTGCCGACGATGTCGACGGTCTCCCCCGGCACGTCGATCACCTTGGCGTGCTCGTACATGGTGCGGACGAGACCGGAGATCTCCTCGACGGTCTCTCCCTTGGACCGCAGGGCCACCGCGAATCCGGCGATCTGCGCGTCGGTCGCCTCGCCGCGCATGATCACGTCCAGCGCCCAGGCGGTGTCGTCCGCCGAGAGGTCGCGGCCGTCCAGCAGTCCGTTCAGCAGGGCGGGCCAGGAGCGGCCCGCCGCGGTGTCGCCTCCAGCGGGGGTCACAGCGCTCATCAGCCGCTCCTGCGTCGTGTGTGAAGTGGAAGGACAGTGTGCTTCCCACCCTATCCAGCCCCGGGCATGCCGATGGGCCCCGTCCGCAAGGCGGACGGGGCCCATCGACGTGGTGTGGCGACGCGGGAGGGTCAGTGGTGGCCGTGGCCGCTCGTGATCTCCTTGTACTCCTCGACGGTCGGCTTGGCGATCTGCGAGTCCTCGCCGTAGTACGACTCGCTGAGCTTGGCCCGGAGCTTCTGCGTGCCCGTGACCTTGCGCTCGACGCCGTTCTCGTCGACGGTCGGACCGATCTCGGCCGGCTTGTACTGCTCGTGGGCCGTGAGGGTGTGCAGCTGCTCCTGGCTGAGCGGCTCGTGGACCTCGATGAACTCACCGTGCGGCAGGCGCTTGATGATGCCCGACTCGCGGCCGTGCAGCACCTTCTCCTTGTCCCGGCGCTGGAGGCCGAGGCAGATCCGCTTGGTGGCGATGAAGGCGAGGACGGGGCCGACGAAGAACGCGATGCGCACGAACCAGGTGATCGCGTTGATCGACAGGTGGAAGTGCGTGGCCCACAGGTCGTTGCCGCCACCGATCAGCAGCACGAAGTACACGGTCAGCCAGGCGACACCGAAGGCCGTACGGGTCGGGGCGTTGCGCGGGCGGTCCAGGATGTGGTGCTCGCGCTTGTCGCCGGTGACCCAGGACTCGATGAACGGATAGACCGCGATCGACGCCAGGACCAGCGGGAAGATCAACAGGGGTACGAACACGCCCAGGACGAGTGTGTGGCCCCAGAAGTCGATCTCCCAGCCGGGCATCACCCGGATCAGGCCCTCGGAGAAGCCCATGTACCAGTCGGGTTGCGCGCCGGTGGAGACCTGGTCCGGCCGATAGGGACCGATGGCCCAGATCGGGTTGATCGTGGCGATGGCCGAGACGGCGGCGATCACACCGAAGACCAGGAAGAAGAAGCCTCCGGCCTTCGCCATGTACACCGGCAGCAGCGGCATGCCGACCACGTTCTTGTTGGTCTTGCCGGGGCCCGCGAACTGCGTGTGCTTGTGGTAGAAGACCAGGATCAGGTGGCCGACCACCAGGCCGAGCATGATGCCCGGCAGCAGCAGGATGTGGATCGAGTAGAACCGGGCCACGAAGTCGTGGCCGGGGAACTCGCCGCCGAAGAGGAAGAACGAGATGTACGTGCCGACGATCGGCACGGACAGGATCGCGCCCTCCATGAAGCGGATACCGGTGCCCGAGAGCAGGTCGTCCGGGAGCGAGTAACCGGTGAAGCCGGTGAACATGCCGAGGACGAGCAGCAGGAAGCCGAACAGCCAGTTGATCTCACGCGGCTTGCGGAACGCGCCGGTGAAGAAGACGCGCATCATGTGCACGAACATGCCGGCCAGGAAGATCAGCGCGGCCCAGTGGTGGATCTGCCGGATGAGCAGACCGCCGCGGACGTCGAAGCTGATGTCCAGGGTCGAGGCGTACGCCTCGCTCATCAGCTGGCCCTGCAGCGGCACGTACGAGCCGTGGTACGTGACCTCGTTCATCGACGGGTGGAAGAACAGCGTCAGGTACACACCCGTGAGGATGATGATGACGAAGCTGTAGAGGCAGACCTCACCCAGCATGAACGACCAGTGGTCGGGGAAGATCTTGCGCATGTTGGCCTTGGCCAGGGAGTAGATCCCCAGCCGGCCGTCGGCCCAGTCGGCGACGCGCTCGCCGGCCGGTGCCTTCCCGCGAGAGCGGGTCTCGTTGGCTGCAGTACTCATCCGCGCTCCCAGAATGCAGGACCGACGGGCTCCTCGAAGTCGCCGAGCGCTTCGAGGTAACCCTCGTCGTTCACGCCGATACGCAGCTGCGGCAGGGCGTGACCGGCGGGACCGAAGATCACCCGGGCGCCGTCGGCAAGGTCGAAGGTGGACTGGTGGCAGGGGCAGAGCGCGTGGTGCGTCTGCTGCTCGTACAGGGAGATCGGGCAGCCGACGTGGGTGCAGATCTTCGAGTACGCCACGATGCCCTCGTGCGACCACTCGAGCTCGCGCTTGTCCTTGATGGCGTCCGGCTCCAGCCGGATGATCATCAGGGCGGCCTTGGCGATCTCGGTCATGAACTCCTCGTCGTGCTCCTCCAGGCCCTCGGGCTTGGCGAAGGTGAGGGAGCCCACCGCGACGTCGGAGGGACGCAGCGGCTCGTCGGTGTTCATGTTGACGAGCAGCTTGCCCTTGGACCACAGCGTGTGGCGCAGCTTGGTCCCGGGCAGCGGGCCGAGGTCGCGCAGCAGGACGACGCCGGACAGCGGCACCAGGGTGAGCGCGCCGAACATCGTGTTGCGGATCAGCTTGCGGCGTCCGATCACGGACTCCTTGGCACCCTGCTTGAAGTCCGCGTGGACCTTGGCGCGGGTCTCCGGCGGCGCCTCGATCGGGTGCCGCTCGTCGGCGACCTCCTCGTCGGACATCAGGGTGCGGGCCCAGTGGACCGCGCCCGCGCCGATGGCGAACAGGGCGACGCCGAGCGTCATGCCGAGCGCGAAGTTCAGCGCGCTGATGTGACCGAGCGGCCAGATGTAGACCGACTTGTCGACCGGGATCGCCACGAAGGAGGCGATGAAGCCGATGGTGGCCAGCATCGACAGGGTGAACAGCAGGGCGACGGTGCGCTCGGACCGCTTGGCGGCCTGCTCGTCGATGTCCTGGACCCGGTGCTCGTGGGGCGGCAGGCCGGGGTCGGCGAACGGGTGCTGCTCGTCCGCGGGCCGGGCGGCCGCGCCGTGCGGGGCGTCCTGCTCAGCGGGCAGGTTCTCTTCTGGAATGTCTTGGCTACTCATGACTTCTTGGCCTTTGCGGTCCGAGCGGCGACCCAGACGGCGACGGCGATCAGCGCGCCCAGTCCGAACACCCAGGCGAACAGACCCTCACTGACCGGGCCCAGTCCGCCGAGGCTGAGACCGCCGGGGCTCTCGGTGTCGTCGCCGTTGACCGCGTCCAGGTAGGCGATGATGTCCTTCTTGTTCTGCTCCGACAGCGTGGTGTCGGGGAAGGAGGGCATGTTCTGCGGGCCGGTCAGCATGGCCTCGTAGATGTGCTTGGGGTCGACGCCCTCGAGGCTCGGCGCGTACTTGCCGTGCGTCAGGGCGCCGCCCTTGCCGGTGAAGTTGTGGCACTGGGCGCAGTTGTTGCGGAAGAGCTCACCGCCGTTGGCGATGTCCGCGCCCTCCGGGCCGTACTTCTCCGCCGAGGGGACGGCCGGGCCGGCGCCCAGCGAGGCGATGTAGGCCGCGAGCTGGTCGATCTCCGCCTGGGAGTAGATGACCTTCTTCTTCGGGACCTGCGCGCCGGGCTGCTGGGCCGGCATGCGGCCGGTGCCCACCTGGAAGTCGACGGCCGCGGCGCCCACGCCGACCAGGCTCGGACCGTCGCTGGTGCCCTGACCTCCGGTGCCGTGGCAACTGGCACAGCCGACGGCGTAGAGCTTCTTGCCCTCGTCGATGGCGAGAGACTGGGCGGTTTCATCGGCCTGCGCCTTGCCCGCGGGTGCGAACGCGGCGTACAGCCCCCCTGTGCATGCCAGCGCGAGGAGTAGGACGACGAGCGCCGCCAGCGGATGGCGTCGTCGTGCGGAGAGCTTTTTCACGGATTACCCCGGTGTCAGGATCTTCTGCGTCGATGCTTCTGGTATTGCGCGGGTGCGTTCCGCGGCTACTTGATCAGGTAGATCGTGGCGAACAGGCCGATCCAGACGACATCGACGAAGTGCCAGTAGTACGACACGACGATGGCGGCGGTCGCCTGCTCGTGAGTGAACCTCCGGGCCGCGTAGGTGCGGCCCAGGACGAAGAGGAAGGCGATCAGTCCGCCCGTCACATGCAGTCCGTGGAAGCCGGTGGTCAGGTAGAACGCCGAGCCGTAGGCGTCGGACGAGAGCGAGAGGCCCTCGTGCTTGACCAGCTCGGTGTACTCGAACACCTGACCGCCGATGAAGATCGCACCCATCACGAAGGTGACGATGAACCACATCCGGAGCTTCTTCACGTCCCCGCGCTCGGCCGCGAACACGCCGAGCTGGCAGGTGAGGGAGGAGAGCACCAGGATCGTGGTGTTCGTCGCGGAGAACGGAAGGTTCAGCGCGTCGGCCTTCTCGGACCAGAAGTCCGGGCCGGTCACCGATCGCAGGGTGAAGTACATCGCGAAGAGGGCCGCGAAGAACATCAGCTCGGAACTCAACCAGATGATGGTTCCGACGCTGGTGAGGTTCGGCCGGTTGACCGACGGGTGCGCGTGCCCGGTTTCTACTGTCGTTGCTGTCGCCACGACCGACATTATGTCGGTCGCTTATCCCGCCCTCACCCCGGGGGGTGCTGTTCGGAGTGTTCCCCCTGTCTGTACTGCCCGGATGGCCCATCGAACGGCCCGTCGAAGCAGTGTCCGAACCGGTGTTGACCAGTGGGGCGAGGGAGTAGCATCCGGCCCAACGGGCTGGACAGTCCCCGCCCCGGTTTCACGGCGTACACGGCGTATCGGAGGAAGCATGCAGGCGACCGTCACGGTGCTGGTCTACAGCGACGACTCCAACACCCGCGAACAGGTGCGGCTCGCGACCGGCCGCCGGCCGGCTCCGGACGTGCCCGTGGTCGAGTTCGTGGAGTGCGCGACCCCGGCCGCCGTACTCAAGGAGCTGGACAGGGGCGGGATCGACGTCTGCGTGCTGGACGGGGAGGCCGTGCCCATGGGGGGCATGGGCGTGTGCCGCCAGATCAAGGACGAGATCTTCCAGTGCCCGCCGGTACTGCTGCTGATCGCGCGGCCGCAGGACGCGTGGCTGGCGACGTGGAGCCGGGCGGAGGCGGCGGTGACGCTGCCGGTGGAGCCGGTGGAGTTCGCGTCCTCGCTCGCCGCGTTGCTGCGGCAGCGGCGGTTGCAGAGCGCCTGAGGGTCCGGTTGTGCGGGTCGCACGGCGGGCGCCGTACCGTCGTGGCCGTGCGCGCCCGCCCGGCGAGCCGCGCACCGGTACGGCCCCGCGCCTCTCGGGCGTCGTCAGACCGCCGTCGGTCGCAGCCTTGCCGTCTCCTGGTTGTTCGCCGTGCCGCCCGTGCCGCCCGTCAGGGCGCTGCCGGTGCGCCACTTCGCCCAGTCCAGGTTCCAGTCGCCGAAGCCGTTGCCGAAGGGTTCCATCGTGTCGCCGCCGGAGTTGACGACCTCGACGAGGTCGCCCTCCTGGACGGCGTTGAAGAACCACTCGGCGTCGGCGGTGCTCATGCCGACGCAGCCGTGGCTGACGTTGGCGATGCCCTGGGAGCCGACGGACCAGGGGGCGGCGTGCACGTATTCTCCGCTCCAGGTCACCCGGGTGGCCCAGTACACGGGCAGGTCGTAGGACTCCGAGGAGCCCTCGGCGATGCCGACGGTGCTGCTGCGCATGCGGACGAAGGACTCCTTGCCGAGCACGACCTTGACGCCGTCCCGGGTCTCGAAGCCGGGCTTGCCGGTGGTGACCGGGATCTGCCTGATCTCCTCGCCGTCCTGATAGACCGTGAGGGTGTGCGCGGCGGCGTCGGTGAGGGCCACGACGCGGTCGTCGGTCGTGAGCTTCAGGGGCTTGGCCTTGCCGCCCCACATCCGGTCGCCGACCTTGATGCCCTCGAGCGTGCTGCGGACCTGCACGGTGGCGTGGGCGGGCCAGTACTCCTTGGGGCGGTAGTGCAGCTTCTTGTCGTCCACCCAGTGCCAGGCGCCCTCCACGGCGGGCGTGGACTCGACCTTCAGGGCGCGCTCCACTATGGCCCGCTGGGCCTTGTCCCGGACCGGCTGGCTCAGTTCCGCGGTGACGGGCTGTCCGACGCCGTACGCGCCCGCCTTGGGCCCGAAGGTGACGTCCAGGGTCTTCTTTGCGCCCGGCTTGCCCGTGTCGAAGGTGAGCACCTTGCGGCCGGGAGCCCCGTCGCCGTCCTCGGTGCTGACCCGCACCGTGTAGCTGGCGTCGGCGGCCAGGGGCGAGGTGCTGTGCCAGCGGGCGCCGTCGGCGGACAGTTCGCCGGCGACGTAGCGGCCGGACGCGTCCATGGCCGTGACGTCCGTGATCCGCCCGTCGGCGCCCTCGGCGACGACCTCCAGGGGTTTGTCCGGGTCGGCCTTCTTCCCGGCGTCCCCCGGGCCGTTGAAGGAGATCTGGCCGGCCGCGTCGTAGGGCGTGGCGGACAGCGGGTCGTCGTCGCTGCTGCAGGCGGTGACGCCCGCGCCGAGGGCCATCACCAGCAGGGTGCAGCCGACGACCGTACGCCCCCGCGCCTGGAAGTGAACCGTGTCGCTCATGACCTCACGCTAGGGAGCCACGTCAACGACGGCACGGCGGGTAACCCGGACGAGTGACAGGTTGTACGGCGGACGAAGGGGCCCGGACGCTCCTGACGGAGTGTCCGGGCCCCTTGGCGTCCGGCGCGTGCTACTGGGTGCGGTTCTCACCGCGGTAGTACTCGAAGACCCAGCCGAACAGGCCGACCAGGAGGATCGGTGCCGAGAAGTACATGAGCCACCAGCCGACCGCGATGCCCAGGAAGGCGAGCGCGCCGCCGATGCCGAGCGCCAGCGGCTGCCAGCTGTGCGGGCTGAAGAACCCGACCTCGCCGGCATCGTCCGCGACGTCCGCCTCCTTGTTGTCCTGGGCCCCGGCGTCCACCCGCGCGGCCGTGAAGGCCAGGTAGAAGCCGATCATGATGGCCAGGCCGAAGGCCAGGAAGAGCGCCGTGGTGCCGGCCGGCTCCTTGGACCAGTAGCCGTAGACGATCGCGACGGCCAGGATGAAGACGCTCAACCAGATGAAGAGCTTGCCCTGGATCTTCACTTCCCGGCCTCCTTGCCGCCGGCGAGGGCCTTCTCACCGTGGCCGACGTTCTCCAGCTGGTCGATCGCGGAGATCTCGGGGTGATGCAGGTCGAAGGCGGGGGATTCACTGCGGATGCGCGGCAGCGTGAGGAAGTTGTGCCGCGGCGGCGGGCAGGAGGTCGCCCACTCCAGCGAACGGCCGTAGCCCCAGGGGTCGTCGACCTCGACCGGCTTGCCGTACTTGGCCGTCTTCCAGATGTTGTAGAAGAACGGCAGCATCGACATGCCGAGCAGGAACGAGCTGATCGTCGAGATCGTGTTCAGGGCGGTGAAGCCGTCGGCCGCCAGGTAGTCGGCGTACCGGCGCGGCATGCCCTCGGCGCCCAGCCAGTGCTGGACCAGGAACGTGCCGTGGAAGCCGACGAACAGGGTCCAGAAGGTGATCTTGCCCAGGCGCTCGTCGAGGAGCTTGCCGGTGAACTTCGGCCACCAGAAGTGGAAGCCGGC
>NZ_JACBYP010000169.1 GCF_018982965.1 Streptomyces mayonensis | reverse complement strand
TGAAGCAGTACATCGAGCAGCAGAACCGGCCGCTCTGACCTGGGCTGAGGTGAACAGTGCGGATCCGTGCACACAGCCGAGGTCAGAGCAGCCCTCAGATTCGCTTCACCACCGGGCTGAAGCCCGGTGCACTGCGAATAGTCCCGGTAGCGCAGCCTCTGCCGCAGGGCAGGCATCACCATACGGTCCACCTGGATCGGGCGGTCGTCGCGGTCGAGCGTCAGCCGGGTGAGCCGCAGGACCGGCTCGTCCGGGGTGGTCTCCAAGGTCCGGCTCTCCTCCTCGGCCGGCATCGCGGCGGTCACGTCCTCGCTCACCAGGACGCCGACGTGACCGAGTTCGGCCAGCAAAGTGACGGCCCCGCCGCGGATCTTGGCGGTGCGCGCCAGGGTGGTGCCCTGGGCGATGGACGACGGGTAGTAGGTGTCGGTCAGTTCGTTCGGGCGCTCGTCGAGGAGGATCAGGCGCCGGCGTACGACGACCGGACCCCCTTCGGGGATGCGGAGCAGTTCCGCGACCTCGGCGGGTGCGGGCTCCTCGCCCGCATGCAGGATGCGCTGGGTTCCCCGGCGACCTTGCGCCTTGGCCTCGGCGCCCCAGGCGTCACCGCGCCCCTCCGCCTGCGGCGTGAGATACGGCAAAGACGTGCTGACCCAGCCGTTCACACTCATGAGGCCCTCCTCGCAGCCGACGGTTGCGCCCATCGGGGCCCACCGTTAGGGGACTTCGTCCATGCGTTTCTCACCCTCCAGATGCACTTCGCGCCGTCGGTCGTCCCCGAGGCCGTGGCGGCCGAGATCGCGCGCTTCCTGCCGCGGGGCTGAAGTCGTTCGGGGATGCGTCGGCCTCCCGGCAGGGGCGCGCACCGCACGCTCCGCGCTTACGTGCACCACCACAGGAAGCGGTCGCACGTCTCCGTCGGTGTCGGGTCCGGGGACTCCGGTGAGGTGGGGCTGGTGGACGGCGGCGGGTCGTCGTCGGGGTCGGGATCGGGGGAGGAAGGGGCCGGGTCCGAGGTGTCCGGGGTGTCGTCCGAGGAGTGCCCGGGGCCAGAGGCACCGGGGGCGTCGGACCGGTCGGCCGGGTCCGGATTCTCCGTGTCCAGTGAGTCCGACGCCGACCCGGACGCCGAGCCGGAGGGTGAGGACGAGGCGTCCGGGGACGCCGAGAGTGAGGGCGTGGGGGCTCCCGACGTCTCGCCTGCCGGGACCGCCGACGCCTCCCCCGCCTTGCGTGTCGCGTCGCCGTCGGCCGTCTCGTCCCCTGCGCTCGCGGGCTTCGCCGGGGGGCCGGGGGCGTCCATGCCGAGTTCCGCGAGGCTCAGGCCGCCGGCCGCCAGGACGAAGCCGGCAGTGATGAGCAGGGTCCGGCGGCGGCGCCGGCGGTGTGCGGCGGCCTTGCGGTCGCGGCGGCTGGCCCGGGCGCCGGGCGAGGTGTCGTCCTCGGGGGATTCGTCGTCGGACGGCCTTCGAGCCGCATCCTCACCCGCCGCCGAGGGAGCCTCCGGCGACGGGGGTCCGGCGGCGGGTGTGCCGCAGCCCGGGCAGGCGAGGGCGCCGTTGAGGTGCCGTCGGCACGGGTGGCAGTAGTCCATGACGCGGGCAGGTTAAGTTCCGGGGCCACTGCGTTCCTAGAGGCGGCTGTGAAAGTTGTGTAGGGAAGCGGTCGAAGTCGTTCCGCCCGGCCGGTGAAACTGTCGAAACCGTTACCTGTCCGACCCATTGACACTCCGACCGCGCCATCCTTACTGTCACGCCAGCATTTCGAACGCGTGCCGAAATATCGAACAAAGCGAGGGGCAGCCGCCGTGCGCATCACCGGAATCAGCACACACGTGGTCGGGACGCCGTGGCGCAACCTGACATACGTCCAGGTGCACACCGACGAGGGCATCACCGGTGTCGGCGAGACCCGGATGCTGGGCCACACCGACGCTCTGCTCGGCTACTTGAAGGAGGCCGAGGCCAACCACGTCCTCGGTTCCGACCCGTTCGCCGTCGAGGACCTGGTCCGGCGTATGAAGTACGGCGACTACGGCCGGGCCGGCGAGATCGTGATGTCCGGCATCGCCGTCGTCGAGATGGCCTGCTGGGACATCAAGGGCAAGGCCCTCGGCGTCCCGGTGTGGCAGCTGCTGGGCGGCAGGGTCACCGACAAGGTGAAGGCGTACGCCAACGGGTGGTACACGACCGAGCGGACGCCGGAGGCGTATCACAAGGCCGCGCAGGGGGTCGTGGAGCGCGGGTACCGGGCGTTGAAGATCGACCCGTTCGGCACCGGGCACTTCGAGCTGGACCACGAGCAGACCCTGTACGCCGTGTCGCTGATCGAGGCCGTGCGGGACGCCATCGGTCCCGAGGCCGAGCTGATGCTGGAGATGCACGGGCGCTTCTCCCCCGCCACCGCCGTCCGCCTCACCCGCGAACTGGCGCCGTTCAAGCCTGCCTGGCTGGAGGAGCCGGTGCCGCCGGAGAACCTCAAGGCGCTGCGGAAGGTGGCCGAGAAGGTGGAGGTGCCGGTCGCGACGGGTGAGCGGATCCATGACCGGATCGAGTTCCGGGAGCTGTTCGAGGACCAGTCCGTGGACATCATCCAGCCCGACGTCGGCCACATCGGCGGGATCTGGGAGACCCGGAAGCTGGCCGCCACCGCCGAGACGCACTACACCCTCGTGGCCCCGCACAACGTGGGCGGGCCCGTGCTGACCGCCGCCTCGCTCGCGATCGGGTTCACCTCGCCCAACTTCAAGATTCTTGAGCACTTCAATGACTTCGCGGACGCGGAGATCAAGAAGGTGGTCAAGGGTGCGCCGGTGGTGGACCCCGAGGACGGGTGCTTCCACCTGTCCGACGCGCCCGGTCTCGGGGTCGAGCTGGACACCGACGCGGCGGCCGAGTTCCCGCAGCAGCAGGCCCGGTTCGATCTGTGGGCCGAGGGCTGGGAGCAGCGCAAGCCCAAGGGGACCGACCAGTGACGGGGACGAGCGGCGCCGTCGTCGTCGAGGCGCCCGGGGTGCACCGGCTCGTGGAGCACGCGGTGCGCGAACCCGGGCCCGGCGAGGCGCTGGTGCGGGTGCACGCCGCCGGAATCTGCGGCAGCGACCGCGAGGTCTGGCAGGGCAACCGGCCCGAGGGGTACGTGCGTTATCCGCTGACGCCCGGTCATGAGTGGTCCGGGACCGTGGAGCGGGCCGGCGCGGGGGTGCCCGCCTCGCTCGTCGGCCGGAAGGTCGTGGGTGAGGGGTTCCGCAACTGCCAGGTCTGCGACCGCTGTCACGCGGGCGAGACGACGCTGTGCACGGCGGGGTACGAGGAGACCGGCTTCACCCAGCCGGGCGCCATGGCCCCGACGTTGACCCTGCCCGCCCGGCTGCTGCACGCGCTGCCCGACGACGCCGACCTGACCGCGGCCGCCCTGCTGGAGCCCGCGGCGTGCATCGCCGCCGCCGCGCTGAAGGCCAACGCCCGGCCCGGTGAACGGGTCGCCGTCGTCGGCACCGGAACGCTCGGTATGTTCGCGGTGCAGTTCCTGCGCGCCGCGTCCCCGGCCGAGTTGCTGGTCGTCGGCACCCGCGGCGACCGGGAGGCGCTGTCCCGGCGGTACGGGGCGAGCGACTTCCGGACCAAGGACCAGCTGCTCCCGGACGACTTCGACGTCGTCATCGAGACCGCCGGTTCCGCGGACGCCGCCCGCACCGCGGCCGCGCTGCTGCGCCGGGGCGGGCGGCTGGTGCTGACCGGGATCCCGGCCGCGGGCGCCGACGGGCTCGACCCGACCGACCTGGTCGTACGGCAGCTGGAGGTGCACACCGTCTTCGGGGCGCCGCCGGACGCCTGGGCGCACACGGTGCGGGTCTTCGCGGCCGGTCTGCTGGATCCGCGGCCACTGGTGACGCACGAACTGCCGCTGGGCGGGTTCGAGGAGGCCATCGAGCTGGTGGGCTCCGGCGACCCCAAGGTGGGCAAGGTGCTGCTGCGTCCCGACACCGTGCCCTGAGCCGTACGCCGGTACGGGGGGGGCGGCCCGACCTCGTCGCCGTACCGGCGTACACCCGCCGGACGGTGCGCCATCCGGCCGACGTGCCTCCCGGGCGGCGCGCCTTCCGGTCGGCGCCATGCAGCTCCGGACCCGCACACCGCCGGACCGAACCGAGACAGCGCACGCCCGCCCAGAGCAGCTCCGTACACCAGCGCACCCCCAGAGCCCCCGTACCCCCAACGCCGCGTACCGCCGGAGAACCGCGTACGCACCAAGCCGCGAACCCTGTACGGCACTTCGAACACTAAGGACAGCCAGTGACCGACGCTTCCGCCACGGCCGCCGCACGCAGGCCCGGTGAGCAGGCGCTCACCGCCCTCGGCCTGCCCGCGCCCGCCCTCGACCCCGCCGACGCCTCGCCGCACTCCTTCCCGGGCGGCGGCCGCTGGCGCACCGAGATCCCCTCCTGCGAGGGGCCCGAGGCGCTGGGGGTGGTGCTGAAGGAGTCCTCGCGCCTTGACGTGCCGGTGCACCGGATCAGTCAGGGCAGCGGCGTGTGGATGCTGACCGACGCCGAGATCACCGAGATGGTCGAGGCCACCGCCGAACGGGACATCGAGCTCTGCCTGTTCACGGGTCCGCGCGGCACCTGGGACATCGGCGGCTCCACCCGCACCGACTCGGGCGGCGGGGGCCTGCGTGCCCGCGGCCACGACGCGGTCGCCGGGTGTGTCGAAGACGCGGTGCGGGCAACGGAGTTGGGCGTCAAGTGCCTGCTCGTCGCCGACGAGGGCGTGCTGTGGACGCTGCACCGGGCACGGACGGCCGGCCTGCTCCCTTCCGACACCACGCTGAAGCTCTCGGCGCTCGTCGGGCCGGTCAATCCGGCGTCGTACGCGGTGTACGAGCGGCTCGGTGCGGACTCCATCAACGTTCCCAGCGACCTGACGCTCGCCCACCTGACCGAAATACGTCGGGTTTCGGCCGCGCCGATGGACATGTACATCGAGGCTCCGGACGACCTCGGCGGCTACGTGCGGATGTACGAGGTCGCCGAACTCGTCCGGCGTGGCGCCCCGTTGTACCTGAAGTTCGGTCTCTCCAAGGCTCCCGGGATCTACCCGTACGGCCACCACCTGCGCGAACTCACCCTCGCCACCGCCAAGGAGCGGGTGCGGCGCGGACGGCTCGCGCTCGACCTGCTCGCCCGGCACGGCGCGGACGGGGAGATGGCCCCGCTCGGCACCCGGCTTCCGGGGGCGCTCAACCGGTTCGAGATCTCGTCATAACGTTCCGGAAACTCCCTTCTCAAAAGACGACACGACCGCGCACAATCCCACACACCTGCCTCTCGGTCGATCCACCCCCAGCGCTCCCAGCGAAGCCGGCACCACCGGACCGAAACCTGACCCACATCAAGGATGATGACCATGCGCAACCGCAGAGCCGCACTTGCCGCCACAGCCACCGCCGCCTCGCTCGCCCTCGCCCTGACCGCCTGCGGCCAGAACAGCGAGGGCGGCAGCGACGACGACAAGGGAGGCAGTGACGGCGCCACCATCGGCGTCGCGATGCCGACCAAGTCCTCCGAGCGCTGGATCGCCGACGGCGCCAACGTCGTCAAGGAGTTGAAGGGCAAGGGGTACGAGACCAAGCTCGTCTACGGTGAGGACGACCCGGACCAGCAGGTCTCGCAGATCGAGAACATGATCACGCAGGGCGTGGACGCGCTGATCGTGGCCGCGATCGACAACAAGTCGCTGAACAACGTCATGCAGCAGGCCAAGGACGCCGACATCCCGGTCATCTCCTACGACCGGCTGATCCTGGGCACCGAGAACGTCGACTACTACGCCTCGTTCGACAACCAGAAGGTCGGCGAACTGCAGGGCGGCTACATCGCCGAGAAGCTCGGTCTGAAGGACGGCAAGAAGGGCCCCTTCAACATCGAGCTGTTCGCCGGGTCCAACGACGACAACAACACCCGGTACTTCTTCAACGGCGCGATGAGCGTCCTCAAGCCCTACATGGACAAGGGCCAGCTGGTCGTCCGCTCCAAGCAGACCGCCCTGAACCAGGTCACCACCCTGCGCTGGGACGGCGGCACCGCGCAGAAGCGCATGGACGACCTGCTCACCTCCAGCTACCGCAGCGCCAAGGTGGACGCGGTGCTCTCGCCGTACGACGGCATCTCCATCGGCATCCTGTCGTCCCTGAAGTCGGACGGCTACGGCTCGGCCAGCAAGCCCATGCCGATCGTCACCGGGCAGGACGCGGAGCTGGCCTCCGTGAAGTCGATCATCGCGGGTGAGCAGACCCAGACCGTCTACAAGGACCTGCGCAAGCTCGCCAAGGTCGCCTCGAACATGGTCGAAGCGGCCCTGAACGACAAGAAGCCCGAGATCAACGACACCAAGTCGTACAACAACGGCACCAAGGTCGTCCCCGCCTACCTGCTGCAGCCGGTCAGCGTCGACAAGTCCAACTACACCACGCTCATAGAGGACGGCACCTACTCCGAGAACGACCTCAAGTAACCGGGCCCCTCAAGGATTGGAAGGCACGACCATGGCGGGACCCGTCCTGGAAATGCGCTCGATCGTCAAGACCTTTCCCGGTGTCAAAGCGCTGTCGGACGTCACGCTGACCGTTCGCCAGGGCGAGGTCCACGCCATCTGCGGGGAGAACGGCGCCGGCAAGTCGACCCTGATGAAGGTGCTCTCCGGAGTCCACCCGCACGGCAGCTACGAGGGGGACATCCTCTTTGAAGGCGAGACCTGCCGGTTCAAGGACATCCGGGCCAGCGAGCAGCACGGCATCGTGATCATCCACCAGGAACTGGCGCTGGTGCCGTACCTGTCGATCGCGGAGAACATCTTCCTCGGCAACGAGCACGCCAAGCGCGGACTGATCAACTGGAGGGACACCCTCAGGCACGCCGCGGAGCTGCTGCGCCGGGTCGGTCTCGACGAGCACCCCGAGACCCGCGTCGCCGACATCGGCGTGGGCAAGCAGCAGCTGGTGGAGATCGCCAAGGCGCTCTCCAAGAAGGTGAAGCTGCTCATCCTCGACGAGCCGACGGCGGCGCTCAACGACGAGGACAGCGGCAAACTCCTCGACCTGATCCTTCAGTTGAAGGAGCAGGGCATGACCTCGATCATCATCTCGCACAAGCTGAACGAGATCCGCCGGGTCGCCGACTCGGTCACGATCCTGCGCGACGGGCGCTCCATCGAGACGCTCGACGTGAAGGCCGCGGAGACGAGCGAGGACCGGATCATCTCCGGGATGGTCGGCCGCGACCTGGAGAACCGTTTCCCGGACCGGACGCCGCACCAGCCCGAGGAAGGGGTGGCCCCGGCCCTGGAGATCCGCAACTGGACCGTGCACCACCCCATCGACCAGCAGCGCAAGGTCGTCGACGACGTCTCCATCGAGGTGCGGCGCGGCGAGATCGTCGGGATCGCCGGGCTGATGGGCGCCGGCCGCACCGAGCTGGCGATGAGCGTCTTCGGCCGCACCTACGGCCGCCACGCCGCGGGCACGGTCCTCAGGGACGGCACCGAGATCCGTACGAAGACCGTCCCCGAGGCGGTCGGGCACGGCATCGCGTACGTCACCGAGGACCGCAAGCACTACGGCCTCAACCTCATCGACACCATCAACCGGAACATCTCGCTGACCGCGCTCGGCAAGGTCTCCAAGCGGGGTGTGGTCGACGAGCACGGCGAGCGGCAGGTCGCCGAGGACTACCGCACGTCCATGAACATCAAGGCGCCGACCGTCTTCGAGCCGGTCGGCAAGCTGTCCGGCGGCAACCAGCAGAAGGTCGTCCTCAGCAAGTGGATCTTCGCGGGTCCCGAGGTGCTGATCCTGGACGAGCCCACGCGCGGCATCGACGTGGGCGCCAAGTACGAGATCTACACGGTCATCGACCGGCTGGCGGCCGAGGGCAAGGCGGTCGTCTTCATCTCCTCCGAGCTGCCGGAGCTGCTCGGCATGTGCGACCGCATCTACACGATGGCCGCGGGGCGGCTGACGGGTGAGTTCTCGCGCGCCGAGGCCTCGCAGGAAGCGCTGATGCGTCGGATGACGAAGGACAAGAAGGACAAAGAGGTAAGCCGATGAGCACGGACGTGACCGCCAAGACACCGGCCCCCGCGCCGCCCGGCAGAGACGGTGCGGGCTCCGGCGGCGGCCTGCTGCACCTGATGCTCGACGGCCTGCGCCGCAACATGCGGCAGTACGGCATGCTGATCGCGCTCGGCCTGATCGTGGTGCTGTTCGCCGTCTGGTCGGACGGCGACCTGCTGCTGCCGCGCAACGTCTCCAACCTGGTGCTGCAGAACAGCTACATCCTGATCCTCGCGATCGGCATGATGCTGGTCATCATCGCGGGCCACATCGACCTGTCGGTGGGCTCACTGACCGCGTTCATCGGCGCGACGGCCGCGGTCCTGATGGTCGACAACGACCTGCCGTGGCCGGTGGCGGTGATCCTGTGCCTGGCCATCGGCGCCGTCGCCGGCTCCGTACAGGGCTTCTTCATCGCCTATCTGGGCATACCCTCGTTCATCGTGACCCTCGCGGGCATGCTGCTCTTCCGCGGCCTGACGGAGATCTTCCTCAAGGGCCAGACCCTCGGCCCGTTCCCGAAGGACCTGCAGAAGATCGCCAACGGCTTCCTGCCCGAGGTCGGCCCGAACACCAACTACCACAATCTCACGCTGCTCCTCGGCTTCGCCCTGATCGCCTTCGTGGTGTACCAGGAGGTCCGCGACCGCAGGCGGCAGCAGGAGTTCTCGCTCGACGTGCCGCCGGTCAAGCTGTTCCTGCTGAAGCTGGTCGCGCTCGTCGCCGCCGTCCTCGTCGTCACGCTGCTGCTGGCCAGCTACAAGGGCGCGCCGATCGTGCTGCTGATCCTCGGCGTGCTGGTCGTCGGCTTCGGCTACCTGATGCGCAACGCGATCATCGGCCGCCACATCTACGCCATCGGCGGCAACCTGCCCGCGGCCAAGCTGTCGGGCGTGAAGGACAAGAAGGTCACCTTCCTGGTCTTCCTGAACATGGGCATGCTCGCGGCGCTGGCCGGTCTGGTCTTCGCCGCCCGCTTCAACGCGGCCTCGCCGAAGGCGGGCCTCAACTTCGAACTCGAGGCCATCGCCGCCTCGTTCATCGGCGGCGCGTCGATGAGCGGCGGCGTCGGCACGGTCCTCGGCGCCATCATCGGTGGCCTGGTGCTCGGCGTGCTGAACAACGGCATGAACCTGGTCGGCATCGGCACCGACTGGCAGCAGGTCATCAAGGGTGCGGTGCTGCTGGCGGCGGTCGGGTTCGACGTGTGGAACAAGCGCAGGGTCGGTTCGTAAGGCATCTCGGGCCCCGCCGGCGACCGGCGGGGCCCGCTTCTTCTCACAGGAGCGCAAGGAGCCGCACATGGAACTGAGCAGACGAACGGTCATGGCGTCAGCGGCCGCGGCAGGCCTCACCGCCACCGCGGCCGGCGGCACGGCGTACGCCTCGGGAGGCGGGAAACCGGTGAAGGAACTCTTCGGCAGGCTGGCCGACGGCACGAAGGTGTACCGCTGGTCGCTGGAGAACGGCGGCACACGCATGAAGGTGCTGTCGTACGGCGGTGTCGTACAGTCCCTGGAGATCCCGGACCGCCGGGGCCGCCGGGCCAACGTCTCGCTGGGCTTCGACAACCTCGACGACTACGTCGCCCGCAGCCCGCACTTCGGCGCCCTGATCGGGCGGTACGGCAACCGTATCGCCAAGGGCCGCTTCACCCTGGACGGCGAGGAGTACCAGCTCTCCGTCAACGACGGCGAGAACTCCCTGCACGGCGGCGCCCTCGGCTTCGACTACCGGGTGTGGGACGTCGAGCCCTTCACCGAGGGTTCCGACACCGGCCTGGTGCTGCACTACACCAGCGTCGACGGCGAGATGGGCTACCCGGGCACACTGCGGGCGAAGGTGACGTACACCCTCACCCGGCGCGGCGACTGGCACATCGACTACGAGGCGACGACCGACAGGGCCACCGTCGTCAACCTCACCAGCCACGTCTACTGGAACCTGGCCGGCGAGGGCAGCGGCACGGTCGAGGACCACGAGCTGTCGATCGCCGCCTCCCGCTACACGCCCACCGACGCGGGCCTGATCCCGACGGGCGAACTGGCACGGGTGTCCGGCACGCCCTTCGACTTCCGCCGGGCCAAGCCGGTCGGCCGGGACCTCCGCGACGGCCACCCGCAGCTGGTCACCGCCCAGGGCTTCGACCACAACTGGGTCCTGGACAAGGGTGTCACGCACCGGCCCGAGCACATCGCCACCCTGCGCGATCCCGCCTCGGGCCGCACCCTGCGCATCGCCACCGACCAACCGGGGCTGCAGTTCTACTCGGGCAACTTCCTCGACGGCACCCTGACCGGCACCGGCGGCGCCCTCTACCGCCAGGGCGACGCCCTGTGCCTGGAGACGCAGCACTTCCCGGACTCGCCGAACCAGCCGTCGTTCCCGTCGACGGTACTGCGGCCCGGGGAGACGTACCGGACGTCCACGGTGCACTCGTTCGGGGCGTGAGCATGCGGCGCGGGATGTGCGTGTGAGGCGCTGAAACCTCTCAGGGCACACTTTCTTCACAGGCGTTGAACGGCGCCCTTATCCCCTCCGTATGTAACGGCGGCCCGTGCCCCCTCGCGCGGGCCGCCCACCCACGGAGGTCCATTTGTCCGGGAACGTCACCTCGCTGTTCCGCAGCACCGCGGCACACAGCCCGTCGATGGCGGCGCTGACGCGGGAGAGCGGCGAGACGGCGGGCGCCGGACCGGTGGACTTCTGCATCCCCTGCAACCCGTATTTCCCCACCCCGGCGATGTTCGACGAGATGGCCGGCCGGCTGCGCGACATCATCACGTACTACCCGAGCAGCGCCGACACGATCACCGCCGAGCTGTGCGGGCTGCTCCAACTGCCGCCGCAGTGCGTGGCGATGGGCAACGGCTCGACCGAGCTGATCACGTGGATCGACCATCTGCTCGTCCGCGAGTCCCTCGCCGTCCCCGTCCCCACCTTCGGCCGCTGGACCGACCAGCCCATGGAGACCGGCAAGCGGGTCGACATGTTCCCGCTCCAGGAGTCCGGCGGTTTCGCCCTCGACCTCGCGCAGTACGCCGAGTTCATCCGGGCCAGGGGCACCCGGGCCGTGGTGGTCTGCAACCCCAACAACCCCGACGGCGGCTACCAGCACAAGCAGGCGCTGGTGCAGTTCATGGACGCGATGGCCGACCGGGACCTGGTGGTGGTCGACGAGTCGTTCCTGGAGTTCTCCGACGCGGAGACGGAACCCAGCGTGGTGCAGGAGGCGATGCTGCGCCCCAACGTCGTCGTGCTGCGCAGCCTCGGCAAGAACTTCGGCCTGCACGGCATCCGCTTCGGCTACCTGGTCGCCAACCCGGCGCTGGCCGGGCGGGTGCGCTCCATGCTGCCGAAGTGGAACCTCAACTCCTTCGCCGAGCACGTCGTGTTCATGCTGCGCGACCACGGTGCCGAGTACGCGCAGAGTCTGCACCAGGTCCGCCGCGACCGTCTGGAGATGTCCGGCCAACTGGCCTCGCTGCCCGGTCTGACCGTCTACCCCTCCCAGGGCAACTTCCTCTTCGTACGCCTGCCCGTGGGCGCCGAGGGCACCGTCGTCAGGGACCGGATGCTCACCGAGCACCGGGTCCTGGTCCGGGAATGCGGCAACAAGATCGGTTCGTCCAGCCGCTTCCTGCGTCTCGTGGTGCGCCCCCAGGTCGACGTGCGTCGCCTGGTGTCCGGCATGGAGCAGGTGCTCTACGGGTCCGGGAGGGGAGCCGCCGTGCCCGAACCGGCCACCGGGAGCGGGACCGGAAGCGGTGCCTGGACCGGCTACAGCTCGGGCACGGCGGCGGTGGACCGGCTGATGAGCGAGACCAACGGGTCGGGCATGCGGGCGGTCACCGCCCAGAACCCGGGCCCGGCCATCGGGGTGGGTACGGGGCCCGGTGCGGGCGCCGGGACCGGTGTCCCCGGGCTCCCCGCCGCCCCCGCTGCTCCCGCCGCCGCGGTCGCCGCTCCCGCCGTCGGTACCGGCACGCCGCTCCCGGCCGCGGTGCCCGTCGCTGCGGCGGCGGCCACCGTCGGCCCGGTGCCGGTACCGGCGGCCGCCCGGCAGGTCCCGCAACCGGCGCCGGTCCCCCAGCCGGCGCCCTACCAGGGTCCGGTGCCGGTCCCCCAGCCGGCGCCGTACCCGCAGCCGGTGCCCGCGGCGGCGGCCGTCCCCGCGCCCGCCCCGGCGCCGGTCGCCGCGGCACCGGCCGTCCCGTCAGGCGCCCCGATGCCCGCGTATCCGGCGCCCGCCGGCCCCACCCCGCCCGGCGTCCCGGCCCACGGCGGTCTGACGGCCGCCCAGGTACGGGGCACCAACGGCCTGGAGTCGGTCCCGGTGGCGGGCCGGCCGGGCCCGCAGAACTGGCCGAACGCGGCGGGCATGGGCCGGGTCGGCTGACCGGGGCCGCCGCCGGGCGCCCCGACGGCACCGGGCCGCTCGCGGCCGGACAGCCGAGCAACCGAACAGCTGGGCAACTGGGCAACTGGGCAACTGGGCAACTGAACGGCAGAGCAACTGAACAACGGGTGTCGAACATGACCCGCGCATGAATTCGAGCCGGGGAGTCCCCGCTTCCGCGCCCGTCCCGCCCCCTCCCCCTCAGGACGGTGACACGGGAGGCCATGGTGGAGGGG
>NZ_JACBYP010000168.1 GCF_018982965.1 Streptomyces mayonensis | reverse complement strand
GCCCAGTACCTCCGCCACGCCGGCCACCGTGCCCGCCCCTTCACCGACCTCCTCGCCCGCGTCCCCGACCTCCCCGCGGACCCGCCCCGCATCGCCGACCTCGGCTGCGGCCCCGGCAACGCCACCGTCCTGCTCGCCGACCGCTGGCCCACCGCCCGCATCACCGGCTACGACAACTCGCCGCAGATGCTCGAACGCGCCCGCCGGTACGCCGGCCCCACCTCCGGCGGCGGCCACCTCGACTTCGTCCCGGCCGACGCCCGCACCTGGACCCCCGGCGAACCGCTCGACCTCCTCGTCAGCAACGCCACCCTCCAGTGGGTCCCCGGCCACGCCGACCGCTTCCCCGACTGGATCGACCGCCTCGCCCCCGGCGGCACCCTCGCCCTCCAGGTTCCCGGCAACTTCGACGCCCCCAGCCACCGCCTGATGCGCGAACTCGCCGACTCCCGGCGCTGGCGGCACCGGCTCGACGGCGTCCTGCGCCACGACGACGCCGTCCTCACGCCCCGGGGCTACCTCGCCCACCTGACCGCCGCCGGCTGCACCGCCGACGTGTGGGAGACGACGTACGTCCACCTGCTGCCCGGCGAGGACGCCGTCCTGGACTGGGTGAAGGGCACGGGACTGCGGCCCGTACTGGACGCCCTCGACGACGACCCGGCCGCCCGCGACGCGTTCGTCGAGGAGTACCGGGCCGTCCTGCGCGCCGCCTACCCCGCCGAACCCCACGGCACCCCCTTCCCCTTCCGCCGTGTCTTCGCCGTCGCCCGGAAACCCGGAGGAGCGGCAGCGGGAGGAGACGGGACAACCGGCCGGGCGGCAGACCAGGCGGCGGGGGAGCGGTGATCGCCGGCCTCGACCACGTGCAGCTCGCCGCACCGCCCGGCGCCGAGGGCCGGCTGCGCGCCTTCTACGGCGGTGTCCTCGGCATGCGCGAGTTGCCCAAGCCGCCCGCGCTCGCCGCCCGTGGCGGCTGCTGGTTCCGGGCCGACGCCGCCGAGCTCCACCTGGGTGTCGAGCCGACCGGCTTCCGGCCCGCCCGCAAGGCCCACCCCGGCCTGCGCGTCACCGGGATCGACGCCTTCGCAGCCCGTCTGGAGGCCCGCGGCACGCCCGTCACCTGGGACGACACCCTGCCCGGCCACCGTCGCTTCTACTGCGCCGACCCGGTCGGCAACCGTCTGGAGTTCCTGGAGCCGGCCGACCGCCGCGGCCCCGGGTGACGGGTGCCCGCCGGTGATCAGTTCTTCCGGTGCCCTATCAGCCGCGGCTTCGGCTCCAGGCCGTCCAGGCCGTGCCACGCCAGGTTCACCAGGTGCGCCGCCACCTCCGCCTTCTTCGGGCGGCGCACGTCCAGCCACCACTGGCCGGTCAGCGCCACCATCCCCACCAGCGCCTGCGCGTACAGCGGGGCCAGCTTGGCGTCGAAGCCGCGGCTCTTGAACTCGCGGCCCAGGATGTCCTCCACCTGGGTGGCGATGTCCGAGATGAGGGAGGCGAAGGACCCCGTCGACTGCGGGATGGGGGAGTCGCGGACCAGGATGCGGAAACCGTCCGTGTACTCCTCGATGTAGTCCAGGAGCGCGAACGCCGCCTGCTCGCACAGCTCCCGCGGATGCCCGGCGGTCAGCGAGCCGGTCACCATGTCGAGCAGCCGCCGCATCTCGCGGTCCACGACCACCGCGTACAGCCCCTCCTTGCCGCCGAAGTGCTCGTACACCACCGGCTTGGAGACCCCGGCCTTCGCCGCGATCTCCTCCACCGACGTGCCCTCGAAACCCTTCGCCGCGAAGAGGGTGCGGCCGATCTCCAGCAGCTGCTGGCGGCGCTCCGCACCGGTCATCCGGGTGCGACGCGCTCGCCGCGGCTTCTCGTTGCTTGGGGTGCTGCTGGAGTCGGTCGCCACGGCGTCAATCATGCCGCCTTCGCCGTCTCCTTCCGGCGGCGGGCGCCGTCCTGATCCGCCCTGCGGCGCGAATCGATACGCGAGCGTGACGGCCAGCGCACGTCGTACGCCCACCCGAACTGCTCGAACCAGCGGATCAGCCGGGCCGACGAGTCCAGCTGCCCCCGCATCACCCCGTGCCGCGCCGACGTGGGGTCGGCATGGTGCAGGTTGTGCCAGGACTCACCGCAGGACAGGACCGCCAGCCACCACACGTTGCCCGAACGGTCCCGGGACTTGAAAGGACGCTTGCCCACCGCGTGGCAGATCGAGTTGATCGACCACGTCACGTGGTGCAGCAAGGCCACCCGGACGAGTGAACCCCAGAAGAACCCGGTGAACGCCCCCCACCAGGACATCGTGACCAGACCGCCGATCAGCGCGGGCAGCGCCAGGGACACCGCCGTCCACAGCACGAACTGGCGGGAGACCGCACGCAGCGCCGGGTCCTTGATCAGATCCGGTGCGTACTTGTCCTGCGGCGTCTGCTCCTCGTCGAACATCCATGCGATGTGTGCCCACCACAGGCCCTTGATCAGCGCCGGCACCGTCTCGCCGTACCGCCACGGCGAATGCGGATCGCCCTCGTCGTCGGAGAACTTGTGATGCTTGCGGTGATCGGCCACCCAGCGCACCAGCGGCCCCTCCACCGCCATCGACCCCGCGATCGCCAACGCGATCTTCAACGGCCGCTTCGCCTTGAACGAACCGTGGGTGAAATGACGGTGGAAGCCGATGGTGATGCCGTGACAGCCCAGGAAGTAGAAGAAGACCAGCAGCCCCAGGTCCAGCCAGCTCACCCCCCACCCCCACGCCAGCGGCACCGCCGCCACCAGCGCCAGGAACGGAACGGTGATGAACAGCAGCAGGGTGATCTGCTCGAGTGACCGCTTCTGCTCGCCACCCAGCGTGGCGGACGGGGCGGCGGGAGGGCCGGGCGGCTGCGAGGCGTCAGGAATCACATCGGAACTCGTGGTCATGCGCGTCCCCTGTGGGGTCGAGGGTGTGGTGTCGGTGCCGGGCCCGGGGAACCGTGCACAGTTTCCTACGGTTCCGTAACCTACGGCGACGTAAGTATGGCAGTGCGTGGTCGCCCGGCAAGAGCCCCAGAGCCTGCGCGTCCTGACCGACACCTATCCTGGAACCCGGTCGGACAGCGCGGTCCGCTCTGAATACTTCCCGGACGTCCGGCCCCGTAAGCGGCGCCCGCCGCGCGAGACGGCCGTCCGGGTTCCCTCCCGGACGAGCTTCAACACTGCAAGGAGCCGCACCTGTGAGCAGTGCCGACGACCAGACCACCACGACCACCAGCAGCGAACTGCGAGCCGACATCCGCCGGCTGGGTGACCTCCTCGGAGAGACCCTCGTCCGCCAGGAGGGCCCCGAGCTGCTGGAACTCGTCGAAAAGGTACGCCGACTCACCCGCGAGGACGGCGAAGCCGCGGCCGAACTGCTCCGCGGCACCGAACTCGAGACCGCCGCCAAGCTGGTCCGGGCCTTCTCCACCTACTTCCACCTCGCCAACGTCACCGAACAGGTCCACCGCGGCCGCGAACTCGGCGCCAAGCGCGCCGCCGAAGGCGGACTGCTCGCCCGCACCGCCGACCGCCTCAAGGACGCCGACCCCGACCACCTGCGCGAAACGGTCCGCAACCTCAACGTCCGCCCCGTCTTCACCGCACACCCCACCGAGGCCGCCCGCCGCTCCGTCCTCAACAAGCTGCGCCGCATCGCCGCCCTCCTCGACACCCCCGTCAACGAGTCCGACCGCCGCCGCCTCGACACCCGCCTCGCCGAGAACATCGACCTCGTCTGGCAGACCGACGAACTCCGCGTCGTCCGCCCCGAACCCGCCGACGAGGCCCGCAACGCCATCTACTACCTCGACGAGCTGCACCTCGGCGCCGTCGGCGACGTCCTCGAAGACCTCACGGCGGAACTCCAGCGCGCCGGCGTCGACCTCCCCGACGACACCCGCCCCCTCACCTTCGGCACCTGGATCGGCGGCGACCGCGACGGCAACCCCAACGTCACCCCCCAGGTCACCTGGGACGTCCTCATCCTCCAGCACGAACACGGCATCAACGACGCCCTGGAGATGATCGACGAACTCCGCGGCTTCCTCTCCAACTCCATCCGCTACGCCGGCGCCACCGAGGAACTCCTCACCTCCCTCCAGGCCGACCTCGACAACCTCCCCGAGATCAGCCCCCGCTACAAGCGCCTCAACGCCGAGGAGCCCTACCGGCTCAAGGCCACCTGCATCCGGCAGAAGCTCGAGAACACCAAGCAGCGCCTCGCCCGCAGCACCGCCCACGAAGCCGGCCGCGACTACCTCGGCACCGCCGAACTCATCGACGACCTGCGCATCGTCCAGACCTCCCTGCGCGAACACCGCGGCGGCCTCTTCGCCGACGGCCGCCTCGCCCGCACCATCCGCACCCTCGCCGCCTTCGGCCTCCAGCTCGCCACCATGGACGTCCGCGAACACGCCGACGCCCACCACCACGCCCTCGGCCAGCTCTTCGACCGGCTCGGCGAGGAATCCTGGCGCTACGCCGACATGCCCCGCGAGTACCGCACCAAGCTCCTCGCCAAGGAACTCCGCTCCCGCCGGCCCCTCGCACCCACCCCCGCCCCCGTCGACGCCCCCGGCGAGAAGACCCTCGGCGTCTTCCAGACCGTCCGCCGCGCCCTCGAAGTCTTCGGCCCCGAGGTCATCGAGTCCTACATCATCTCCATGTGCCAGGGCGCCGACGACGTCTTCGCCGCGGCGGTACTCGCCCGCGAGGCCGGACTCATCGACCTCCACGCCGGCTGGGCGAAGATCGGCATCGTGCCGCTCCTGGAGACGACGGACGAGCTGAAGGCCGCCGACACCATCCTCGAAGACCTCCTCGCCGACCCCTCCTACCGGCGCCTGGTCGCCCTGCGCGGCGACGTCCAGGAGGTCATGCTCGGCTACTCCGACTCCTCCAAGTTCGGCGGCATCACCACCAGCCAGTGGGAAATCCACCGCGCCCAGCGCCGCCTGCGCGACGTCGCCCACCGCTACGGCGTACGCCTGCGCCTCTTCCACGGCCGCGGCGGCACCGTCGGCCGCGGCGGCGGCCCCACCCACGACGCCATCCTCGCCCAGCCCTGGGGCACCCTCGAAGGCGAGATCAAGGTCACCGAACAGGGCGAGGTCATCTCCGACAAGTACCTCATCCCCGCCCTCGCCCGGGAAAACCTGGAACTGACCGTCGCCGCCACCCTCCAGGCCTCCGCCCTGCACACCGCACCCCGCCAGTCCGACGAGGCCCTCGCCCGCTGGGACGCCGCCATGGACGTCGTCTCCGACGCCGCCCACACCGCCTACCGCAAGCTCGTCGAAGACCCCGACCTGCCGACCTACTTCCTGGCCTCCACACCCGTCGACCAGCTCGCCGACCTCCACCTGGGCTCACGGCCCTCCCGCCGCCCCGGCTCCGGCGTCTCCCTCGACGGACTGCGCGCCATCCCCTGGGTGTTCGGCTGGACCCAGTCCCGGCAGATCGTCCCCGGCTGGTACGGCGTCGGCTCCGGCCTCAAGGCCCTGCGCGAAGCCGGCCTCGACACCGTCCTCGACGAGATGCACCAGCAGTGGCACTTCTTCCGCAACTTCATCTCCAACGTCGAGATGACCCTCGCCAAGACCGACCTGCGCATCGCCCAGCACTACGTCGACACCCTCGTCCCCGACGAACTCAAGCACGTCTTCGACGCCATCAAGACCGAACACGAACTCACCGTCGCCGAGGTCCTGCGCGTCACCGGCGAAGCGGAACTCCTCGACGCCGACCCCGTCCTCAAGCAGACCTTCACCATCCGCGACGCCTACCTCGACCCCATCTCCTACCTCCAGGTCGCCCTCCTCGGCCGCCAGCGCGAAGCAGCCGAAGCCGGCACCGACCCCGACCCCCTCCTCGCCCGAGCCCTCCTCCTCACGGTCAACGGAGTCGCAGCAGGCCTGCGCAACACAGGCTGACCGCGAGCCGCCCAGCCGCGCACAACCGCGCGCACCCGCGCGCAAGGAAACACCGGTGCCCCCGAGCTCTCCAGATCACCAGAGCCGGGGGCACCGTCACACCCTCCGCACGGAGCACGAACCCTCACACCACCAAGAACGCCGCCGTCAGCAGCACAACCCCCGCCGGCCCCGACCGCACCACCTCGTCGCTCCCCGGCTTCACCACCACCGTGTACGTCCGCCCCTTCGACACGGCGGCCGACTCCTCGATGACGACCCGCTCCCGCGCCCGCGACCCCGCCGACGCCGGCTCATACGGCCCACCGCACCAACCGTCCGCACACCCCGTCACCGCGACCGTGCCCTGCTCCCGCCCCTTGGTCAGCAGCACGTGCTGCGCCGTACCCCAGGACGCCCACACACCCGCGACCAGAATCAGCGCGGCCACCGTCCCCATCGCCGCGATCCGGCCGAACCGCAGCAGCACGCCACCGGACCCACGAGGACGGGCAGCAGCGGCAGCAGAGGCAGGCATGGCCGGGATCATTGGCCATACCTGCGCGCTCGGTCAACTCACCGGCGGGCCATCCACGGACAAGTCCGGAGTTGTACCACGCGCCGAGCGCGCCGAACCCGTACCCGCCCCGAACCCGCCCCGGCTCTCAGGAGTTGTACGCACTCTGCGCCCGCTCAAGACCCTCCGTCACCAGAGCCTCCACCGCGTCCGCCGCCCGGTCCACGAAATAGTCCAACTCCTTGCGCTCCCCCGACGAGAAGTCCCGCAACACGAAATCCGCCACCGGCATCCGCCCCGGCGGCCGCCCGATCCCGAACCGCACCCGGTGATACTCCGCACCCAGCGACTTCGTGATCGACTTCAACCCGTTGTGCCCGTTGTCCCCACCCCCCAGCTTCAACCGCAGCACCCCGTAGTCGATGTCCAACTCGTCGTGCACCGCCACGACGTTGCCCACCGGAACCTTGTAGAAATCCCGCAGACCCGTCACCGGCCCGCCCGACACGTTCATGAACGACATCGGCTTCGCCAGAACCACCCGCCGACTCCCCGGCCCCGGCGGCCCGACCCGGCCTTCCACCACCTGCGCCTGCGCCTTGCCGTGCCGCTTGAACCGCGCCCCCATCCGCTCAGCAAGCAGATCCACCACCATGAAACCGACGTTGTGCCGGTTCGCGGCGTACTCGCCGCCCGGATTCCCGAGACCCGCCACCAACCAGGGCGCACCCGCGTCCGTCGTCACGTCCCCGTCTCCTTCGTATCCCTCGAACCCGTCCCTACCCGCCGGCACATACGCGTCGGCCGCTGCCCCGCACGGGAACAGCGGCCGACCACACCACGACCCTGGGCCAGGATCAGGCCTCCGCGGCCTCGTCACCCTCGCCCTCGGCGGGAGCCTCCTCCGCCTGCGCGGCCAGCACCTGCAGCACGACCGTGTCGTCCTCGACGGCCAGCTTCACACCGGACGGCAGCTTGATGTCCTTGGCGTGGACCGAGGCACCGGCCTCCAGACCCTCCACCGACACCGTCACCTGCTCCGGAATGTGCGTCGCCTCCGCCTCGACCGGCAGCGCGTCCAGCACGTACTCCAGCAGGTTCCCGCCCGGAGCCAGCTCACCCTCCGCCTGCACCGGGATCTCCACGGTCACGGTCTCACCGCGCTTCACCAGCTGCAGGTCGACGTGCTCCAGGAAACCCTTGATCGGGTCACGCTGAACCGACTTCGGAATCGCCAGCTCATTGGTCTTGCCGTCCACGTCCAGCGCGATCAGAACGTTCGGCGTACGCAGCGCCATCAGCAGGTCGTGACCCGGCAGCGTCAGGTGCAGCGGGTCCGCACCGTGGCCGTACAGCACACCGGGAACCTTGTCGTCACGGCGGATACGACGGGCGGCACCCTTGCCGAACTCCGTGCGCGTCGCGGCGGAGATCTTCACCTCGGACATCTTCACTCCTCGCAGAGACAGAAACGAACGTGGTCACCCGGCCACGAACGGCCTGCTACGAAGAGCGCGTCGATAACGGACAGCCGCACACACGCCGCGAAACGACGCGTACGGCCTCCCTCGCCGAGCAACCCCAGCAGTCTACTCGGACAGGAAGGCCGTACCCAAAACGATCAATTACCGCACCGTGCCCACCACTACCGCACCGTGCTCACTGCTCGTCGAACAGACTCGTCACCGAACCGTCCTCGAACACCTCACGCACCGCACGCGCGATCGTCGGCGCGATCGACAACACCGTGATCTTGTCCAGATCCAGATCACTCGCCGACGGCAGCGTGTTCGTGAACACGAACTCACTCACCTTCGAGTTCTTCAACCGATCCGCCGCCGGACCCGACAGCACCCCGTGCGTCGCCGTCACGATGACATCCTCCGCACCATGCGCGAACAACGCGTCCGCCGCCGCACAGATCGTGCCACCCGTGTCGATCATGTCATCGACCAGGACGCAGATACGCCCCTCCACATCACCCACGACCTCGTGCACCGTGACCTGGTTCGCCACGTCCTTGTCCCGGCGCTTGTGCACGATCGCCAACGGCGCACCCAACCGGTCACACCAACGGTCCGCCACCCGCACCCGGCCCGCATCCGGAGACACCACCGTCAGCTTCGAACGATCCACCTTCGCACCCACGTAATCCGCAAGCAGCGGCAACGCGAACAGATGATCCACCGGCCCGTCGAAGAAACCCTGGATCTGATCCGTGTGCAGATCCACCGCCAGGATCCGGTCCGCACCCGCCGTCTTCATCAGATCCGCGATCAGACGCGCCGAGATCGGTTCACGCCCCCGGTGCTTCTTGTCCTGCCGCGCGTAACCGTAGAACGGCACGATGACCGTGATGGAGCGCGCCGACGCACGCTTCAACGCGTCGATCATGATCAACTGCTCCATGACCCACTTGTTGATCGGAGCCGTGTGGCTCTGGATCAGGAAACAGTCCGCACCACGCGCCGACTCCTGATACCGCACATAGATCTCACCATTGGCGAAATCGAAGGCCTTCGTCGGGACGACCCCGACACCCAACTGCTGGGCGACCTCCTCGGCAAGCTCGGGGTGTGCGCGGCCGGAGAAGAACATCATCTTCTTCTCGCCGGTCGTCTTGATCCCGGTCACAGCACTTTCTCCTCAGAGGTTCGCAGCTGAGCTCATAGACGCTCCCGACTGGCCGCGGGCGCGCCTCAGCTGGTGGGGTGCGGATGTGCACTTATCACGGTACGCCGTGTTCGACGCGCCGGTTTCCGGTCAGTCTTCGCCGCCCGCGTCCCCGGACACCGCCTCGGCCGCCTTCGCCGCCGCGCTCCCCGGACGCTTCCGAGCCACCCAACCCTCGATATTCCGCTGCTGACCGCGGGCCACGGCCAGCGAACCGGGCGGCACGTCCTTCGTGATCACCGAGCCGGCAGCGGTGTAGGAACCGTCCCCGACCGTGACAGGAGCCACAAACATGTTGTCCGAACCCGTACGACAATGGGAACCCACCGTCGTGTGGTGTTTGTCCTGTCCGTCGTAGTTGACGAACACACTCGCAGCACCGATGTTCGTGTACTCACCGATCGTCGCGTCCCCCACGTACGACAGATGCGGAACCTTCGTCCCCTCACCCAACGACGCGTTCTTCGTCTCCACGTACGTACCGACCTTCGACTTCCGCCCCAGCCGGCTGCCCGGCCGCAGATACGCATACGGCCCCACACTCGCCTCCGGCCCCACATCCGCCTTCACCGCGACCGTGTTGTCCACCCGCGCACCCGCACCCACCCGCGTGTCCGTCAACCGCGCGTTCGGCCCCACCTCGCACCCCTCCGCCAGATGCGTCGCACCTTGCAACTGCGTACCCGGATGCACCACCACGTCCTGCTCGAACGTCACCGACACATCGACCCACGTCGTCGCCGGATCCACCACCGTCACACCGGCCAGCATCGCCCGCGTCAGCAGCCGGTCGTTGAGAATCCGGCGCGCCTCGGCCAACTGCACCCGGTTGTTGATCCCCGCGATCTCCCGGTGATCACCGGCCACCGACGCACCCACCCGGTGCCCCGCCTCACGCAGGATCCCCAGCACATCCGTCAGGTACTCCTCACCCTGACTGTTGTCCGTCCGCACCTTGCCCAGCGCCTCCACGAGCAACCGCCCGTCGAACGCGAACACACCGGAATTGATCTCCCGGATCGCCCGCTGCGACTCCGACGCGTCCTTGTGCTCCACGATCGCCGTCACGGCACCCGACGCCCCGTCCCGCACGATCCGCCCGTACCCCGTCGCATCCGGCACCTCCGCCGTCAGCACCGTCACGGCGTTCCCGTCCGCGGAGTGCGTCTCGGCCAGCGCCCGCAGCGTCTCCCCGGTCAGCAGCGGAGTGTCACCACAGACCACGACCACCGTCCCGTCCACGGCACCGCCCAGCACCTCCAGACCGACCCGCACGGCGTGCCCGGTGCCGTTCTGCTGCTCCTGCACGGCGGTGCGCACGTCGGGGGCGACCTCGGCGAGATGCGCGGTGACTTTCTCACGGGCGTGCCCGACGACGGCGACCAGGTTCTCGGGGTCCAGCTCACCGGAGGCGGCGAGCACATGCCCGACCAGCGACCGGCCGCACAGCTCGTGCAGGACCTTGGGTGTGGCCGACTTCATACGGGTGCCCTCACCCGCTGCGAGAACGACGACGGCTGCCGGGCGAATGGCGCTCACGGGATGCCCTTCGGCTTTGGGGGAGGGGGTGGACATCCGCAGGATACCGGGGTGATTTGTGGGGGACATGAGTGCGGGCCCTGACGGCACTGTCTGCCAGTCAGGACCCGAACCGAGCCACTGCTCCCGGGGGAGGACTCGAACCCCCATGATCAGATCCAAAATCTGACGTCTTGCCCTTAGACGACCCGGGATTTCCGCTATGTCCGATTCTGTAGATCGGTTCTGAGCGCAGCCCCTACTATGCCGTACCACCAGCCCTCGATGCGACGGTAAAGCTCGGCTCCGTCTCGCACGTCGATGCGAAGGCAGCCTCGGTAGCTCTCGCTGGTGTTCTTCCGGTTGGTTCTTGGGTTGTGTCGCTTGAGGGTGGTCTTCATCAAATCGGCTGTGCTGACGCCGACGTGCCTTGCCCAGTACGACTCGGCTCCTGTCACATCGGCGGATTCGTGGATCTGGACGGCGAACCTGACACTCGCTGGGTCGACGCCCAACAGCCTCAGCCAATCCATGAAGAGTGAAATCACGTCCGGGTCGCTGTTGACGAAGGACACGCGCTCACGGCGGCTGTAGGGCTTGCTCTTGCAGCCTTCAGCCCAGTAGAGGGCCACGCCCACCACGAAGAGTTCGCGGTCGGTCAGCTTGCCCATCTCTGTTGCCGCTTGCCGTCTAGTCTGCTGCCGGCTCTCTTCTCGCGCGCGAAGCGTGGCTTCCCACCCTCTTCTGGCGATCGCCGAAGCTTCCTCACGTGTCCGTTTCCGCCGCTCCGGCTTCGGCAGATCCCGTACCCACAGCGAGATCGAGCTCTTGCTGCACCCCAGCTCCACCTGGATCCGGTCGTACGTCCACCCCTGGAGCCGTAGCTCCCGTGCCCGGTCCCGCATGTCGTCCTTCGCGTTCGGGCGCTTCGTCCAGTCGGGAGGCGGCTCGCCCTCCAGGAGGCGGTTGAGGATGTCGTTGTTGTCGACGTGCAGTCGGTCGCGGATCTGGCGGCGGCTGAGGCCTTCGCGCCGGAGCGCCATCGCTCGCTCCCGCAGGCCTTCGAAGTCCGCGTACTTGTTCTGTGGAGGTGCCATGGGCATACCGTCCGGCCGGAATCTGTGGTTCCGGTGGTGAACGGCGTGGGGTTCACCAGTTCGAGGGATATCGCGTCGTATCGTTTGTCGAAAGTCACCGGAAAAGGGGCGGCTCGCGCCCGTAGGCTGGAGGCATGACCACGACGGGGGAAGACCACGCACCGGCCCGGGGTGGGCCCTGGTGGTGGGACAGGCGGCGCGGTGCGGTGCTCGATGTGAGCCTCGGTGCCGTGTCGGCGCTGGAGTGCGCGGCGGAGGGGGTTCCGTTCGCGCGGGATGCCGGGGTTCCGTTGGCGGTGGGGGTCGTCTTCGGGTTGCTGGCCGGTTCGGTGCTGGTGGTGCGGCGGAAGTGGCCGATCGCGGTGGTGCTGGTGGCGATCGCCGTCACGCCGGCCGAGATGGGTTTCCTGATGGGCATCGTCGGCCTGTACACGCTGGCGGCGTCGGAGTTGCCGCGGCGGATCATCGGGTCGTTGGCCGGGATGTCGTTGCTGGGGAGTCTGGTGGTGACGTTCGTCCGGCTGGGGCAGGACTCGGCGCAGAAGGATCTGCAGTTCGGGGACTGGTTGTTGCCGTTCGCGTCGATCACGATGTCGTTGGGTGCGACGGCGCCGCCGTTGCTGCTGGGTCTGTATGTGGGGCAGCGGCGGCGGTTGATGGAGAGTCTGCGGGAGCGGGCGGACAGTCTGGAGCGGGAGCTGCAGTTGCTGGCCGAGCGGGCGGAGGAGCGTGCGGAGTGGGCGCGGGGTGAGGAGCGGACGCGGATCGCGCGGGAGATGCACGATGTGGTGGCGCACCGGGTGAGTCTGATGGTGGTGCATGCGGCGGCGTTGCAGGCGGTTGCGCGGAAGGATCCGGAGAAGGCGGTGAGGAATGCTGCTCTGGTGGGGGACATGGGGCGGCAGGCGTTGACCGAGTTGCGGGAGATGCTCGGGGTGTTGCGCAGTGGTGGTGAGGGTGTGCGGGCCGAGCGGGCGGCGGTGCCGTTGGCGGCGGTGGGGGTGGCGGCTGCGGCGGCGGCTTCGCGGGCGGCGGAGGACGGGGAGGTGTCGTCGGAGGGGCCGTCTCTGGCGGAGTTGGACGAGTTGGTGGGGCAGTCGGCGGCGGCCGGGATGGTGGTGGATCTGTCGGTGGAGGGGGAGGGGCGGCCGTATGCGGCGGAGGTGGAGTCGACGGCGTTCCGGGTGGTGCAGGAGGCGTTGACGAACGTGCACAAGCATGCGGCGGGTGCGAAGACGTATGTGCGGTTGGCGCATCGGGTGTCGGAGATCGCGATGCAGGTGGAGAACGAGCCGCCGCCGGAGGTGTCGGCGGAGTCGTCGGCGCGGTTGCCGTCGGGGGGCAACGGGCTGGTGGGGATGAAGGAGCGGGTGGCTGCTCTGGGGGGTGTGTTCGTGTC
>NZ_JACBYP010000167.1 GCF_018982965.1 Streptomyces mayonensis | reverse complement strand
GTGGTGTTGGCTGTCTGCTCGTACCCCCCGGCGCCGGGGGGCCGGGGGACCCGGCGGCCGGGCGCCCCTCTGGTGTCGTGCCGGGGACGACTACAGCTTCTCGATCACATAGTCGACGCACTTCGTCAGCGCCTCGACGTCCGCCGGGTCGATCGCCGGGAACATCGCGACGCGCAGCTGGTTGCGGCCGAGCTTGCGGTACGGCTCGGTGTCGACGACGCCGCCCGCGCGCAGCACCTTGGCGACGGCCGCGGCGTCGATCTCGTCGGAGAAGTCGATCGTGCCGATGACCTGCGAACGCTGGGCCGGGTCGGAGACGAACGGCGTGGCGTACTTGGACTCGTCGGCCCAGGTGTACAGGCGGGTCGAAGAGTCCTTGGTGCGGGCGGTGGTGAAGTCCAGGCCGCCCTGGCCGTTCATCCAGTCCAGCTGCTCGCCCAGCAGGAAGAGCGTCGCGAGGGCCGGGGTGTTGTACGTCTGGTTCTTGCGGGAGTTGTCGATCGCCGTGGGGAGGGAGAAGAACTCCGGGACGTGGCGGCCGCTCGCGTGGATCCGCTCGGCGCGCTCGATCGCCGCCGGGGAGAAGAGGCCGATCCACAGGCCGCCGTCGGAGGCGAAGGACTTCTGCGGGGCGAAGTAGTAGACGTCGGTCTCCGACACGTCCACCGGCAGGCCGCCGGCGCCGGACGTCGCGTCGACCAGGACGAGGGCGCCCTCGTCGGCGCCGGCGACGCGCTTGATGGGCATGGCCACGCCGGTCGAGGTCTCGTTGTGCGTGAGGCCGTACACGTCCACGCCGGCCTCGGCCCGCGCCTCCGGGTGCGTGCCCGGGTCGGAGGAGACGACGGTCGGCTCGGCCAGCCACGGGGCGAGCTTCGCGGCCTTGGCGAACTTGGAGGAGAACTCGCCGAAGCTCAGGTGCTGCGACTTGTTCTCGATCAGGCCGTGCGTCGCGACGTCCCAGAACGCGGTGGAGCCGCCGTTGCCGAGGATCACCTCGTAGCCGTCGGGGAGCCGGAACAGCTCGCGGATGCCCTCACGGACCTTGCCGACCAGGTTCTTGACGGGCGCCTGGCGGTGGGAGGTGCCGAGCAGGGACGTACCGGTGGCGGCCAGGGCGTCCAGCGCCTCCACCCGCACCTTGGAGGGGCCCGCGCCGAAACGACCGTCCGCGGGCTTGATGTCAGCAGGAATCTGGATCTCAGCCACGAGCCGGAGGCTACCGCCTCGGCCAAACCGGGCGAAGCCATGTCCGTCCGATGAGACGAGATCTCCGCCGTACGGACATGTATGGACCCACGAAAGCCCATGCTGGAGGCATGACCGATCTGGAGGCAGCACTGCGCAGCGCCGTCGGCGGCGACGTCGGGTTCGACGTCACCTCCCGGGCGCTGACCACCATGGACGCGTCCAACTACCGGAGGGTCCCGCTCGGGGTCGTGGCACCCAGAGACGCCGACGACGTGGCGGCAGTGCTGGAGGTGTGCCGGGAGCGCGGGGTGCCCGTCGTGGCGCGGGGAGGCGGTACGTCGATCGCGGGGCAGGCCACGGGCACGGGGGTGGTGCTGGACTTCACCCGGCACATGAACCGGCTGGTCGACCTCGACCCCGGGACCCGTACGGCCGTCGTCCAGCCGGGGCTGGTCCTCGACCGCCTCCAGCGGTCCGCCGCCCCGCACGGGCTGCGCTTCGGACCCGACCCCTCCACTCACAGCCGCTGCACCCTCGGCGGCATGATCGGCAACAACTCCTGCGGCTCCCACTCGGTGGCCTGGGGCACGACGGCGGACAGCGTGCATGAGGTGACGGTCCGTACCGCGCGGGGCCGGGAGCTGCGGCTCGGGCAGGGGTGGGCCGGGGCGCCGGACGGGCTGCGTGAGCTGGTGGACGGCGACCTGGCCCGGCTGCGGACCGGCTTCCCCGACCTTCCGCGCCGTATCTCCGGCTACGCGCTCGACGCGCTGCTGCCGGAGAACGGTGCCGACGTGGCCCGCTCCTTCTGCGGCTCCGAGGGCACGCTCGGCGTGCTCACCGAGGCGGTCGTACGGCTGGTCGAGGCACCGCGCGCGCGGGCGCTGGCGGTGCTGGGTTACGCCGACGAGGCAGGGGCGGCCGAGGCGGCGGCCGGGCTGCTGCCGCTCGGCCCGCTGACGGTGGAGGGCATGGCGGCGGACCTGGTGCCGTCCACGGAAGGGCTGCCGAGGGGCGGCGCCTGGCTGTTCGTGGAGACCGGCGGCGACACACAGGCGGAGGCCCGCGCGCGGGCGGAGGCGGTCGTACGGGCGGCGGACGTCGTGGACGCCGTCGTGGTCACCGACCCGGCCGGGCAGCGGACGCTGTGGCGTGTCCGGGAGGACGCGAGCGGTACGGCGACGCGGATGCCGGACGGGGCGGAGGCGTGGCCGGGGTGGGAGGACTGCGCGGTGCCGCCGGCCCGGCTGGGCGCCTACCTGCGCGACTTCCGGGCGCTGCTGACCGCCCACGGCCTGCGCGGCACCCCGTACGGGCACTTCGGCGACGGTTGCATCCACGTACGCATCGACTTCGACCTGCTCACGGACGCCGGGGTGGGCCGCTTCCGCCGCTTCTCGGAGGAGCTGGCGGACGTGGTCGTGGCGCACGGGGGATCGCTCTCCGGGGAGCACGGGGACGGGCAGGCGCGGGCCGAGTTGCTGCCGAGGATGTACGGCGCGGAGACGGTCGCCCTCTTCGAGCGCGCGAAGGCCGTCTGGGACCCGGACGACCTCCTCAACCCCGGCATGCTGGTCCGCCCGGCCCCGCTCGACGCGAACCTCCGCTTCGCCGTCCTGCCACGCGAACCGGTGGACGTGGAGTTCGGCTACCCGTCCGACGGCGGCGACTTCTCGGCGGCGGTACGCCGCTGCGTGGGCGTCGCCAAGTGCCGTACGACGTCGGCGGCGGGGTCGTCCGTGATGTGCCCGTCCTTCCGGGCGACGGGCGAGGAGGAGCACTCCACGCGCGGGCGCGCCCGCCTGCTGCACGAGATGCTCGCCGGCGAGCTGGTGACGGACGGCTGGCGGTCGACGGAGGTCCGGGACGCCCTGGACCTGTGCCTGTCCTGCAAGGGCTGCCGCTCCGACTGCCCGGTCGAGGTCGACATGGCCACGTACAAGGCGGAGTTCCTGCACCACCACTACGAGGGGCGCCGCCGCCCCGCCGCCCACTACGCGATGGGGTGGCTGCCGGTCTGGCTGCGCTGGGCGGCGCGGACGCGGGCGGCTCCGGTCGTCAACGTGCTCGCTTCCGTCAGGCCGTTGGCGGCGGTGGCGAAACGGCTCGGCGGCGTCGCGGGGGAGCGGGAGGTGCCGCGGCTGGCGGGGGAGACGTTCACCCGGTGGTGGCGGCGGTCGGGACGTACAGGCCCGGCGGGTGGCGGCGACCTGGTGGTCCTGTGGCCCGACACCTTCACCGAACACCTCTCGCCCTCCGTCGGCCGGGCGGCCGTACGGGTCCTGGAGGCGGCGGGGTTGCGGGTCGCGCTGCCCCCGACCCTGCGGGGCCGGGCCCCGGTCGGCGACGGCACGTCGAGGTCGCCCCTGGCCCTGCTGACGGCCCGCCATGGCCGGGTCTGCTGCGGCCTGACGTACGTCTCGACCGGCCAGCTCGACCGCGCCCGCGCGGTGATGCGGCGCACGCTCGACCTGATGGCCCCGGTGCTGGAGACGTCCGCGCCGGTCGTCGTCCTGGAACCGAGCTGTGCGGCCGCGCTGCGCACGGACCTGCCCGAGCTGCTGCACGACGACCCGCGCGCGGCCCGGCTCGCCGCCCGCGTCCTGACCTTCGCGGAGGCCCTGGAGCGCCACGCCCCCGACTGGACCCCGCCCGCCGTGGACCGTCCGGTCACGGGGCAGACCCACTGCCACCAGCACGCGGTCCTGGGCGACGCGGCCGACCGACGCCTGCGCGAGGCAGCGGGCCTGACCGGCGAGTTGACCGGCGGCTGCTGCGGTCTCGCCGGGAACTTCGGTTTCGAGGACGGCCACTACGAGGTGTCGGCGGCCTGCGCGGAGGACCAACTGCTGCCGGCGGTGCGGCAGGCGCCGGAGGGGGCGGTGGTCCTGGCCGACGGCTTCTCCTGCCGGACGCAGCTGGAGCAGCTGGCGGGGGTGCGGGGGCGGCATCTGGCGGAGGTGCTGGCGGAGGGGTTGCCGGAGGGGTTGGGCGTTTCCGGCACCGGCGGGGTCTCTAGGTCAGGATCTGGCCTAGAGGTCTCCTAGCGTGGTCCCGACCGACGGAGCAGGACGACGCAAGTACAGCCCCGGAACGACCCTGGAACAGCCCCGGAAGGCGGAGACAGGACCATGACCTTCGACGAGTCGAGCACAGACCCGGCCACCCGCGACGACCTGACCGACGCCCCGGCCGTCACCGGTGAGCGGGCCGACCTGCTGGAGGCGCTCGCCAAGCAGCGGCACTTCCTGCGGTTCACCACCCGGGATCTCACCGACGAGCAGGCGGGGCTGCGGACCACCGCCGGCGAACTGTGTCTGGGCGGCCTGATCAAGCACGTGACGTCGGCCGAGCGGAACTGGGCGGAGTTCATCCGCAGGGGGCCGTCCGCGATGCCGGACTTCACGGCGATGACCGAGGCCGACTTCGCCCGGCGGGCCGACGAGTTCCGGATGCTGCCCGGCGAGACGCTGGCGGGCGTGCTGGCCGAGTACGCCGAGGTGGCCTCGCGCACCGACGACCTGGTCGCCGCGCTGCCCGACCTGGACGCCGCGTGGCCGTTGCCGAAGGCCCCGTGGTCCGAGGCCGACGCCGAGTGGTCGGCCCGCCGGGTACTGCTGCACATCGTCGCCGAGACCGCCCAGCACGCCGGTCACGCCGACATCCTGCGCGAGTCCCTGGACGGGGCCAAGAGCATGGGCTAGCCGGTTCCTGGCTCGGGAGGGGCGCTGAAACGGGAGACGGCGGACGGTTGCGCCTCCCAGGAGGGAGGAGAACCGTCCGCCGCCACGTGGCACGTGGTCGGTGCGGGCCGGGGGCGCGCACCGACCCGGGGGTCAGCCATGCCTGGCCGGCAGCAGACCGACCTCCTTGAGCCGCTTGTTGGAGCAGCGGGCGGCCCAGGCGACCACCAGGAGGGCCGCGCCGAGCAGCGGGAAGCCCATGAGGATCTTGGCGGCGCCCAGCTCGTTGACCTGGTCGGTGGCGTAGAAGTACTGCTGGACGGCGAACCGGGCGCCGAAGACGGCGGTCAGCGTCAGGGTGGCGATGTCGTAGTACAGCCGCGAGCGCCGGTCCGCGCGCCAGATCTGGCCCTTTCCGGTGGCGGCGTTCCACAGCACGCCGGCCAGCGGCCACCGCACCAGGACGGAGGCGAGGAGGAGTACGGCGCCGGCCAGGCTCGCCCAGATGCCGATGAGGAAGTAGTCCTTGGCGGACCCGGTGAACCAGACGAGGCCGGCGGCGACCGCGACACCGAACACACCGCCGATCGCGGGCTGGACCGACTCCTTGCGTGCCAGCCGCCACACGCCGATCGCCACCGCGAAGCCGAGGGCGGCGGCGATCGAACCGGTGATGCCGGTGAAGTTGTGGGCGACGACGAACGCCAGGGCGGGCAGCGCCGAGTAGACGATCCCCTCGGTGCCCCCCGCCTGTTCGAGGACCGTGGGCCGCTGCCGGGGCGCCGCCTGCTCCGTCTGCTGCTCGTCGGACTCTGTCTCCGGGAAGCTCGTGCTCTTCATGGCGGTCGGTTCTCCCGAGTTCATGTGGGGGACGGGATGCGGTGTCGCAGTGTCACTAAATGACATACTGGCACTTGATGCTGAATTTGGCCAGTCCTTTTGATGAGGGGTCGATGGGGATGCGGGTGACGTGGCGGTCGCCTTCCAGTTGGTCCCTTCCGGTGGAAGCGCGATCCGCTCGACTCCCTTCTGCTCCCAACTGCGGCTCGTAATCCGGGGGTTGACTTTCGGGGTCCGGGTTCGTTGCGTGGGGCCGGCGGCCGTGTTTGGCTCGCCCGATGAATCTTCTGCTGACGGCGAGCGGCCTGCGCAACGAGACGCTCCGCGACGCGCTGCGGGACATGCTGGGCAAGCCGTTCGGCTCGGCGAACGTCGTGTACGTGCCCACGGCGTCGGTCGCCGAGCCCGGGGACCACGGATGGGTCCTCGCGGACATGCACCGGCTGCACGGGCTCGGCTGGCGGGAGTTCGACATCCTGGAACTGAACGGCCTGCCCCGGCAGACGGTGCTCGACCGGCTGCTGAACGCCGACGTCGTCCACGTCGGGGGCGGCAACCACTACCACCTCGCGCGCAGCATCACCCGCAACGGTCTGGCCGAGGGCTTCCTGGAGGCGCTGCAGAGCCGGGTCTACGTGGGGCTCAGCGCCGGGTCGATGATCTTCAGCCGCCATCTCACCGCGCACTCCGCCGACGTCATCGGGGACACCGCGGACCTCCACGCGCTCGGCGCGACGACCGTGGAGTCGCCGTTCGGCCTCTTCGACTGGTACCTCAAGCCCCACCTGTACTCGCCGGACTTCCCCGAGCGGGACGACGCCTGGGCCGACCGCATCGTCGCGCGGGCGGACTTCCCGGTCTACTTCCTCGACGACGAGACGGCCGTCCGCGTCCGGGACGGCGAGACGGACGTGGTCTCCGAGGGCCGGTGGCGCTTCCACCCGTGACTGTGCGGGCCTCGCGTCCACGTGCTGACCGAGTGGGCGAGGGGGATCGACGGCGCGGTGCTCGACGTGCTCGATGCGCTCGATGCGCTCGACGTCGGTCCCGAGCCGGTCGCGCACGGCGGCTGAGGCCCGGGCGGGGCGCCGGCGTGCTCACGCCTCCAGGGTCAGGGCCGGGGCCATCGAGGAGCACGAGCGGCGCAGGAGGGCGGGGAGTTCGCCCCGGGCGCACTCCGGCAGCCACTCGTCCAGGGCGCAGCGCCAGGCGGCGACGAAGAACTCGATGAGCAGCCGCAGTTCGAGGCGGTCCGGTACGCCCAGCCGGCGGACGAGCTCCTCCTGGACCTCGGCGCAGTGCCGCAGGGCGTGGCCGTCGAGCGCGGGCGAGTCGGCGATCAGCCGGAGCGTGGGCGGGAAGCGCCGGTACCAGTCCTCGTCCATGCGGTCCAGGGTGGTCAGCATGGCGCCCAGGAGGACGTCGGCCAGCGGTCCGGACTTCTCGGCGGCGCCCAGGACGTCCAGGTACGTCCCCCAGAGCTGTTTGACGGCCGTGAGCGCCACGTCCTCCTTCGAGCGGAAGTTGCGGAAGAAGGTGCGCCGGGAGACCTCCACCTGTTCGAGGAGCGCGTCCAGCGGGGTGCCGTCGAATCCGCGTTCGCCGAAGAGCGCGACGGCGGTGTCGGCCAGGGCCTGGCGCGTGCGCAGCTTCTTGCGCTCGCGCAGGGTGGTCGGCTGCCCGGGCGAGGGAGCGGAGGGGGCGGAGGAGGAGGGCATCATCTGCACCTTAGCGGGTGTGCCTTGTACGTGCATATGCTCTACTGGAGCTAACGCCACACTGTGGCACTTTTGCTCAGGCGTCCGCTGAAGCCTGCTGAAGGCACTCCGAAGGGAATCCCCGTGCGCGCACTCGTCGTCGACCACGCCTCGCCCGGACATCTGACGCTGGCGGAGGACGTCCCCGACCCGCGGCCCGCCGCCCACGAGACGCTCGTCCGGGTCGAGGCGTTCTCGCTGAACTCCGGCGAGGTCCACGGGGCGACCCGGCCCGAGACGCCGGACGGCGCCCTGCTCGGCTGGGACGCGGCCGGTGTCGTCGTCCGGGCGGCCGCCGACGGCTCCGGCCCGGCGGAGGGGGAGCGGGTCGTCACCGTCGGGTACGACGGCTGGGCCGAGCTGCGGGCCGTGCCCGCTGCCCGGCTCGGGACCGCCCCCAAGGACGCCGACCCCGGCGCGCTCGGCACCATTCCGGTGGCCGCACTGAGCGCCCTGCACGTGCTGCGCCGGATGGGGCTGGTGCTGGGCCGCCGCGTCATGGTCACCGGCGCCTCCGGCGGTGTCGGCCGGTACGCCGTCCAGCTGGCCGCCCGCGCGGGGGCGCACGTCGTCGCCATCAGCCGGGACCCCGGGCGCGCCGGCGAACTGCGGGCCCTGGGCGCCCACGAGGTCCACCCGGAGCCCGCCGCGGTACGACAGCCCGTGTGGGCCGTGCTCGACAACGTGGGCGGGCCGCACCTCGCCGACGCCTTCACCGCCCTGGAGGCGGGCGGCACCCTGGTCAGCGTGGGCCGCTCCTCCCGCGCCGACGCCGTGCTCCCGCCGGACGCCCTGCTGGGCAACGACGGGCGGCACGACCGGTCGATCCGTACCTTCTTCCTCTTCGGCGACCCCGGCACCGACTTCTCGGCCGACCTGACCTGGCTGGCGCGCGAGGTCACCGAGGGGCGGCTCGACCCGGGCATCAGCTGGCGCGGCCCCTGGAACCGGCACGCGGAGGCGGTGGAGGCGCTGCTCGGCGGACGGCTGCACGGCAAAGCGGTGCTCGATCTCCAGTAGCCGGCCGGGTGTGCGGCCTCAGGGGGACGTCTCGCCCCGTACCAGCGGGCCGCACACCGGCTGGGCGTCCTCGGGGAGGTCGCCGGGGCGGCACCAGCGGGCGTCCAGGATCTCGGCCGGGTCGAGGCGCAGCTCGCCGCCCAGCAGTCGGGCCTCGTAGGCCACTTCGAGCCGGGTGCGCAGTCCGCTGTTGAGCATGACCAGGCGGCCGACCTCCACGTCGAGGTCCGTCTCCTCCTTGACCTCCCGGACCACGGTCTGCCGGAAGTCCTCGCCCTTGTGCGCGAAGCCGCTCGGCAGGCCCCACTGGCGGCCCGGCGGCCACATCCGGTGCTTCAGCAGCAGGACCCGTCCCTCGTCGTCGCGCACGACGCCGGTCACACCGACCACGTACTTGGTGTGCAACAGCCACATCAGTCGGCTCTGTACGGGGCGCAGCAGGCGCCAGAGGCGGGTCAGGAGTCGTCTCACACGGCGGACGGTACCGGGTCGGGCCGGGGTCCGGGCCGGGTGGCCCCGTCCGCCTCCGGCGTCCCCGCGGTGTCCTCGCCGGTATGCCCGCCGACGCGCGTTGACAGGCGTGTGCCCCGACCCCGACAGTTGCGTAAGAGAGTTACGTGCCTGACAGGGTCCCTTATCGTGGACCGTGCGGTGCACCACGATGAACGACCACCGCCCTCGCCCCCGCCCTCACTTCCACCGCACACCGTCCCGGAGCCCCTGTGAACAGCCCCAGCGCCGACGCCGGCACCGTCGGCACCCCGTCCCCGGCCGTCGCCGCACCCGTGACCGCCCCGGACGCCCTACAGGGCGGTGGCCGGTGGGGTTCCCTCGGGCCGGTCGGGCTGGTGCTCGCGGGCGGGCTGTCCGTGCAGTTCGGCGCCGCGCTCGCGGTGACCCTGATGCCGCGGGCCGGGGCGCTCGGCGTGGTGACGCTGCGGCTGGCGGTGGCCGCCGTCGTCATGCTGCTGGTCTGCCGGCCCCGGCTGCGCGGCCACTCCCGGTCCGACTGGGGCACGGTCGTCGTCTTCGGCGCCGCCATGGCCGGCATGAACGGCCTCTTCTACCAGGCCGTCGACCGCATCCCGCTCGGCCCCGCCGTCACCCTGGAGGTGATCGGCCCGCTCGCCCTGTCCGTGCTCGCCTCCCGCCGCGCCGTCAACCTGGTCTGGGCCGGGCTCGCCCTGGCCGGCGTCTTCCTGCTGGGCGGCGGCGGCTTCGACGGCCTCGACCCGGCCGGTGCCGCCTTCGCGCTGGCGGCGGGCGCCATGTGGGCGGCGTACATCGTCTTCAGTGCCCGCACCGGACGCCGCTTCCCGCAGGCCGACGGGCTGGCCCTCGCGATGGCGGTCGGGGCGGTGCTCTTCCTGCCGCTCGGCATCGTGGAGTCGGGGGCGAAGCTGATCGACCCGGTGACGCTCGCGCTGGGCGCCGGGGTAGCCCTGCTCTCCTCCGTGCTGCCCTACACCCTCGAACTCCTCGCCCTGCGCCGGCTGCCCGCCCCCACCTTCGCCGTCCTCATGAGCCTGGAGCCCGCGATCGCCGCCGGCGCCGGTTTCCTCATCCTCGACCAGGCCCTGTCCGCCACCCAGGCGGCCGCCATCGCCCTGGTCGTCGCGGCGAGCATGGGGGCGGTACGGACGCAGGTGGGGCGGCGGAAGCGGCGGGCGTCGGCGGTTTCCTGACCGGGCCGTGAAGGGGTGCGAGTGGGGCTAGAGTCGGGCGAGGGACCCTACACACCTGATACCCCTCGGCAGGCCTGCTCGTCCGCCCGGGGCACGAAGGGAGCGGCAGTATGAGTCTCCAGCACCCCGAGGCCGCGGGTGACCGACCGTTGATCCCGCGCCCGGAGCGCACCCCGGGCGCCCTGCGGGCCGCCTGTGCGGTCGTCGCCCCCGAGTCCCTGCCGGCCTACGACCTGGCGAAGGACGAGGCGCTCGCCGAGGCGGTGGAGAGCGGCTCTCTCGCGCCGGTCCACGCCTACCTGCGGCACTGGGCCGCGCTGATCGAGATCGAGCGGCACCCGGTGACGGCGAAGGCGTACCACCGCGCGGAGTACCTCGCCCGGATCGCCGCCACGCCCAAGGAGGCCCGCCCGCACCTCGTCGAGGCCGGCTCCCTGTACCGCTCCGCCGCGAAGGCGGTGCTCGCCGAGTGAGCCGGGGCCGGCAGGTCCCCTCAGCGTCCGGGAGGCCCCGCCCGACGTCCTCGGGGCCCGGTCCCGTACCCGTCGTCATCAGGGGGCCGGCGCTTCTGCAAAAAGCCAGCATGCGTGCTTGATTGTTTCCTGGCCCCCTGCCATGCTCCTCACCACACCGCGCCGCACGCCGCCGTGCCCGAGGGGAGCGATCGTGTCCGATCCGACGCCCGTGATCGACGACCTGCGTGACGAGAGCGAGGAACTCGACGCGCTCGTCGCCGGGTTGGCGCCCGGGCAGTGGCGGCTCGCCACCCCCGCACCCCGCTGGACGGTCGCCCACCAGATCGCGCACCTGCACTGGACCGACCGCGCCGCCCTGACCGCCGCCACCGACGAGGACGCTTTCAAGGGCCTGGTCGAGCACGCGCTCGCCGCGCCCGACCGATACGTCGACGAGGGCGCCGAGGAGGGGGCACGGAAGGCTCCCGGCGAGCTGCTGACGGCCTGGCGCGAGGGCCGGGCCGCGCTCGACGCGGCGCTGCGCGCGGCGGCACCCGGCAGCCGCTTCCCCTGGTACGGGCCGCCCATGGCCGTCGCCTCCATGGCCACCGCCCGCCTCATGGAGACCTGGGCCCACGGCCTCGACATCGCGGACGCCCTCGGCGTCGTACGCCCGCCCACCGACCGCCTGCGCCACGTCGCCCGCATCGGCGTCCGCGCCCGGGACTTCGCCTACGCCGTCCACGGACTCACCCCGCCCGCCGAGCCGTTCCGCGTCGAACTCGGCGGGCCGGGAGGTGAGTTGTGGGCGTACGGTCCCGAGGGCGCCGCGCAGCGCGTCACCGGCCCGGCGCTGGACTTCTGCCTCCTCGCCACCCAGCGCGCCCACCGCGCCGACCTCGCCCTCACCGCCGAGGGCCCCGACGCCGACCGCTGGCTGGACATCGCGCAGGCCTTCGCCGGGCCACCGGGACCCGGACGCCCGAAGCGGGGGGAGGCCCGGTGAGCGTGCTCCGTGTCGGCAACGCCTCCGGGTTCTACGGCGACCGTTTCGACGCCATGCGCGAGATGCTCACCGACGGCCCCCTGGACGTCCTCACCGGCGACTACCTCGCCGAGCTGACCATGCTCATCCTGGGCCGGGACAGGATGAAGAACCCCGGTGCCGGGTACGCCCGCACCTTCCTGCGGCAACTGGAGGAGTGCCTCGGACTCGCCCACGAACGGGGCGTGCGGATCGTCACCAACGCCGGGGGACTCAACCCCGCCGGGCTCGCCGACGCCGTACGGGCGCTGGCCGGGCGCCTCGGCATCCCCGTCCGCGTCGCGCACGTCGAGGGCGACGACCGCATCGCCGGCCACCCCGGAGCGCTGGCCGCGCACGCCTACCTCGGCGGCTTCGGCATCGCCGCGTGCCTGCGGGCCGGCGCCGACGTCGTCGTCACCGGGCGCGTCACCGACGCCGCCCTCGTCACCGGGCCCGCCGCCGCGCACTTCGGCTGGGGGCCGACGGAGTACGACCGGCTCGCGGGCGCCGTCGTCGCCGGGCACGTGCTGGAGTGCGGGGCGCAGGCCACCGGCGGCAACTACGCCTTCTTCGGCGAGGGCGGCGCCACGCGGCCCGGCTTCCCCCTCGCCGAACTGCACGAGGACGGCAGCAGCGTCATCACCAAGCACCCCGGCACCGGCGGCCTCGTCGACGTCGGCACGGTGAGCGCCCAGCTGCTGTACGAGACGGCCGGGGCCCGGTACGCGGGACCGGACACCACGGCCCGCCTGGACACCGTACGGCTCACCCGGGAAGGGCCGGACCGGGTGCGGATCGACGGCGTCCGGGGCGAGGCCCCGCCCCCGGACCTCAAGGTCGGCGTCAACCGCCTCGGAGGCTTCCGCAACGAGATCGTGTTCGTCCTCACCGGACTGGAGATCCCGTCCAAGGCGGCGCTGGTCCGGCAGCAGATGCGTGCCCACTTCGCCGCGTCCGGCGCCCGCCCCGCCGAGGTCGCCTGGGACCTCGCCCGCACCGACCGGCCCGACGCCGCCACCGAGGAGACGGCCAGCGCCCTGCTGCGGCTCGTCGTGCGCGACCCCGACCAGGAGAAGGTCGGCCGGGCCCTGAGCGGAGCCGCCGTCGAACTGGCGCTGGCCAGCTATCCCGGCTTCCACGTACTGGCCCCTCCGGGCAAGGGCACCCCCTACGGCGTGTTCGAGGCCGCCCGCGTCGCGCAGGACGCCGTCGACCACGTGGCCGTCCTCCACGACGGCCGGCGGGTGCCGGTGCCGGCCGCCCGGGACACCGCCGTACCGCACCCCGTACCGGAACCGCCCCTGCCCGAGCCCCTTCCGCCCGGTCCCGTCCGGCGCGCCCCCCTCGGTCTCGTCGCGGGTGCCCGCAGCGGCGACAAGGGCGGCGACGCCAACGTCGGGGTGTGGGTCCGGACCGACGACGCCTGGCGCTGGCTCGCGCACGAGCTGACCACCGAACGGTTCCGCGAGCTGATCCCCGAGGCCCGCGAGCTGCGCGTGGTCCGGCACCAGCTTCCCAACCTGCGCGCCCTCAACTTCGTCGTGGAGGGCATCCTCGGCGAGGGCGTCGCCGCGCAGGCCCGCTTCGACCCGCAGGCCAAGGCGCTCGGCGAGTGGCTGCGCGCCCGGCACCTGGACATTCCGGAGGCGCTGCTGTGACCGCCGTCCCGCCGCACACGGCGGCCGCCCTGCGGCCGACCGCCGCGCCCCGTGCCCCGAAGCCGCCGTGGCCGTCCGCCGCGTCCCACGCCCTGCGGCCGTCCGCCTCGTCCCGTGCCCCGAAGCCGCCGTGGCCGTCCGCCGTGTCCCGCGCCCCGAAGCCGCCGCGTACGGTCGGGTCGTTGGCAGTGATCAGGCACTCGACGCCCTCGACGACTCCGATGCCGGTGACGAGGG
>NZ_JACBYP010000166.1 GCF_018982965.1 Streptomyces mayonensis | reverse complement strand
GGCGGGTTCGCGGCCGGGGCGGGCGGGGGGGTGGGTTCGGGGGCAGGGGGCGCCGGTGTGGTGGGGTGCCGGGTCACCCACGGCCGTAGCGGACCGGTCCGGGCCGGCGTGTCACCCCTCGGTGGAGGCGTCGCCGGAACGGCGGCCCGGTGGGCGCCAGTTCCTGGCCCTGCCCCGGGGGACGACCGCGGCCATCGCCGCGAGCAGGAGGACGGCCGTCAGACCCACGGCCGCGAGGGTGAGCGAGCGGGTGCGGGGGCCGGGGTCGGCGGGGGGCGGCAGTTGCGCGGGGACCGAGTCCCGTACGGCGGCCTGTCCCTGCGCCTGTGCCTCTCCCTCTTCCCCCTCCTTCCTCTGTCCCCGCGCCTGCCCCCGGTCCTGGACCAGCGACAGGGCGGCGTACGGGTCGAGGCGCGGGGTGTCCGACGGATACGCGCTGTCGAGCAGCCGGCCGGTCACCTCGGGCACGCTCAACCCGGGCCGGTAGGCGCGGACGAGTGCGGCGGCGCCGGCGACCTCCGCCGCGGCCAGCGAGGCACCGGAACCGATGTAGTGGCCGGAGCCCTGCGGGCCGACGCTGACCATCGCGCTGCCGGGCGCGGACAGCCCGGGCTCGTGGGCGGGCGGTGCGTTCTTCTGCCGTACGCCGTTCGGGCCGAAGTCCACGACGGCCAGCGCGCCGGGCGCCGCGGCGGGCCAGTACGGGCCCTCGGGCGGCTCGCCGTCGGGACCGCGGTCCTCCCTGGGCACGGCGTCCGGCGCGGCGGGTGCGACGACCAGCGCGTCGCGGCGCGTGGCGTGGGCGACCGCGGCGGTGATCTCCGCCTTGCCGGTACGCAGGGCGTGCCCGACGTAGATGACCTGTGCCCCGCGGTCCGCGGCCGTCCGGATGCCGTCGGCGACGCGCTCCGCCGAGGGGACGCCGCGGTCGTCGGTACCTGCCAGGGCGAGGATCTTCGCCTGGGGGGCGATCCCGGTGATGCCGCTGCCCTTCTGAGGCGCGGCGGCGACGAGCCCGGCGGCGAACGTGCCGTGGCCCACGCAGTCCTCGTCCGCTCCGCCGACGGCCGTCACGCGGCCGGACAGGCTGGGGACGCCGGTGTCGACGCCGGTGTCGACCACCGCGACGGTCACACCGCCGCCGCGGGAGACCCGCTGGGCGCGGGACAGGCCGAGTGCCGTCTGCGACCACGCCGTACCGGTGGCCGTCTGCCGCGAGGCCCCGGTGCACGGGTTGTCCTCGCCGAGCCGGACGGGCAGCGGGGGCAGCAGTGTGGTCCCCGGGTCCCCGGCGGCGGAACCCTCCGGAGCCTGGGCAGGGGCGTCCGACGCGGCGGGCGCGGCCGGCGCTGCGAAGGACCGCCCACCGGTCGTCGGCAGGACGACGGCGACACCCAGCGCGAGCAGCACGAGGCTCGTGCACCGACATCTCATGGCATTCCGCATATTGCACATGATATGCACACACCAGGTATGGCGCACAATGCCAACAACACAGCGGCACAAGGAGGTTCGAGGCGTGGCACGGCAAACACTCACGGTCGGCGAGGAACGGTCGGACGGCTTCCGGACCATCGGTGAGGCACTGGCCCAGGCGCGCACCGGGGCGGTGATCCGGGTCCGTCCCGGCCGCTACGCCGAGAATCTCGTCATCCGGCACCGGGTCACGATCGTCGGCGAGGGCGAACCGGACACCGTCGAGCTCTGCCCGCGCAGCGGCTCCGCCGTCACGCTCATGGCCGACGCCGTGATGCTCAGCGGGCTGACGCTCAGGGGCCGCGACAAGGAGGCCCCGGTCGTGGACGTACCGGCCGGTCAGGCGGCCCTCGACGGATGCGTCGTGGCCGGTTCGGGCTGGACGGCGCTGCTGGTCCGCGGCAAGGGTTCGCTGGCCGCCCGGGGCTGCCGGATCAGCAACCCCGGCGGTGCGGGCCTCGTCGACTCGTCGGAGACCGAAAGCATCGTCGAGGACTGCGCGTTCGAGAACTTCGGCACGTCCGCGGTGGTCATCGGCGAGACGGCCGGCCCCCTCGTCCGCGACTGCCGCATCCGCGGCGCCCGGTCCAACGGCGTCCTGGCCAACGGCGAGGCCCGCGGCACGGTCGAGGGCTGCGACATCTCCGGCACCGACAAGCCCGCCGTCGCCCTGGAGGGCCACAGCTCGACCCGGGTGGTGGGGTGCACCGTCCACCACACCTCGGTGGGGCTGCTGGTGACCAGCGTGGCCCGGCCGGAGATCGAGGACACGTCGTTCGAGTCCATCGCCCAGAGCGCCGTGGTCGTGTCCGGCGGGGCCGACCCGCGCCTGAGCGGGTGCGTCACCCGGCGCACCAAGAACAGCGGGCTGCTCGTCCTGGACCGCTCGCGCGGGACCCTGGAGGGCTGCTCCTTCCGCGACTCCACCGAGGCCGCCATCCGGGTCGTCGACGGCAGCGCACCGCTGCTGCGGGACACCGTGGTGAGCGACTGCGCCGACACCGAGGGCGCGGTGCAGCTCGCGGACGACTCCACGGCCGAGTTCGAGCGCCTGACGGTGCGCGACGCGGCCGGTGTCGGCATCCTGGTGCGCTCCTCCGCCAACCCTCTGCTGCGCCACACCAGGGTCGCGGGGGCGGGCGGCCACGGCATCGTGTTCACCGACGACGCCCGCGGCCGGCTGGAGCACTGCGAGATCGACTCCGCGGGCGGCTGCGCGCTGAGCATCGACGACGACGCCGGTCCCGAGATCGGCGACACCGTGCTGAACGCCGCCGCCCGGTCGGGTGCCCTCGTCGGCGAACGCGGCCGGGGCACGCTGCGGGACTGCGTGGTCAGCGACAGCGCCGACGCCGGGGTCGGGGTGCACGACGGCGCCGAGATCACCCTGCTCCGGGTGCGGGTGAGCGGATCGCGGGCCCACGGCGTGCAGGTGTCGCGCGGCGGCCGGATCGTCCTCGACGCCTGCGAGATCACCGGCAGTACGGGCGACGGCGTCCGGATCGACACCGCCGAGCCGGTCGACGTCACCGGCTGCGTGCTGCGCGACAACCGCGGTGCGGGGCTGCGCCAGAGCCGCGCGAGCGAACAGCTCACGGTCGACGCGCTGACCAGCACGGACAACGGCCTGCCGGACAGCTGGGGCGACACCGCGCAGGCGGCCGGCGAGAACGGCGCCCAGGGCGGACCCGGCCAGGAACCCGAACCCGAGGGACCGCTGGCCGAACTGGAGGCGCTCATCGGGCTGGACAACGTCAAGCACCAGGTGAACACCCTGGTCAACCTGAACCAGCTCGCGGAACGCCGGCGCCGCCTCGGCATGCCCGTCCCGTCGATGAGCCGGCACCTGGTCTTCGCCGGGCCGCCCGGCACCGGCAAGACCACGGTGGCCCGCCTCTACGGCGGCATCCTGGCGGACCTGGGCGTGCTCAGGAGCGGGCACCTGGTCGAGGTCGCCCGCGCCGACCTGGTCGCGCAGGTCATCGGCGGTACGGCCATCAAGACCACCGAGGCGTTCAACAGCGCGCTCGGCGGCGTGCTGTTCATCGACGAGGCCTACACCCTCACCGTCGAGGGAACGGCCAACGACTTCGGCCGGGAGGCCGTGGACACCCTGCTCAAGCTGATGGAGGACCACCGCGACGACGTGGTCGTGGTGGCGGCCGGATACTCCGAGCAGATGGACTCGTTCCTGACCGCCAACCCCGGCCTCGCCTCCCGGTTCACCCGCACCATCGAGTTCGGCAACTACGCGGTGGACGAGCTGGTGACCATCACCGAAAGCCTCTGCGAGCGGCACCAGTTCGAGCTCGGGCCGCTGACCCGGGAAGCCCTCGCCGTACGCTTCGAGCAGATGACCCGCGACGCCTCCTTCGGCAACGGCCGTGCGGCCCGCGCCGTGTTCGAGGAGATGGTCGACCGGCAGGCGCTCCGGCTCGCGACCATGACCGACCCGGCGGAGAAGGATCTGACGCTGCTGCTGGCGCAGGACGTCGGCGACGAGGAGGCGGCAGCCGTCGGCGGTACGGCACAGGACACCGACGACACTCCCGACCCGATGGCCGAACTCACCGCCATGGTGGGACTCGCCGCCGTGAAGCGCGAGGTCGCCGACCTGGTCAGTCTGCTGACCAACGCCCGCCAGCGCGTCGCGGCCGGGCTGCCCGCCCCGAGGATCAGCAATCACCTGGTCTTCAGCGGCCCGCCCGGCACCGGCAAGACGACGGTCGCCCGGCTGTACGCCCGGCTCCTGCACGCGCTCGGAGTGCTGCCCCGCGACTCCCTGGTGGAGGTGGCGCGGGCGGACCTGGTGGGCCAGTACGTCGGCCACACCGCCCAGCGCACCAAGGACGTCTTCACCAGCGCCCTGGGCGGGGTGCTGTTCGTCGACGAGGCCTACACCCTCACTCCCGAGGGCTCCTCCAACGACTTCGGCCGGGAGGCGGTGGACACCCTGCTGAAGCTGATGGAGGACCACCGCGACGAGATCGTGGTCGTCGTCGCCGGATACACGGCCGAGATGGAGCGCTTCCTCACTTCCAACCCCGGACTGACGTCCCGGTTCTCCAAGTTCGTGCACTTCGAGGACTACAGCACGGACGAACTCGTCACCATCGTGTCCCGGCACGCCGCCGCCTCCGGGTACGAGTGCGCCGAGGACACGGTCGAGGCGCTGCGCACCCATGTGGACGCCGTACCGCGCGACCGGTCCTTCGGCAACGCGCGGCTGGCCCGGCAGTTGCTGGAGTCGATGATGACGAACCAGGCCCGCCGGCTGGGCGGGCTGGCCTCGCCCAGCCTCGCCGAGCTGACCACGCTCCTGCCGGAGGACCTGCCGCCGGCGCCGCACCGCAGGGCCGCATCGTGACGCGGCGCGCGGACACCCGGTGATGCCTGCTGCGGCGGTCGCCCGGTGACGCCCGGTACGGCGGACGCCCGCCGGGCGGGACCGGCGGGCGTCCGCTGCGCTGCCGCGCGCCTCACACGGTGAGTTTGATCGCCTCCAGCCAGCGGGGCCCCTCCGTCGAACCGGCGAACACCCAGCCGCCGTCAGCGGCGCACCCTCCGTTGGGCCAGCCGTGTCCGCCGAGCTTGTTGTTCTGGCAGATCTGGCCGCTCTCGACGCCGATGGCGAAACCACCGAGGTTCGGCGCGCTGTTCGAGGCGGTGCCCAGGGTCAGGTCGCTCTTGTCGTCCGCGCCCGCCCAGTCGGTGGTGTATCCGTCGTGCTGGATGAACTCGTTGGCGTTCACCCGCTGGGCGCCCGTCACCGCGATGTTGACGGCCGTGATGGGCTGCCCCCCGTCCGGCTTGCCCGCCGTGGCCCCGTCGCACACCGGGGCCGTCCAGCCGGACCCCTTCAGGTGGACCCGGTAGCAGACGTGCCGTCCGGAGCCCAGCCGCTCGACGGCACCGGCGGCGGTGCTCGGGGACAGGATGCGGGCCTTGCGCGCCTCCCGGGCCACCAGCTTCTTCTTCGTCTGGGGCTTCTCGGCCGGAGCGGACGTCGTCGGCGCCTTTTCGGCCGGGGCGGACGACGGCGGCTCCGCATCGCGCTTCTTGCTGGGGCCCGGATCGGCGGGCGGCTTGCTGCTCGGGGGTTCGGTCGTGGGCTCGGCCGGGGCGTACTGGCCGTTCGGCGCCTCCAGGGGCGCGTCGTCGAGGAGCGTGTCCGACCGGGCGGCCACCGCCGCGTTGTCCTTCTTCTCCCGGGTGTTGTCCGTGGCCCAGATCAGCAGGGGCACCGCGAGGAGGACGATGCCGGTGATCCCGGCGGCGGCGAGCAGCGGCTTGCGGGGCTTGCCGGACGGCGGTTCGTCCGCACCGGCTCCGGCGGCTCCGGCGGCTCCGGCCGCCCCGCCGTCCGGGGCGGCCCGGACGGCGGTGGCGGGCTGGGCGGTGGCGGGCTGGGCGGTGGCTTCGCCCTCCGCCTCGGACCGGCCGGTCGTTGTGGCGGTCGTTGTGGCGGCGGACGCGGTGGCCGTCGTTGCGGCGGAAGCGCTGGCGGTGGGCGACGCGCCGGCCGCGGTACCGGCCGTCGTGTCGCCCGCGGTAGCGGGCCGTTCCGGGGCCGCCCCGCTCCCGGCGGTGTCCGGGCGTGCGGTGCCGGATTCCCCGGTACCGGCCCCGCCCGGCGCGGGGGCAGCCGTACGTTCTGCGGCCGGTGCGAGCATCGGGCCGGGGTCGGTCGCGGCCGCCCCGAGGGAGACGGCCCTGCGGACGGACGGACCGCCCGCGGGGTCCTGCCCGGCGGAGTCGGGCTGATTCTGACTCGCCATCATTCTCCTTGTGCTGTGCGGACTGTGAGGGTGATCAGTGCCGGTGGTGGTTGCCGCCCGTCATCCGTCCCGGCCCACGGGCCCGGAACAGCGTTCTGGCCACGACCCCGCTCCACCGGTGCGGAAGCCCCTGGCCAGGGCCTCCTCCAGGTGCGAGAGCGCCTTGAGGTCCGGGCCGCTCAGTTCCTCCGGCTCGTCCCCCCGTACGGTCGCGTCCTGGCCGTGGAGTTCACGCAGGAGTACGACGGAGGGACCGGCGGGGTCGGTCCGTACCCCCAGCACCCGGAAGCCGGTGCCCGGTGCGAAGACGATCTCCTCGTGCGGTGCCCGGGCGTCGCCCGGCCGGACGAGAAGCTGCCGGACCTTGCGCCCGGTGACGGACCAGATCGCATGGCGTACGGCGGTTGCGGAGGGGAGCGCCGAGGTTCCGGCCAGGGCGCTCACCGGGGCGGGATCGTGCAGCAGGGTGCCGACCTCGGGTACCGGGCCGGCGGGGTCGCCGCCGCGCAGGGCCACACCCCGGTAGGAGGGCAGCCGCCGCAGGGCGGACGCCAGGCAGCCGGCGTAGGGCAGCAGCAGTCCCGCGCCGGTGTGCAGGTCGCGGATCACCTCGCGGTGGTGCAGCGGGCCTTCCTCGGCGGTGAGGTAGGCGTGCACGGCGACGAGGTCGACGCGCGCCGCGTCCAGTTCGTGGCCGCGCAGCGCGGGCATCCTCGTGAGCAGCCTCGACACGGCCGCGGCGTGCTTCTCCCAGGCGCCCGCCGCGAGGTCCCGGAACGCGGCGCGCTCGGCGGCCCCGCTGACATGGCCCGGAACGAACGGCAGACCGGCCGCCCGTGGGGGCGAGCCTGCCGCTTCGCGGTTCCGCCCGGGCGCCGCCGGCCGGGCCCAGGCAGGCGTCGTCGCCCGGCCGCTGCCGGGTGCCGCTCCGGTGCCTTCCGCCGGGGGTGCGAAGTCCGGTCCCGGCGTTGCGGCACGACCGGCCGCGTCACCTTCCGGGCGGGTCCCGGCGCCGGTGCGGTCACCGTCCGTCCCGGACGCGCGCACCGGTCCGGCGGCGGCACCGCCTCCGTGCACCGCCGGGCTCCGTCCGGCGGTCGGCTCGCCGTTGCCGTTGCCGTTGGCGTCGCCGTTGTTGGCGTTGGCGTCGCTGTCGCCCGCGGTCCGTGGTCCCGCCGGGGAGGTGGCCGGCGGCCGGGCCGCTCGTGCCGTCGCTCCCGACGGGCTTTCGGTGACCGCGCCCGCCTCGGCCGTCCCGTTCCGCTGCCGGGCCTCCTTCCGGCCGGAGGGCGGCACCGACCCGGACTCGACCACCGGGCGGCCACCCGTCCGCCGGTCCCCTCCGGGGGCGTTGCCGCCGTCCCGGCCGCCGCCCGGCGTCGCGCCGGCCCCGGACGCACCGGGCGCGGGCCCGCCGGTCCCCGCCCCGGCTCCGGTCCCGCTGCCGGCTCCGGTCCTGGTCCGAGTCCCAGTGATCGGCCGGCCGGTGGGCTGCGCGGCCCCGTCCGTGCGCGGTGCCTCCGGGCGCGTGGCGGATTCGGGCACCTCGCGTGCCGGCGCCTCGGTCCCCGCCGGTGAACGTGTGCTCTCCTGCTGCCCGGCCGCGGTGCTTCCGTTCCCGGGGCTGCCGACCGCGCCGCTTGCGACCTCGGTGCTCCCGGCTCCGCCGCTTCCGTCCCCGGTGCTCCCGGCTCCGCCGGGACCGCCCGTCGCCGCAACGGCCGTACCCCGGGACGGTGCGCCACGGCCGACGGCCGCCTGCCCGGCGGCCTCCCCGTCGGCTTCCTCGGGTGTGCTCACCGGAAGTCGTTCCGGGGACCCCGTGGCCGCGGACTCGCCGGGAGCGGGCGCTCGGCGCTCGCCGTGCGCGGGTGCTTCCGCTCCGGACCCGGTGGCTGTCGCCCGCCCGTGGCGCACCGCGGCCGGTCGCGCGGGGCGGGCGGTCGTGACGTAGCGGATACCGGGGATGCCGTGCTCGGCGGCCAGCCGCCGCAGCTCACCGTCGCCGGCGAGGAGTCTGCCCCGGACCAGCAGGGTCGTCCGTGCCAGGGTGTCCGATGCGAGGGCCCGCAGCAGGAGGGACAGCGCGGGAATCAGCGTGTCGTCCAACGGCTGCCCCGGCGTGCCGAGTTCGACCGCGCACACCTCCGGGTCGACGGCCTGCCCGCTCGGCTCGGGCCGGGGTCCGTCTGGTGTCCGCAGGGCGAGCCCGGCCCGGGTCGGCACAACCTGCCAACGGTCCGTCAGCCGCACGGTCCCCGGCTCGGTGCCGCCGGGCAGCCCGTCGGGAAGGCGGCTCCCCACCGGTCTGGGCGCCGGGGTCCGGCCCTCCGGGTCGGCCGGCCCGCAGACCACGGACGACACGAACGGCCGCCAGCCCGGTGTCCCCCCGGTGCCCACCAGCGTCGGCCGGGGTTCCGTTCCCGGCGGTGCGTGGGTGTCGAGCAGCGGAAGGCCCGTGAGTACCTCCACCTCGCCGCCCAGCAGGTCGGCGACCGACTGCCCGAGCGGGAGCAGGTCCCGAGGGCCGCCCGGTGCGAGCCGGGCGCGGGCGCGCAGCGACGCGGGCAGCTCCGCCAGCACCGCGGCCACCTCGTCGGCCGGTACGTCGTCCGCCCGCGGGGTGCCGACCAGCACCGTCGGGCGATCCGCGTCGACGGGCACGGAGAAGCACAGGTCGTCCGCGGCGGGGCCGGGGGCCTCGGCCGGGCGGATCAGTACGCCCGCCGGTATGCGTTCCACGGCACAGCCACCGGCCGTGCGTGCGGGCCCCGCCTCCACCGCCTCCTCCCAGTCGGGAGCGGGGGCGCGCCGGCCCAGCCGCCGGGGTGGTGCGCCGGGCGTGAAGCGCCACCAGGCCCCGGGGGCACCGGGGTCCCCGTGGACGAAGAGCGTGCCACCGGGGGTGATCAGGACCGGCCCGTCCGGAGCGGTCACCTCGACGTCCCAGGCGTCCGCGATCCTGCGGGCGACACAGGGCCGGTCCGGCCGGTCGAGGCCGGCACCGGACAGGACGAGCCGGAGCCGGCCGGTGCCCCGCGCGCGCAGGGAGTCCAGCAGCGAACCCAGCCGCCGCCACCGGTCGGCGTCGGGTGTGTCCTCCCCGGTGCCGGAGGCCACGACGACCGTGACGACGTCCGTGTCCCCGCCGACGGCGGCAGCCACTTCGGCGACGAGGTCGAGGGGGAAGGAGTCGTCGTCGATCGAGCGCACCAGGAACACGCCGTCGACGTCCTCGACCGGTGGGCCGCCGGCCGCCCGGACCCCGGCGCGGCCCGCGCCGACGGCCGGGTCCCCGGGTGAGCGGCCGCGCGGACCGGAACCGGACCTGCGTCCCCGTCCCGGCAGGACGGACGACCAGCGGCTCACGCGTCCGCCCCCCGTACCGGCCGCACGCCTTCGGTCAGCAGCCGCCCGGTGCCGCCGGCGTCGCCGCTGCCGGCGTCGGCCCGTCCGTCCGTGCCGTCCCGGACCGCGTCGCGCACGACGTCGGGGTCCAGCAGCATGCTCACCGGGGCCGACGGATTCAGGTACAGCGCGTGGCCCCCGGGGACGCGGGCCACCACATCCTCGGCGGCGACCAGTTCGAACGCGTACCGGCCCGCGGTGTGCAGGAAGACCGGCGAGGTGAACAGGGGGACGACCGGTGTTCCGCCGGGCGCCACCGCGCACAGCAGGCCGCCGTCCGGTGCGGTCAGCACGGCCACCTCGTGACCCACCAGCGTGGCGGGAACCGCCTCTCCGGGCCCGTAGCCGGTCGTGGCGAGCTGGACGGCGCGGTCCACCTCGTCCTCGGGTTCGGGCCAGCCCAGTGCCCGCGGAGACGGCCGGTAGTCCGGATTCTCCTGCCACTCGACGATCTCGCCGTCCGGCCCCGACCTCCAGCGGCCGGTCACCGCCCAGTCCGGAGGGCTGCCCGGTCCGGACCACATCGGATCGACCACGCCCAGCCAGTGCTCGGGGACGCGGCGGCCCGCCTCACGGATGTCGTCGGGAACGGGCGGAAGGGTGTCTTCCTGCGGGCTCATCGCTGTCCTTCGACGGGGCGGTGGGCTGAGGGCGCCGAGGGCGGGGCCCCTGGCATGTCGCCGGAGTCGTCCGGCACGGCGCCGGGGTCGTCCGGCACGGCGCCGGGGTCGTCCGGCACGGCGCCGGGGTCGTCCGGCACGGCGCCGGAGTCGTCCGGCACGGCGCCGGAGTCGTCCGGGGCGCCGCCGGGGTCGTCCGGGGCGCCGTGGAGGAGCAGCCGGTGCGCGGTCGTCGCGTCCGTGACGACCCCGGTGAGCAGACCGGACATCAGTGCGGCGTGCAGGGCGCCGGCGCTGCGTCCGCCGCCCGCGACCCCGATCAGCTCCGTGAGGTCGCGCAGCTGGGAGACGCTCACGCCGATCGAGCGGGCGTTCAGCTCGGTGGGGAGCACCCGTCCGCCGCGGTCCAGGACATGGCCGGCCAGCTCCGCGCGGGCGCCCTGTTGCCGGAGCCTCTCCCGCTCGGGCCCGGACAGGGCGCCGTACAGCGGCGACAGCGGTGCGTCCCACGTGTCGACGCCGACGACGGCCTTGTTGACCGTGCCGAACCGGGTCAAGGTCTCGGCGGTGGCGGGCTGGCTGCGCAGGAGAGCGGCCGTCACCGCGTCGGGCAGCAGGAACGGGGCGTGGAGCGGGAAGGCCCGGCCGCCGGCCACGGCGGCCGTACGCCGGACGGCGGTGATCGCGGCGTCGCGGGCGAGGTCGCGCCCGTGCACTCCGGTCAGCTGGACCACCTCGCAGCACGGCAGCCGGACGACGGCGTCGCCGAGCACCTCCGCCGCGTGGCTGCCGTCCAGTCCGAGGACGTCGCCCTCCGCGGTGATCTCGGGCAGCAGCCGCGCCGCCGCCGTACCGAGCCAGTGGTCGGCCCGGCGGTGGTCCGTGGCGACGCCCGTACCGTCCTCGCACCGGGAGACGTCGACGACGACGGCGTGACGGAGCCCGAAGCGCTTGGTCAACGCCCGCCCGAGGGACGCGTCGAGCTCCGCCGGGACGCTGATGTCGATGCGCACGATGTCGTGGGCCACGGCCGCGGCCAGGAGACGGGCCACCTTGAACCGGCTGACGTCGAACTCCTCGGCGATCTCCACCTTCGACCGGTTGTCCAGGTAGAAGCGCCGGGCGACGGAGGCGGCGAGGAGTTTGTCGATCGGCTCGGCGAAGGGCGGCGTCTCGACGGGTTCGGCCATCTTGTCTCTCCGGACACTCGTCACTCGCCAACTCCGGCTCTTCATAGGCCAGTTCACTCGCGTTGAGTGAAGGGAGGATAACGGGAAGGTGGCCTGTGTGTGACGCTCGTGACCAGAGTGGCCGGAGGGTGGCAGGTGGTGTGAGCTGGTGGGATCCGGTCTGGGCCGGTTTGGGGGCCGGTCGGGGGGCCGGTTCGGGACCGGTTGCGGACCGGTTCGGGAGCCGCCGCCCGCCGCCCGCCGCCCGCCGCTCCGGGCGGGTCAGTCCACGACCGCCAGTTCGTGCGGGGCGCCGTTGAGGCGGCGGGCCCCGTTCCGTGTGCAGGTGACGACGTCCTCGATGCGGACACCGAAGCGGTCCGGGAGGTGGATGCCGGGCTCGATCGAGAAGCACATGCCCTCTTCGAGCGGCTGTTCCTCGCCCTGCACGAGATACGGCGGCTCGTGGACCGTGACGCCGACGCCGTGCCCGGTGCGGTGTCCGGCGTGTCCGGCGTGTCCGGCCTCCTCCAGCACGGCGCGGGCCGCCCGGTCGACGTCCTGGCAGGACGCCCCGGGCCGCACCGCGTCGAAGGCCGCCCGCAGCGCGGCCCGGACGGTGTCGTGCACCCGGCGCTCCTCGTCGGTGGGCGACCCGACGTGGACGGTGCGGGCGGTGTCGGAGCCGTAGCCGTCCCTGAGGCCGCCGAAGTCCAGGACGACCATGTCGCCGTCCCGCAGGACCCGGTCGCCGGGCCGGTGGTACGGGTCGGCGGCGTGCGGCCCGGAGCGGACCGAGGTGAACTCGACCCGGCTGTGCCCGTGCTCGCGCAGCAGCCGGGCCAGGTCGGCGGCGATCGCCCGTTCACTGCGCCCGCCGAAGCGCAGCCCGAGGACGTCCTCGTACGCGGCGTGGGGGGGGGGCGCCCCCCCCCCCCCCCCCGGCCCCCCCGGGGCGGGCGGGACCCCCCCCCCCCGGGGGCGGGCGCCGGGCCGCCGGGGGGGGGGGGGGGCCGGGCGCCCGGCCCTGCGGCCCGGCCCCGGCGGGGGGGGGGGGGTTGGGGTGGGGGGGGGGGGGGGGGGCCCCCCCCCCCCGCCAGCCGGGCCACCTCGTGCTCGTCCTTCACCGCCCGCAGCATGGGCAGGACGACGGACAGCGGCTGGTAGGTGGCCAGCGGCAGCGAGCCCTGGAGGCAGAGCAGGTGCAGGGCCCAGGTCCCGTCGGAGACGGCGTACCGGCCGTGCGGGCGCAGCAGTCCGGCCGCGGCGGCGTAGGGGTCCTGGCCCTCCCACCAGTCGAAGACGCGGACGGTGTCCGCACCGGGGGACGCCTCGGCGTCCGCGCGGTCGGCCGCCGGGACCAGCAGCCGGGGCTGCGCCGTGCCGGTGAGGACGAGGAGGGTGAGGTGCTCGGTGGCGGCGGTGGGGCGGTAGCCGCACAGCCACACCATGTCCGGGCCCGGGGTGACCAGGACACCGGCGAGCCCGAGGGCGGCCGCCTCGTACGCGGTGCGCTCCATGCGGGCGGCGTACACGTCGCCGGTGAAGGCGCCGGGCGGGTTCCCGTCGGCGGTTCCGCCCTGGGCCCCGCCCGTGGCCCCGCCGCTGCCGGCGGCGTCGCCCGGGTCGTTCACGGCGGTTCCCGGCGGGCGCACGAAAGCCCCCTCGCCGTCCGTCGCCGCGCCCGGGGGCGGCTCAGACGTGTCCCGGCCCACCGCTGCCGAAGGCGCCGCTCGACCCCGGCAGCCAGCGGCGGCGCTTCTGGTCGTCGCAGCGGCGGCTGCCCGAGTGGTGCAGTTCGTAGGGCATGAGCCGTGGACTGCCGCCGTCGTTCAGCGGGATCTCGTCGGGTTCCCGCATCTCCCGTTCCTCGTGAACGGGGCCGGAGGCGGGCAGGTGCGGCTGATCCTCGGCGCGGGGGCGGTCGGACTCCCGCTCCATCACCCGCATGCCCATCCGTACGGCGGCGATCAGCGCACCCGCGATCACCAGACCGAGGATGAAGGCCAGGGTCACGTTCACCGCGTCCGACGCGGCCAGCAGTTCATACGTTGCCGTACTCATGTTCTGATTATGTACCCCCAAATGAGATAAAGCGCCTGATATGTCCGACTGGTTTTCGACGGGTGCCCTCCGCTTCCGTCCCGGTGGCGTGATTGAGGCCGGCCCGGGGCTGGTACCCGGCCGTCGCGGGTGAGGCAGGCGGTGAATCCGCCGCTCTTGATCGTCCCCCGATCCCCCCCCGATCCCC
>NZ_JACBYP010000165.1 GCF_018982965.1 Streptomyces mayonensis | reverse complement strand
CCCCTACCCGCCCCCCCAGCAGGAGCACCCTCATGCATGACGACCGCACGCTGGTCGAAGCACGCCTCGAGCGCGTCCTCGACGAACGTCTCCGCCCCGCCCTCTACCCCGAGTCCGTCCCGCTGGAGGTGGCGGTCTGGAACGCGCCCGGCGAGCCCGTGCCCGTCGAGGAGGGACTCGCGGCCGAACCCGAGCCGATCGAGGTCGGCGCCCGCTGGGGCGCGCCCTGGGGCACCAGCTGGTTCCGCGTCACCGGCACCGTGCCCAAGGAGTGGGCCGGGAAGACCGTCGAGGCGATCCTCGACCTGGGCTTCGACGAGAACATGCCCGGATTCCAGTGCGAGGGCCTGGTCTACCGGCCCGACGGCACCCCGGTGAAGGGCCTCAACCCGCGCAACCAGTGGGTGCGGATCGGCGCTCCCGCCCGGGGCGGCGAAGAGGTGTGCCTGCACGTCGAGGCCGCCTCCAACCCCGTGATCCTCGACTACCACCCCTTCCTGCCCACACAGCTCGGGGACAAGGAGACCGCGGGCAGCGAACCGCAGTACACGCTCGCCCGCATGGACCTCGCCGTGCTGGACGAGACGGTGTGGAACCTCGTGCTCGACCTGGAGGTCCTCGGCGAGCTGATGGCCGAGCTGCCCGTGGAGTCGCCGCGCCGCTGGGAGATCCTGCGCGCGGTCGACCGGGCCCTGGACGCCGTCGACCTCCAGGACGTGGGCGGCACGGCCGGGGCGGCCCGGGAGCGCCTCACCGAGGTGCTGGCCGCCCCGGCCGTCCCCTCCGCGCACCGCATCAGCGCCGTCGGACACGCGCACATCGACTCGGCGTGGCTGTGGCCGCTGCGCGAGACCGTGCGCAAGGTGGCCCGCACCACCTCCAACATGACCGCGCTGCTCGAGGACGAGCCGGACTTCGTCTTCGCCATGTCGCAGGCCCAGCAGTGGGCGTGGGTGCGCGACCACCGTCCCGAGGTGTGGGCGCGCGTCAAGAAGGCCGTCGCGGACGGGCGGTTCGTGCCGGCCGGCGGCATGTGGGTGGAGTCGGACACCAACATGCCCGGCTCGGAGGCGATGGCCCGGCAGTTCGTGCACGGCAAGCGGTTCTTCCTCGACGAGTTCGGCGTCGAGAACGACGAGGCGTGGCTGCCCGACACCTTCGGCTTCGCCGCCGGACTGCCGCAGATCATCAAGGCGGCCGGCGCCAAGTACCTGCTGACGCAGAAGATCTCCTGGTCCCAGACGAACAAGTTCCCGCACCACACCTTCCGCTGGGAGGGCATCGACGGCACCCGGATCTTCACGCACTTCCCGCCCGTCGACACCTACAACTGCTCCATGAAGGGCAGCGAGATCGCCCACGCGGCGAAGAACTTCAAGGACAAGGGCGTCGCCCGGCACTCCCTCGCCCCCACCGGCTGGGGCGACGGAGGCGGCGGCACCACCCGCGAGATGGTCGCCAAGGCGGCCCGGCTGCGCGACCTCGAGGGCTCGGCGGCCGTCGAGTGGGAGACCCCCCGGGCGTTCTTCGAGAAGGCGGAGGCCGAGAACCCCGAACCGCCCGTCTGGGTCGGCGAGCTCTACCTCGAACTGCACCGCGCCACCCTCACCAGCCAGGCCAAGACCAAGCAGGGCAACCGGCGCAGCGAGCACCTGCTGCGGGAGGCCGAGCTGTGGGCTGCCACGGCGGCCGTGCGCGCCGGGTTCCCCTACCCGTACGACGACCTGGACCGGATCTGGAAGACGGTCCTGCTGCACCAGTTCCACGACATCCTGCCCGGGTCCTCCATCGCCTGGGTGCACCGCGAGGCCCGCGCGACCTACGACCGGGTGGCCGAGGAGCTGAACGGCATCATCGACGCCGCGCAGCGTGCCCTGGCCGGCGAGGGCGACACCCCGCTGGTCTTCAACTCCGCCCCGCACGCACGGGCCGGGGTTCCGGCGGGTGCCGCCGCGGCCCCCGCCACCGGCGACGGCACCGAGCGCACCCCGCGCCCGGGCGGCGGACACGTCCTGGACAACGGCCTGCTGCGGGTGGAGATCGACGGACGCGGCCTGGTCGTCTCGGCGTACGACATCGCGGCCGACCGCGAGACGATCGCGCCGGGCGCGGCGGGCAACCTGCTCCAGCTGCACTCCGACTTCCCGAACAAGTGGGACGCCTGGGACGTCGACGAGTTCTACCGCAACACGGTCACCGACCTCACCGACGCCGACGAGGTCGCCCCCGGCGACGACGGCGCCTCGGTGCGCGTCGTCCGCTCCTTCGGCTCCTCCCGCGTCACGCAGCTGCTGACGCTGGTCCCGGGCGAGCGCAGGCTGGAGGTGGACACGGAGGTCGACTGGCACGAGACGGAGAAGTTCCTCAAGCTCGCCTTCCCCGTCGACGTGCACGCCGAACGGTACGCGTCCGAGACCCAGTTCGGGCACTTCCACCGGCCCACCCACACCAACACCAGCTGGGAGGCGGCCAAGTTCGAGGCCTGCAACCACCGCTTCGTGCACCTGGAGGAACCCGGCTGGGGCGTCGCCGTCGTCAACGACTCGACGTACGGCCACGACGTCACCCGCACCGTCCGCACCGACGGCGACCCGGGTACGACGACCACCGTGCGGGTCTCCCTCCTGCGCGCCCCGCGGTTCCCCGACCCGGAGACCGACCAGGGCGTGCACCGTTTCCGGCACGCGCTGCTGCCCGGCGCGGGCATCGGCGACGCCGTGCGCGAGGGGTGGCGGATCAACCTGCCCGAGCGGCACGTCACCGGCGCCGCGGAGGTCGCGCCGCTCGTCTCGGCGGACCGGGACGCGGTGGTCGTCACCGCCGTCAAGCTCGCCGACGACGGCAGCGGCGACGTCGTGGTCCGCTTCCACGAGGCCCACGGCGGCCGGGCCAGGGCCACCCTGACGGCCGGCTTCCCGGTCGCGGGCGTCACGGTCACCGACCTGCTGGAGCGCCCGCTCGACGGGGAGGAGCCCGGGGCCGAGGCCGACGGCGGGCGGATCGGCGTACGGCTGCGGCCGTTCCAGCTGATGACCCTGCGCCTGAAGCGCGCCTAGGGCCGAGCCCGGGCCCGGCCCCCCCGGAAACGGTGGGCCGGGCCCGGGCCGCTACCGCTCCGGCTCCCCGGTCAGCCGCGTCGGCGGCAGGTACTCCCGCACGCACGTCCGCTCCCAGCAGGCCCCCGTCTCCCGCAGCTCCCGCCACGTCGTGTACCGGTACCGGAACAGCCGGGCGCGCACGAAGCGCGGCGGTGCACCGGGCGGGAAGGGAGAACGGCGCAGCAGTCTCAGGGTGGCGCGGTCGTTCTCCAGGAGCCGCTCCACGAAGGCGGTGAACCACGGCCCGGCGTACGCGGGCGACAGCGCGGCGAACCACATCATCCAGTCGAGCCGCAGGTGGTACGGGGCGAACTGGCGCGGCCAGCGGCGTGGATCACCGGGCTTGCCCTTGAACTCGTACTCCCGCCAGTCCCCGTCCTCGTGGGGCGCCTCGTCGGCCGTGCCCTCGACCACCACCTCGTGGCGGATGCGGGTGACGGAGCCGAAGGCGCCGTAGGTGTTGACCAGGTGCAGCGAGTCGAAGGAGCGGTTCATCACCTGGCGGCGGGAGATCATGTTGCGCACCGGCCGGTGGCTGAGGAAGAGCAGCAGCGCCGCCACCGCCAGGACCACGACCTCGTACCACAGCGGTGCGCCGGCCGTGGCCGGCCGGCCGCCCGGGTACCGCACCGCCGACAGGGCCAGCACGATGGTGATCCAGTTCAGCCAGGAGAAGTTGCCCGACAGCACCAGCCACAACTGCGTCGCGATCATCAACGCGGCGGCGACCGTCGCGACGGGCTGCGGCGTGAACAGCAGGAACGGCACGATCAGCTGCGTGACGTGGTTCGCGGCCACCTCGACGCGGTGCAGGGGGCGCGGAAGGTGGTGGAAGAACCAGCTCAGCGGGCCCGGCATCGGCTGGGTCTCGTGGTGGTGGTCCAGACAGGTCAGCTTCCGCCAGCACTCGTCGCCGCGCATCTTGATCAGCCCCGCCCCGAACTCCACCCGGAACAGCAGCCAGCGCAACAGGAACAGGACCACGACCGGCGGCGCCACCTCGTCGTTGCCCAGGAACACGGCGACGAAGCCCGTCTCGAGGAGGAGTGACTCCCAGCCGAACGAGTACCAGGTCTGTCCGACATTGACGACCGACAGGTACAGCGCCCACGGCACCAGCCACAGCAGCATCGCGCCCCACAGCGGCAGCAGCGAGTCCAGCCCGGCCACCAGCGCCGCCGAGACCGCGCAGCCCGCCCAGGCGCAGCCCGCGAAGAGCCGGTCGGAGTAGCGCCACTGGAACAGGCTCGGCGCCCGCCGGAACGGCACCCGCTCGACGAAGCGGGGCACGGGCGTCAGGCCGCGCTCGCCGAGCAGCGCCCGGAACTGGAGGGCTGCCGTCAGGAACGCCACCAGGTACACGACGGCCAGAGCCCGCTGGAAGACCAGCCGGCTCAGCCAGTAGTCGGGTGCGGTGAACCACTCCACGCCCGCGCTCCTTCCGCAGCCGCCGGTACCGTCCGTGTGCCTGCTCCGTGTACCCCGCCCGGCCGGTGGTTCCCCGGCCTGTCCGGACAGACGTGGGCCCTGCCGGACCGCACGGCACGGCACGTCGTGCCCGGAGCCGCCCTGACAGTCCCGTCAAGAGTCGAATAATCGGACAAACCCTGGCAAGGTGGGGTCCATGTCTGATCGGGCAGCGAGTGCCCTGTCACTCCCGGACGACTGGCCCGCCAACCCGGACCCGATCCTGGCGCTCAACCGCATGGGCAGCTTCGACTGGGACCTGGACGCCGGGCTGTTCCACATGGACGCCCAGGCCCACGAGGTGTTCGACCTGCGTCCGGAGGAGTACGACGGACACGTGGAGTCGCTGTCGGCGCGCGTGCCCACGGCCGAGAGCCGGCGCATGGACGTCATCGTCGCCCAGGCCATGAAGGACGGCAGCGAGAACTACGCCACCTACTTCCGCCTGCGCCGCCGCGACGGCACCCTGCGCTGGGCCCGCACCCAGGGATACATCCGCCGCGACGAGACCGGCCGGCCCCGCAGGATCATCGGCATCGTCCGCGACGCCACCCAGGAGCTGGACGACATCGGAGGCGGCCGCGAACAGGCCCCGCGGGACGCGGCCCGCCGGGGGCTCACCAACGTCGTCCAGCTGGCCACGGCCGCCCTCGCGCACGCCCGCACGGTGGACGACGTCATCGACGTCCTGCGCGACACCCGCGGCCTTCCCCGGCTGGGCGCCACCAGCCTGGTCATGGGCCTGGTCGAGGCCGGCCGCATCCGGCTGGTCGCCGACGGCCCCGAGAACAGCTTCGTCCCCGGCACGCGGATCACCAGGATCGACGACCCCTACCCGATGAGCGAGGTCGTACGGACCCTCAGCCCCCGGTTCATCGAGTCGCCGCAGGAGTTCGCGAAGCTCTACCCCCGGCTGTGGAAGGACATCACCCACCTCGACGTCACCGCCGCCGCCTATCTGCCCCTGATCGCCCAGGCCCGGCCGATCGGCGCCGTCGGGCTGCTCTACAGCGACCGGCACGGCTTCTCGGCGGAGGACCGCAACGTCCTGGTGGCCCTCGGCAGCGGCATCGCCCAGAGCCTGCAGCGGGCCATGCTCTACGAACAGGAACTGGACCTCGCCCAGGGGCTCCAGCAGGCCATGCTGCCGCGCACCATCCCCAGCGTGCCCGGCTGCGACGTCGCCGTCCGCTACCGCGCCGCCTCCCTCTCCGGCGCCGTCGGGCGCGACATCGGCGGCGACTGGTACGACGTGATCCCACTGCCCGGCGGACGCGTCGGCGCCGTCATCGGCGACGTCCAGGGACACGACACCCACGCCGCCGCCGTCATGGGGCAGCTGCGGATCGTGCTGCGCGCCTACGCGGCCGAGGGCCACCCGCCGGCCACCGTGATGGCGCGGGCCTCCGTCTTCCTCCACGAGCTGGACACGGACCGCTTCGCGACCTGCCTGTACGCCGAGGTCGACCTCGGCACCGGCGTGCTCCAGGTGGTGCGCGCCGGGCACATCGACCCCCTGCTGCGCTTCGGCGACGGCACCTGCCGGCACATGCGCGTCGAGGGCGGGCTGCCGCTCGGCCTGTCCGCCGAGTTCGGGCGCCTCGCCTACCCCGTCGCCACCCTGGAGCTCGACCCGGGCAGCACGCTGCTCCTGTGCACCGACGGCCTGGTCGAGCAGCCCGGCGCCGACCTCGACGAGGGGATGCAGGTCCTCACGGCGCTGATCGCCTCCGGACCGCAGGACGTCCGCGACCTGGCCGACCGGCTCATCGACGTGGCCGACGAGCGGCGCGGCGACGACGACGTGGCCCTGCTCCTGCTGCGCCGGCACGGGCTGGGCGCCCCCCGCACCTTCGGCCGGGTCCAGCACCACCTGCCCCCGGGCGACCCGGAGGCACTCACCGAGGCCCGGCACATGATCCGCGCCGCGGTGCGGTCCTGGGGCGCCAAGGGCCAGAGCGACGAGATCGAGCTGGTCGCCGACGAGCTGATGGCCAACGCCCTCATGCACACCGAGGGCTCCGCGAAAGTCACCCTGCGGCTGCTGACCGGCACGGACCGGCGGCTGCGGGCCGAGGTCGAGGACTCCTCCAGCGCGCTGCCGCGCCGCCGCGAGGCCCCGGACGACGGGGTCTCCGGGCGGGGGCTGCTGCTGGTCGAGGCCCTGGCAGACGTGTGGGGCGTGGAGGCGCGCGGCGGCGGCAAGGTGGTGTGGGCGGAGTTCGTGGTGGCCCACGGCTCCAGGTGAGCCCCGGGCCGCCGGTTCCGGGCAGAACCGCTCGAGCGGGGACGTTCTCGGCGGGAACATCCGAGCGGCGACGTCCGTGCCGGGACCGGGGGAGCGACCTGCCCCGGGGGCCGCTGTGCGGGCCGCTGTCGGTCACCGGTGGCACCCTGGACGTATGCCAGAACTGCCCGAGGTCGAGGCGCTCCGCGACTTCCTGAGCGAGCACCTCGCCGGGCGCGAGGTCGTGCGGGTCCTGCCCGTGGCGATCAGCGTCCTGAAGACGTACGAACCGCCGCTCACCGCGCTGGAGGGCCGGCAGGTGGCCGCCGTGCACCGCCACGGCAAGTTTCTCGACGTCGAGACGGCCGGCGGCCCGCACCTGGTGACCCACCTGGCGAGGGCCGGCTGGCTGCACTGGAAGGACAGCCTGCCCAGCGGCATGCCCAGGCCCGGCAGGGGCCCGCTGGCCCTGCGCGTCGCCCTGGAGACCGGCGCGGGCTTCGACCTCACGGAGGCGGGCACGCAGAAGCGGCTCGCGGTGTACGTCGTGGCCGATCCGCAGCAGGTGCCGGGTGTGGCCGGGCTCGGGCCCGACCCGCTCGCGGACGGCTTCGACGAGGCGCGCTTCGCCGCCCTGCTGGAGGGTGAGCGACGGCAGCTGAAGGGCGCCCTGCGCGACCAGAGCCTGATCGCGGGCGTGGGCAACGCCTACAGCGACGAGATCCTGCACGCCGCGAAGATGTCCCCGTTCAAGCTGGCGTCCTCGCTCACCACGGAGGAGACCGCGCGACTGTACGCGGCCCTGCGCGACACGCTCACCGAGGCCGTCGAGCGCTCCCGTGGCATCGCCGCCGGGCGTCTGAAGGCCGAGAAGAAGAGCGGGCTGCGGGTGCACGGCCGGACCGGAGAGCCCTGCCCGGTGTGCGGCGACACGGTCCGCGAGGTCTCCTTCAGCGACTCCTCGCTCCAGTACTGCCCGACCTGCCAGACCGGAGGCAAGCCGCTGGCCGACCGCCGGCTGTCCCGCCTGCTGAAGTGACGACGGCGTCCGGGGGAGGAGGCCCGGGGGGACTGGGTGGTGGGTGCCGGGGCGGCGCCGGACGCGGGCCGGCCGGTCAGCCGGTCGGCAGCGTCACCAGGCGCTCGCCCTGCGCCGTCCGCACCTCGTAGTGGTCGATCTGGTCCGGATGGAGGGCGGCGCCACCGCGCATGGTGTTCGACGCCTCGTCCTGTCCCGGCACGGTCCAGCTGGTGACCGTCTCCTCCGAGCCGTCCCGGCCGACGGCGACCAGCCGGCACGAACGCGGGCCCGCACCGTCCCTGACCTCGACCCGCACCTGCGTGCCCCAGTCCTCGTCCTGTGCCGTGAGCCGCGCCCACACCCCGGACCGCTCGTCCGTCGCGGTGGCGGTGACCGGCGCCGCCAGGCTGCCCTGGCCCGCCCAGAGGACGGCACCGGGCCCGGCCACCGCGCAGACGACCGCGGCGGCCACGGCGCAGAGCACCCGCCTGCGCCCGGCCCGGCGCCGCGTCGCCACCTCGGACAGCAGGCGGTCGAGCAGTCGTGGCCCGGCACTGGCCAGGGGCTGGACGAGACGCGGGGTCGCACTGCGGTACAGCATCAACTGGCGGGCGGCAGGGCCGAATTCGGTCACCTGGACCGCGCAGCTGGGGCATTCCATGAGGTGGTCCTCGAAACGGAAGGCTTCCGCCTCGTCGAGCACACCGAGCGCGTAGGCGCCGACGTCACGATGCCTTTCCAGGGACCTCATGCCGAATCCTCGTGCCTTTGGGTGCGGGTGGGGTTACTCCTTGCTCCCACCCGTACGCGCCGGACAGTCGAATCACTCAAGCCGCGACCGAATCGCAACCAAGGTGTTCGGAGCGGCGGAAACGGCGGATTGGTCGGTCCCCGAAAGAGTTGCCGGGCCGCGTTGCCGGGCCGAGCTGCCCGGCCGATTTGCCCGGCCGAGTCGCCGGGCGGGCAGACGGATCTAGAACAGGTGGATGGCGAGGTGCCCGAGCGGCAGACCCAGTTGCCAGGCCGGGGTCCAGACCTTCGGGCCCTCGTCCTCGCCGCCCGCCGCGGCGCCGCCGGGCACCGCGTTCAGGTCCGGGGCGAGCAGTTCGGTCTCCTGGAGCCAGCGCCAGGCCGCCCGCGCCAGTTCCAGGTCCGGCGCGTGCCGTCCGGCAGCGACCGCGTCGGCCGTGACCTCGGCCAGCCGCACGCGCACCCACTCGTGCCAGGGCTGGTCGTAGGCCGTCAGCGAGAGCCAGGTCTCCAGGTGGGTGATGACCCGGATGCCGCTCAGTTCGTTCTCGGTGTCGGACAGGAAGACGGTGAGCGCCAGCGCGTCGCGTCCGGCGCGGAACTCGAAGGACGTCGGCGGCATCAGGTCGCCGGTCCGCAGCAGCTCGTCGGCGATGTACTCGGCGTACAACCACGCCATGGGAACGGTGAGTTCGCCCCCGCCGGTACCGTCCGTGCTCTCGTGACCTCTGTGCAGCATCCCTTCCTGCCTTCCTCCGGTGCGCGCGCGTCGCCCGGCCCGGGTCGTGGGCCCCCGTCCGGAACACGGATGAGGACAGCCGATTACCCAACGGGGGTCCCGGGCAAGGCACTTTACGGAGGCTTGACCAAAGGGTCGGTTTCACCGCAGGTCGGCGGCGTATCCCGGTAGCACCCTGCGCAGGGCACGCAGCGCGTAGTAAGCGCGGGACTTCACGGTACCGGGCGGGATGCCGAGGGCCGTCGCGGCTTCCGCCACACTCGCCCCCTGGAAGTACACCAGCACCAGGACTTCACGGTGCTCCGGAGTGAGTGTCTTCACAGCCTCGCGCACATCGAGGGCCGCGGCGGCCCGTTCGGCGTGGTCCGCGCAGACACGCGCGTTCTCCAGTACGGCGTCGCCGACCTCCGGCGGGCGGGCCTGCCGGGCCCGGCGCGCGTCGATCGCGAGGCGCCGGGCCACGGTGAGCAGCCAGGGCCGTGCGGAGTCGAAGTCGTCGGCGCGCAGGGCCTCGGGGTGCTGCCACGCCCGGACCAGGGTCTCCTGCACCAGGTCCTCGGCGCGCTGCCGGTCGCCGTCGCTGAGCCGCAGCAGCAGCGCGAAGAGCGGCCGGCCGTGCTCGCGCTGCAGTGCTGCGAGCTCGTGCTCGGCGGTCGTCCCGTTCGTCCTGTCCGTGAGGGTGATTCCGGCCGTCATGGCCGTATGGCACCGCAGTGCGCCGTCGGGGGACAGGGCGCGTGCGCGGGTGTGCGACGGACGGTCGATCGCGTCGACGAACGGTTCGACGAACGGTCACGGCACCGTCCGCCCACCCCGTTCCCGCACGCCGGACGGGCTAATGGGCGTGTCGGAGCCGCCTGTGACGGGCCGCACCTTCTTACCTGTTTGTAAGTAAATGTGACTTTTCATTGGTGTGCGTGACCTCAGCGGAGTGAACGGATGATCACACGCAGTCGGCAGGTGGCCCTGGCCCTGACCGCCCTTCTCACCGCGGGCGCGGCCTGTCAGGCCCGCGACCACGAACCGCCGAAGGCCCCGGCGCAGGCCCCGCCCGCCGCCGGCGACGGCGCCTTCACGCTGGTCGCCTCCGGCGACGTACTGCCGCACGACTCGGTCATCGAACGGGCCCGCTTCGACGCCGGCGGCAGCGGCTACGACTTCCGCCCCATGCTCGCCGGCGCCCGGCCCGTCGTCTCGGGCGCCGACCTCGCCCTGTGCCACATGGAGACCGTGTACGGCGCGAACGGCGACTACAGCGGCTACCCGCTCTTCAAGTCCCCGCCCGAGGTGGCGAAGGCCCTGGCCGCCACCGGCTACGACGGCTGCTCCACCGCCTCCAACCACAGTGTCGACGACGGCGCCCAGGGCATCCGTCGCACCCTGGACGCCCTCGACCGCGCCGGCGTGCGGCACGCCGGGACGGCGCGCACGCAGGGCGAGGCGGACACCGCGACGGTCCTGCGCGCGGGGCGCGCCGAGGTGGCCCACCTCGCCTACACCCTCCACACCAACGGCCACCCCCTTCCCGACGGACAGCCCTGGGCGGTCGGTCTGATCGACGAGGAGCGGATCGTCGCCGACGCCCGGGCCGCCCGGAAGGCGGGCGCGGACGTCGTCGTCGTGTCGATGCACTGGGGCACCGAGTGGCAGGACGAGCCCGACCGGGACCAGCTGGCCCTGGCCCGGAGCCTGACCGCGGCACGCACCGGCGGCCGCCCCGACATCGACCTGATCATCGGCACCCACGCCCATGTCCCGCAGGCCTACGAGAAGGTCAACGGCACCTGGGTGGTCTACGGGGCGGGGGACCAGATCGCGGGCGAGATGGTCAACGACGAGGGCGCCCGCGACCCGCGCGGCAATCAGTCGTCCATCGGCCGCTTCACCTTCGCCCCGCCCGCCCGGCCCGGCGAGCGCTGGAAGGTGACCAGGGCCGAGTTCGTCCCGCAGCTGTTCGATGTGGACGCCGGGCGCGTGGTCAACCTCAACCGCGCCCTGGAGGAGGGTGCCGACGTACGCGCCGTACGCGACCGCATCCGTGCCGTCGTCCTCGGCCGGGGCGCGGCCGAGGACGGTCTGGTGATGGGGAAGTAGCGCGGAGACCGGGCGTCGTCGGCACGGTCCAGGGCCGAGTTCGCCGCCCCCTCTCAACGGCGCGCCAGCTCCGACTTCCGGTACGAGTAGGCGAAGTAGATCACCAGGCCGACCAGGAACCAGACGGCGAAGCGCACCCAGGTCTGCCACTGCAGGAACGTGATCAGCCAGATCGAGAACACGATGCCCAGCGCCGGCACGAACGGCATCCACGGCGTACGGAAGGTGCGCGGCAGCTCCGGCTGCCGGTAGCGCAGCACGATCACCGCCGCGCACACCACCACGAACGCCAGCAGGATGCCGATGTTGGTCAGCTCGGCCGCCTCGCCGATCGGCAGGAACCCGGCGATCACGGCCGAGGCGACGCCGACGATCCAGGTCACCCGGGTGGGCACGTGCCGGGTCGGGTGCGTCTTGGCGAACCACTTGGGCAGCAGTCCGTCCCGCGACATGGAGAACCACACCCGGGTGACGCCCAGCATGAAGGTGAACATCACCGTGAGGATGCCGATGATGGCGCCCACCGCGATCACGTCGGCCAGGGAACCCAGCCCCACGGACTTGAACGCCGTGGAGAACCCGCTCTCCGGGTCGATGCCCTTGTAGTTCTGCATGCCGGTCAGCACCAGGCACGCGGCCACGTACAGCACCATCGAGATGATCAGTGAGTAGATGATCGCCTTCGGCATGTGCCGCTGGGCGTCCTTCGACTCCTCCGCCGCCGTCGACATGGCGTCGTACCCGAAGACCGCGAAGAACACCGTCGCCGCCCCGGTGAACGCCCCGCCGACCCCGTACGGGAAGAACGGGTTGTAGTTCGAGGTGTCGATGTGGAAGACGCCGACCGCGATCACCAGCAGCACCACCAGCACCTTCAGTACGACCACGACCATCTCGAAGCGGGCCGCGTTGCGGATGCCCAGCGTGAGCAGGTACGCGATCAGCAGGCACAGCACGGCCGCGAACAGGTCGACCCGGTGCCCGTCCCCGGTGCCGGGCGCACCCAGCATCCAGTTCGGCAGATCGGCGCCCATCTCGCCGACCAGGAAGCTGAAGTAGCCGGAGATGCCGATCGCGACCACCGCCACGATCGCCGTGTACTCCAGGAGCAGGTCCCAGCCGATGAACCAGCCCACCAGCTCGCCGAGGACCGCGTAGCCGTAGGTGTAGGCGGAGCCCGCCTTCGGGATCAGCCCGGCGAACTCGGCGTAGGACAGGGCCGCCGCCGCGCTCGCGACACCCGCGATGAGGAAGGAGACCAGCACCGCGGGCCCCGCCGTGCCGTTGGCGACCGTCCCGGCCAGCGTGAAGATGCCCGCCCCGATGATGCCGCCCACGCCGATCGCGGTCAGCTGCCACAGTCCCAGGGAGCGCTGCAGGCCCCCGCCGCTCTCCGTCTCCTCGATCTGCTCGATGGGTTTGCGCCGGAGAACACCTTCACCCATGCGTAACCGGGCCATGCACCTCACCTTTTCGTGATCGGCAAACGGCTGACGGTGGATCATGATGACGCAGACCCGTCCGCTACGGAAGGTGCGACGCACAACCGTCCGTCCGCCGCGTGCACGACGCACAACCGTCCCGGTGCGGCCGGTGAGGGCACGGCGCACACCGGGCCCGCCGGCGCGGCGGCTACGGCACCACGGTCACCGGCCAGCGGCCCGACTTCACCAGCCGCACCGCGACGGAGCCGACGAACCGGTGACCTGCCTGCTCGGAGGCGCCCACCACCACCGCGTCCGCCTTCAGCCGGTCGGCCGTCTGCACCAGGCCGCCGTACGGATCACCGCGCAGGGTGTGGAACTCCCAGCGGACGTCGAATATCCCCTTGGTCCGCTCCGCCGCCTCGCGGATGTGCACCACCAGCTCCTCGGCGATCTCGTCGGTGGTCTCCGCCACCGGCGCCCCGAGCACCGCGCCGCCCGCCAGCACCGGCTGCACGTACACCACGGCGAGCAGGGCCCCCTGCCGCCGGGCCTGCCCGCCGGCGTAGGCCGCGGCCCGCAGCGAGGAGTCGGAGCCGTCGACACCGACGACGATGACCTTCGGCCCGTCCGTGCCACGTTCGAACTGGTGGTGCTGGTGTTCCGTCACGCGGCGAAGGGTATCGGAGCCGCCCGTGATCTTGGTCCGGGCGGGTGGTTCCGTGCCGCCGGGCCGGTGTTGCTCAGGTGCGGCGCGGCACCGGCGGGCGACTGATGAGTCATGAAGAAGGATCAGTTGCTCTCGCGCCGCGCCCTGATCGCCGCGGCCGCCGCCGCAGGAGCGGCCGGTACCGCCGGTGCCCTCGCGGCCGGTCTCGGAAGCGGCCCCGCCCGGCCGCCCGCCGCCCCCCGCGCCCGCGCGCGCCGCCCCGCGGGGGCCCCCGCGAGGTCGGTCCACAGCGTGAGCGGCGTGTTCCAGCGCTGGAACTCGGGGTCCAGGATGCCGCGCAGC
>NZ_JACBYP010000164.1 GCF_018982965.1 Streptomyces mayonensis | reverse complement strand
CACCGGCCCGCCGCACCCCGTAAGCCCGGGCGGCCCCGGCACCACACCGGGGCCGCCCACCTCCCCGCCACCCGATTCCACGGAGAAACCCGTAGCAGACCGCACACCCGCACCGATCAGCCATGGGCTCAAACCCCGGCTCGCAACCGCCCTGTTCCGCCGCTATCTACGCGCCTGCATTCCCACCTGCCCCGACCACGCCGCCCCGCTGGCCGGCGCCCACCCGGAAGCCCTTCACACCGAGACGCAGCGCGTCGGGCAGCAACACCACCACTGACCGTCCACGCACCCGGAGGAGCATGTCCCACCCCGCCCCCTACCCGGTGAGACTGGCCGACGAGATCACCCGCCAGCTCGGCCAGCTCTCCGACCACCTCTCCCAGCTTCCCCCGCCCCAGGCAGCGCAGGTCATCGCCCGCGTCCTCGACCCGGACAACGGAGTCCTCGGCGGCGTCACCCACCTCGTCATCACCGGCAGCCACTTCGCCAAGAGCGAGGCGGAACGAGGCGCCCTGCCAGCGGAGGTATGGCTCGCCTTGGGCCGTGCCGCCAACGAACTGCACGACATCAGCCTGGACCTGGACGAACACCAGAACCTCCTCCAGCACCTCGGCACCCGACCGGCCACCAGCGCGGCGAAGCCCCCGGCTCCTGCCCCGCTCGTCGTACGGCGGCGCCGGTGAAGAAGAAGCAGTGGCAGGGCTGGGGGCCGGGCGAGCAAGCCGAGCAGCACTACCTCGTCCAGCCCCATGCCCTGGCCGGCGGCGGCGACGTCCGGCACGTCTCGGAGTTCCTGCGCGCCTCGGGCTGGCGGGACAAGTCCAAGAAGGACGGCCCGCTGCTCATGGAGAGCCCGGACCGCACCGTCCGCGTCGCCTACGACCCCTACATCCTCCCCGGCGGGTGGACCATCCACGGCCGGGCAGGCGGCGCGACCGGCGAATGGTCTGCGCACCTGGGCCGGCAGACGCCGGTGGAGATCGTCGCCGGTCTGACCGACGCCCTCACCCGCCCCCGCTCCGCACACGCCCCCAACGTCTGGGCGCCCCTGCAGGAGCAGAACTGGCACACGCGGTTCGAGGGCCAGAACTATATGGCGACCAGCCCCGACGGCACCGCGTGGATGCAGTACCACCAGGGCGTCGATGGCACGGCGATGTGGTGGACCGGAGCGCAGGACAAGCAGGGCAACGGCTGGACTGCCAACTTCACGCCGAACACGCCAATGCACCTGGTCCAAGCCTTCTCCACGGAACTCGCCGGCCCCGACCCCGTGATGCGCCCACGCGGACGCGTCCCGCACAGCGCCCAGATCCGTACCTGGTCGGTCTCCGTCAAGCCCTCCCAGCTCAGCGCGTGGCAACAGGCCCGGATCACAGCCGCCCGCGCCGCCACCTGGGCCCGCACGAACGCCCGAAGCACCCGGCCACGCACCACCGCCCGCCCCTACAACCCGGCCGGCGGCGCCCGGACCCGCCGCTGACCTCTCCCCTCACTTCAAGGAGCCCGATGCCCGCCCCCACCCCGGACACTCTGCGCACCCTGACCGAAACGCTGTCGGACGTCACCGAGTACCTGCGCGAGAACCCCGACCCCGCCGAAGCCCTCGCCCTCGTCGAGCCGCTCCTCGACGAGTACACGGGCCTGCCCGTCCAGCTCGCCGACACCCTGCGTGCCCTCGCCCGCACCATCCAGGAACACCAGGCCATCCCGCGCTCCGCGCACGTCAACCTCCTGACCGCCGAGCTGCGCTCCGCCGCCTGGGAACAGACCGACCAGCACACCCTCCACTACGTCCTCGACGAGCTGCGCGCGCTGTACGACGACGCCGAGAGCGAGCAGGGGTGCAGCCGGTGCCGTTGAGCGAACGCCGGCTCGACGCCTTCGCCGACAAACACGCCTGGCAGATCCCCTTCGACACCAGCCCTCGCCACCTCGCCGGCCCGGGAGACGCCCGCCACGTCACCCACGGCCTGGCCGCGGCCGGATGGACCACGGTCTCCGACCCGCTCAGCGCCGAGATCGTGATGGCCAGCCCCGATCACCGCTACCGCCTGCAGTTCGACCCGCAGTCCGCCACCTCCGCATGGTGGCGGCTGCGGGCCGCCTCCGCCGACAACGAACACGGCTGGTACGCCGAGTTCGGTGAACTCGTGCCAGCCGAGGTCCTCTCCCGCCTCACCGACGCCCTCATCGCACCCGCCTCGCCACAGTCGGACCCCTGGCAGCCGGTGACCAGCGCAGGGTGGCGGCCCGACGAGGCCGGGGCAGCGCACTCACCGGACGCAATGTGCCATATCGAACGGCGCCCGACGAGCGAGTTCCACGAGCGGCCGTCCTGGCATATCGAGGTGCGGGACGCTCACGACACTCAGTACCCCGGCCCGCGCATCTGGCACGCCTACCTCGACGAGCACGTTCCCGATCACCTCGCCGGCGCCTTCCTGAGCGCGCTGACCGACCAGAGCCCGCTGCAACGCGGCATGTTCGACCGCACCGCCCACTACAGCGCCGTCAAAGAGCCGAGCCCGCTGCGCCCGCAGCAGGTAGTCGATGCCCACATCGCCCGGGTGAAGGTACTCCGGGCACAGGCCCGTGCCGTGCGCCGTCAGCAGACCGCCGCCGCGAAGCCCCCGGCGCCCACCACCGCCGTCCAGCCGACCGCCCGCCGCTGAACCAGAAGGACTTCTCCGATCTCCCGCACCATGAACCACCGCCGCGTCTCGCTGCGGCGCCTCAACCGCTACCTGCGCCACAGCGAACGGATCCTGGCCTCCTGGGACGCCTTCACTGAGTTCAACACGGACCTGGACGGCTGGCCCTTCGACCAGGAGACCTACGGCCGCCGGGCCGCCGTCCGCGACGCAGACACCGCTACGGCGTTCGCCAGCATCCGCTACGGCGCCCGCCAACTGCTGGCCACCGCCCGGCTCCAGCTCCAGCACCTGCCCGCACACCTCACCCAGGACAGCTGGCCCGGGCAACTGACCATCCTGGAGGAGGCGCTGTGCCGCCTCGACGCCCTGGACAAGCAGTGGCAACAGACCCGCGCCCAGCTCCCCCGGGGCGCCGGACCGGGCACCGAGGCGTACATCGACGCGCTGGACGAGCACCACGCAGAGTGCTGGAGCTACCTGGACGACTGGGCCTGCCACGGCCGCGCCATCCTCGACATCCAGGCAGCCACCAGCCGGACAGCAACCCAGCCGAAGCGTCCGCAGCTCCCCGCCGTCAAACCCCGGCACGGCGGCTACCGCGCGACGAGGCGGTGACCATGCCCTCCGGAGCTGACATCGTCGAGGTCGACTTCATCACCCCGCGCCACCTCGCCGGCGGGGGCGACCCCGCCTGGGTCACCATCCCCCTCCATCGCGCCTGCGGCTGGAGCCACGGTCACGACCCCCTGATGCCGCGCGTCCTGCTCTCCAGCCCCGACCAGAAGGCCCTCCTGCGCCTGGAGCCCGACCCCGACGGCCAGTGGTGGACCCTCAACCACACGGCCGAGTCCGGCCGGCCCGCCTGGTACGCGAGCTTCGGGGCCCGCACCCCGGTCGAACTGATCGCCGCCTTCACCGACGCCCTCACCGCCCCTGCCCCGCCAACCGACGCACCCTGCGATCCGTTCGAGCCACTCCGGCAGATCGCCTGGTCTGCTCCTGCCGTCGGTGCCGACGGCCTCGTCTCGCCCGACGGAACCGCGTACGTGCAGCGGCTGGTTAACGCGGAAGAACCGGGCATCTGGTTCGTCACCGCCACGCTCGGCCCCCGCCCGGTGTGGCAGGCCCGCTTCGACGCCCACACTCCCGACCACCTGGTCGCCGCGTTCACCACCGCGATCGCCGACCCCAAGCCCGCTCTACGCACCGACGGCGGGCGCAGCCTGCCCACCCGCAACCCCGGCGTCGTCGCCCGCAGGACCACGGACGTGCTCGCCGTGGACATCGCCGGGGCGCTGGAAGAACGCGTCCAGACCCTCGCCGCCCGGCACCCCCTCCCTCCTGCCAATCCGATGCCACCGACTCCACCGCCGTCCCGGCACGGCCGCAGCCGCTGATCCCTCCGTCCCGGAAGCATGTAGCCCTTGCCCTCCTCCAACAGCAGCAGCAGCAGCGACGGATACGACCTTGCCCTGCGCCTCCTGCTCGGCGTGCTCGCGATCGCCGTGCCCCTTGCCCACCTCGCCTGGCTGTCCGGCAACATCACCGCTTACCTCACCGAAGGCGGCTGGGCGCCCTACCAGCCCACCGCCGCCCTGCTCCACCCTGAGCAGGTCTGGCCCACCGTGGGAGAAACGCCCCTGCTCGTCGGCGCCCGCATCGTGCCCGTCGTCCTCCTCCTGGTCCTCGCCGCGGTGATCGGTCTGGTGTGGGCCCGGCACAGGAGTCAGGGTGGCGGCCGGAAGAAGAAGATCACCGACATGGCCAAGGCCCGGGACATCGAGCCTTTGATGGCCAAGGCGATCACCGACAAGGCCCGCTCGCTGCGGCCGAGTCTGAAGGACGCCAAGCACATCGAGGCCAAGGACACCGGCATCCTCCTCGGCAACCTGCAGGGCAGCCGCCACGAGGTGAGGATGGGGTTCGAGGACGTCGCTGTCGCGATCATGGCGCCCCGATCGGGCAAGACCACCTCGCTGGCCATCCCGTCCATGCTCGGCGCGCCCGGTCCGGTCCTGCTGACGTCGAACAAGGCCGCCGGCGACGCCTTCACCACCGCTTACGAGGCCAGGGCCCGGGCGGGGACGGTGTGGACCATGGACCCGCAGCAGATCGCGCACGCCGACCGCGAGATGTGGTGGAACCCCCTGGCCGGCGCCACAACGCTGGACGGGGCGAACCGGCTCGCCGGACACTTCCTGGCCGCCTCGGTGGACGCCTCCCAGCAGGGCGACTTCTGGTCCAAGGCCGGCAGCAACATCCTCTCCCAGCTGCTGCTGGCCGCAGCGCTCGATGAGCGGCCGATCACCGACATCATGCAGTGGCTCGCCTTCCCCGCCGACCGCACCCCGCTCGACATCCTGCGCGACCACGGCTTCACCGCCGTCGCCGCCCAGCTCAAGGGCACCGTCGAAGGACCGCCCGAGACCCGCGACGGCATCTACGAGACCGCCCGCCAGTACGCCGCCGCCCTCCTCAACGCGGAGATCGCGGCCTGGGTGACCCCCCAGAAGGACGTCGCCGAGTTCCGGCCGGAGCAGTTCGTCACCTCCACCGACACGCTGTTCCTGCTGAGCAAGGACGGCGGAGGCGGAGCGAGCGCGCTGATCGCCGCGTGCGCGGACTCCGTGATGCGCGCGGCGACCGCCCAGGCCGAGCGCGCCGGCGGACGCCTGGACCCGCCCATGCTGGCGATCCTCGACGAGGCCGCCAACGTGTGCAAGATCAGCGACCTGCCGGACCTGTACTCCCACCTCGGCAGCCGAGGAATCATCCCGATCACGATTTTGCAGTCCTACCGACAGGGCCAGAAGGTCTGGGGAGACGCGGGCATGGACGCCATGTGGTCCGCCTCCACCGTCAAGGTCATCGGCTCCGGCATCGACGACCCCGACTTCGCCGACAAGCTCAGCCGCCTGATCGGCGACCACGACGTGGAAACCACGTCCACCTCCCACTCGGAGTCCGGGAAGTCGACCTCGGTCAGCATGCGCCAGGAGCGCATCCTGCCCGCCGACGCGATCCGCGCCCTGCCCAAGGGCACCGCGCTGTGCTTCGCCACCGGCATGCGCGCCGCCATGCTCGACCTGCGGCCGTGGTACCGGGAGCCCGGCGCGGAGGAGTTGTCCGCGGCGTCCGCCCGCGCGTCGAAGGCGATCACGGCGCGTGCCGTCGCGAAGCACGCGCCGACGCAGTCCGACTTCGGGACGGCCGTGTGAGCGACGCGCCCCTGCACCTGGTGCCGGTCCGCTCCCGTGAGGCGAAGGACTTCGTGCGCGCCTGGCACCATCACCACCCGCCGCCCGCAGGACAGATCTTCGCCGTCGGCGCTGCCGATGAGACCGGCACGCTGCGTGCCGTGGCCATCGTCGGTAAGCCGGTGGCCCGTCACCTGGACGACGGCGCCACCCTCGAAGTCACCCGGACCGCCAGCGACGCCACTCGCAACGCGAACTCACTGCTTTATGGGGCCGCGTGGCGGGCGGCGAAGGCCCTCGGCTACCGATGACTGGTCACGCAGGCCGGCGAGAGCGGCGCATCACTGCGCGGCGCCGGATGGCGCATCATCGCCAGCCGCCCGCCCCGCGCCGGATGGCACACCCCGTCCCGCCCACGCGCCGGCCACGGCAACGACCACGTCACCCGCCTGCTGTGGGAAGCCCTGTGACCGAGCCCGTTCCTGCACAGCAACGGACCCCTTCACCTTGCCCCGTACCGCCCCGCGTCCTCCCGGAGCTGTCCTGCACACCGTCGACCTGACCGAACACACCCGCCTTCTCGGCGAGGTGGCCCCCGCCCTGAAGGAGCTGTCCGCGGAGGCGGCACGCATCCGGGAGGGCGAGATCGCCAAGCCCTTCCGAGACATCGCACCCGTGAGCCTGCGAGTGCACGAGCTGGCGATGAAGTGCACGCGTCAGGTGCACGACCTGTCGGTCAGCCAGTACCCCGCGATGAAGGACGGGGCCGAGAACCTGGCGCTCCTCGCCGGCGCCTGCTCCCAGATCTCCATGGCCGCCACCCTGTGCAACCTCGCCATCCATCACCGCACCGAGATCCTGCTGTACGAGGACGCCGACCCCACCCCCGCAACCAGCCGTGATCAACTCCGCCGTGCCGGTGTCGAGATGCAGCAAGCGGCCACCACCTATCGCGCCGTAGCGCGACGGCTCTACCGCCGCCTCGCCTCATTCTCGGCGCGCGCTGAAGACCGGCAACTCATCGCCGAGGCCCACGGGCCCAGCCCGCAGAAGGCGTCCTCCGCGCCGCCTGCGCCCGCTGCCCGGCGCCGCGTATGACGACACCACCCGAGGGCTTCCTGTTCGACGTGGCCGCCCCGCCGACGCCGGTTGAGTGCCTGCTGCTGCTCGCAGACCAGTACGTGCAGCACAACGACATGCTCGACCGTCTCCTGCGGGCCCATCCGCCATCCACGTCCAACGCCCACGCCGCCTCCGCCCAGCGACTCGCTTCTGCTACCCGCACCGCCCTCAAAGCGGTCACCGACGAACGCCTCTTCCGCAGTCCCGACCTGTCGGACGCAGTGGTCCGCCTTGAGCAGCTCGCCTTCCTGAGCAGTGCCTCCGCGGACCAGCAGCTCCCGATGGCACGCACTCTGACCGCCTTGGCACCCGAAGCCGCGATGGGCTGCGCCAACACCCTCGCCTACGAAATCCGACGCCGCCGGGGGACGGCAGCAGGCGACAGTCCGGAACACACCCTGACCGCCGCTCACCACACCGCCCTGTGGGAGATCGCCTGCGGGAACGTGGTGGTCACCAGCTCCCTGGGACGGCAAAACGTCCACTACCGCGACGAGCGCGTGCTCCTGGGCACACTGCGGGCGCTGGAGGCAAAGGGGCTCGCGGAGCGCGTTCCACAATCCGCGCCTGCCGCCTATGTGGGCGGCCCGCTCCAGGACCGAGTCCGCCTCACTCCCGCCGGCACCACCGCGCTGGCCACGGCCATCAGCAGCCCGCCCACTCGCAGGGCGCCCGGCACGACACCCGCGCCCGCTCCCACCGCTGCGAAGACGGCCGCCCGCAGCCGTTAACTAACCCATCGGAGCCCACAGCAGCCCATGACCTCGCACAACCGTGCCCAACATCCGGATCCACCCCGCGCTCGGGTGGACGGATACGAGGCCCTGCCCGCACGCGTCCCAGACGTCTCCTGCACACCGGCACCGACGCGCTACACCCGATCAGCCCTGGCCCATTGCCGCCTGCGGTACAAGGCCCGGCGGTGAGGCCCTTGGCGCCCCAGGACCGGGTCCTTGTCTCCCCGCGCTATCTGGCGGGAGCGGGCGTCGACCGGCTTGCCGACGCGTTCGGCCCGCTGATCCACCTCTTCGGCTGGGCGAGCGAGCACGATCGCGCAAGCGGTCGCATCAGCGTCCACAGCTCCGACGGCAGCCTGTACGTCAACTTCAACTCCCATCACGCCCGCGGCTACTGGTGGTCCGTCGCACACCACGAGCCGTACTGGGAAGCCCGCTTCACCCGGCAGACCCCGATCGAGGCCATCGCCGCCGTCACCCAGGCTCTGCCCCAGCTGCTCGGCGACGACCGGCACATCGGCCGGATCCCGCTCACCACTACCCCCCTCGCGCAGATCGCCGAACTGAACCACTGGCACCGCGAGGACGACACGTTCACCTCGCCCGACGGCCACTGCCACCTGCAGCACACCCCGACGGAACACACCCCGTGGCGCTTCCGGCACCACGTGTACGACGGCTTCGACACCCACTGGGACGCCTCCTTCACCCAGGACACCCCCGAGCGGCTCGTCGCCCAGTTCTTCACCCACCTCGCGACGACCACCCCGGTCGAGCGCACCTTCCGTGACGTCCCCTACCTCGTGCAGAACCTGGACGACGCGCTCATCACCCCCGTGCACCGAGCCGCCGTGAACCCACACGTCCACCACGCCGCCAGCCAGCTCGGCCGCGCCGTACACCGCCGCTGACCCAGCCTCACCCAAACCCGTCATCCCCAGATGAACGAGCCGACTGCGCCGGTCGAGCACCTCCTGCTCCTCGCCGGCGACTTCACCCGGCACAACGACGCCCTGCCTCGGCTGCACGTACCCGTCCGTTGCCGCGAGCGCACTGCCATTCCTCCCGGCCTGCACTTCCGAATCCCTTGGACCCCCGTGTCACTCCTGGACATCCCCGACATTTTCATCGGGTCCACCGGCGACAGCCACACCTTCGTCATCCTCAACCGCCGCATCCGCGACGCCGACCGGCTGCTCACCGACGCCGGCTTCCTCCCTCGTGAACACCACGGCCACAGGCTCTACCTGCTGTCCCCGGGTACCGCGCGGGACGTACACGAGCGCCCCGGCGTCGCGATGTACGCCCTCTTGGCCCACACCCACGACCTCGTCGACCTCTCCTGGACAACCCGCTGGAGTCCCGACCAGCCGGCAGGCGGACCGGACCTGCGCTTCCAGTTCGGTGACGGCACGGTTGCCGTGACCGCCTCGACCACCGCCGCCCGGTTGCTGCTGGAGCAACACGGCTTCGTCTCCACAGCAGACGGCGCGTCCTACCGCCCGCGGGACGGGCTGGACGAGCGCGGACTGCTCGGCGCCGTCACCGCTGCCGAGGCACAGGCGTACGCCCACGGTCTCAGCGCGCGTGTCCACCTGGGCATCCCCACACCAGCCGACATCCCCGCGAGCGCCCGCCGCCGCTCAGCTGCCGCCACCGGTCCGCGAACCACACCATCGGCCCGTCGCCGCACCCGCTGACCACCGCTACAAAATCCAGCACCGCCATCCGAGGAGCTTCCACGTCCGACGCCCCCCTCCGTGCATGATCTCGCCCGTGCCCTGGCCGACCAGCTCCACCCCGGTGCCGCTCCCCGGGACGTGACCGTCAGTTTCGGCGCCCGCCAGCAAGCCCCCGTCGAGTACCGCAGCCGCGGTCGGGGCGGACCGTGACGGTCTACGCCCAGGCACTGCACGCCGCCCTCTACGGCCTTCCCGCGCCCGACAAGTCGCTGCCCACCGCCCTGGACGCGCTTCTGCAAGCCACACACACCGCGACCGCCCCGGAACAGAAGACCGCCGTCCTGCGGCAAGTCGCCCAGCAATTGCGCAACGCCGCCGAGATCATCCAGCGCTACCAGTACCGAGCCCAGTGGGACCGCTTCCCCACCGAGGTCGCCGAGCAGCTCGACACTGCTCACGATCAGGCCCAGCAGATCGCCCAGGCCCTCGGCCGCGTGGCCCCCGCCTTAAGCCACCAGCCCACCACGCCCCGTGCCCAAGCCGCCCACGGCCAGAGCGCCACCACCCCCGTAGCGTCCCCGCCTTCACCGGCCCCACGCCACCGCTGACCGGCCGCGACAGCCCACCCGAGAAAGACATCTCCTGGCCACCACCGACTCCCTCCAGGCCCTCCTCGCCCAACCCCGCTGCGCGCTCGGCGTGTTCGTCCCCGCCGGACTGCATCCGGCCCGCGCCGAGCGCCATCAACTCGCCCAGATCGCCCGGGCCGGCGCCGACCTGTTCGAGATCGGCCTCGCCCACCATGACGCCGGCCTCGACGGGCCCGTCATCCAAGCCGCCTACCGCCGCGCCCTGAGCCGTGGAAACGTCCTCACCCGCGCCCTGCGCGCGGTCGAGCATGCCGCTGGCCTGCGGCCGACCGTCGTCATGACCTACTGGGATCCCGTCCATCGGCACGGCCCCGAACGCCTGGCCCGGCTGCTCGCTGGCGCGGGCGCCGCCGGGGCGATGATCGTCGACCTGCCCGACGACCAGGCAGAGCGCTGGCAGGCCGCAGCGAAGGCCGCGAACCTCTCCACCCCACGCCTCGTCCCGCGCCACTTCGCCGACGCCGGCCTCGCCACCGTGGCCGCCGGCGCGTCGGGATGGCTCTACGCACCCGCCAGCACCGCCCCCACCGGCTACCACGGCCCGCTCGACGTGCCCGCGCTCGCCGACTTCACGACACGCCTCCGCGCCATCAGTCCCCTGCCCGTCGTATCCGGCGTGGGCATCTCCACCCCGGCCCTCGCAGAACGCCTCGCACCACTGGTGGATGCCGTCGTCATCGGCACCCCCGTCGTCCACGCCCTGATGACCGCCCCGGGACAGGCCCCGTCACTCACCACCGCGTTCGCCCAAGCCCTGAACCCGTACGCCACCACGGAGACCCGTGCCTGACTCCACCAACCCGGTCCCGGTCCTGTCCCGCATCGCCTCCGACGCGTCCTGTCTGCTCCGGGCCCTGCGTGCCCTGCCCGCCGGACGGGACGCATCCACACTGGCCGCGCACATCACTGACGCGCAGGACCTCGCCGACACCGCCTTGCGGCTGTTTCTCACCCGCAGCCGCCAGACGTCGCGGCCCTCCCCTACGGACCTGCTGCTCCTTCACCGTGTCGCGCAGATCGCCAAGGCCGCCCAGGACGCCGCCGCCGAACTGACGGCTGCTCTTGCCCGCGTCGTGGAGAACCAGCGCCGCCAGGCCGCCGCCACATCACGGCGGGTCGTCCTGATCGGGCCGACACCGCAGCAGTTCATCGAGTCGGCCGCCGACCTCCTCGACCGCATCCCCGCCCTCTGCGACGCCGTATCCCGCGACCGGCCGCAATCCCCCTGCCACTGACGCGACAGCCGCGATGCGAGCGCCCCCCTTTCCCTACATCCAGGACAGACCATTTCAGATCAGCCCCGATTCCGCGCCCTCTCCCTCGGCGCGGGAGTTCAATCCAGCACTCTCCTCACCCTGTCAGCAGAGGGCATTCTCCCGAAGGTCGACTACGCGATTTTCGCCGACACCGGATGGGAACCCAAAGCGGTTTATGCGCACCTTGACCGGCTGGAAGAGGAGATAGCCGCGCCCGCCGGGATACCCGTCCTGCGCGTGTCGGCCGGGAATATCCGCGACGATGCATTGAACCCGGATCACCGTTTCGCCTCCATGCCGCTTCACATCCTCAACAAGGACGGGCGACCTGGGATGACCCGGCGGCAGTGTACCGGCGAATATAAGGTTAAGCCGATCAAGCAGAAGGTTCGCGAACTGCTCGGCTACCCCTATCCGGCACGCATCCCGAAGGGCGTTTTCGTCGAGCAGTGGGTAGGAATCTCCACGGATGAATTCCACCGCGCGAAGGACGCGGACGTCAAGTACATGCGTAACCGGCATCCCCTTCTGGACATGTCCTGGAGCAGGGCCGAATGCGTGCGTTACCTGACTTCGCTCGGTCTCGCCGATACCCCGAAGTCGAGTTGCCTGGGATGCCCGTTCCATGGAAATGTGCAGTGGCGGCATATCAGGGATTCCTCTCCGTCCGAGTGGGCGGACGTCGTCGAATTCGACGCGGCCATCCGGCAGGGCAATGCCCGCGCCAACGCCACCGGCAACAGGCTGCTCGGCGAGGCGTTCCTGCACCGCTCCCGCGTCCCGCTGAGCGAAGCCCCCATCGATCACGTCACGGCTGCCGAGCGGGCCGCCCTGCGGATCAGCGCGGACGAGGCCGACGTCCTGGAGAACGGTGTCGAGGACGGCTGCTCGCCCTGGGCGTGCCGCGGCGACGCCGACGCGCTGACACGGGACGACTTCGGGCTGGCCACGTGATACTCGACCTCTTCGCGGGGCCGGGCGGCTGGAGCAGGGCACTGCACGTCCTGGGCGTGCGCGACATCGGCCTGGAATGGGATCAGTGGGCATGTAAGACCCGTGCCGCGGCAGGGCAGTTGACCATCCGGTGCGACGTGGCGAGGTATCCGGCCTGGCCGTTCGTCGGCCGCACCCGCGGGGTGATCGCTTCGCCGCCGTGCCAGGCGTGGAGCATGGCCGGCAAGCGGCTGGGCCTGGTCGACCAGCCGCTGGTGCACGCGGCGGTCGAGGACCTGGCCGCCGGCCGGGACACCCGCGAGCGCCTCCTCGCCGCCTGCCGTGACGAGCGCTCCCTGCTCGCCGCCGAGCCGATGCGCTACCTGTACGCGCTGAACACGGTCGGCGAGCCCGACTGGGTGGCCATGGAGGAAGTACCGGACGTGCTGCCCTTGTGGAAGCAGTACGCGGCCGTCCTGCGCGGGTGGGGGTTCTCCGTCTGGTACGGGATTCTCAACGCCGCCGACTTCGGCGTCCCGCAGACCAGGAAGCGGGCGATCCTCCTGGCCTCCCGCGTCCGCACGGCGCAGCCACCCACGCCCACCCATGCCCAGCTCGCCGAGCCGGAATCGCTGTTCGGTCCGGGCCGCGCCCGGTGGGTCAGCATGGCCGAAGCCCTGGGATGGGGGGCGACAGACCGGCCCGTCCCCACCGTCTGCGCGGGGGGTGGGCCCGGCGGCGGCCCCGAACCGTTCCCTTCGGGCTCTCGCAAGACGCTGTCCGACGCGCGGGAGCGCGGTACGTGGATGCCGCGGCCGGACGGGGTGGTTCTGCAGTCCCGCCGGGAAGGCGCGGGGTGGGCGGCCCGGCACGGCATCCGCGAGAACCGTGCGGCCGACGCTCCGGCGCCCACGTTCACCGCCGAGGCCCACCGCTGGTCCTGGTCCCTGCGCAGCAACAACCAGGCAAACGCCACCGTCCGTCCGCTGTCCGAGCCGGCCGGCACGCTGTTCTTCGGGCACCGCGCCAACGAGTGCACCTGGGTCGCCGAACCCGCCACCCCTTCGGCCACGGACACCGATGCGCCGGCCGTTCCCGAGCCGATCCGGATCACCGCCCGCGAGGCCGGCCTCCTGCAGACCTTCCCCGCCGACTACCCCTGGGCCGGCAACAAGGGCCAGCAATTCTCCCAGATCGGCAACGCCGTGCCCCCGCTGCTCGCCGGCCACCTCCTCGCCCCGCACCTCGGCCTCACCCTCGACCCCGACGACTTCACCCTCGCCGCCTGATGCCCCACACCCCCGAACCCGACGAAGACGACCTCGACGCCATCGCACCGCCCCAGCCCGTCTTCCACGTCGAGCAGGCCCTCCTCGGCGCCCTGCTCCTCGACCCGCACCGCCTGGACGACGTGAGCGGCATCACCGCCGACTCGTTCTCCACCGCCGCGCACGCCGCCCTGTACGCCGCGATCAGCACCCTGCCACGGCCCGACCCCGCCGAGCACGCGAAGAACACCAAGTGGCTCGACCGCGTACTCGCCACCGCCCTGGAGGAGGCGCGCGGTCTGACCGCCTCCTACCTGCACTCCCTCGTCCAGGTCTGCCCCTGGCCCCGCCACGCCCCCGCCTACGCCCGGATGGTCGAGGCCGAGCACGCCCGCCGTCGCCTGCTGACGGCCGCCGAACGCCTGCTCCATACCGTCCACGACGTCTCCCGCCCTCACCCCGTCCAGACAGTGCTCGCCGAGGCGGACGCGCTTGCCGCGGTCGTGGAC
>NZ_JACBYP010000163.1 GCF_018982965.1 Streptomyces mayonensis | reverse complement strand
CCACCCCCTCCAGCGACTCCAGCCACCGCAACCCCTCCCGCGACCCCATCGCGAACGCCGCCGTCGCCCAGCAGTCCGCCCACGTCAGCCGGGGCGCCACCACCGTCACGGACAGCAGGTCCGTCACCGCCGAGCGGCCGGTGCGCGGGTCGACGACATGCGCACCGCGCTCCGCGGAGCCCGACGTCGCCACCGCCAGCTCGTCCGCCCCCGCCGCCGAGACGACCGCCGCGAGCCCGCCCGGCCGCAGCGGGTCCGACACCCCGACCCGCCAGGGCCGCCGTGCCCCCGGCGTGCCGAGCAACTGGACGTCCCCGCCGCCGTTGACGCTCACACCCGTCGCACCCGCCGCCGCGATCCGCCGGGCGGCACGTTCCACCGCCCAGCCCTTGACGATGCCGGTCGGATCGAGCCGTCCCTGGTAGCGCGTGCTGAACCAGCCGGCGCTCACCCGCTCCGCCTCCGCCGCCAGTTCCAGCACCTCGGCGACCTCGGGCGCGCAGGCCTCCACGGTCAGTTCGCCGCGCGCCAGCCGGGAGATCTCGCTGCCGTCCCGGTAGGTGCTGAACACCTCGTCGGCCCGGTGCAGCCCGGCGACCGCCTCGTCCAGCGCCGCGCGGACGGCCCCGGGTTCCCCGCCGCGGGCGTCGAAGGAGAAGACGGTCCCCATCGTCTCCTCCACATGACGCACCGCGGCGGGAGCCTGTGCGGACTCGGCCACGGTGTCAGCCACCGGCCTTGTCCAGAGCCGACTGGAGGGACTGCTGGTATCCGGCGCTGGTGTAGGTGGCGCCGGAGACGGCGTCGATGTCGGCGGTGCCGGCGGTGACGGCGGCCTGGTTGAGCTTGGGTACGGCGTCGGCGGTGACCTGGTCGCTCCGTCCGCCCTTGGGCGCCTGGAGGGTTTCGGCGTTCGTGATCTTCCCGCCGCTGACGGTGACCCGGACCTGCACGGGCCCGTACTGGGTCTGCGTGACGTCACCGGTCAGCACCTGTGTGCCCTGCCCCGCACCGCCCGAGCCCTCCCCGGCGGCCTCGCCCGAGCCTCCTCCCCCGGATCCGCCCGAGCCCTCGCCGGCGGATCCGGCCGCGGCCGCCTTGTCGAGCGCCGACTGGAGGGACTGCTGGTATCCGGCGCTGGTGTAGGTGGCGCCGGACACGGCGTCGATGTCGGCGGTGCCTGCGGTGACGGCGGCCTGGTTGAGCTTGGGTACGGCGTCGGCGGTGACCTGGTCGCTCTGCCCGCCCTTGGGCGCCTGCACGGCCTCGGCCCTGGTGACCTTCCCGCCGCTCACCGTCAGGCGGACCTGCACGGGCCCGTACTGGGTGTCGGCCGCGTCACCCGTGACCGTACCGGTCCCGACGCCCCGGCCGCCCTGCGGCGCCTCGGCGGCGGGCGGAACCGCGCCGCCCGCCGCCGAGGCGGAGCCGGGGTCGGAGGCCGGTTTCAGCGACAGCAGCAGCACGATCCCGGACACGGTCGCGGCGCCGGCGAGCACGGCACGCCGAACGGGGTGGCTCTTCTTCATCTGTCCTGGACTCCTACTGTCCGTCGCTCACATCTCGAACGACTCGTGATGGATACGGCGGGCGGGGACCCCCGCGCCGCGCAGTGCCTCGAACACCGACTGGGCGAATCCGGGCGGCCCGCACAGGAAGACGTCGTGGCGGTCGACGTCCGGGATCTTGCGGCTCAGGGACTCCGCCGAGATGTCCGGCCGCTCCCCGTCGGGGCTGTTGACCGCGTACATCAGCCGGGCCCCGCGCTCGTCGGCGATCCCGGCCAGTTCGTCCCACAGCGCCAGTTCCTGGGTGCTGTTGGCCCGGTAGAGCAGGGTGATGTCCCCGGCCGCGCCGGGCAGCGTCTCGAACAACGCCCGCATCGGCGTGATCCCCACCCCGCCCGCCACCAGCAGCACCTTGCCGCGGCTGCGGCGCTGCGCGGTGAGGGCGCCGTACGGGCCCTCCGCCCACACCCGGGTGCCGGGGGTCAGCTCCCGCAGCCGGGTGCTGTGGTCGCCGATCGCCTTCACGGTGATCCGCAGCATGTCCGGGCGCGGCGCCGCCGACAGCGAGTACGGGTGGGAGCTGAACCGCATCCCCGGCGCCAGGAACCGCCACCGGAAGAACTGCCCGGCCTCCGCGCCCATCCGGTGCAGCCGGCGCCCGCCGATCAGCACCGACACGATGCCGGGCGTCTCCTCGATCACCGCCTCCACCCGCATCCGGTGCCGCAGGTTGAGGCGCAGCGGGGTCAGGACCCGGTACCAGAGCACCAGCGCGGTCACCGCCCCGTACAGGACGTACCAGAGGGTCTTGGCGAGCGGCTCGACGGCGAAGTCGTTGCCGGTGGTCAACTGGTGCCAGAAGGTCAGGAACACCGCCGCGTACGTGAGCAGGTGCACGTGGTACCAGGCGTCGTAGGGGATGCGGCGGCGCACCGGGCCGGCGGACAGCAGGCCGATGACGACGAGCAGGCCGGTGCCGACGGCCGCCTTGCCCATGTCCGGCAGCTGGTTCACGGAGTCCACCGTCTGCGCGACGATGTTGCCGAGGCCCTTCCCGGCCTGGGCCGCGTAACCCCACATGATCAGGAAGACGTGGGCGAGGACCAGGCACAGGGTGTAGCGGCCGGTCATGGCGTGCCAGCGGGCGACCCGGTCCGAGCCCACCCGGCGCTCCAGCGCGGGCACCCGGGCCATCTGGAGCACCACGAGGGCCATCAGGTACCCGGCGAGCAGCCCGGTGATCCGGCCCGCGCCCAGGATCATGCCGGTCCGGTCGGAAATGGCGGGCGTGTTGCGCCACCACAGCCACAACACGCCCGCCGCGCCCGCCCACACGGCGAGCAGCAGGGGGACGGCGGGGGAGCGGCGCGGACGGATGCGCCGCATCGTCTGACGGCGGGCGGCACGGCCGCCGGCGAGCGTGGTGGTCACGGTTCCTCCGGGGGGACTTGACCCTTGGCCCACAGATACGCGCAGCACCGGCCCAGCGTTCAGCCCGACCGACGGGCAGCGCCGGCCGCGCCTCAGAGGCGCGTGACCGCCGTCGTCCCGCCCGAGGTGCCGATCGCGATGTGCGGGTGCTCGCGCGGGTCAGCCCAGCGCAGGACGCGCCGCATCGCCTCCGCCGGCACCGACACGCAACCGGCCGTCGCGCCGTCCCCGTTGACGTGCAGGAAGATGCCCGCGCCGCGCCCGCGCACCGGACGGTCGTAGTTGAAGCCGACGACGAGGGCGTGCGCGTACTGCCGCGGATAGGTGATCAGGTGCTCGGCCTCGGCGGCCCGGCAGTCGGCGGGGCGGGGTTCGGCCCAGCGGTTGTAGGAGCGGGAGGCGTTGTCCTGGCACCACCAGGAGTCCTCGCGCACCGGGCGGTACCGGTACGCCGTGCCGCGCGGCGCCGCCGCGATGCCGAAGGCGTACGGCAGGTCGTACAGCCCGGTCGGCGTGGTGTTCGTGCCCTGCACGCGGGTGGCCCCGTCGGCGAGTCCGCCGGCCCCGAAGCGGGCGGGCGCGGACCCGGCCCGCACCCATCGGCCGTCGGCGCCGCCCTCGCGGTCCCACCAGGTGACCGTGCCGGTCGTGGAGCCGGTGTCCGGCGCGACGGCGGTGATCAGCTGGGTGCCGCCGCCGGTGTCCGCCATCCGGTCCGGCAGCGGCCGGGGCGCGGGCCCGTCGGCGGGCGCGGCGCCCGGCAGGAGGAGGGAAGCGGAGACGAGGACGGCGACGGCACCGGGGAGCATGGGTCAGACGGTAGAGGGCGGGAGCGGAAGCGGCAGCCCGGGGAGGCCGTCAATGCTGGTGGCCACGTGCTCCTTCTTGGTGAAGTACGCGCTGAGTGAGGCGTCGTCCTCGCGGGCGAACCGCTTGCCGTGCAGGTCGCGGTCGGACTCGTACGCCATGAAGGGGACGGCGTAGCCGCAGGTGTCGCGGACCAGTTCCGCGGAGACGACGACGACCGCGCGCAGTCCGTGGGCGGTGGGGTCGATGTCCGGGAAGTGGGTGAGCAGCTCGGCGAAGCGCGGGTCGTCACGGAAGACGGGCTCTCCGCGACCGTGCACCCGGACGATGTTCGGCGGGCCCTGGAAGGCGCACCACATCAGGGTGATCCGTCCGTTCTCCCGCAGATGGGCGATGGTCTCGGCGTTGGAGCCGGCGAAGTCGAGGTAGGCGACGGTCAGTTCGTCGAGCACCGCGAAACTGCCCGTGAGGCCCTTGGGGGAGAGGTTGACCGTGCCGTCGCCGGACAGGGGAGCGGTGGCGGTGAAGAAGAGGGGCTGCGCCTCGATGAAGGCGCGGAGTCTGCCGTCTATGCGCTCATAAGTCTTTCCCATGTCTAACAATTATGAGGGCGCGTGCCGTACCTGTCCGGAAATTTTCCGGCGGTCCCGCCATCCGGACGCCGACGCCGACGCCGACGCGGACCGGGCGGGGCGAGGCAGGGGGCGGGCGAGGGGTGAAGCCGTGGCCGTCCCGGCCGGCGGTCCACGGGGCGGCCACGGCGCCCGTGCCCGGCCAGGAGTACGGCACAGTGGCGCCCGGCGTTCATCCGCCACCGGGGTCACCGGGGTCACCGGAGTCACCGGCTGCGCGTCGGAGCCGGTGGCCTTGGATTGACGAATCATGCAATGGTCTGCATACTCATGCAGGCGTACTTCAACGGCCCGAGGAGCGACCAAGTGAGCAGCAACAGCGGTGACGTCCGGCTCTGGGGCGGCCGATTCGCCGACGGTCCCGCCGAGGCCCTGGCGAAGCTGTCCGCGTCCGTCCACTTCGACTGGCGGCTCGCGCCCTACGACATCGCCGGTTCCCGCGCCCACGCCCGCGTGCTGCACACGGCGGGGCTGCTCACCGAGGACGAGCTGACCCGGATGATCGCCGGGCTCGACCGGCTGGAGGCGGACGTCGCCGACGGCTCCTTCACCGGCACCATCGCCGACGAGGACGTGCACACCGCCCTGGAGCGCGGCCTCCTCGAGCGGCTCGGCCCCGACCTCGGCGGCAAGCTGCGCGCCGGCCGCTCCCGCAACGACCAGGTGGCCACCCTCTTCCGCATGTACCTGCGCGACCACGCCCGGACCGTCGGCTCCCTGATCGCCGACCTCCAGGACGCGCTGATCGGCCTCGCCGAGGCGCACCCGGACGTCGCGATGCCCGGCCGCACCCACCTCCAGCACGCCCAGCCGGTGCTCTTCGCCCACCACGTGCTCGCCCACGTCCAGGCGCTGGGCCGGGACGCGGAGCGGCTGCGCCAGTGGGACGAGCGCACGGCCGTATCGCCGTACGGTTCGGGCGCGCTCGCGGGCAGCAGCCTCGGCCTGGACCCCGAGGCGGTCGCCCGGGACCTCGGCTTCGAGCACGGCAGCGCGGGCAACTCCATCGACGGGACGGCCTCGCGCGACTTCGTCGCCGAGTTCGCCTTCATCACCGCGATGATCGGCGTCAACGTTTCCCGGATCGCCGAGGAGATCATCATCTGGAACACGAAGGAGTTCTCCTTCGTGACCCTCCACGACGCCTTCTCCACCGGCTCCTCGATCATGCCGCAGAAGAAGAACCCCGACATCGCCGAGCTGGCCCGCGGCAAGTCCGGACGCCTCATCGGCAACCTGACCGGCCTGATGGCGACCCTCAAGGCCCTCCCGCTCGCGTACAACCGCGACCTCCAGGAGGACAAGGAGCCGGTCTTCGACTCCATCGACCAGCTGGAGATCCTGCTGCCCGCCTTCACCGGCATGATGGCCACCCTCACCGTGCACCGGGAGCGGATGGAGGAACTGGCCCCGGCCGGGTTCTCGCTCGCCACCGACATCGCCGAATGGCTGGTCAGGCAGGGCGTCCCGTTCCGCGTCGCGCACGAGGTGGCCGGCGAGTGCGTCAAGGCCGCCGAGGCCGAGGGCAAGGAGCTGGACGAGCTGACCGACGAGCAGTTCGCCAAGATCTCCGCCCACCTCACCCCCGAGGTGCGCACCGTCCTCGACGTCCCCGGCGCCCTCGCCTCGCGCAGTGGCCGCGGCGGTACGGCGCCCGGCGCGGTCGCCGTCCAGCTCGCCGAGGTGAAGGCCGACGTGGCCGGGCAGCACGCCTGGGCGGACGCCAAGCAGTAGCAGCCTGTGTACCCGACGGGCATCGCGGATACGTTGGTCAGCAGTCAGCGCAGCCTCACCGGCTGCGGCAGCCGACCGAACGGAGCCCGCGATGCCCTTCGCCCGCCTGGCCGCGGCGACCACCCCCACCTGTCACATCGGGCTGGGGCTCGCCGCCGTCGGCCGTCCCGGCTACATCAACCTCGGACGGGACCGGGACCTGCCGGCCGACCGCACCGTCGAGGCGATGCGCGAGCGCACCCACGACCTCCTCGACGCCGCCTACGCGCAGGGCGTGCGGTACTTCGACGCGGCCCGCTCCTACGGGCGTTCGGAGGAGTTCCTCGCCGACTGGCTGCGGGAGCGCCCCGACGCCGGCGACGTGGTCGTCGGCAGCAAGTGGGGCTACACCTACACCGCCGACTGGTCGCCCGACGCCGAGCAGCACGAGGTCAAGGACCACGGCGTCGACACCTACGAACGCCAGCGCGGTGAGACCGACGCCCTGCTCGGCGAGCGCCTCGACCTCTACCAGATCCACTCCCTCACCCCCGACAGCCCGGCCCTCACCGACAAGGACCTGCACGCGAAGCTGGCCGAGGCCGCCGCGCGCGGCGCCACCGTCGGCTTCTCCACCAGCGGTCCGGCCCAGGCCGACGCCATCCGCGCCGCCCTCGCCGTGACCGTCGACGGCGAACCCCTCTTCCGTACCGTCCAGTCGACGTACAACGCGCTGGAGACCTCCGCGGAACCCGCGCTGGCCGAGGCGCACGCGGCCGGGCTCACCGTGATCGTCAAGGAGGGCATGGCCAACGGCCGCCTCGCCGAGCCCCAGGCCCCCGCCGCCCTCAAGGCCGTCGCGCAGGAGACCGCCCTCGGCTGCGACGCGGTCGCCCTCGCGCTGATCCTGCGCCGCCCCTGGGCCGGTGTCGTCCTCTCCGGCGCCGCGACCGTGGGCCAGCTCGGCTCGAACCTGCACGCCGCCGCCGTCGACCTCGACGACGACCAGGTGGCCCGCCTCGGCGCGCTCGTCGAGGAGCCGGACGCCTACTGGGCGCGCCGCGGGCAGCTGCCCTGGCACTGATCCCGACTCCCGCAAGGCCCGTGACTCACCCCGTGTGGTGAGTCACGCATGCCCGGTGTGAGACATGAATGTCTCATGTGGGTTACCGTTGTCTCATGGCTGTCGATCGAGACCAGGTACTGCGCAGCGCCGCCTCCCTGCTGACCCGGAAAGCCGGTTCGACCATGGACGAGGTCGCCAGGGCCGCCGGTATCAGCCGGGCCACCCTGCACCGGCACTTCGCCGGGCGCGACGCCCTCGTCCGGGCGCTGGAGGCGCTGGGCATCGCCGAGTGCGAGGCCGCCCTGGAGGCCGCCCGCACCGACGAGGGCCCGGCGGCCGACGCGGTGCGCCGACTGGTCCACGCGATCGAACCCTCCGCCGGTCTGCTCGCCTTCCTCTACACGGAGAACCAGCTCTTCGAGGGCGAGGAGCAGAACGAGGGCTGGGCCCGCCTCGACGCCGGGCTCACCGAGCTCTTCCGGCGGGGTCAGGAGAGCGGCGAGTTCCGCATCGACCTCACCCCCGTCTGGCTCACCGAGGCGCTGTACGGCCTCCTGGCCTCCGGCGCCTGGGCCGTGACCGAGGGCCGCGTGGCCCGCAACGACTTTACCCGCATGATCGTCGAGCTGCTGCTCGGCGGCGCACTCAGGAGAGCGGAACCATGAACAGCGCCGTGCAGCCGGCCCACCCGGACGGGGCGGTGAGACGCCCCGGCCGCTGGCTGGCGCTGTCCGTACTCGTACTGGCCGTGCTGCTGGTGGCCGTCGACGCGACCGTCCTCGGTCTCGCGACCCCCTACATCAGTGAGGATCTCGCCCCCTCCGGCACCCAGCTGCTCTGGATCGGCGACGTCTACTCCTTCGTCATCGCCGGGCTGCTCGTCTCCATGGGCAGCCTCGGCGACCGCATCGGCCGCAAACGCATCCTGCTCGCCGGCGCCACGGCGTTCGGCGCGGTGTCCGTCCTCAACGCCTACGCGCACACGCCCGAGGTGATGATCCTCGCCCGGGCCCTGCTCGGCGTCGCGGGCGCCACCCTGATGCCCGCCACCCTCGCGCTGATCCGCAACCTCTTCCACGACCCCCGCGAACGCAGCCTCGCCGTCGGCATCTGGGGCGCCGCGGCCTCCGCGGGTGCGGCCGTCGGCCCGGTCGTCGGCGGCTTCCTCCTCGAGCACTTCTGGTGGGGCTCCGTCTTCCTGATCAACCTGCCGGTGATGGCCGTGCTGGTCGTCGTCGGCGTCAAGCTGCTGCCCGAGTCCCGCAACCCGGACCCCGGACCCTGGGACCTGCCCAGCGTCCTCCTCTCCCTGGTCGGCATGGTCGGGATCGTCTACGCCGTCAAGGAGGCCGCGGCCCACGGGTTCGCGTGGGGCACGCTCGCCGCGGGGCTGCTCGGCGCCGCCGCGCTGTACGGATTCGTCCGGCGGCAGCTGGCCATGCCGGTGCCGCTGATCGACATGCGGTTGTTCCGCAACCGCGGCTTCAGCGGCGCGGTCCTGGCCGACCTGCTGACCATCCTCGGCCTGTCGGGGCTGGTGTTCTTCCTCTCGCAGTACCTGCAACTCGTCCAGGGCAGGCGGCCCTTCGAGGCGGGCCTGGCCGAACTGCCCGCCGCGGTCGGCGCGGTGGCGGCCGGCCTGGTCGCCGGCCGTGCGGCCCGGCGCTTCTCCGTCCGTGCGGTGGTCAGCGGCGGTCTCGCCGCCGTCGGCCTCGCGCTGGCCGCGCTGACCGTGGTCGGCCCCCACACCGGCTATCCGCTGATCGGCGCGGCCCTGCTGGTCGTCGGCCTCGGCGCGGGTTTCGCCTTCACCGTCACCGCCGACGTGATCCTCTCCAGCGTGCCCGGGGAGCAGGCGGGCGCCGCCTCCGCGGTCTCCGAGACGGCGTACGAGCTCGGTGCCGCCCTCGGTATCGCGGTGCTCGGCTCGATCGTGACCGGCGTCTACCGCGACTTCACCGGCCCCGCCGGGACCCCGCCCGCGGCCCACGAGTCACTGGGCGGCGCGGTGGAGGCCGCGGCCGGGCTGCCCGCCCACACCGCGGAAGCCCTCCTCGGCTCGGCCCGCCAGGCCTTCGTCGACGGCCTGGCCCTGGCCGCGGGCGTCGGCGCCGCCGTCCTGCTGGCCGCCGCCGCGGCATCCTGGTACCTGCTGCGGGGCCGGCATCTGGAGGACGGGGTGGAACACCCGTAGCCGTACGGGACCCGTAGCCGTACGGCGGACAGAAGCGAGGGCGGGCCGCTCCGGGAGCAGCCCGCCCTCGACGCGCGCGGGGCGCGCGGTCCTTACGCCGCCTTCGCCTTGCTCGCGTACATGTCCACGTACTCCTGGCCGGACAGCTGCATGACCTCGGTCATCACGGAGTCGGTCACGGCCCGCAGGACGTAGCGGTCACGGTCCATGCCCTCGTAGCGGGAGAACTCCATCGCCTCGCCGAAGCGGACCGTGACCTTGCCCGGCCGCGGCAGGCCCGCGCCGCCCGGCTGGAGCTTGTCGGTGCCGATCATGGCGAACGGGACCACCGGCGCGCCGGTCATCAGGGTCAGCCGGGCGATGCCGGTGCGGCCCCGGTAGAGGCGGCCGTCGGGGGAGCGGGTGCCCTCCGGGTAGATGCCGAAGATCCGCCCCTCGTCCAGCACCCGGCGCCCGGTCATCAGCGCCGCGACCCCGCCCCGGCCGCCGTCCCGGTCGACCGGGATCATGCCGACGCCGGTGAAGAACCAGGCCATCAGGCGGCCCTTGAAGCCCTTGCCGGTGACGTACTCGTCCTTGCCGATGAAGAAGACCTGCCGGTCGCAGACCAGCGGAAGGATCATCGAGTCGATGAAGGTGAGGTGGTTGCCGGCCAGGATCACCGGACCGTCGCCCGGGATGTTCTCCGCACCCTCCACCCGAGTGCGGAACACCAGGCGCATGATCGGGCCGAGCACTGCCTTGATGAACACGAAGCGGGACAACGGGTCCTCCGGTGTCGGGGATGCGGTATGAGTCTGTGCAGGTGAGGACATTACTCGCGGTTCGGGGGGTCACGCACCTCGGGCAACCCGGGTGTTGCGCCGTGTTGACGTGCGTTCACCTGCGGTGCCGCTGTGTTGCCCGGCCGTAACGCCCTCCGGGATGTGAGGCAGGTCGCCCTCGTGGGGCCGGCGGCGCGGGTCACGGGGTGCGCACCCGGCCCGGGTCGAAGCACGGGCGCGGCACGGATTGTGTGGGGCGCGCCGCCCCGGGGAGTGCCACCGATCCCGGCGGCACCACCTGTCCTCTCCGTCGCCTACCCGGCTCCACGGCAGCCAAGCCGACTCCGCGTCAGCGGCCCGCCTGTGCGGCATCCGCGGCCGTCGGCCGTCCGTTCGCCGTACGCCCGTAGGTCTGTCCGCTGTCCGCCGTCCGTCCGCCATCGGCCGTCCGCCCGGCCGCTGTCCGCCATCGGCCGTTCGCCCGTCCGCCGTCGGCCGCCTGTCCGCCGTGGGCCGTCCGTCCGCCCGTACGACATCCGTACGCGCCCGCGTGTTCCGGTCGTGGTCTCCCGTTGGTCATGTACGCGCCCGTACGATCGGCCCGCACTGACGGACGGCGGCAGGAGGTCCCATGGGAACGCAGGAGTCGGACGAGCGGGCGGGCGGCGGCACCGGGCGGCGGGCGCTCCTCGGCGCGGCGGTGCTGGGTGCGGGCGGCGCCGTACTGGGCCTGTCCGGCACGGCGAGAGCCGCCGGCAACGGACAGGGTGGCGGACAGGGCGACGGACACGGGGGCGGACACCGCGGCGGTCTGGGGGACCTGCCCGTCCCGACTGTCATCGGTCACCGCGGCGCCAGCGGCTACCGCCCCGAGCACACCTTCGGCTCCTACGAACTGGCCCTGGACATGGGCGCCGACATCGTCGAGGCCGGTGACCTCGTCCCCACCAGGGACGGACACCTCGTCTGCCGGCACGAGCCCGAGATCGGCGGTACCACGGACGTCGCCGACCACCCCGAGTTCGCGGACCGCAGACGCACCAAGTCGCTCGACGGCGTCGACACCACCGGCTGGTTCACCGAGGACTTCACCCTCGCCGAACTCAAGACCCTGCGCGCGACCGAGCGCATCCCGGCCAACCGGCCGCACAACACCCTCTACGACGGCCGCTGGGAGATCCCCACCTTCGAAGAGGTGCTCCGCTGGCAGAACGAGCAGACCCGCAGGCGCGGCAGACAGGTCTGGATCTACCCCGAGCTCAAGCACCCCACCTACTTCCGGGGACTCGGCCTCGCCGCCGAGGAGCGGCTCGCGCGGCTGCTGCGCAAGTACGGCAAGGACCGCGCGAACTCGCCCGTCGTCATCCAGTCCTTCGAGCCCACCAGCATCCAGCGGATGAGCAGGCTGGTCGGCAACCCGCTCGCCGTCCTGCTCTCCGACGCGGACACCCGCCCCTGGGACTTCGTCGAGACCGGCGACCCGCGCACCACCGCCGACCTCGTCACACCGCGGGGACTGAAGGAGATCGCCTCGTACGCGCAGGGCATCGGCCCGACCCTGGACCTGATCGTCCCGAAGGACGCCGACGGCCGGCTGACCGAGCCGACGGCACTCGTGCGCGACGCGCACCGTGCGGGCCTGGTCCTGCACCCGTACACCATGCGCAACGAGAACCCCTTCCTGCCCGCCGAGTTCCGCAAGGGCGGCGACCCCGACGCCTACGGGGACGCCTTCGGCGCGTTCCGGGCCTACTTCGCCACCGGCATCGACGGAATCTTCACCGACAACCCGGACACGGGTGTGCTGGCCCGCGAGGACTTCGTCAACGGCTGAGCGCCCGCCGCCGGTTGGAGTGAGCTTCGGCCGTCCTGGCAACCCGCCGCCAGGGCGGCCGCGTCGACGTGCATATGACGGACGACCTGGTCACCTCGCTGTCCCCCCTGCTCGCCGCCGAGGCATCGGCCGAGGCATATGCGTCCGGGGCCGAGCCCCGCGACCTCGAGCAGGCGGTCTGGCTGCGCCTCCTGGAGCGCCTGGAGGCCGACGGCCCGCCGCCCGACCCGCACCGCTGGCTGCGCAGCGCCGTACGCACCGAGGCCCGCCGCACCCGCCGCAGGGCCCGGCACGAGCGGCCCTACGAGAGGGAGCCCGCGGGTGCCGCCGAGCACGAACCCGAGCAGCTGGCCCTGACCGCCGCGCGGCACCGGGCGCTGCGCGACGCCGTGCGCCGGCTGCCCGGCCGCTGCCCCCGGCTGATCGAGGCGCTGCTGTCGCCGAGGGACCTCACATACCGGGAGATCGCGGGGGAGTTGGGTATCTCACAAGGCAGTCTTGGCCCGGAACGTTCCCGATGTCTGGGATGTCTGCGCCGATTGCTTGCGCCGGAGGTTGCGGCCCGGTGAGGACGGGGATATCAGTGGGGGACCACAGGTGATCAGGTGAGCGGGAGGCATGCGCACATGGGCATGAGCGTGACCATCTCGGCGGCGACCGAACGGGACGCCGAGCAGATCTTCCGGCTGCAGTACCTCTGCTTCCAGAGCGAGGCGGCGCTCTACGGCAACTACCGCATCGATCCGCTGGTCCAGAGCCTGGACTCCGTGCGCGAGGAGGTCGTCACCGACTGCGTCCACGTGGCGCGGCTCGGCGAGGAGGTCGTCGGCTCGGTGCGCGGCCGGGTGAGCGAGGACGGGGCCGCCGCCATCGGCAAGTTGTGCGTCCACCCCCGGCTGCAGGGCCACGGCATCGGCGCCCGTCTGCTGCGGGCCGCCGAGTCCGCCCTGGCCGACGAGCGCGGCGCCAAGCGCTTCCGGCTGCACACCGGGCACCGCAGCGAGAGCAACCTCGGGCTGTACCGGCGGGTGGGCTACGAGACGGTCGGCACGGTGCGCGGCGAGGACGGCGTACCGATGATCATCCTGGAGAAGGCGGCCGGGGCCTACGCCACCACCGCCTGAGCGCGGCCCACCGCGGGCCGGGCCCGCGCCCCGGGACCCGTCCGGCCGGACGGGCCCTACGCGGTGCGGGCCCTGCGCAGCCAGTACATCGCCGACAGCGGCAGCAGCACGGGAATGAAGAGGTAGCCCATCCCGTAGTCCGACCACACGGTCGCGTCGGGGAAGGCGGACGGTTCCACCAGCGTCCAGGTGCCGACCGTCAGCACGCCCACCAGCTCGGCGGCGCAGCACACCAGCGCCGCCCTGCGGGCCGTCTCGCCGCCGCGCACCAGCGTGTAGGTGATGAAGCCGTAGACGACACCGGCGAGCGCGGACAGGGTGTAGGGAAGCGGTGCCCGGTCGAACTCGGTCGCGATCTGGTACGCGGAACGCGACACGGCACCGACGACCATCACGCCGTACAGCCACACCAGCAGGATCCCGGGCCCGCCGATCAGCCGTTTGCGGGGCCGCTCCTCCCGCGCGGCCCGCGGGCCGGTCTTCCCGGACGTCGCCACCATGTCAGCCTCCCCAGATGTCATAGAGCCGCACCTGAAGGACGGCGAGGACGACACCGCCGGCCGCGACCGTGACCGAGCCCCAGCGGGTGCGCTCGGCGAGCGACATGAACCCGGCCGCCGGCACACACGCGGCGGCGCCCAGCAGGTACGCCACGAAGATCGTCGTGCCCTGCTCCGGCTCCTCGCCCCGCGCCAGCTGCACGATCCCGACCACCAGCTGGATCAGCGCCAGCACCGAGACCACGGCCATGCCGATGAAATGCCAGTCCTTCGTCGGCTGGTCACGGTAGGCGGCCCAGCCGCACCAGGCGGCGAGCAGCAGCGCGGCGACACCGGTCACCAGCGTCAGGACGTCAAGCATGGCAGCGAGCCTATTACGGCCCAAAAGGCCCGCCGTCCCCGGCCCCGCGCCCGCCGTCCCCCGGGCCTGTGCGTGGAGCTTCATGC
>NZ_JACBYP010000162.1 GCF_018982965.1 Streptomyces mayonensis | reverse complement strand
GGTGGTGGGTGGGTGGAATTTGCATGAGGTGATGTCGGGTTCGGAGGGGTTGTTTGTGTTGTTCTCGTCGGCGGCTGGGGTGTTGGGGGCTGCGGGGCAGGCGAATTATGCGGCGGGGAACGCGTTTTTGGATGGGTTGGCGGCGTTTCGGCGGGCGCGTGGGTTGTCGGGTGTGTCGGTGGCGTGGGGGTTGTGGGAGGAGCGGAGTGTGATGACGGGGGGTTTGGAGCGGTCGGATCTGGCGCGGATGCGTCGTATGGGTGTGCTGCCGATGTCGACGCAGGACGGACTGCGACTCCTCGACACCGCCGAACGGTCCTCCGAGAGCGCGGTCCTGGCCGCCCGCCTGGACGTTCGCTCCCTCGCGGCCGGCGACGCCGCCGACCACCCCCTGCTGCGCGGCCTCGCCCGGAAACCCGCCGCACCCCGGCGCCGCAGCCTGACCGACGCCCCCGGCACCGCGGACCGGGCCACGGCGCTGCGGGACTCCCTGCTCCGGCAGCCGCCCCCCGCACGCCGGGCCACCCTGCTCGACCTGGTCCGCGCCCAGGTGACCACCGTGCTCGGGCACGCGGACGCCGGCACGGTCGCGCCGGACCGGGCGTTCAGGGACCTCGGCCTCGACTCGCTGACCGCCGTCGACCTGCGCAACCGGCTCGGCGCCGCCACGGGACTGCGGCTGCCCGCGACGCTGGCCTTCGACCACCCCAACTGCTCAGCCCTCGCCGGGCACCTCCTCGGCGAAGTCCTCGGAGCGGAGGCCGACGAGGCGGAGCCCACGGCTGCCGCGCCCGGCCGGGACGGCCACGAGGCACCCGGGACGTCCACGTCCGACGACCCGATCGCCATCGTCGGCATGGCCTGCCGCTATCCCGGAGGCGTGACCACCCCCGAGGACCTGTGGCGCCTCGTCGACTCCGGCGGCGACGCCATCGGCCCGCTGCCCGCCAACCGGGGCTGGGACCTCGACGCCCTGTACGACCCCGACCCCGACACGCCCGGCCGGTCCTACGTCCGCGAGGGCGGCTTCCTGCACGACGCCGGGCGCTTCGACGCCGAGTTCTTCGGCATCTCGCCGGTGGAGGCCCTGGCCACCGACCCCCAGCAGCGACTGCTCCTGGAAACGGGCTGGGAGGCCGTCGAACGGGCCGGCATCGTCCCGGCGTCCCTGCGCGGCAGCCGGACCGGGGTGTTCGTCGGCTCGCACTACCAGGAGTACGGACCCCGCCTCCACCAGGCCGGACAAGGCACCGAGGGCCACCTCATCACCGGCACCGCCGGCAGCGTGGTGTCCGGACGGATCGCCTACGTCCTGGGCCTCGAAGGCCCGGCCGTCACCGTCGACACCGCCTGCTCGTCCTCCCTCGTCGCCCTGCACATGGCTGTACGGGCGCTGCGGGCGGGCGAGTGCGACCTCGCCCTGGCCGGGGGAGTCGCGGTGATGCCGGGTCCGGGCGCCCTCATGGGCTTCAGCCGGCAGCGCGGCCTGGCACCGGACGGGCGCTGCAAGCCGTTCGCCGAGGCGGCGGACGGAACCTCGCTCGCCGAGGGCGCGGGCGTCCTGCTGGTGGAACGGCTCTCCGACGCCCGCCGGCGCGGCCACCCCGTCCTCGCCCTGGTACGCGGCACGGCGACCAACCAGGACGGCGCCTCCAACGGTCTCTCCGCCCCCAACGGACCGTCCCAGCAGCGCGTCATCCGCGCCGCCCTCGCCGACGCCCGCCTCACCACCTCCGACATCGACGCCGTGGAGGCGCACGGCACCGGCACCCGGCTCGGCGACCCGATCGAGGCACAGGCCGTCCTCGCCACCTACGGCGCCGACCGCGCCGACCGGGTCCCGGTACGGCTCGGCTCGGTGAAGTCCAACATCGGGCACACGCAGGCCGCCGCCGGGGCGGCCGGTGTCATCAAGATGGTGCAGGCGCTGCACCACGCCGTACTGCCCCGCTCCCTGCACCTCGACAAGCCGTCGGACCACGTCGACTGGACGAGCGGCGACGTCGAACTGCTGCGCGACCCCGTCGCCTGGCCCGCCGGCGAACGGCCCCGGCGCGCCGGCGTGTCCTCCTTCGGCATCAGCGGCACCAACGCCCACGTGATCATCGAGGAGGCGCCGCGGGAGCGGCAGCCCGCACCGGACACCGCGCCCACCCCCGGCGCCCCCGGGGGCCGCCTCCCGGTCCGCGCCCTGCCGTGGGTGCTCTCCGGGCACTCCCCGGCCGCGCTGCGCGACCAGGCCCGCCGCCTCCTCGCGCACCTGCGGCAGCAGGCGCCCGGCGCCGTTCCCGCCCCGCGCGACCTGGCCGTCGCGCTCGCCACCCGACGGTCGCCGTTCATGCACCGGGCCGTCGTCACCGGTAAGGAGCACGAGGACCTCGCGTCGGGACTGGCGGCCCTCGCCGCCGGACGGCCCGCGCCCCACCTGGTGACGGGCGCCGCACCGGCCGGGCGCACGGCGGTCCTGTTCACCGGCCAGGGCAGCCAGCGCGCGGGCATGGCCGGGCAGCTCCACCGCACCCACCCGGTCTTCGCCGCCGCCTTCGACGCCGTGTGCGCCCGCTTCGACGCCCTGCTCCCCGACGAACCGCCCCTGCGGGACGTCGTCTTCGACACCGGTGAGACCGCCGCACGCACCCTCACCGGGACGCTCCACGCGCAGTGCGCGCTGTTCGCGGTCGAGGTCGCGCTGTACCGGCTCCTCGCCTCCTGGGGCCTGCGCCCCGACGCGGTCGCGGGCCACTCCGTCGGCGAGATCACCGCGGCCCACGTCGCCGGTGCGCTCACCCTCGCGGACGCGTGCACGCTCGTCGCCGCCCGCGGCCGGCTCATGCGGAGCCTGCCCGAAGACGGCGCGATGGTCGCCGTACGGCTGCCCGAGGCCGAGGCCGAGGCGCTGCTGGCCGGCCGCGCCCACGAGGTCGGCCTGGCCGCCGTCAACGGCCCCGACTCCGTCGTCCTGTCCGGAGCGGCGGACGCCGTCGACGAGATCGCCGGCCGGCTCGAACAGCGCGGTGCGCGGACGCGTCGGCTGACCGTCTCCCACGCCTTCCACTCGCCGCTGATGGAGCCCGTACTGGCACCCCTGCGCGCCGAGCTGGCCGGCCTCGCCGCCGCCGTGCCCGAGATCCCGGTCATGTCGCACCTGACGGGCGACCTCCTGCCCTCGGACCGGCCGGTGGAGCCGGAGCACTGGGTACAGCACGTGCGGGAACCGGTCCGCTTCGCCGACGGGGTCGCCGCGCTGGCCGCCCGGGGCGTGACCACCTTCCTCGAGATCGGCCCCGACGCCGTACTGTCCGCCATGGGCCAGGACAGCGCCCCCGAGGCCGAGTTCATCCCCACGCTGCGCGCGAGGAAGGCGGAGGGCCCAGAGCACGCGGAGCACGCGGCGGAGGACGAGGCAGCCGCCCTGACCCGAGCCGTGGGGCAGCTCTTCGTACGCGGCGCGGACATCGACTGGTCCGCCGTACTCGGCGTCCCGGACGATGCGCCGTCCACCGTCGACCTGCCCACGTACGCCTTTCAGCGGGCCGAGTACTGGCTGCCCTCGGAAGGCGGCGCCCGGGGGCCCGAGCGCGCGGGCGTCGTCCCCCACGACGGCGACGACGCCGCCCTCGCCGCCGAACTCGGCCTGGGCGACCCCGAGTCGGCGGCCACGCTGCTGCCGCTCCTGGCCGCCTACCGGCGGCGACGCGCCGACGACGCCCGAGTCGACGGTTGGCGCCACCGCACCGCCTGGACGACGGCCGCCGTCCCCCCGGCGGCACCGGCCGGCACCTGGATCCTCCCCGTCCACGCGGAGCAGGCCGACGACCCGTGGGTCACCGGCCTCGTCGCGGCACTGTCCGCCGGGGGCGTGCAGCCGGTCCTCCTGCCGTGCGCCGGGGATGATGCCGGACTGGCCGGGCAACTCCGGTCCGCGACAGACGACTTCGGGCCCGTCTCCGGCATCCTGTCGCTGTTCGCCCTGGCCCCGGGACGGCACCCCGCCCACGACGCGCTGCCCCGGGGAACCGTCCTCACCCTGGCGCTCCTGCGCGCTCTGGAGGAGAGCGGCAGCCGGGTCCCGGTGTGGCACGCCACCCGCGCCGCCGCGGCGGTCGGCCCGGCCGAGCGGGTGCACCACCCCGAGCAACTCGCGGTGCGGGCACTCGGACGCGTCGCCGTCCTGGAGGCCTCCCGGCACTGGGCGGGCACCGTCGACCTGCCCGAGCGGATCGACGCCTGGACCGGCGGCCGGCTCGCCGCGGTCCTCGCACACAGCGCGGCCGACGGCGAAAGGGGGAGCGGCCACGAGTTCGAGAACGACATCGCCGTCCGCGGCGCCGGTCTCTTCGCCCGTCGCATCGTCCAGGCGACTGCCGCCACACCCGCACCCGCACCTGCGACCGTCGACGCCGCCACCCCGTGGCCGCCCACCGGCACCGTCGTCGTCACCGACGGCACCAGCCCCCTCGGCCGGCAGGTCGCCCTGCACCTCGCCCGCGGCGGCGCCGAACACCTCCTGCTCGTCACCCGCCCCGCCCCGGCGGACCCGCAGGCCGCGCCGGCCGGGGCGGACACAGCGACCGCCACGGCCGGAACGCCCCCGGAGCCCGCGGACGCGACCGAGGCCCTGCACGCCGAACTCACCGCGCTCGGCGCCCGCGCCGACATCACCGGCCGCGACCTCGGTGACCGTGCCGAGGCGGCCGCCCTGCTGGACGGCGTCCCCCCGACCGGCCCCCTCACCGTCGTCGTGCCCACCCGCACCGCGTCCGGCGGCAGCACCCTCGCCCAGCACACCGCCCCCGGGTTCCAGCAGATGCTGCGGGCCGACGCCCGGGCCGCCCGGAACCTGCACGACCTCACCCGCGAGCGGAGCGAACCGGCGGCCTTCGTCCTCCTCACCAGCCTCACCGCCACCGTCGGCGCCCCCGGGCGGGCCGGACCGGCCCTGGCCGACGCCCTCCTGGACGCCCTGGCCGAGGAGCGCCGAAGCGCCGGACTGCCCGTGGCCCGCGTCGCCCTGGGACCGTGGGCCGGTGCGGACACCGCGGAGGACACCGCGGCCCGGGGCGGCGGCCTGCTCCCGATGCGCCCGGACCTCGCCCTGCGGGCCGTCGACCGTGCCGTCCGTGCCCGGGAGACCGGGACCGCCGTCTTCGAGGCCGACTGGGAACGCGTCGCGGCCCACGCCGCCGCCACGCCCGGAGCGCGGCCGACGGCCAGGCTGTTCGACGGCGTTCCGGCGCTGCGCGACGCCGTGCGCGGTACCGGATCCGCGCGCGAGGACACCAGCGCCGAGGACCCCGAGGAGTTCCGCCGCCGCCTCGGCACGCTGCCCGCGAACGAGCGGAGCGCCGCGATGCTGCGGCTCGTACGCACCCACGCCGCGCTGGTGCTGGGCCACGGCACCGACGCCGTGGTCGCCCCCGACCGGGGCTTCGTGGAGATGGGCTTCGACTCGCTCACCGCGACCCGGCTGCGCAACCGTCTCGGCGCCGCGACCGGCCTCCAGATCAGCGCCGCCACCGTCCTCGAATGCCCCACCCCGCAGACCCTGGCCGACCATCTGCTCGGGCTCTGCACGGCCCCGCGCGCCCGCACGCGTCCCCGGCTGCGCCCCCGGGACCGCGACTGACGCGACTGACACGCCGTACGCACGCGGGCGGGGCCGACCCGGAGGCCGGCCCCGCCCGCGTGCGTACGGTCAGCGCTTGACGCCCAGGCTCAGCCCGTGCTCGTAGGGCAGCCCCGGAACGGTCCCGACCTCCCCGAACCCGGCCTCGCCCAGCCAGCGTTCGTAGTCGCGCGCCGGATAGGCCATGCCCCGGCCGCTCGCCAGCACGTTGAAGTACAGCCCGAGCCGGGCGCCGAACACGCCGTCCGTCTCGTCGTCGGAGACGTTGTAGCCGTACACCATGACCCTGCCGCCCACGGGCAGGGCGTCGTACGCCTTCTTCAGCAGGAGCAGGATCGACTCCTCGTCGAAGATCTCCAGCACATGGCTGAAGAGCACGGCGTCCGGCCCCTCGGGGAACGGATCGGTGAACATGTCACCGGGCACCACACTCACCCGCTCCGACTGCGCCCCCGCCTCCGCCCCCGCGCCGGACGCGAGCCGGGAGACGCTCGGCATGTCGAACACCGTCGTCCTGAGCCGCGGATGGCGTGCGACCAGCCTCGCCGAGGTGCTGCCGTCGCCGCCGCCCACGTCGAGCACGTGCCGCACGTCCTCGAAGACCGGCTGCCCGATCAGCGCGTCCACCGAACGCAGCGTGAAGGCGGTCATCGCCCGGTGGAAGACCTCCTCCAGCGGAGGATTGCGGGCCAGCCGCCCGTACAGGGTCGGCTCGTCGCCGGGATGCGCCGACAGAGCGGTGTTGGTACCCGCCCGCAGCGCCGCCGTCATGTCCGCGAACGCGGGATAGTAGACCTCCTTCCAGCCGGTCAGGATGTGACTCCAGCTGTCCGGCTCCTCGTCCGCGGCCAGCAGCTCCTCGGCGACGGACGAGTTGTGGTAGACACCGCCCCGCCGCTCCAGCAGCCCCGTCGTGCAGACCGCCTGGAGCAGCACCCGCAACTGGTGCGCGGGCAGACCGCAGAACGACCGGATCTCCGCCGCACTCGCGCCGGGACTCCCCGACAGGAAGGCGAAGATCCTCAGTTCGGCGGCGGTGGTGACGGCGTTGAACAGCGCCGGAGCGTTGACGAGGAAGTGGAAGCGTTCGAGGACCGGGTCGTCCTCGTGGGCGTCTTCGTGGACGGCGTTCTTCATCGTTCTCCCGGGAAGGAAAGGCGTCGGCCGGCACGCCACGGTGGTCCCGGCACGCTAGGCGGGCACGAACCGGGCGGCAACGACGATCCCCGCCGTTACGGGCACACCGTCGCCCGCGACCGGAAGACCCGCTCCGCCGCCCCGTGCCCGCGCACCCGCGCCGCTCGTAACTGTGGCTCCCACCGATGCCGGTGACCCCCGCTCCTCAGCACCATCACTACTGCCCGCACCGGGCCGCGACGCGCTCCGTGGACGGCCCGCGCGGACACGACCGACGGCCCAGCCCGCATGGAGGAGTGCACGTGATCCCTGCGTCCTACGCGCAACGCCGGCTGTGGCTCGTGGACCGGCTGGAAGGCCCGAGCGCCCTCTACACCGTTCCGCTGGTCCTGCACCTGACCGGGCGGCCGGACGTGACCGCGCTGCGGGCGGCGCTGCACGACGTGGTCGCCCGCCACGAGGCCCTGCGGACCCGGTTCCCCCAGGTCGACGGCGAGCCCGTGCAGGAGATCGTGCCCGTCGGCGAACTCGACGACCTGCTGACCGAGGACGAGGTACGGGCCGACGAGCTGGAGCACGAGATCGGCCGCACCGCCCGGCACGTCTTCGACCTGGCCGACGGCATCCCCTTCCACGCCCGCCTCCTCACCGTCGACGACCGGACCTCGGCACTCGTCGTCGCCCTCCACCACATCGCCGCCGACGGCTGGTCCGCCGCCCCGTTCTGGCGGGACCTCTCGGCCGCCTACGCCGCGCGCCTGACCGGAGCCGAGCCCGACCTCGTGCCCCTGCCCGTGCAGTACGCCGACTACACCCTGTGGCAGCGCGACCTGCTCGGCGACGCCGACAACCCCGGCAGCCTGCTCGCCGAACAACTCGCCCACTGGCGCGCGGTGCTGGCCGGCGCCCCCGAGGAACTCGCGCTGCCCACCGACCGGCCGCGGCCCGCCGCCTCCGCGCACGACGGCGGGGTCGTACGCCTGGACGTACCGGCCGGCCTGCACGCCCGGCTCGCCGACCTCGCGCGGGACGAGAACGCCACCATGTTCATGGTCTGGCACGCGGCGCTCGCCGTCCTGCTCTCCAAGCTCGGCGCCGGCGAGGACATCCCCGTCGGCAGCCCGTTCGCCGGCCGCGACGAGGCCGACCTCGAAGACCTCGTCGGATTCTTCGTCAACACCCTCGTGCTGCGCACCGACGTGAGCGGCGACCCCGCCTTCACCGAGGTCGTCCGGCGGGTGCGCGGCACCGCCGTCGACGCCATGAACCACCAGGACGTGCCCTTCGAGCGACTCGTGGAGGACCTGGCCCCGGCCCGCTCACTGACCCGGCACCCCCTCTTCCAGGTCAACCTCACCCTGCACAACACCCCGCGGCTCCCCGTCGACCTGCCCGGACTGACGGCCGTCGCCGAGTTCGCCGCGCCGCCGCTGGCCAAGTACGACCTCGACGTCCAGGTCCAGGAACACGCCGACGCGCAGGGCCGGCCCGCCGGACAGCGCGTCGAACTGCACTACAGCGCCGACCTGTTCGACCGCGCCACCGCCGAAGCGATCGCCGGCCGCCTCCTGCGCGTCCTGTCGCAGGTCGCGCACACCCCCGACCTGCCCCTGCACGCCGTCGACGTCCTCTCGCCCGCCGAACACCAGGCGCTGACCGCCGCCGCGGGCAGCGCCGCGGCCCCGCCGCCCGGGGCGACCGTGCCCGACCTCTTCGCCGCCCGGGCCGCCGCCCACCCCGACGCGGCGGGCGTCACCCAGGGCGCGACCACCCTCACCTACGCCGAGCTGGACGCCGAGTCCAACCGCCTCGCCCGCCACCTCGTGGACTGCGGCGCGGGCCCCGAAACCCGGGTCGCGGTGTCGCTGGAACGCACCCCGGGCCTGGTCACCGCACTGCTCGCGGTCATGAAGGCGGGCGCCGCCTACCTCCCGGCCGACCCCGCCCACCCGGCCGCCCGGACCGGCGCGCTCCTCGCCGACGCCGCCCCCGCCCTCCTGCTCACCACCGCCGACACCGCCGCGCACGCCGCCGCCGCTCCCGCCCTGCGCCGCGTCCTGCTCGACGACCCGCAGACCCGCACCGCCGTCGCCGCCCGCGACGCCGGCCCGCTCACCCAGGACGAACGCCGCACCCCCCTGCGGCCCGGCCACCCGGCCTACGTCATCCACACCTCGGGCTCCACCGGCGCCCCCAAGGGAGTCGTCGTCGGCCACGCCCAGGTGACGGCGCTGCTGCGGTCCGCCGCCGACCGGTACGGCTTCGGCACCGACGACGTCTGGACCTGGTTCCACTCCTACGCCTTCGACTTCTCGGTCTGGGAACTGTGGGGCGCGCTCCTCACCGGCGGCCGCCTCGTCGTCGTCGACCACGACACCTCCCGCTCCCCGGGCGACTTCCACGACCTCCTGGTCCGTGAAGGAGTCACCGTCCTCAGTCAGACCCCCTCCGCCTTCCAGCAACTCGACCAGGCCGACGCCCGCCGGGACGCGGCCGCGCTCGGCGCCCGGCTGCGGCTTCTGGTGTTCGGCGGCGAGGCCCTGGACCCCGCACGGCTCACCGACTGGTACGACCGCCACGGCACCGGCGGCCCGCGCCTGGTCAACATGTACGGCATCACCGAGACCACCGTCCACGTCACCCACCTCGACCTGGACCCCGGCACCGGTGCCGCACCCGGCAGGCAGGCCGGCAGCCCCGTGGGACGTCCCCTCGACCACACCCGCGTCCACGTCCTCGACGACGCGCTGCGACCCGTACCGCCCGGCGTGCCCGGCGAGATGTACGTCACCGGGTCCGGGGTCGCCCGCGGCTACCTGAACCGGTCCGCGACGACCGCCGCACGCTTCGTGGCCTGCCCCTTCGAACCGGGCACCCGCATGTACCGCACGGGCGACCGGGCCCGCCGCGCCGCCGACGGCACCCTCACCTACCTGGGCCGCACCGACGACCAGGTCAAACTGCGCGGCTTCCGCATCGAACCCGGCGAGGTCGAGGCCGCCCTCCTGGACCACGCGCCGATCGGCCGGGCGGCCGTCGTGCTCCGCACCGACACCCCCGGCGACCGGCGACTTGTCGGCTACGTCGTCCCCCGCGACCCGGCCGCCGCCACCGGCGAGGACGGCGCGGAACTGGCACGCCGGGCCCGCGAGCACGCCGCCGCGCTGCTGCCCGCCCACATGGTGCCCTCGGTCTGCGTGCCGCTGGCGCGGCTGCCGCTCACCGCCAACGGCAAACTCGACCGCGCCGCGCTCCCCGCCCCCGACCGGGAAGGCGCCGCGGGCGTCGGCCGAGGCCCCGCGACCGCCCGCGAGGAGATCCTCTGCACGGCGTTCGCCGAGGTCCTGGACCTGCCCTCGGTCGGAGCCGACGACGACTTCTTCGCCCTCGGCGGCCACTCCATGCTCGCCGTACGCCTCCTCGACCACCTCAGGACCCGGGGCGTCCGCGTCGACATGCGCACCCTGTTCACCGCCCCGACGCCCGCCCGGCTGGCCGCCGCGGCGGGCCCCGAACCCGTGCGGGTCCCCGAAGGCACCGTCCCGCCCGGTGCCACCCGCCTCACCCCCGAGATGGTCCCCCTGGCCGGCCTCACCGAGGACGAACTGCGCACCGTCACCGACGCCCTGCCCGACGGCGCGGCCGGTGTCGCCGACGTCTACCCCCTCGGACCGCTGCAGGAGGGTCTCTTCTTCCACCACCGCCTGAACGCCGGCACCGGCACCGCGGGCGGCAGCGGCGACGGCGACCCCTACGTCGTCCGCTACGTCCTGGGCTTCGACACCCCGCGGCTGCTCGACTCGTTCCTCGCCGCGCTGGCCCAGGTCATCGACCGGCACGACGTGCTGCGCACCTCCCTGGCCTGGACGGGCCTGCCGCACCCCGTGCAGGTCGTGCACCGGCACGCCGAGCTGCCCGTCACCGAGACCGACCTGGGCGACGGACCGGACCCCGTCCAACGACTGCTGGCCCACGGCGACGACGAGCCCCTCGACCTGCGCCGCGCCCCGCTGATGGACGCCCGCACCGCCACCGAACCCGGCACCGGCCGCCGGCTGCTCGCCGTCCGCATGCACCACATCACCCAGGACCACACCACGCTCGACCTGGTGCTGCGCGAGGCCACCGCCGTACTCGCCGGCCGGGGCGGAACCCTGCCCGCCCCGCGTCCCTACCGCGAGTTCGTCGGCCGTGCCCTGCTCACCACACCCGCCGAGGAACACCTCGCCCACTTCGGCCGGCTCCTCGGCGACGTCACCGAACCCACCGCCCCCTTCGGCGTGTGGGAGGTGCGGGGCGGCGGCACCGACGTCACGGAACGCCGCACCGTCCTCGGCGAACCGGTGGCGGCCCGGCTGCGCGCACAGGCCCGGCGCACCGGAGTGAGCGCCGCGACCGTCCTGCACGTCGTGTGGTCCCGGGTCCTCGCCGCCGTGTCCGGAGGCGACGACGTCGTCTTCGGCACCCTCCTCCTCGGCCGCATGCAGGCCGGCGACGGCGCGGGCGACGTGCCCGGCATGTTCATCAACACCCTCCCGGTACGCGCCCGCACGGCGGGGACCGACGTGGCACAGGCGGTCCACGCCATGCACCACCAGCTCGCGGAACTCGTGGTGCACGAACACGCCTCGCTCGCCGTCGCCCAGCGCGCCGGCGGCGTGCGGCCACCCGCGCCGCTGTTCACCGCCGTACTCAACTACCGGCACAACCCCGCGGGCGGCCCCGGCACGGTCCTGCCGCCCGGCACGGAACTCCTCGCCTTCCGGGAGCGCACCAACTACCCGCTGCTCGTCTCCGTCGACGACGACGGCGGGGCGCTCGCCTTCGACGTCCAGGCCGCCGCCCCGATCGACCCCGACCTCGTCACCCGGCTGCTGCACGCCACCACCGAGCGCGTCGTCGACGCCCTCGAACAGGCCCCGGACACCCCGCTCGCCGACGTCGACGTCCTGCCGGCCGCCGAACGCCACCGCGTCCTCACCGAGTGGAACGACACCGGCCGGCCCGACACGGCCCGCACCCTCGCCGACCTCCTCGCCGACCGCGCGACCGCCACCCCGCACGCCCCCGCGCTCACCCACGACCACGACGGCGCGGGCGAACAGCTCGACTACGCCGAGCTGTTCGCCCGCGCCAACCGGCTGGCCCGCCACCTGATCGGGCAGGGCGTCGGCCCCGAGGACCGGGTCGTGCTCCTCATGGACCGCTCGCCCGACCTCGTCGTCGCGCTCCTCGCGGTCGTCGGGGCCGGTGCCGCCTACGTCCCCGTCGACCCGGACCAGCCCGCCGTACGCGTCGCCCACCTGTGCGCCGACGCCGCCCCGGCGGCCGTCCTCACCAGCAGGGCCCACGCCGCGTCCGTGCCCCGGTCCGCGCCGGCGCCGATCGTCGTGGACGACCCCGAGGTACGCTCCGCCGTCGCGGCACACGCCCCGGACCCGATCGGCCAGGACGAGCGCACCGGGCCGCTCCGCCCCGCCCACCCGGCGTACGTCATCTACACCTCGGGCTCCACCGGCATTCCCAAGGGCGTCGTCGTCCCCCACTCCGGAGCGGTCAACCTCCTCGCCTTCCGCTGGCCCGGCCTGACCCCCGACAGCCGCCTGCTGCAGTTCGCCTCGATCGGCTTCGACGTCGCGACCTGGGAGATCATGACGGCCTTCGCCGCGGGCGCCCGCCTCGTCGTCGCCCCCGCAGCCCGGCTCCTGCCCGGCGCCGGCCTCGAAGACCTCGTCGAACGCCACGGGATCACCCACCTGCAACTCCCGCCGACCGTCCTCGGCATGGTCGCGGACGACCACCGACTCGCCTCCGTGCGCACCCTGCTGGTCGCGGGCGAGGCCCTCGGCCAGGCGCTCGTCGACCGCTGGGGCGTCGGCCGCTGGTTCGGCAACGCCTACGGTCCGACCGAGATCACCGTCATCGCCGCCGCCGACGGCCCGCTGCGCCCCGGGGACGCCCCCACCATCGGCCGGCCCCTGTCCGGCGTCCGCCTGTACGTCCTCGACGCCCGCCTGCGTCCCGTCCCCGACGGCGTCGACGGCGACCTGTACGTCGCGGGCGCCGGCCTGGCGCGCGGCTACCTCGACCGGCCCGGCCTCAGCGCCGAACGCTTCGTGGCCGACCCCCACGGAGCCGCCGGCACCCGTATGTACCGCACCGGGGACACCGTGCGCCGCACCGCCGACGGCCGCCTGCTGTACACCGGGCGCGCCGACGACCAGGTCAAGATCCGCGGCTTCCGCGTCGAGCCGGGCGAGATCGAGACCCGGCTCACCGAACACGAAGGCGTCGCACACGCCGCCGTCGTCGCCCGCGACGACGTGCCCGGCGCCCCGGGCGACACCCGCCTCGTCGCCTACGTCGTGCCGAGCGGACCCGGCGTCCCCGGGCTGCCCGCCGCGCTGCGCGACCACCTCGCGGCCCTGCTCCCCGCCCACCTGGTGCCGTCCGCGTTCGTGGCCCTGGACCGGCTGCCGCTGTCGGTCAACGGCAAACTCGACCGGGCCGCGCTGCCCGTCCCGGACCCCGCCACCGGTGCCGCGCGCCCGGCGGGCACGTACGACGAACTGCTCTGCGCCGCCATGGCCCAGGTCCTGGGCGTACCGAGGGTGGGTGCGGACGACGACTTCTTCGCCCTCGGCGGCCACTCACTGCTCGCCGTCCGCCTGGTCGGCCGGATCCGCGCCGTGCTGGACGTCGAGATCCCCGTGCACGCGGTCTTCGAGGCCCCCACGGCGGCGCGACTCGCGGCGCGGCTGGACGAGTGGACGGGGGCACAGGTGCGTCCGTCGGTGGTGGCGGGGGAGCGGCCGGAGCGGTTGCCGTTGTCGTACGCGCAGCGTCGGTTGTGGTTCGTGGACCGGTTGGAGGGTGCGAGCGCGCTGTACAACATTCCGTTGGTGGTGCGGTTGTCGGGTCGGGTGGATGTGGGGGCGCTGGGTGCGGCGCTGGGTGATGTGGTGGGGCGGCACGAGGCGTTGCGTACGCGGTTCCCGCAGGTGGAGGGGGAGCCGTATCAGGAGGTCGTGCCGGTTGCGGAGGCGCGGGTGGAGCTGCCGGTGGTGCCGGTGGCGGCCGGTGAGCTGGAGGCGAGGATCGAGGAGGTCTCCGGACACGTCTTCGACCTGGCCGCCGAACTCCCGCTGCGTGCGGCCCTCCTGACCCTGGACGAGAACGAGAACGAGAACGAGAACGGGAACGAGGACGGGCACGAGGAGAGTTCCGTCCTCGTCCTCGTCGTGCACCACATCGCCGGTGACGGCTGGTCCCTGGCACCCCTGTGGCGG
>NZ_JACBYP010000161.1 GCF_018982965.1 Streptomyces mayonensis | reverse complement strand
CGTCACGCACGCGGTGGCGTCGGCCGCGGAGTCCACGGCGACCATCGGTGGGAGGCCGGTGGGGAACGGTGGTGCGAAAACGGACAGTTGAAAAAAGTTCGACTCGGGCAGGCATGCCCGCCGTTGTCAGGGGCACGCGAGTAGTACCCCCACGGGAGTCCGGCAACGGTCCCCGAAACGGCGGCCGCCTTCGTCCCCCCTCTCCCGGACAGGCGGCCGCCTCTTCGTGGGCCCGTTCATCCGCGGCCCCTGCTTCATGCGGCTGCTTGCGCGCAGCTACTGCGTGCAGCCCTGCTGTCCCGACGCGAGCGTCACGCACGCGGTGGCGTCGGCCGCGGAGTCCACGGCGACCATCGGGGTGTACGCGGCGGTGCTGCCGGGGACGTCGACCGCCGCCTGCTGCCCCTCCGCGCCCCCCGCCTTCACCTGTACCTCGTCGCCCTCGGCGGCCTGGGTGACACGGGCCCACGCGGCGCCGCAGATCTTGCTGTAGCGGACCTCGACGGAGGCCGTGCCGACGGCGGCGGTCGCGCCGGTGGTCACGAGGTCGCCGCCGCAGCCCATGGCCTCGGGGTCCTTGCCGGTGCAGGCGTCTCCGCTGCACTTCACCCCCGGCGGCAGCTCGGGCGAGTTGCTGACGGTCGGCGACGAGGACGGCTTGGCGCCCTCGTCGTCCTTGCCGCCGCCTTCGTTCAGCAGGAAGAAGGCGCCCGCGATCACGACCAGCACGCCGACGACGCCCGCGACGAACGTCGTCGTCCGCCTGCCGCCCCCGGAGGGCCGCCCGCCCGGACGCGGACCGCCCTGCGGGGGCCGGCCGTAGGCGTCCGCGGAAGTGTGGCCGTGGCCGTGGGGATCGCCGGGCGCGTGGCCGTAGGGGTCGACGGGAGCGTGGCCGTACGGGTCGGCGGGGCCGTGGCCGCCGTACGGGTCGGCGGGGCCGTGGCCGTTCGGGAGGGAGCGGCCTCCCGCCGCCGCGGGGCCCGTGGCCCTCGCCGGTCCCCCGGGCTCCGCGGCCCCGGTACGGCTGCCGTACCGCGCCGTGCGGTCGCCGGCCGGCGACGGTCCCCGGTATCCGGCCAGGCCCCACGAGTTGCCGTCGGTCGCCCCGCCGGGGGACGGGTCGTCGGACGGCGGTACGGAGGGAGCGCCGGCGGCACCGCCGCCCCGGACCGGGCCGAGGGCCGAGTCGGGGCTGTCGGCGGCCGTCGGCTGCGCGGGGACCGTCGGCGGCAGTGTGGGCGCGACCCCGGCCGGACCGGCGACGCCGGACGACGGTCCGCCTCCGGCGTGCCGGCCCGAGCGGTTCTGCCGGCCGGTCCCCGCACTGTCGGCCGCCTTGTCCCCCTTACCGGCCTTACTCGCCTTCTGGGCCTTTGCCGCCTTCTCAGCCTTCTCTGCCTTCTCCGCTTTGCCCGCCCTGTTCGCGGAGGTGCCCGCCTCGCCGAGCGCGGCGCGGGCCTGGGAGATACGGATGGCCTCCATGGTCATGTCGTGGCGCATCTCCGAGCGGCTCCAGGCCCGCTCGGCCAGCTCCCACATGGTGGTCAGGTGAACGGGGTTGGTGCCCGTCACCTCGGCCAGGGCCACGATCGCACCCTTGGGTGCGAGCAGCCTGCCGTTCAGATAACGCTCCCAGGACGTCTTGCTGTAGCCCGTGGCGTCGGCGACCGACGCGACGCTCAGCTCGCTGCGGTCCACGAGCCGGCGCAGCTGACTGGTGAACTCTCTGATCTGCGGATCGAGTTCGTCCGGCAAGGCCTTCCAACGAGGCACTGCTTCCCCTTCCCCCCGGTGACGTGCTGGTCGTTCCCCCGCCGGTTCCCGCCGGCCGACGCCGGCCCCCCGCCGGTTCCCGCGACCGGTTCCCACGCGCGGCGTCCCGCTCGCGGCACCCGTTCTGGCTACCCACAGGGATGCGCCCGGTCAGGATCTCAGTTCCCGGGGTGGGGGCGCACAGGAGCACAGAGCCACAGGCGTGCACCGTCCCACGCCCGCCGACTCGCCGTCCAGTGTCCCACCGGCGCCCCCGTGCTCCGAACGGAACCCCTGACGCCAACGCTCCCCGCCCCGGCCGCCTCCGGTCTCCCGGACCCGCGTAGCGGAGTGGCGGAACGGTCACCTCCGTGCCACAGCGCCCTGACAGGCGTTGAACCGGCGGTTCGCCCTGCAGCAGGGTTGTTCCCGGCGGCGGCCCGTCCTTCAACGGGGGTGAGGACGGGCCGCCGTTCGCCCGGGAACGTGCCCTAGCTACTTACGGTGAAGTGCAGCAGATCGTTCAGGAACGGGATCTTCAGCGGTGCGTCGGGCTGCGCCATGAGCGACAGCATGACGATCGCGGTGCCCAGCACGCCGTACGTGGCGATGTCCGTGAAGCGCGAGCGCACGGCGAGCATGCCGACGTCCGGTACGACCCAGCGCAGCGCGGCTCCCGTCAGCAGCGCGGCGCCGACCAGGACCAGACCCCAGCGGAACACGTCGAGCCCGGTGAGCAGCAGGCCGACCCCGACCAGGGCGACGACGCCGATCACCGGCCACTGCCGTGCGGGCGCGGGGGCGGCACCGGTCGCGGCCCTGCCGCCGCCCTCGGGACGCGCGGTGTCCCGGGTGAAGAGGGGGAACCGGCGGGTGACCCGGCGCGGCCGCCCCTCGGCGTCCGGCGCGCTGACGGGGTCCCGGACGGTGACCTCGGAGTCCGCGGGGCCTCCGGCCGTCCCCATCCCGTCGGTGCGCTTCGAGCTTTCGGTCCGCTCCGAGCTTCCGGTGCGCTCTGAACTTCCGGTCCGCTCTGAACTTCCGGTCCGTTCCGAGCTTCCGGTGCGCTCTGAACTTCCGGTCCGTTCCGAGCTTCCGGTGCCCTCCGGACTCCCGGTGCGCTTCGAATCGCCGCTGCGCTCCGAACCTTCGGCGGGCTTCGGACTTCCGGCGCCCTTCGGACTCGCCGTCCGACTCGGCCCGTCCGGGGACTCGGACCGCTCCCGGGGTGCGGACCGCTCCCGGGGTGCGGACCGCTCCGCGGACGCGGGCCGCTCCGCGGGCTCGGCGGAGCGGACGGCGCGCTCGCGGCGGACGGCGCGCCCGGCCCGCTTGTCCTCAGCCGGCACGGCGCTCCGCCGCCTCCACCACGTTGACCAGCAGCTGGGCCCGGGTCATGGGGCCGACACCGCCGGGGTTCGGGGAGATCCAGGCGGCCACCTCGGCCACGTCCGGGTGGACGTCGCCGACGATCTTGCCCTCGGCGTTGCGCGAGACGCCGACGTCGAGGACGGCGGCGCCCGGCTTGACGTCCTCGGCACGGACCAGGTGCGGGGAGCCTGCCGCGGCGACGACGATGTCGGCACGCCGGAGGTGGGCGGCCAGGTCGCGGGTGCCGGTGTGGCACTGGGTCACGGTGGCGTTCTCGCTGCGCCGGGTGAGCAGCAGCGGCATCGGGCGGCCGATGGTGACCCCGCGGCCGACGACCACCACCTCGGCGCCCTTGACCTCCACGCCGTGGCGGCGCAGGAGGGTGAGGATGCCGTGGGGGGTGCAGGGCAGCGGTGCCGGCTCGTTCAGTACGAGGCGGCCGAGATTCATCGGGTGCAGGCCGTCCGCGTCCTTGTCCGGGTCCATCAGCTCCAGGATGCGGTTCTCGTCGATGCCCCTGGGCAGCGGGAGCTGGACGATGTAGCCGGTGCACTCCGGGTCCTCGTTCAGCTCGCGGACCACCGCCTCGATCTCCTCCTGCGTGGCCGTGCCCGGCAGTTCGCGCTGGATGGAGGAGATACCGACCTGGGCGCAGTCGCGGTGCTTGCCGGCGACGTACTTCTGACTGCCGGGATCGTCCCCGACCAGGACGGTGCCGAGGCCCGGTGTGACACCCCTCTCCTTCAGCGCCGCCACGCGGGCGGTCAGTTCGGACTTGATCGCGGCTGCGGTGGCCTTGCCATCGAGAATCTGGGCGGTCATGACCCCATCCTCGCGGATGACGGGCCCGCTGTTCCAATCCGGCCATCATCCGGACGCCGGGGGACGGGTCCACCCGTATCCATTCATGATCGACGTTGTTGCACTTGCACAACGCATTGTGAACGGGGTGGACAAGTAAGAGATCGGTCAAGAACGATATGCAGCACAGTGCCGCGGGGCCGTACCGGGGGGACGAACCGCTTCTTCACATCATTCCTCCGAGCCGGGCCACGCGTCGTCCCCGCACTTGACAGCTACGGAGGAAGTCCCGCCATGAGTTTCGGCGACCCGAACAACCCCTACGGCGCGCCCCAGGGCGGCCAGCAGCCGAACTACGGCTACCCCCAGCAACAGCCCCAGGGGCAGGGCCAGCCGGGCTACGGCTACCCCGCGGCCCCGCCCGTGCAGCAGCCCTACGGCGGGGGCTACGCCCCCGGCCCGTCGACGATGCCCGGCACGGTCAGTGCGGCCCGCGTCATGCTGTGGGTCATCTTCGGCCTCCAGCTCGTCGGCGTGGCCCTGTTCGCCATCAGCGCCGTGGGCGTGGACGCCGCGAAGAACGACGAGACCCTGCAGGACGACGCCGCCTTCCAGGACCTGGCCGACTACTCGTCCGGCATGCTGTGGGGCCTCACGGCGTTCGCGCTGGTCTGGGGTGTGGCGGCGCTCATCATGGCGATCAAGGTCGGCAGCGGCGGCAACGGCATACGCGTCACGACCCTGGTCTTCGCGATCATCACCGCGATCCTCGGCCTGTACCCGTTCATCCTGGTGGGCCTCGTCCACACGGTGCTCGCCATCCTGGTCGCCGTGTTCGTCGGCAACTCGAACGGCGCCGCCTGGTACAAGCGCCCGCGCTACTGAGTACCGGCGCGTCCTTTCCTGAGTACCGGGACTCCCGTTACTGAGTACCGGACACTGAACGGTTCTCGCCAATCACGTCACAGGGCCGCGTCTCACCCGTACGAGGGGGGCACGGCCCTGTCGCGTCGCCCTAGTCTGGCGAGGGCAGCCGTCAGGCACGGGGAGACGCACCTTGTTCAGCATCATCGTGGTACCTCCGCAGACCCCGGAGGACGAAAACACCGGCACCCAGTTCCGGCTCGCACCCGGCGAGCGGCTCGTCTTCGGGCGGGCCGTGTCCGAGGGCGGGCTGCTGATCGGACACGACGGGGTGTCGAGAAGAGCGGGCGAGATCACCGCCCACGGCACCTTCTGGACCGTCAGCAACCTGTCCGCCCACCAGACCTACGTGGTCGAGAACCCGGAGGGCGCCGGCGAGCACATCAAGGTCGCGCCGGGCCGGCTGGACGCCCCGGTGCCGTTCGAGTTCTCGCGGATCGTGCTGCCCGCGGCCGGGGACCTGCTGCCGGTCGAGGTCTGGGCGCCGCGCCACGACTACCTGCGCGGCGAGGGCGGCGCCGACGGCGAGCCGACCGCCCCGGCCTTCTCCGTCGACCGCACCAAGCGGTACTTCGCGGTCCTGGCCGCCCTGTGCGAGCCTCGGCTGCGCGGGGCGCCGCACGCCCCGCTGCCGACCATGGACCAGGTCGTGCGGCGGCTCCGTCCGACCTGGCCCGCGGCCTCGCGGACGTCGGTGCAGTGGAACATCGACTACCTGGCCGTGAAACTGCGGCTGAAGCCGGGCCCGGAGACCGCCGACCCGGGCCCCCGGCTGAACGGCAAGAAGGAGTCGCTGGTGTCCCTGGCGCTCCGTTTCGACCTGGTCCGCGAGGACGACCTGGTGGTCCTCACGGAGCCGTCCGGGCAGGCGCTGCGATGACCGAGCCGTACGCCGTCCCGGTGCCCCGCGGGTACCGGGTGGGGGCCTGGGAGGTCCGCGAGCCGATCGCGACCGGTGCCTTCGGGAGCGTCTACGCCGCACGCCGCGTGGACACCGGCCACGGCAACCACAACGCGGCTACGGGGCGCGGCAGCGGCAGCGGCAGTCTGCCGGAGACGGCCGCGCTGAAGTTCCTGCCCACCGGCACCGGCACCCCGCGGCAACTGACCCATCTGCGGGAACTGATCGAGCGCGAGGTCGAGTTGCTGCGCCGCCTGCGGCAGCCGCGGCTGATCCGGATGTACGAGAGCCTCACGGTCGACGACCCCGCCGACGGCAGGCTCGACGGCGCCACCGTCCTCGTACTGGAGCGGGCCGAGGGCTCCCTGTCGGCCCTGCTCGGCACGGCACCGCGCCCGCCGGCCGGCCCCGCGCTGCTCGCGCAGGTCTGTGCGGGACTGGCCCAGCTGCACCGGGCGGGCTGGGTGCACGGGGATCTGAAACCGGCCAACGTCCTGCTGATGGCCGACGGCTCGGTCCGGCTCGCCGACTTCAACATGGCCGCCGAGCTGGAAGGCACCCACGCCTACACACCCGCCTTCTCCACCCCCGACTACACGCCGCCCGAGCTGCTGTGGTCCGAGATCGGCGAACGGGGCCGCCGGATCCGCCCGTCGGCCGACGTCTGGGCCTTCGGCGTCCTGGCCCACCTGGTGCTCACCGGGACCTTCCCGCTGCCCGGCGGCACCCCGACCGCCCGCCGCGACGCCGCCGTCGCCTACGCCCGCGGCACCCACGAGCTGCGGCTGTCCCCCGAACTGCCGCAGGCCTGGAGCGAGATCGTCCGGGCGTGTCTGACCCGTACACACTCCGGCCGGATCGGCACCGACGCCCTGCTGCGCCGGGTGACGGCCGCGGCGGAGGGCACGCGGGGCACGGCGAGGCGCGCCCTGGTCCCGAGGTCCCTGGTCCCGAGGTCCCTGTTCCCGCGGTCCCTGTCCCGGCGGTCCTCCCGGCGCCCCCGCGGACGCCCGCGGCGTACGTTCGTCGCCTCGGCGGCCGCGGGGCTCGTCGCCCTCGCCGCGCTCGGGTACGGCGCGGTCCGCTGGGCCGACGACGGCCGGGAGCCCGGCGCGGGCCCGCGCCCCGGCGGCACCGCGAGCGTCTCCGCCGCGTCCTACGGCGCGGCCGAGCTGCGCACCGACCGGGACGTGCCGCCCGCCTACCGCCTGCTCATCGTCGAGACGGCGCACGACTGCGAACGGGACGAGGTCACCCCGGCCCTGGTCGCGGCGATACTGAAGGCCGAGAGCGACTTCGACCCGGACCTCTCCGACCCCGCGAAGGACGAGTACGGCATCGCCCGCTGGACCCCGAGCGTGCTGCGCTGGTGGATGAACGAGGACGGGACTCCCGGCGAGGCCGTCCCGCAGCCCCCGTTCCCGCCGGCCGAGTCCGTCCCGGCGATGGGCCGCTACCTGTGCTGGATCGCGCCCCGCCTGGAGGCCGGACTGGAGGGCGACCGTGCCGTACTGACGGCCGTCGCCTACCGGACGTCGTACAAGAAGGTGAACGACGCGGGCGGGGTTCCCCCGAAGTACCACGACTACGCCGTCCGCGTCGCTCACCACCTCAAGGAATACACGCCCCGGGAGCGGAAGTGACCCTGTGACGTCAGAGGTGGACGGCGACCCGCCGAACCGTCGGAATGCCTGGGTCGCCCTCAACTGCCTCCCGTACGCTGCTCGTTGTTGGACTGGGGAAGGTTGACCCCGAGGAATCGGGGGAGGGGGACGACTCCATGTACAGCGTCATCGTCGTGCCGCCGTCGTGCGGCAACGTCTCGGAACAGCTCAGGATCAGCGCGGGCGAGCGCATCGAGTTCGGCAGGGCGTGTCCGGGTGATCCGTACGCCCGGGGCTCTGGCTCCGGGGACTCTCGCTCCGGCCGGTTGCACTCCGGCGGTTCGCGCTCCGGCGCTTCGCTCTCCGGGAGCGGCGGGCTGGCCATCGCGCACGCGGGGGTGCCCCGGGTCGCCGGGGAGATCACGGCGCACCGGACGTTCTGGCTGCTGAGCAATCTCAGCGAGGACCAGACCTACGTGGTGGAGAACCCGGAGGGCGCCGGCGAGCACATCAAGGTCGCGCCGGGCCGGGTGGACGCCCCGGTGCCGTTCGAGATGTCGCGTGTGACCCTGCCCGCCGCGGGCGACCTGCTCAGCTTCGACGTGTGGGCGCCGCGGCACGCCTTCCGCAGCGTCGAACGCCAGGGTCTGGAGGGGGCGGGCACCGTCCCGGCGTTCGCCCTGGACCGCACCAAGCGGTACTTCGCGGTCCTGGCCGCGCTGTGCGAGCGGCGCCTGCGCGGTGAGCCGCGCGCCCCGCTGCCCGCCGTCGAGGAGATCGTGGAGCGGCTGCGTCCCAGCTGGCCCAAGGTCAGCCGGTCCGCCGTCTACTGGAACATCGACTACCTCGCGGTCAAGCTGCGGCTGAGACCCGGCCCGGACACGGCCGAGCCGGGGCGGCGCACCCATGGCAAGAAGGAGTCCCTGGCCTCCCTCGCCCTCCGCTTCGACCTGGTCCGCGAGGACGACCTCGTGGTGCTCGCCCCGGCCCCGAGCGGAACGGAGCGGTGACCGGGCGGCCGTACGCGGTGCCGGTGCCGAAGGGGTACCGGATCGGGCCGTGGGAGGTGCGCGAGCCGGTCGCCTCCGGTGCGTTCGCCACGGTCTACGAGGGGGTCCGCGCCGCGTCCGCCGGTGCGGGCCGCACCTCCGACGCGGGCGGGCTGCCGCGGCGGACGGCGCTGAAGTTCCTGCCCACCGGCACCCGCACCCCGCGCCAGCTGCACCACCTGCGCGACCTCGCCGAACGCGAGGTGCAGCTGCTCCGACGGCTGCGCTCGCCGCGCCTCGTCCGGATGTACGACACGCTGACGGTCGACGACCCCGACCATCCCGAGCTGGACGGCGCCACAGTCCTCGTACTGGAGCGGGCCGAGGGTTCCCTGGACGCCGTACTGGCCCGCACCCCGCGCCCGGAGGCCGGTCCGGCCCTGCTCGCCCAGATCTGCGAGGGCCTGCACCAGCTGCACCACGCCGGCTGGGTGCACGGGGACCTGAAACCGGCCAACGTCCTGCTGATGGCCGACGGTTCGGCCCGCCTCGCCGACTTCAACATGGCCGCCGAGCTGGAGGGCACCCACGCCTACAGCCCCGCCTTCTCCACGCCCGACTACACCCCGCCCGAGCTCCTGTGGCCCGAGGTCGACGAGCGCGGCACCCGGATCCGTCCGTCGGCCGACGTCTGGGCCTTCGGCGTCCTCGCCCACCTGGTCCTGACCGGTGCCTTCCCGCTGCCCGGCGGCACCTCGGAGGCCCGCTGCGACGCGGCGACGCGCTACGCGCGCGGCCGCGAGGAACTGCGCCTGTCCCCCGGCCTGTCCGAGGCCTGGCAGGACGTCCTGCGCGACTGCCTGGCCCCGACCCACGCGGAACGCCCCACCGACACCGCGGCGCTGCTGCGGCGGGTGGAAGGGGCCGCGGGCACCTCCCGCTCGGCCCGGCTGCCGAGGCTGCGTCCCCGGCGGTGGCGGCGTCCGGCCCGGGCGGCGGTCGTCGCGGCGGCGGTCGTGGGCGTGACGAGCCTGGCCTACACCTCCCCGTGGGAGCCGGACCCGACCACCACGGCCCCGCCCACCTGCGAGAGACCCGTGGTGTACGAGGACGCCGACGGCCGCGGCTACATGGCGGGCCACAGCGGCACCTGGGACTTCACCGTCCAGCGGGGCGACGGCGGAAGCCAGGTCAGGGAGTTGCAGTGCCTGCTGCGCCACCTCCACGGCATCGAGGAGGTCGGCGAGGTGGACGGCGACTTCGGCCCGCTGACCCAGGGAGCCGTCGTCGTCTTCCAGAAGCGCGCGGGCCTGGACGCGGACGGCGTCGTGGGCCCGGCGACGTGGCGGGCCCTGCGCGAGCCGGCGAGCGGCTGAATCACGTGCCGTCGGCCGGCCGGGCACCCTGAAACCTTCGAGGTACCGGCCCGGCTCGGCCCACAGCACAGTGTTCCCGGGGCCGCCGCCGTGCGGCGCCGCTCATCGGGGGAACGCACACCGCCCCTCCGTCGGCATCCACCAGGAGGACTTCCATGAAGCACGTCCGGGCACTGCGCACCAAGGCCGGCCTCGCCGCCGGGGCCACCGTCCTCGCGGGTCTGGGCCTCGGCGCGGCCACCGCGCCCGCCCAGGCCACCGCCACCGCGTACAGCTGTCCCTCCGGAGACATCTGCTTCTACACCGGCGACAACGGCACCGGCAAGCGCTGCAACTGGAACGGGAACGACAACGACTGGCGCAACGGCGACATCCAGTGCTCGTGGGCCGCGGACAACAACGTGCGGTCGGTCTACAACAACGGCAACAGCGGCAAGGCGGTCGTGTACTACAGCGGAGCCAACTACCAGACGCGCAAGGGCTGCACCACGAAGGGCACGAAGGGCAACCTCGCGGGCACGTACAAGCTGCGTTCGCACAAGTGGGTCTCGAGCTGCTGATCCGCTCCGGCGGGCCGTGCCGGCCGTGCGGGCCGTGTCCTCGTGACACGGCCCGCCCCGCCGGCGTCACCGGCCCGCCCCGTCGGCGTCAGGAAGCCGGCATCAGTGGAAGAAGTGCCGCGTCCCCGTGAGGTACATGGTCACGCCGGCCTTCTTCGCGGCCTCGACGACCAGCTCGTCACGGACCGAGCCGCCGGGCTGGACCACGGCCTTCACCCCGGCGGCGGTGAGGATCTCGAGCCCGTCGGGGAAGGGGAAGAAGGCGTCGGAGGCGGCGTACGCCCCCTGCGCGCGCTCGGCACCCGCCCGCTCCACCGCGAGCTTCGCGGAGTCGACCCGGTTGACCTGGCCCATGCCGACGCCGACGGAGGCACCGTCCTTGGCCAGCAGGATCGCGTTGGACTTGACGGCCCGGCAGGCCTTCCAGGCGAAGGCCAGCTCGGCCAGTTCCGCCTCGGACAGGGCTTCACCGGTGGCCAGGGTCCAGGTGGCCGGGTCGTCGCCGTCGGCCTGGAGGCGGTCGGTGACCTGGAGGAGCGCACCGCCGTCGACCGGCTTGACCTCGACCGGGGCTGCGGGGGCCTCCGGGGCTCGCAGGACGCGGATGTTCTTCTTCTTGGTGAGGGCCTCGAGGGCGCCGTCCTCGTAGTCCGGCGCGACGACGACCTCGGTGAAGATCTCGGCGACCTGCTCCGCCATCTCCTTGGAGACCGGGCGGTTGACGGCGATGACGCCGCCGAACGCGGACAGCGGGTCGCAGGCGTGCGCCTTGCGGTGCGCCTCGGCGACGTCCGCACCGACCGCGATGCCGCACGGATTGGCGTGCTTGATGATCGCGACGCAGGGCTCGGTGTGGTCGTACGCGGCACGGCGGGCGGCGTCCGTGTCCGTGTAGTTGTTGTACGACATCTCCTTGCCGTGCAGCTGCTCGGCCTGCGCGAGGCCGCCGCCCCCGGGCGAGGTGTAGAGGGCCGCGGGCTGGTGCGGGTTCTCGCCGTAGCGCAGGGTGTGCGCACGCTCGAAGGTGTGGCCGAGGAAGTCCGGGAACCGCGACTCGTCGACCGGGGCGTACTCGGAGGCGAACCAGGAGGCGACGGCCACGTCGTACGCCGCGGTGTGCTGGAAGGCCTCGGCGGCCAGGCGCTTGCGGGCGGCCAGGTCAAAGCCCCCGTCCTTGGCGGCGGAGAGCACGTCGGCGTACCGGGCGGGGCTGGTGACGACCGCGACGGAGGGGTGGTTCTTGGCAGCGGCGCGGACCATCGACGGGCCGCCGATGTCGATCTGCTCGACGCACTCGTCGGGGGTGGCGCCCGAGGCGACGGTCTCGCGGAACGGGTAGAGGTTGACCACGACCAGGTCGAAGGGCGCCACACCCAGCTCGTCGAGCTGCTGCCGGTGGCTGTCCAGGCGCAGGTCGGCGAGGATGCCGGCGTGCACCTTGGGGTGCAGCGTCTTGACCCGGCCGTCCAGGCACTCGGGGAAGCCGGTCAGCTCCTCGACCTTGGTGACGGGGACGCCGGCGGCGGCGATGCGCCCGGCGGTGGACCCGGTGGAGACGAGTTCGACACCCGCCTCGTGCAGGCCGCGGGCGAGGTCCTCGAGCCCGGTCTTGTCGTAGACGCTGACGAGCGCCCGACGAATCGGGCGTGCCTGAAAGGCACCCGATTGAGGGTGGTGGTGGGTGACGGACGGGCCAATGGCCCGCTTCTCGCTTCCGGTGGTGGCGGTAGCGCTGGCGCTGGCGGTCACTGGATAACTACCTTTCGTCCCTCAATGCGATAGCCGTTGCGGGCGAGCCGCCCCACGACATCGACGAGCAGCCTTCGCTCGACTTCCTTGATGCGCTCGTGCAGAGCGGCACCTTCGTCTTCGTAGTCCTCGTCCCGTACCTCCACCACGCCCTGCGCGATGATCGGCCCGGTGTCGACGCCGTCGTCGACGAAGTGGACGGTGCACCCGGTGACCCTGGCCCCGTAGGCGAGCGCGTCCCGCACCCCGTGGGCCCCGGGGAAGCTGGGCAGGAGCGCGGGATGGGTGTTGACGAGGCGCCCCCCGAACCGCGCCAGGAACTCCTTGCCCACGATCTTCATGAACCCGGCCGACACGACGAGGTCCGGTCGGTGCTCGGCGACGGCCTCGGCGAGCGCCGCGTCCCACTCCTCGCGGCTCCCGTGGTCCCGGACCCTGCGGACGAAGGTCGGCACCCCGGCGCGCTCGGCGCGGGCGAGCCCCTCGATGCCGACACGGTCGGCACCGACGGCGACGACCTCGGCCCCGTAGGCATCGACACCGGTGGCGGCGATCTCGTCGAGGAGCGCCTGGAGATTGGTGCCGGATCCGGAGACCAGGACGACGAGGCGCTTGGCTCGCCGGTCCACGGGCTTGGCGGCCACGGTGGGGGCCTTTCTCGGGGGAGCGGGTCTTGTGCAGGGCGGCCTCGTACGGCTGATGGCTCTGTACGCGCGTCCGTACGTCCGTGTGCTGCCCGTGCGTCCGTTTGTACAGTCGTACGAATGCTTCACGCCCCCGGATACGGGGAAGTCTACGAAGCGGCCGACCGTCAGCAACGATACCGGCACACCGGAAGGCCCCCTCGGGACGGGGGCGCGGCCGGGAGGTAGCGTCTGCGTGGAGCCGGACCGGGAACGCGACCTGCGCGTCACGCGTTCACAGGTTGTGCCGACGGGTTCGCCCGTTCCACCCGTTCCATCCGTTCGACCGTTCCTTACCGCCAAGTCCTTACCGCCAAGGGGAAGACGCTCACTTGATGCCGGACCGCAGCCTGCGACTGCTCACGCTCCCCCAGCAGTCGGTGCAGCCAGGGGAGCGCAGCACCGTGTTGCTGCGGGAGCGCCCCTCGTCACCGCCCGACTCGTCCTCGGACCCGAGGAACGGCGGCGAGCAGGACGGCGCCCGGGGCGCCCATGACGCCGGCGAGCAGGACAACCCGTTCGCCCCGCCCCCCGAGGGCACGCCGGACAGCCCCTGGCAGCCGCGGCACCCGTCCGGTGACGGCGGCTCCCAGGACTCGTCCGGTACGCAGGGCGACGGACGCTCCCCGTGGGGCGGCCAGTGGAGCGACCGCCAGCCCGGCCGGTCCCCCGGCGGTTTCGGCGAGCGACCCGGCGGCGGTTCCGGTCCCGAGGGCTCGGGCAACACCCCGGGCCCGCGCTGGGACCCGACCGACCCGTCCCAGCGACGTGCCCGCTACGCCCTGCTGAGCGGCATGTGGGCCCTCTTCTTCGCCCTGCTGACCTGGCCGTACGTGGCCCTGCTGCTCGGCGCACCGGCTGTGTACTGGGCGATCAGCTCCCTGCGCGCGGGACCCCGCGCCGCCTCCGACCCCGACACCCCGGCCGCGTCCCGGCCCGCCGACCAGCCCCGCCGCCCGCAGCGTACCGCCGCGATCAGCGGCCTGGTCCTGTCGTCGCTGGCGATCCTCCTGGTCGCCGCGTCCTTCGGCGCCCAGCTGGTCTACAGCGACTACTACACCTGCCGCGACGACGCCCTCACCAACGCGTCCAAGCAGGCCTGCGAACGCCACCTGCCGGAACAGCTGAGAGACCTGCTGACCTCGGAAGACTGACACCCCCGCCCCACCCTCGACACGGACCGGCACCACAGCCGCCGCCACCCTCCACACCGGACCGGCCACCACAGCCGCCGCCCCCCCTCCACACCGGACCGGCCACCGCAACCGGACCGGCCATGCCAGCCGGACCAGCCACCACAGCCGCACCGGTCATGACAGCCGGACCGGCCACCACAGCCCGTCCGGCGTTTGAGGACGAGGCCGTTCAGGCCGAAGCGGGGTCCGGGTCCAGTCTCTTAGACACATCTCAGAGCCAACGAGACTAAGGCGAAAGGGCAGAGCCCGGATT
>NZ_JACBYP010000160.1 GCF_018982965.1 Streptomyces mayonensis | reverse complement strand
CCCTCCAGGGCTCGGCCCCCACCCGCTGGGGCCTCGCCTTCACCGCCCCCGACCGGGCCGGAGTACGGCACGACGTGGTCGCGGAGTTCACCTGGGGGCTGCTCCAGCGGACAGCGGTCGACGGCCGGGAGCAGGGGCCGCCCGTCGGGTGACGCGTACCGGGCAGGGGTCCAGCGGTCCGGAGGGTCCGGGGAAGGCGCCGTCAGCGCTCGTCCCCCGGGTCCCAGTCCAGCAGGCGGACCTTGGCGACCGTACGGACGTGGCGGCGCATGGCGGCCGCGGCCCGCCGGGGCTCGCGGGCGGCGATCGCGTCGAGGATGGCCTGGTGCTGCGCCAGGGAGCGGTCGGGGCGGCCCGGCTGGCGCAGGGACTCGGTGCGGCTCTCGGCGATCTGGTGGGCGATGGAGCGCATGAACTCCGCGAGCAGGCTGCTGTGCGCGGCCGCCGTCACCGCCGCGTGGAAGAGCCGGTCGCCCTCGACGCCGTGCGCGCCCCGCTCGATCTCCTCGGCCATCACGGTGAGCGCGGCGCGCATCGCGGCGAGGTCGTCCTCCGTGCGGCGCTCGGCGGCGAGTTCGGCGAGTTTCGTCTCCAGCGCCTCGCGGGCCTCCAGCACGTCCGGCAGCCGCCGCCGGCGTTCGACCATGTCCTCGACCGGTTCCACGTCGAGGCTGTCCCGGACGAGGTACGTGCCGCCGCCGTGCCGCGCCTCCACCAGGCCCTGCACCTCCAGGACCACGATGGCCTGCTTCACGGAGGCCCGGCTGACCCCGAGGCGCTGGGCGAGGTCCCGTTCGGGCGGAAGCCGGTCGCCGGCCCGCAGGCCGCCCTCGGTGACGTACTGGCGCAGCCGCTCCAGCACCTGTTCGTACAGGCGCTGTCGGGGCATGGGGCGCAGGGCGTCGGTCACGGGTCCCCCTCTCCTCGGGAGCCTAACACCGGGCGCCCGGTGGCCGAGTGGCTGAGCCAATTCCTGCGCGACCCCTTGACGCCACCGCGGCGCGGGCCCACGCTGACTCGCCAACCGCACCCTCCAAGTGGCTCAGCCACTCAACCAGTCGACGCTCCGTCGTCGGGCCAGCACCCGGGAGCCCCCGCATGTCCCCCGAACTCGTCTCGATCCTCGTCCTCGTGGTGGTGTTCGTCATCGCCACCACCCGCTCCGTCAACATGGGCGCGCTCGCCTTCGCCGCCGCCTTCGGGGTGGGCACGCTCGTCGCGGACCTCGACGCGGACGGCATCTTCGCCGGGTTCCCCGGTGACCTGTTCGTCGTCCTCGTCGGCGTCACCTACCTGTTCGCGATCGCCCGGGCCAACGGCACCACCGACTGGCTGGTGCACGCGTCCGTCCGGCTGGTGAGAGGCCGGGTCGCGCTGATCCCGTGGGTGATGTTCGCGCTCACCGGCGCGCTCACGGCGATCGGCGCGGTGAGTCCGGCGGCGGTGGCCATCGTGGCGCCGATCGCGCTGAGCTTCGCCACCCGGTACGGGATCAGCCCGCTGCTCATGGGCACGATGGTGGTGCACGGCGCCCAGGCCGGCGGGTTCTCGCCGATCAGCATCTACGGCTCCATCGTCAACGGCATCGTGGAGCGCGAGAAGCTCCCCGGCAGCGAGGTCGGCCTCTTCCTCGCCTCGCTGGTCGCCAACCTCCTCATCGCCGCCGTGCTGTTCGCGGTGCTCGGCGGGCGCAAGCTGTGGGCGCGGGGGGCCGTGACGGACGGCGGCAACGACGACGACGCGGACGGTACGGGCAGTGCGGACGGCACGGACGGCACGGGAGGGACCACCGGCGGCGGCGCCGGCACCGGCACCGGCACCGGGGGCAGGACGGGTGCCGCCCCCGCCCCGACCGCCGTGGCCGTCCGTGCCGAGCAGGGCACCGGGGGAGGCACCGAGGGAGGCGTCGGCGGCACGGTCCTCAACCCCGCCCGGATCGCCACCCTCGCCGCCCTGGTCGCCCTCGTCGTGGCCGTCCTCGGCTTCGACCTGGACGCCGGTCTGACCGCCGTCACCCTGGCCGTCGTGCTGAGCACCGCCTGGCCCGACGACAGCCGCCGCGCGGTCGGCGAGATCGCCTGGTCGACCGTGCTGCTGATCTGCGGCGTCCTCACCTACGTCGGCGTACTGGAGGAGATGGGCACCATCACCTGGGCCGGTGAGGGCGTCGGCGGCATCGGCGTCCCGCTGCTGGCCGCCGTACTGCTCTGCTACATCGGCGCGATCGTGTCGGCCTTCGCCTCCTCCGTGGGCATCATGGGGGCGCTGATCCCGCTGGCGGTGCCGTTCCTCGCGCAGGGCGAGATCGGGGCGGCCGGGATGGTGGCGGCGCTGGCGGTGTCGGCGACGGTGGTGGACGTCAGTCCGTTCTCCACCAACGGGGCGCTGGTGCTGGCGGCGGCGCCGGACGTGGACCGGGACCGCTTCTTCCGGCAGCTGATGGTGTACGGAGGGATCGTGGTGGCGGCCGTACCGGCGCTGGTCTGGCTCGTCCTGGTCGTGCCCGGCTTCGGGTAGGAACACCGGCCCCGGCCCCGGCACCGGGCTGTCCCACCGGCTCCGGCTCCGGCTCCGGCTCCGGCTCCGGCTCCGGCTCCGGCTCCGGCTCCGGGCAGGCCCATAGGCCCACCGGACGAGCCCGTCCCCCCTCCCCTTCGGACAACCGGCAGTCTTGAGCGACAGCCCGCGAGCAACAGCTAAGGAGTACGACGCGTGTCCTCTCTCTCCCCGGCCCTCTTCCCGGCCCTCTCCCCCGCCCCGTCCGGCGCCCGGGCCGACCGGCCGGCGCTGCGGTTCGGCGAGCGCTCACTGACGTACGCGGAACTCGCCGCCGCGGCGGGCGCCACGGCCGGCCGGATCGGGGCCGCCGGCCGGGTCGCCGTCTGGGCGACCCCGGCGATGGAGACCGCGGTCGCCGTGGTGGCGGCGCTGCTGGCCGGCGTACCCGCCGTGCCGCTCAACCCGAAGTCCGGCGACAAGGAACTCGCGCACATCCTCTCGGACAGCGAGCCGTCGCTCGTCCTGGCGCCCCCGGACGCCCAACTCCCGCCCGCGCTGGGCGCCCTGGAACGCGTCGACGTCGACGTGGACGCCCGCGGCCCCGTCCCCGAGGACCGCCGCGCCGACGGCGACCCGGCACTCGTCGTCTACACCTCCGGCACCACCGGACCGCCCAAGGGCGCCGTCATCCCCCGGCGCGCCCTCTCCGCCACGCTGGACGCGCTCGCCGACGCGTGGCGGTGGACCGGAGACGACGTGCTGGTGCAGGGGCTGCCCCTGTTCCACGTGCACGGACTGGTGCTCGGCATCCTCGGCCCGCTGCGCCGGGGCGGGTCCGTGCGTCACCTGGGCAGGTTCTCCACCGAGGGCGCCGCGCGGGAGCTGAACAGCGGCGCGACCATGCTGTTCGGGGTGCCGACGATGTACCACCGGATCGCCGAGACGCTCCCCGGCGACCCGGAGCTGGCGAAGGCACTCGCCGGGGCCCGGCTGCTGGTGTCGGGGTCGGCGGCGCTGCCCGTGCACGACCACGAGCGGATCGCCGCCGCGACCGGCCGCCGGGTGATCGAGCGGTACGGCATGACCGAGACGCTCATGAACACCAGCGTCAGGGCGGACGGCGAGCCGCGGGCCGGAGCGGTGGGCGTGCCGCTGCCGGGCGTGGAGCTGCGGCTCGTGGAGGAGGACGGCACGCCGATCGCGGCGCTCGACGGCGAGAGCGTCGGCGAGATCCAGGTACGCGGCCCGAACCTCTTCACGGAGTACCTCAACCGTCCGGACGCCACCGCCGCCGCCTTCACCGGGGACGGCTTCTTCCGCACCGGCGACATGGCGGTGCGCGACCCCGACGGCTACGTCCGCATCGTCGGCCGCAAGGCCACCGACCTGATCAAGAGCGGCGGGTACAAGATCGGCGCCGGTGAGATCGAGAACGCGCTCCTCGAACACCCCTCGGTGCGCGAGGCGGCGGTCACCGGGGAGGCCGATCCGGACCTCGGCGAGCGGATCGTGGCGTGGATCGTGCCGGCCGACCCCGCCGCGCCGCCCGCGCTGGAGACGCTGGCCGACCACGTCGCGGGCCGGCTGGCCCCGCACAAGCGGCCCCGCGTGGTCCGGCACGTCGACGCGTTGCCCCGCAACGACATGGGGAAGATCATGAAGCGGGCGCTGACCCATGGGTGAGCGTCCGAAGCGCCCGAAGCGCCCGTCCGCGCGGGAGTTCCTGGCCCTCGTCACCGACGACTTCACGGAACTCCCCGGCCCGGAGGGCGGCCTCCCCTCCCCCGACGGCCCCCTCGGCTGGCCCGGTTACGGCGCCGCCCGCGCCCGCGCCGCCGCGCGCACCGGCGAGGAGGAGTCCGTCGTCTGCGGCACCGGGCACGTCGAGGGCGTCCAAGCGGTGCTGCTCGCCTTCGAGTTCGGCTTCCTCGGCGGTTCGCTGGGGAGCCGCACCGGCGACCGGCTGGAGGCGGCGTACGCGTACGCCCGGGAGCGGCGGCTGCCGGTGGTGCCGCTGGTCGCCACCGGCGGCAGCCGGATGCAGGAGGGGATGCTCGCGCTGACCCAGCTCCAGCGGGTGGCACGGCAGTCCGTACTCACCGGGCGGGCCGGGCTGCCGCAGATCGCGGTGGTGCGGGACCCGTCCACCGGCGGCGGCTGGGCGACCCTCGGCGCGGGCGCCGACGTGGTCCTCGCGCTGCCCGGCGCCCAGGTCGGCTTCGCCGGGTCGCGGGTGCGGCCGCCGGGCGCCGACCCGGCGGCGTACACGGCCGAGGCGCAGGTGGCGGCGGGCAGCGCGGACGCCGTGGTGCCCGAGGACCAGCTGCGCGCCACGCTGGGCCGGTGGCTGCGGCTGCTGACCGCGCCGTCCGCGGACCCGGCGCCGGTGCCCGCCCCGCTGGGCGCACGGGACCTGCCGGCCGACGGCTGGGACGCGGTACGGCGGGCCCGCGCCGCCGGACGTCCGCGCGCCGGGGCCTATCTGGACGCCTACTTCGCCGAACGCGTCGCCCTGTCCGGCGACCGCTGCGGCGGCGCCGATCCCGAGGGCATGCTGTGCGGGTTCGGCACGCACGCGGGGCGGACGGTGGCGTACGCGGCCCAGACGGGTGCGGCGACCCGCCCCGCCGGGTACCGCACCGCCACCCGGCTGCTCCGCCTCGCGGACCGGCTCGGCATTCCGGTGCTGACCCTGGTGGACACGCCGGGCGCGGCCGGTGACGCGGCGGCGGAACGGCAGGCGGTGGGCCCGGCCGTCGCCGGCCTGTTCGGTGCCGTGGCCTCGGTGCGCACCCCCGTCACCACGCTGGTGATCGGCGAGGGCGGCTCGGGCGGGGCGCTGGCGCTGGCCGCACCGGGCGCCACCTGGGCCACGCCGGACAGCTACTTCTCCGTCATCGCGCCGGAGTCGGCGGCGGCGATCCTGAAGCGGCCGCCGACGGAGGTGGAGAGGACGGCGGACCAACTGCGTCTGCGTCCGCAGGACTTGGCCGAACTTGACGTGATCCGAACAGACGATCAGTTGTTCCCTGGAACAGGTGATCGTCGCTCTGAAGAGCGCATGTGACTGCAGGGACCAACGATACTTACGGTGTGCGAGCGACGGGCTGCAGACCGTAGTCGACGCACATGTCCCAAGCGGTCCCCCGGAATTCCGGGTCCCCCCGGACTCTCATGGGGGTCGCACGAAGCACAGCGCAAGGAGCATCACGATCATGAACCTTCTCACCGACGTCCTCGCCGGCCTCGTCCACTTCGTCGGCTGGCTGGTCTGACGGTCCGAGAACCCGGCGGCGCCGCCTCCCCGTCCCAGGGAGGCGGCGCCGTCCGCGTGTCCGCGCCCGGTCCACGGCCGGTGACCGCACGTTCTTCTGCGCCGCACGGGACACGGGCAAGTACCGTCCGTCACAATGGTGCTGCGCACGGACACGTACGGCACACGGGGAGCGGACGACGTCATGGACGGGTTGGTCGAGTTCAGGACCGGGGACGGCGTACGGGTCGTCGTCGAGGGGGTCGAGGACGAGGACGGCGCGCGGCTGGTCTCGCGCGGGGACGGACCGACCCGGGCGGCCCGCACCTTCGAGGACTCGCTGGACGGTGTGCGGGCGGCGGCCGCGTCCGCGTTACGGGTCTTCCGGGACGGCTCGCTCAGACCCGACGCCGTGGAACTGGAGTTCGGGGTCAAGCTGAGCGCGGAGGCCGGCGCGGTCATCGCGAAGGGCTCGGCGGAGGGCCACCTGGTGGTGAAACTGAGCTGGTCGCCCGACCCGGCCCCGGCTCCCGCCCCGCCTCCGACCTCGCATCCGACCTCGTCCTCGTCCTCGCCTCCGCCCGAGGCTCCTGCCCCGGACCCGGACCCGGACTCATCCACGACCCCGGCCCCGGACTCATCCGCGGCCCCTCCCCCGGACCCGGACTCAACCGCGACCCCTCCCCCGGCCCCGGTTCCCGCGGCGGGTGCGGCCCCCGACGCCGCCACGCGGTCATGAGCGGTACCGCGTGGCACGCCCGCGTCGAGTGCGGTTCCGAGGTCGGTGCCGGGTTCCTGGTCTCCGGCCGGCGCCTGCTCACCTGCGCCCACGTCGTCAAGTGGGCCGACCGCGCGCCGGTCACCGTGTCCTTCCCGGGCCGCCGGGAGTTGGGCGCGCTGTACGCCACGGTCGCCGTGCACGGCGGCTGGCGGGGCGGCGCCGCCGACGCCGGCGACCTGGCCGTACTGGAACTGGACCGCGAAGTCCCGCTCACCCCGGCCTCCTTCGCCCGGCCCGGCGCCGAACGGGACGCGCCCGCCCCGGAGCTGATCGCCTACGGCTTCCCGAAGGGGTACGACGAGGGCATGCTCGCCTCGTACCGCGCGCTGTCCGGGCCGCTCATCTCCGGCGAGTGGGTCCAACTGGAGGCGGTCACCGCCCACGGGCAGCCGCTGGCGGCCGGGTTCAGCGGCGCCGCCCTCACGCTGGCCGACGGCACGGTCGTCGGCATGGTCTCCGCGGTGGCGGGCGCCAAGGACGTACGCGTCGGCCGGATGCTGCCCGTCGAGGTCATGGCGCGCTACTGGCCGGAGCTGGGCGAACTGGTGCCCACCCCGGGCCACCGGACGGACGCGCGCCGGCGGCTGTACGCGCTGGTGCGCCGCGCCGAGGAGACCGGCCTGAGCTGCGATCCGAAGCGGCTGTACGCCTCGGCCACGGACGGCTTCGACCCGCCGCCCCCGGACGGCGGCTTCGCGAGTCTGCGGGAGGCCGCCGCCTACGTGCAGTGGGAGGTGCCCGAACCGGGCATGGTGGTCCGCTTCGCCGACCGGCTCGAAGAGCTGCTGCACGCCCCGCCGCCGCGCCCGGCGACCTGGTCGCCCATCGTCGTCGAGCTCGACCGCAGCGGAGCCGGTGCCGACCAGGTCACCGTCGAGGTGTCCGCCTACCGGGACGGGCAGCGCCACCCGGTGGGCTCGCGGCGGCTGGCCCGCGGCGCCGTGCGGTCCTTCGTGCAGGAGAGCATCGACGAGGCGTTCACCCAGCTCGACCCGGGCGCCGACGAACTGCTCACCTTCGTACTGCCGCGCGAGTGGCTGAACGAACCGGTGGCGCACTGGGCGTGCGGCGAGGACGACTCCACACCGCTCGGCTGCGCCCACCCGCTGGTCGTCACCGACCGCCACCGCCATCGCAGCGGGCGGCTCCGCCACCAGTTGCGCAAGAAGTGGGGCAGGCTCGGGTCCAACGGGGGCGGCACGCTGCAACGCGTCGACTGCGGCACCCGGGAGCGGCCGGCGGGGCTGCGCAAGCGGCTGCGGGAGGACGCGGAACTCGCCGGTTTCGCCACCCCGCCCGCAGCGGCGAGGGAGTACTTCGAGGTCGGCCTCACCGTCCCCGTACCCGTACTGCTGTGGCCGCGCCGGGGCTGCTCCGGCGACCCGCACGAGGAGTCCTGCTCCGGCAGGGACTTCCTCGACCGGCTGGCCCTGTCCGTGGCGAACGTGCCCCCGGCCGAACTGCCCCGTCTCGTGCTGGAGTTGCGCGAGACGGCCGACGCGGCCGAGGTACCGGACGAGCACTGGGCGCGGGACGTCCAGCTGCTGTGGGACGATCCCCGCTGCTTCGCCGAACCGGCCGCCGCGCTCCACTCGCCCGTCGGTTGAACCACCCCGCATCCGCCACCACCACCCACCAACCCCCAGCCCCACCACCGCGCTCGACGCCTTCCGGGAGAGGAACCCATGCCCCTGTGGCCCGTCTACACCGGCGCGCCGGCTCCGCACGACGGCATCACCCGGCTGCCCCCGCCGCCGCCCTGGCGGGCCTTCGACGGCGAGCCCGTGCTCGACCCGCCCGAGAAGGACGCCGACGCCCCGGACTCCCCGGACCGCGCCCACCGGGCCACGACCTATCAGGCCACCGAGGAAACGGTGCAGTTGGTCAACGCGGCCCTGTACCTGCGCCGCCCGCTGCTGGTCACCGGCCCGCCCGGCACCGGCAAGTCCTCCCTCGCCTACGCGGTCGCCCGTGAACTCGGCCTCGGCCCGGTCCTGCGCTGGAACATCACCAGCCGCAGCACCCTGCACGACGGCCTCTACACGTACGACCCGCTCTCCCGGCTGTACGCGGCGCGTCACGCCACCGGCCGGCCCGACGCCCCGGCGGCGGCCACCGGCATCGAGGACCACCTGAGGCTCGGCCCGCTCGGCACCGCCCTCCTCCCCTACGCACGGCCGCGTGCCCTGCTGATCGACGAGATCGACAAGAGCGACCTCGACCTGCCGAACGACCTGCTGCACGTCCTGGAGGAGGGCCAGTACGAGATCCCCGAACTGGTGCGGGCCGCCCGCGACGTCCCCGGCGGACGCTCCGAGGTGCTGATCGACGGCACCGACCAGCGCGTGCCGGTGGAGCGCGGCCGGGTGCGGTGCAGGGCGTTCCCGTTCGTCGTCCTCACCAGCAACGGCGAGCGCGAGTTCCCGCCCGCGTTCCTGCGCCGCTGCGTCTCGCTGCGCCTGCGGCAGCCGGACGACGCCCACCTCGCCGAGATCGTCCGCGCCCACCTGGGCGAGCCCGACGCGTACGCGCAGCAGCTGATCCGGCGGTTCCTGTCCCGGGTGGGCAGCGGCGAACTGGCCACGGACCAGTTGCTCAACGCCATCTACCTGGCGCGCTCCTCGGGTCTGGGTGCCGACTCCCTGGACGGTCTCGCGGAGCAGCTCATGCCGTACCTCGGCAGGTCCCCGCAGCCCGACGCCTTCTGATGCCGACCGACCGGCCCGACCACCCCGACCACCCCGACCACCCGGACCGCTCCGGCCGTCCGGACCGTTCCGGCTACCCCGGCCGCCCGGGCCCCTCCGGCCGCCCCGGCGCCTCGGAGCCGCTGTCGCAGTTCGCCGACATCCTCGGCCGGGCCTCCTCGGGCGTCCGCCCGACCTCGCTGGAGCTGGCCGAACTGCTGTGGCTGGCCGGGCAGATGATCTCAGCGGAGACGGACCCGTTACCGGCCGATCCGGCGTCGGAGGCCACGCCCGGGGCCGCCCCGCCGCCGGACCCGGGCGACCGGCCGGAACCCGAGCGGCCCCGGGACCGGGACCGGGGCCGGGGCCGGGGCCGGGAGCACCCGCGCCACCGGCAGGACCAGGAACCGGAACCGGAACCGCCGCACGACCGGCCCGTACCGGGGCCGCCGCCCTCCGCCGGCGCGCCCCGCACCCCGCTGCGCCTGCCGTCGTCCGACACCCCGGCCCCCGGGGCGTCGGCGGCCGAACCGCACAGCGCCCTGCTCGCGCCCGCCCCGCCGATGCTGCGCCGCACTCTGGCGCTGCAACGCTCCCTGCGCCCCCTGAAACGCCGTACCGAAGCGCCCGTCGGCCGCGAGGTGGACGAGTCCGCGACCGCCGACCGCATCGCGCGCCTGGGCGGCGGACCCGAGTGGTGGCTGCCGGTGCTGCGCCCGGTGCGGGAGCGCTGGCTGCGGCTGCACCTGGTGCACGACGCGGGTCCCACGATGCCCGTCTGGCAGCCACTGGTGCGCGAACTGCACGCCGTGCTCGCCCAGTCGGGCGTCTTCCGCACCGTCGTGCTGCACCGCGCGGAAGCCGACGGGACCGTCCGCGGCGACGGGTTCGAGGCGCCCGCGGACGGCCGTACGGTCACCCTGCTGATCAGCGACTGCATGGGCCCGCAGTGGCGCGAGGGACCGGCCGGAACCCGGTGGTTCGCCACGCTGCACCGCTGGGCGCGCCGCACTCCCCTCGCCGTTCTCCAGCCGCTGCCCGAGCAGTTGTGGCGCGACACCGCCCTGCCGCCGGTACCCGGCCGGCTGTCCGCCCCGCACCGGGCCGCGCCCAGCGCCCGCCTCGCCTTCACGCCGTACGACGACACCGCGCCCCCGGCTCCCCCGGGCGCCGTGCCCGTCCCGGTCCTGGAGCCGGGCCCCGAGTGGCTGGCGAACTGGGCCTCGCTGGTCGCCGGTCCCGGGGGCACCGCCCGTCCGGGCGCCGCCGCCGCGCTGCACCGCCCGCTGCCGGCCGACGCCGACGACCGCACCGACCTCGCCCGGCTGTCCCCCGAGGACCTGGTCCTGCGCTTTCGCGCGAGCGCCTCCCGCGAGGCCTTCCGGCTGGCCGGGCACCTCGCGCTCGGGCGGCCCGACCTGCCGGTGATGCGGCTGGTGCAGGCGGCGGTCGAACCGGACCCGCGGCCGCAGCACCTGGCCGAGGTCATCCTCAGCGGCCTGCTCACCACGGTCGCGGGGCCGCCCGGCTCGTACGCCTTCCGGCCCGGCGTACGCGACCTGCTGCTGCGCGGTCTGCCCCGCACCGCCCGCAACCACACCCACGACCTGCTGCTGCGCACCGGCGGTCTGATCGACGAGCGGGCGGGACGGTCGCCCGGCGAGTTCCGCGCGCTGATCCCGTCGCGCGACGGCACCGAACGGGCCGGCGGCGGCGAGACGTTCGCGGTGATCAGCGAGGAGAGCGCCCGGCAACTGGCCGTACCGGAGCGGCCCGGGCTCCCCTCGCCCTTCCCCCCCGGCCTGGCCACCCGCTACCGGCCGGTCCGCCGGCTCACGCCGACCGGGAGGGTGTGGCTGGCCGAGCACACCGAGTCGAACCGCACGGTGGCGGTCCGGCTGCACGACCGGCTGCCCGGGGCCGCCGGCGCCGCGGCGCGCGGGGCGTTCCTGCGCGACGCCCGGCGCCTGACGGAGTTCGTCCATCCGAACGTGGTGGACGTCCTCGACGCCGGTGTCGAGGACGGCGTGCCCTACGTCGTCATGGAGCACCTCGACGGCATAGCGGTGAACGTCCTCGCCCGCGCGGGCGACCGCCGGCTGCCCGCGCCGCTGACGGTGTCGGTGGGGGCGCAGCTGGCCCGGGCGCTCACCGCCCTGCACCGGGCGGGCCTCACGCACGGCGGCCTGGAGCCGTCCCGGCTGGTCCTCCTGCCGGACGGCACCGTACGGCTCAGCCTCCTCGAACCGGGCCGCAGCCCGGGCCGTTCCGGACGCTCCGCCGACCTGCGGGCCCTGTGCGCCGTCCTGCTGGAGCTGAGTGCCGGCACCTCGCACCTGACCGTGCCGATCGACTCCCACCGCCTTGACCGGCTGCCGGCACCCCTGCGCATCCACTACGCCCACGCCTTCGACCAGCTGATGTCCATGGCGCCGGCGGCCCAGGCCCGGGGACTGGACCTGCTCACGGACCCGGGGCTGCGCACGGCGGCGGACGAGGCGTACACCCCGCGCCGCTACCGCGCCCTCGGCCCGCTGCGCGTCACGCTGCCGGACGGTTCCCCCGCCCTGCCGCCGGACGTGCGCGCGCTGCTCGCGATGCTGCTGCTCAAGCACGGCCGCACCGTGACGCACGAGGAGCTGCGGTGGGGGCTGTGGGATCCGGGCGACGAGCCGCGCAATCCGCGGGCCGAACTGACCCGGCTGGCGGCGCTGCTGGCCGACGCCCTCGGCCCCGGCGCCCTGGCGACCCTCGCCCACGGCTACGCCCTGCACACCAGCGCCGACCACGTTGACCTGGTGCGCTGCGACGAGCTGGTGCGGCGTGCCGACGCGGCCCGGCTGAGCGGCGCGCTCACCAAGGCCCGCGACCTGGTCGCCGGGGCCCTGACGCTCTGGCACGACCCCGAGCCCCTCACGGACGTGCCGGGCCCGGCCGCCCGCACCGCCCGCGCCCGTCTCCTCAGGCTGCGGCTGGCCCTGCACACCAAGCACGCCGAGCTCGACCTGTCCCTCGGCGACTACGACCGGGCCTCGACCGACCTGTCCGGCCTGCTGCGCGCCCACCCGCACCGCGAGGACTTCCGCCGCCTCTACCTCATCGCGCTGCGCCGCCAGGGCCGGGGTGCCGAGGCCCTGGAGGTGTACGAGGAGTACGAGCTGTCGGGCGGGCGGAGTCCGGCCCTGGCGGCGCTGGGCCGGGAGCTGCGCGAGGAACACGCCGAGCCGGTGGTCGACGCGCCGTGGTCGGAGTACGAGGACCCGCCCGGCAGGCACCCGGACCCGGGCACCCGCCAGGGCACGGTGTCGGCGCCGGACGAGCTGCCGGAGGGCCCGTACCCGACGGAGGACGACTTCTGGACGCCGCTCCTTGACGAGGCCGAGGTGCCGGACGAACCCGCGACGGTGATGGCGGCGGAGATGGCGGCGGAGGAGGGAGTACAGGAAGTAGAGGGAGTACAGGGAGTAGAGGAAGTACAGGAGGAGCCGGGAGCCGGACCGGAGGAAGACCGGCTGGAGGAAGGCGCAGCCGGCGGCGATGTCGACACGGACTACCGCAACTGCGCCCGCTTCTCCTTCGCCGACGCCCCCGACGGCACCGGCGGCCATGGCGACCCCGGCGGTCCCGGCGGTCCCGGCGGCGGCCAGGACGTGCGGGAGCGCGCGGCGGCCCTGCACGTCCTGGTCACCCACCTGCTGGCGGACAGCGGCCTCGACGGCGCGGCGTACGAACTCGTGGCGGACCGCGAGGGTCTGCTCGTCCTGCTGGCGCCGCGGGTGGGGGCCGTCCCGCTCCTCCGTGCGACCGTGGCGGGCCTGCCCGGACAGCTGGCGCACCTCGGCGGCGCCCGGCTGCGGGCGGAGTTCTGGCAGGTGGAGTTCCGGCTGGACGGGACCGGGGAGCAGTCCTTCCGCGCCGACGCCGAGTCGGTCGGCACGGTCCTGGACGCCTCCTCCGCACAGGCGGTCGTCGCCCTCTCCGACTCCCTGTACTACGACGAGGTGTACGAGGAGGTCTACGAGGACGCCCACGAGGAGCAGGGCGGGCCGGCCCCGGCTCCCGGCCCGGCTCTCGGCCCGACTCCCGGCCTGTTCCGGCCGCTGGCCGACGACACCGGCTGGTACCGGCTGATCGACGGCGTGCGGGAACCGACGGCCCCACCGCCGTCCCGCCGCGCCCCGCGCACCCCCGCGGACCTGGTCTCGGGCGCCCGCTGTGTGCTTCTCGGCTTCGACGACGTACTGGCCCGGCTGTACCGGCCCGCCGCCGAGCGGGAGGTGCTCCTGGACATCGTGCGGCTCTTCGCCGACGAGCGTGATCCCGAGGACGCGCTGGCCGGGCTGCCCCTGCCCCGGGCCGCCGCGGACGGATACGTCGGCACGCTCGACTTCGTCCGGGCGCTGGCCGGGCACCGGCTCGCCCCCGACGTACGGCTCCGGCTCGACCGGCACGAGGCGCGGGCGGCGCGTACGGCACAGCCGGTGCCGCTGGCCGACCGGCTGGTCCAGGCGCTGCACACCCGGGGCGTACCCGTCGCGGTGGTCACCGACCGGGCTCCCGCCCCGGTCACCTCGTACCTGCGGCGGCGCGGCCTGCTGGAGTGTCTGCGGGGCGGGGTGCACGGCCGGGACACCGACCTCACCCGCCTCATGCCCGACCCGGACGTCCTGCGCCGTGCGCTGGAGCGTCTCGACGCCGACGCCGGTGACTGCGTGCTGGTCGGTTCGTCGGTCGCCGAGCAGTCCGCCGCCCGCGCGGCCGGTCTGCCGTTCGTCGGCCGCTTCGGCGACGTACGGGCCAGGCGCCGGCTGAGTACGGCGGACGGCGACGCCCTGCTCGTACCGGATCTGCGTCCGCTGCTGACGGCGGCCGAAACCCGCTGACCGCGCCCGACCCACCCGATCCGCCCGACCCGGTCCGCCCGACCCACCGGGGCCACGCCCACGGGGTCCCGGCCGGACCCGCCCTCCCCGTCACCGGCAGGTGCGCCCGCCGGGACACCCCATTC
>NZ_JACBYP010000015.1 GCF_018982965.1 Streptomyces mayonensis | reverse complement strand
GCGGGGGGAGCCGTTCGGTTCCTGCCGGTCTCGGCAGCTCCGAACGCCTCCCCCCTCGCCGGGTGACCGGTCGTGTCAGGCGCCGGACGGACCTTCCGCGGTGGACACCTGGTCGGCGTAGACCAGGACGTTCTTGTGGCTGTACTGGATGCTGTACATCTTCTTCTCGCCGAGGACGACCTTGCCGCTGGAGGGCAGGAAGTCATCCGTCGGGGCGGGGGCCGACGTGGCCACGTAGGCCTGTCCGGCCGGGACGGAGTACATGCTCAGCGGAGCCTGGGTCGACGGCGAGGAGTCGGCGGGGTACTCGTCGGCGTCCGGGTAGTTGGTGCCGTACACCTCCAGCGCCTTGTCGCCCGAGGGGCTCACGACGGTCGCGTCGGAGGCGGGGACGGTGTTGGCGCCGTCCGGGTTGTGGAACCACAGCTTGCTGCCGCTGAACCAGATGGCGGTCCAGTCGCCCTCGCGGTCGGCGACGACGAACTGCTGGCCGGCCTGGGCGGTGGCTCCCCAGTCGCTGATCCGGTCGGTGCCGGTGCCGTTGTCCGGGTGAATCGTCTGCTCGCCGAACAGCGGTGCGTCGGCCTTCGGCTCGGTGCGCAGCCGGACGAAGTTCGCGGCCTGCTCCACGGTGCCGCACTCCTCGGTGGCGCCGCTGCCGTCGTCCTGCGGGCAGACCTCCATGGTCTGCTCGTTGTCGGTGAAGCCCGGCGCGATCGTCACGGCGGAACCGACCTCGCCGACCCCGTGCTCTCCGTCGACCGGGGCGCCGACCAGGTCCATGAAGCGCTCCCAGTCCCAGGACGGGCCCGGGTCCCAGTGCTGGTCGTCGACGTACTGGTCGGCGGGAGCGGGCACGTTGTCGTGGCCGACGATGTGCTGCCGGTCCAGCGGGATGTCGTACCGCTCGGCCAGGTACTTCACCAGCTCCGCGTTCGCCTGGTACTGCGACTCGGTGTACCAGGTGGCACCGTGCGCGGCGTAGCCCTCGTTCTCGATGCCGATCGAGTGCAGGTTGGTGGAGTAGTTGCCGGCGTGGAAGCCCAGGTTCTTGGTGGGCACCATCTGGGTCACCGCGCCGTCCGAGGACCGCACCACGTAGTGCGCGGAGGAGCCGCTCGCCGGGTCCTGGAACGTGGTGATGGCGGACTCGTAGGGCGACTCGGTGTCGTGGATGATGATCCGGTCGATCCGGGCGCCGTTCGCGGGCCGGTCCGAGGCCTGTCCGTTGCCGGCGGCGGCCGGGACGTACGAGCAGTCCAGGGTGGCCGGGCACTCGGTGTCCGCTGTCGCGGCGGCGGGCAGTTCGAGCTTGTCCACCTGGGAGGTGGCCGGTGCGGCCCCGTTGTCCGCGGCGAGGCGCATCTTCTGGCCCTCGGCCGTCTTGCGGGTGACGCCCTTCTTCAGGGTCGCGAACACGCGGTCGGCGAACGCGGTCGCGCCCTGACGCTCCGTGGACCGGCTGTAGCGGGCGACCGCTCCGTACCAGTCGCCGGGGTCGTCGGAGGTCTCGCCGTTCAGCTCCTTCTGGTACGAGGCCAGCAGCGCCGCGCCACCGCGGACGTTCGCCGAGGCGCTCGTACGCAGTTCGTCGGCCGGAAGCCCCGTCAGCCGCGCCGCGGTCTGGAGCGTGTGCTTGGCCTCGCCCTTGGCGAGTTCCTCGGCCTCGGCGCGTCCTGCGGTGCCCGCGGCGCCGCCGTCGATCATCTCCGGGGTGACGTCGGTCAGATGCATCGGCCCGTAGCCGCCCGAGGCACTGTGCTCGCCCTCGTGGGTGTCCCAGGCCGACTGCTGGTAGGCGACCGCCATCAGCACCTCCTGGGGCACGTCGTACTCGGCGGCCGCGGCCTCGAACTCCCGCTGCAGCGCGGTGTCCGCGGCGGCGTCGCTCTGCGTCGCCTGGGCCACCACCGGTACGGCGATGGCTCCGGCCACCACCACGGCCGCGGCGGCGATCGCGACGGGGCGCCGCCGCAGCGCCCGCTTCCGGTGCGTGTGTGCGTCTCTTGTCATCAGCTGTCCAACTACGTATGTGTGTGGGAGGAATCGCTCGGTCGTGCGCCCGGTACGGCTGGCTCGAATGTCAAGTCCCGTGACTGGCGGGCGTCATGACGGCTGAACACACATTGTCATACTTATTGCTCGAGCATTGTTGACGATATATTCAACGAGCGGTTCGCCGGTTCGTTCCGGTGGCCGGACCGTGCGGCCGGCAGCCCGCACGGACCCCCGCACGGACGCGGGAGGCGACGCCACGTCACCGCCGTACACCTTCCCTGCGTTCAAACCCCCGCCGCCGTCCGCGGGAACCGCGCGTTCACCCCCCGCGCGGCCGTCCGCAGGGCCCGCGCGTTCCCCCTGCGGCCGTCGGCAGGACCCGAGTGTTCACCCAACTGTGGCCGTCCGTAGGGCCTGCGCGTTCCCCCTGTGGCCGTCCGCAGGCGCCGCGTGTTCACCTTCCCTCCGGCCGTCGGCAGGACCCGTCGTTCACCTTCCCTGCGGCCGTCGGCAGGACCTGCGTGTTCACCTTCCCTGCGGCCGTTCGCAGGCCCCCGCGTTCAAACCCCCCGTGGCCGTCCGCAGGACCCCCGTACCATCAACTCCCCCCGTACCGTCGCGATTCCCCCCGCCGGCGCCTCCTCGCGCCCCATCGCGATGCGCCCCGCCCGCGCTCCCGCCTCCGCGAGCGGCAGTCGCACCGTCGTCAGCGCGGGCACCACGTCGATGCTGAACGGCAGGTCGTCGAAGCCGGCCACGGACACGTCGTCCGGGATCCGCCGCCCGGAGTCGCGCAGCGCCGCGCACGCCCCCAGCGCGACGGAGTCGTTCGCGGCGACGACCGCGGTCAGGGACGGGTCCCTGCGCAGGAGTTCCAGCGTCGCCTCGTACCCGGACTGCCGGTCGTAGCGGCCGTGGACGGTCCAGCGGGGGTCCTCCCCGACGCCGTGCGCGGCGAGCGCCGCCCGGTGGCCCTCCAGCCGGTGCCGGGTCGTGGTCCGTTCCTGCGGGCCCGCGATGTAGCCGAGCCGCCGGTGGCCGAGGCCGATCAGGTGCTCGGTCAGCTCCCGGCCGCCGCCGCGGTTGTCGAAGGTCAGCGCGACCGCCCCCGTCTCCGGCGCGGGTGGCCGCCCGCACAGCACCACCCGGGTCCCGGCCTCCGCCAGCCTGCGCAGCTTCGCCGCCATCGCCGCCTGGTGCGCCGCGTCCTCGATCGCCCCGCCGGTCAGCACGACCGCCGCCGCGCGCTGGCGCTGCAGCAGGGTGAGGTAGGTCAGTTCGCGCTCCGGGGCGCCACCGGTGTTGCAGACCACGGCGAGCCGCTCGCCGCCCGCGCGGCCGCCCGGCCCGCCGATCTCCGACTGGACGGCGCCGGCCATGATGCCGAAGAAGGGGTCGGCGATGTCGTTGACCAGGATGCCGACCAGGTCGGAGGTGGCCGCCGCCAGCGCGCTCGCGGGGCCGTTGAGCACGTAGTCCAGCTCGTCGACGGCCTTGAGTACCCGCTCCCGGGTGGCGGCGGCCACGGGGTAGTTGCCGTTCAGTACGCGCGACACCGTCGCGGGGGAGACCTGGGCGCGGGCCGCCACGTCCGCCAGTGTCACCGTCATGTCCTCGTCCTCCACCCCGGGCGCCTCGCGCGCCTCGCGCCTGTGCCGTACGCCGTTCCGGGGTGACTTTACGGCCACCGCGAGGGCCGCCGCCCACGGTTGTTCGTCCCCTCGAACAACTCGCCCCGACCCGCGGTCTTGTCCGGACCGCCGTCCACAGGCTAGCTTCGTTATACATAGAAAGCGCTTGCTGTACGGCTCGCGCCGTTCGTTCCGCTCCACGGCTCGTTTACAGCTCGCGGCATCGCTCGTACGAAGGGAATGACGTGACACGCAAGACGGTGCGTATCGCCATGAACGGTGTGACCGGGCGCATGGGCTACCGCCAGCACCTCGTCCGCTCCATCCTGGCGCTGCGCGAACAGGGCGGCCTCGACCTCGGCGACGGCACCGTGCTGTGGCCGGAGCCGGTCCTGGTCGGCCGCCGGGAGCACGCGCTGAGGGCGCTGGCCGAGCGGCACGGACTCGACCACGTCTCCACGGATCTCGACGCGGTCCTTGCCGACGACAGCGTCGAGATCTACTTCGACGCCCAGGTGACCTCGGCCCGTGAGGAGGCGATCAGGAAGGCCGTCGCCGCGGGCAAGCACGTCTACACCGAGAAGCCGACCGCCACCGGCCTCGACGGTGCCCTGGAACTCGCCCGCCTCGCCCGGGCGAAGGGCATCAGGCACGGCGTCGTCCAGGACAAGCTCTTCCTGCCCGGCCTGCTCAAGCTCAAGCGCCTCGTCGACGGCGGCTTCTTCGGCCGGATCCTCTCCGTGCGCGGCGAGTTCGGCTACTGGGTCTTCGAGGGCGACTGGCAGGAGGCCCAGCGCCCGTCCTGGAACTACCGCAGCGAGGACGGCGGCGGCATCGTCGTCGACATGTTCCCGCACTGGGAGTACGTGCTGCACGAGCTGTTCGGCCGAGTGAAGTCCGTCCAGGCCCTGGCCGCCACCCACGTCCCCGAGCGCTGGGACGAGAAGGGCAAGCCCTACGACGCCACCGCCGACGACGCCGCCTACGGCGTCTTCGAACTCGACGGCGGCGCGATCGCGCAGATCAACTCCTCCTGGGCGGTACGCGTCAACCGCGACGAGCTGGTCGAGTTCCAGGTCGACGGCACGGAGGGCTCGGCCGTCGCGGGCCTGCGCAACTGCCGGGTCCAGCACCGCTCCGCCACCCCGAAGCCGGTCTGGAACCCGGACATCCCGGCCACCTACTCCTTCCGCGACCAGTGGCAGGAGGTCCCGGACAACGGCGAGTTCGACAACGGCTTCAAGGCCCAGTGGGAGCTGTTCCTCAAGCACGTCTACGCCGACGCCCCCTACCACTGGGACCTGCTGGCCGGCGCCCGCGGCGTCCAGCTCGCCGAACTGGGCCTGAGGTCCTCCGCCGAGGGCCGCCGCCTCGACGTACCGGAGATCGCGCTGTGACCCTGCACCTGCCCGACGCCCATGGCGCCCTGCGCGCCTACGAACCGCGCGCCGAGCCCCTGGCCCTCTCCGGAGGAAGCGCTTTCACCTCCCGTACGGTCTTCTCCGCGGCGCACGTCGTCGCCGACCCGTACGCGGACACCACCCCCGACTCGCCCGCCGCCGTCGACTGGGACGCCACCCTCGCCTTCCGCCGCCACCTGTGGTCCCACGGACTCGGTGTCGCCGAGGCCATGGACACCGCCCAGCGCGGCATGGGCCTGGACTGGGCCGGAGCGGCGGAACTGATCCGCCGTTCCGCCGCCGAGGCGAGGTCGGCCGGCGGCCGCATCGCGTGCGGCGTCGGCACGGACCAACTGCCCGCCACCGCCTCCCTGGCGGACGTCCGGGCGGCCTACGAGGAACAGCTCGCCGTGGTCGAGGAGTCCGGCGCCCAGGCCATCCTCATGGCCTCCCGCGCCCTCGCCGCCACCGCGCAGGGCCCGGACGACTACCTGGAGGTCTACGGCCACCTCCTGCGCCAGTCCGCCGAGCCGGTGATCCTGCACTGGCTGGGCCCGATGTTCGACCCGGCCCTGGAGGGCTACTGGGGTTCGTCCGACCTGGACACCGCGACGGACACCTTCCTGGAGGTCATCGCCGCCCACCCCGACAAGGTCGACGGCATCAAGGTCTCCCTCCTCGACGCCCGGCGCGAGATCGACCTGCGCCGCCGCCTCCCGCAGGGCGTGCGCTGCTACACCGGCGACGACTTCCACTACCCCGAGCTGATCGCGGGCGACGAGCAGGGCTTCAGCCACGCCCTGCTCGGCATCTTCGACCCGCTCGGCCCGCTGGCCGCCGAGGCGGTCCGCGTCCTCGACACCGGGAACACGGACGGCTTCCGCGCCCTCCTCGACCCCACCGTCGAGCTCTCCCGCCACCTCTTCCGGGCCCCCACCCGCTACTACAAGACGGGCGTGGTGTTCCTCGCCTGGCTGGCCGGCCACCAGAGCCACTTCGCGATGGTCGGCGGCCTCCAGTCGGCCCGCTCCCTGCCGCACTTCGCCCGCGCCTACGAACTCGCCGACGGCCTCGGCCTGTTCCCGGACCCGAAGCTCGCCGAGGAGCGCATGCGGAACCTGCTGAACCTGTACGGAGTGAACCAGTGAGCGACACCGGACCCGAAACCTCAGCCAAGTCCGGCCTGAGCCGCTTCAGCATCAACCAGATGACCGTCAAGCAGCTCCCGCTGCCCGAACTCGCCGCTGCCTGCCGCGAACTGGGCGTCGGCAACGTCGGCCTGTGGCGCGAACCCGTCCAGGCGTACGGTGTCGAGGCCGCCGCCAAGCTGGTCCGCGACGCGGGTCTGCGCGTCACCACCCTGTGCCGCGGCGGCTTCCTCACGGCCGTCGGCGCCGACGAGCGCGCGAAGGCCCTGGCCGACAACCGCCGCGCCGTCGACGAGGCGGCCACCCTCGGCACCGACACCCTGGTCCTGGTCTCCGGCGGTCTCCCGCCCGGCGACAAGGACCTGCGCGCCGCCCGCGAACGCATCGCGGACGCGCTGGCCGAGCTGGGCCCGTACGCCGAACGGCACGGCGTACGCCTCGCCATCGAGCCGCTGCACCCGATGTTCGCCTCGGACCGCTGCGTGGTCTCCACCCTCGCCCAGGCCCTGGACCTCGCCGAGCGCTTCCCCGCCCAGCAGGTCGGCGTCACCGTCGACACGTACCACATCTGGTGGGACGACCGGGCGCCCGAGCAGATCGCCCGCGCCGGCGCGGGCGGCCGCATCCACACCTTCCAGCTCGCCGACTGGACGACCCCGCTGCCCGAGGGCGTCCTCAACGGCCGCGGCCAGCTCGGCGACGGCTCGGTCGACATGCGGGAGTGGAAGGGGTACGTCGAGGCGGCCGGGTACACCGGTGCCATCGAGGTCGAGCTGTTCAACGAGGGGCTGTGGGCGCGCGACGGGCGGGAGGTACTGGCCGAGACGGCGGCACGGTTCGCGGCGCACGCGGGGGGCTAGAAGGGCGCCCCCGGGAGGGCTAGAAGGGGGCACCCCCGTAGGGGCGCCGGGTCCGAAAACAATTCCGGCGACCGGTACAACCCTCCCCGGGGTCCGCGGGTCGTACTTGGCATCAGGACCTCCGTGGGGGTACCCGGGGGGGGAATTCACGGGGTTCTGAAGGGGAGGGGAAACCCGAGGGGGCCCGGTCGGTGACCGGGCCCCCTCGAAGTTTCAGCACCACGGTTCTCCGGTCGGGGGCGTCGTCAGAAGAAGACCCCGCACCGCAGCAGCACGTTGGCGTACGGCCGTGCCTCCCCGGTGCGCACGACCAGCCGCGCCCCCGCCGACAGTTCCTTCAGCCGCTCGTGCGGGACGAGGCCGAGCGCCGGAAAGTGTCCGTCGAGGAGGGCCGCGGCCTCGGCGTTGGCCTCCCGGACCTCCGTCGCCGCCGTCGCGCCCTCGATCACCAGCTCCGCCAGCAGGCCGTCCAGCACTTCGGCGAAGGACGGCACCCCGGCCCGGAAGGCCAGGTCGACGACGCGGGGTCCGTCCGGCACGGGCATGCCCGCGTCGCAGACCAGGACGCCGTCGCCGTGGCCGAGTCCGGCGAGGGCACCCGCGAGATGCCGGTTGAGTATCCCCGCCTTCTTCACCGGCCCTCACCCTCCGGCGTCATCTCCATCGGCGACTGCGGCGACTCCGGTGACTCCGGCGCCAGTGCCGCGACCTCCGCCGCCGTCGGGTACGACGCCTGCGCCCCCGCCCTCGTGACCGCCGCCGCGCCCACCCGGGCCGCGTACGCCGCCGCCCCGGCGAGCGGCTCACCGGTGCCCAGCCGCCAGGCCAGCGCCGCGGTGAACGCGTCGCCCGCGCCGGTCGTGTCGACGGCGTCCACCTTCACGGACGGCACCCGGGTCACGCCCCCGGCCGCCGAAGCGACCAGCGCGCCCTCCGCGCCCAGGGTCACGACCACCGAGCGCGGCCCCTTGGCCAGCAGGATGCGGGCCCAGTCCTCGGGGCGCCCGCCGACGAGGGCGTCGCCGAGGATCACCTTCGCCTCGTGCTCGTTGACGATCAGCGGATCGCACGCCGCCAGCACCTCCTGCGGAAGCGGCCGCGGTGGCGACGGGTTCAGCACGAACCGGCTGCCCGGCGCCAGCGAGCGGACCACCTCCACGACCGTCTCCAGCGGCACCTCCAACTGCGTGGACACCACGCGGGAGGCGTGGAAGAGGCTGGCCGCGGCGCTGATGTCGCCGGGCGCCAGCCGGCCGTTGGCGCCCGGCGAGACCACGATGCTGTTGTCCCCGGACGGGTCGACGGTGATCAGTGCGACGCCGGTCGGCGCGCCGCCCACCAGGACGCCGACCGTGTCGACACCGGCCGCCCGCTGCGAGTCGAGCAGCAGCCGGCCGTAGGTGTCGTCGCCGACCCGGGCCAGCAGGGCCGTTCGGGCACCGAGCCGGGCGGCGGCCACCGCCTGGTTGCCGCCCTTGCCGCCCGGGTGGACGGTCAGGTCGGAGCCGAGCACCGTCTCGCCCGCCCCCGGCCGCCGTTCGACGCCGATCACGAGGTCGGCGTTGGCCGATCCCACGACCAGGAGGTCGTAGTCGTACATGAGTCGTTCTCCGATCCGGTCAGCCCTCGAAGCCGGCCACGTTCTCCCCGGTGACCACCTTCACCGGCACCTTCACCGTCTTGTCCACCTTCTTCTCCTCGGCCGCCCGCAGCGCGTTCTGCACGGCGATCCTGCCCAGTTCCCTCGGCTGCTGCGCCACGGACGCGAACAACGTGCCCTCCTGGACGGCCTTCAGCCCGTCCGGAGTACCGTCGAACCCGACGACCTGGACCGACTTCCCGGCCTTGGAGCCCAGCGCCTTGATCGCGCCGAGCGCCATCTCGTCGTTCTCCGCGAAGACGCCGTCGACGTCGGGGTGTGCCTGGAGCAGGTTGGTCATCACGTCCAGGCCCTTGGTGCGGTCGAAGTCCGCGGGCTGCTTGGCGACGACCTTGATGCCCGGGTACTCCTTCAGCCCCGCCGCGAAGCCCGCCCCGCGCTCCCGGCTGGCCGAGGTGCCGGCCTGGCCCTGGAGGATGACGACGGTGCCCTTGCCGCCGAGCTTCTCGGCGAGCGCCCTGGCGCCCAGCTGTCCGCCCTCGACGTTGTCGGAGGCGACCAGGGCGGAGGTATCGGCCTTGTTGACACCGCGGTCCACGGCGATGACGGGTATGCCGTCCTGGTTCGCCGAGCGCACCGAGGGACCCGCGGCGTCGGAGTCCACCGGGTTGACGATGATCGAGGACAGGCCCTCGCTGGTGAAGTTCTGCAGCTGGTTGGCCTGCTGGGAGGCGTCGTTCTGGGCGTCCGTGACGGTCAGGTCCACGCCCAGCTTCTTCGCCTGCTCCTCAGCGCCGCTCCTGATCTGCACGAAGAACGGGTTGTTGAGGGTGGAGAGCGACAGCCCGATCTTCTGGTTCTTCCCGTCCGGGGACCCGTTGTGCAGCAGCGAGGTCGCGCCGACCACGGCGACGGCGACGACGGCCGCGATCACGTACGTCAGTGCCTGCCTGCCCCGGTTGCCGCCGCCGGACGCCCCGGCGGCCGGAGTCGACGCCCCCGCCCTGCGCCGCAGCGTGTCGAAGAGCACGGCCAGCGCGATGACGACACCGATGACGACCTGCTGCCAGAACGCGGAGACCGACAGCAGGTTGAGGCCGTTGCGCAGCACCGCGAGGATCAGCGCACCGATCAGCGTGCCCGAGGCCTTGCCGGTGCCGCCCGCGAGCGAGGCGCCGCCGATGACGACGGCGGCGATGGCGTCCAGCTCGTAACCCTGCGCGGCCTGCGGCTGCGCGGAGGAGAGCCGGGAGGCGAGCACGATGCCCGCGGCGGCGGCGAACAGGCCGGAGAAGGCGTAGATGGCGAGCTTCTGCCGCTTCACCCGCAGCCCGGACAGCCGGGCGGCCTCCTCGTTGCCGCCGATGGCGTACATGGACCGGCCGATGTACGTCCGCCCGAGGACGAACGCGGTGACCAGCCCCATCACGATCATCACGAGCACCGGCACCGGCAGCCACCCGCCGAGCGTGTCGCCGAGGTGGGAGACCGAGTCCGGGAAGGCGATCGGCGAACCCTGCGAGATGACCAGCGACAGACCGCGCCCGACCGACAGCATGGCGAGAGTCGCGATGAACGGCGGCAGCTTCCCGTACGACACGAGGAAGCCGTTGACCAGGCCGCAGGCGATGCCGGTCGCGACGGCCAGCAGCACCGCGAGCACGACCGGTATCCCGGCCTCGGTGGCGCTCCAGGCCAGCACGGTGGCCGACAGCGCGGCGACCGAGCCGACGGACAGGTCGATGCCCGCCGAGACGATGACGAAGGTCACGCCGAAGGCGAGGATCGCGGTGACTGCGGCCTGGACACCGACGTTCAGGAGGTTGTCGGTGGTGAGGAAGTCGCCGGACAGCGCCGACATGGCGACGACCAGGACGATCAGCGCGGTCAGCGCGCCGTTGTCGAGCAGCAGGCGGCGCAGCCCGCCCGTGGCGCCGCCCTGCGCGCCCGGCTTGCTCTTGAGCGTGTCAGTGGCCACGGGGGGCCTCCGTTCCGTCCGTTCCGTCGGTGTGCGGGGAGTCGCTGTGGGAGGAGTCGTGGTGGGAGGAGGTGCGGTGGGAGGAGTCGCGGTGGGAGGGGGCGCTGTGGGAGGGGTCGGTGTCAGGCGCGGTGGGAGTGCTGACGGCGAGGGCCATCACCGCGTCCTGGGTGGCCTGTCCGGCGGGGAGCTCGCCCGCGACGCGCCCCTGCGCCATGACCACCACCCGGTCGCTCATGCCGAGCACCTCGGGAAGGTCGCTGGAGATCATGAGTACGGCGGCACCGGCGGCCGTCAGTTCGTTGATCAGCTGGTAGATCTCGACCTTGGCGCCGACGTCGATGCCGCGCGTCGGCTCGTCGAGGATCAGCACCTTGGTGTCCGCCAGCAGCCACTTGCCGATGACGACCTTCTGCTGGTTGCCGCCGGACAGCGTCCGCACGTGCTGCCCGAGCCCGGCCATCCGCACGCCGAGCTGCCCGGCGATCCGTCCGGCGGCCTCGTGCTGCCCCTTGAGGTCGACGAGCCCGCCGCGGGCGGTGGACCGCAGGGTGACGAGCCCGAGGTTCTCCTCGACGGAGGCGTCGAGGACGAGCCCCTGCCCCTTGCGGTCCTCGGGCACGAGCCCGATCCCGGCGGCCAGGGCGGCGTTCACGTCGTGCCGCCGCAGCGGAGTGCCCGCGACGCGCACGCTCCCGGCGTCGTACGGATCGGCGCCGAACACGGCTCGCGCGACCTCCGTCCGCCCGGCGCCGACGAGCCCGGCGATGCCGACGACCTCACCGGCCCGCACCTCGAAGCCGACGTCGTGGAAGACCCCGTCCCGCGTCAGCCCCTCGACCCTGAGCAACGCCTCACCGGCATCGGTGCGTTCGCGCGGGTACTGCTGCTCGATCGACCGCCCGACCATGAGCCGCACCAGCTCGTCCTCGGGCGTGGCGGCGGGCACCTGCCCGACACTGCGCCCGTCCCGGATCACGGTGACCCGGTCCCCGAGGGCGGCGATCTCCTCCAGGTGATGGGTGATGAAGACGATCCCGACACCGTCCTCGCGCAGCCGCCGCACGATCGCGAACAGCTTCTCGACCTCCTCGGAGGTCAGTACGGCGGTCGGCTCGTCCATGATGAGCACCCGCGCGTCGAGGCTGAGCGCCTTGGCGATCTCGACCATCTGGAGCCGGGCGATCCCGAGTTCACGCACCCGCGCCCGCGGTGACACGCTGACGCCGACCCGCTCCAGCAGGACCTCGGCGTCCGCTTCCATCCGCTTCCGGTCGATCATCCCGAACCGGCGCGGCTGGCGCCCGAGGAAGATGTTCTCGGCGACCGTCAGATCGGGGACGAGGTTGAACTCCTGGTAGATGGTGGCGATCCCGAGCCGCTCGGAGTCCTGCGCACCGTGGATGCGCACCTCCTCACCCCCGGCCAGGATCCGCCCGGCGTCGGGCGTGTAGGCGCCGGAGAGCATCTTGATGAGCGTGCTCTTGCCCGCGCCGTTCTCACCGAGGAGCACGTGCACCTCGCCCCGGCGCAGGTCGAAGTCGACGCTGTCGAGCGCGACCACGCCGGGGAAGGTCTTGCGGATGCCCTCGATGCGCAGCAACTCGTCCGGACTGCGGCTGCTCACGGCGTACTCCTTCGTACGGGGGAGGGGGACTCGATGGAGCTGTTACCGGGTTTGCCGGGTTTGCCGCACGAGCGGCGCACGACGAGCCGCGCCGGAAGGGTGACGGACTCGCCGGCCCGCCCCGCGATCCGTTCGACGAGGGCGCGCACGGCCGCCCGTCCGAGGTCGCGGGTGGGCTGGGCGATCGCGGTGACGGGCGGATCGGTGTGCACGAACCAGGGGATGTCGTCGAAGGCGGCGAGCGCGATGTCCTCGGGGACCCGCAGCCCCCGCGCCCGTACGGCGTCCAGCGCGCCCAGAGCCATCAGGTTGTCGGCGGCGAAGACGACCTCGGGCGGCTCGTCCAGGTCGAGGAAGCGCTCCGTGGCCCGCCGCCCGCTCTCCGCCTGGAAGTCGCCCTGGCCGATGTACGTGCCGGGAAGGGCGAGCCCGTACGCGCCGAGCGCCTCGCGGAAGGCGTCGACGCGCTCGCGTCCGGTGGTCGTGGCGGCGGGCCCCGCGATGATCGCGAGCCGCCGGTGCCCGAGTCCGTGCAGGTGCGCGACGAGGTCCCGCACGGCCGCCCGCCCGTCGGACCGGACGACGGGTACGTCCACGCCGGGGATCCAGCGGTCGACGAACACCATCGGCGTCCCGGCCCGCGCGGCGGCCAGCATGCCGGGGGAGCCGCCGTCGGTGGGGGAGACGAGCAGGCCGTCGATCCGCCGGTCGAGCAGCGTCGTCACGTGGTGGTCCTGGAGGTCGGGCCGCTCGTCGGCGTTCCCGATGACGACGCTGTAGCCGAGCGCGCGGGCCTCCTCCTCGACGGAGCGGGCCAGCTCGGTGAAGTACGGGTTCATGACGTCGCTGATGACCAGGCCGAGGGTGCGGGTCCGGTCGGTGCGCAGCGAACGGGCGACGGCGTTCGGGCGGTAGCCCAGCGTCTCGACGGCGGCCTCCACGCGGCGCCGTGCGGCGGGGCTGACGGACGGGTGGCCGTTGAGCGCACGGGAGACCGTCGCGACGGACAGCCCCGCCTCGACGGCGACGTCCTTGATACTCGCCATCGCCGTTTCCACCTCCTTGTGGAATCGATTACACGGAGGATTGGAAACGATTACACGAGCAGGAATCAAGAGGCGGGTTCGGCCCGAGACCCAATCGTGACGGGAGGGGGCGTTGGTGATGCCTCACCAACGCCCCCTCCCGCGTGGACGGTGCCGGAGCGACGACCTCCGGTCAGCTGGTCGCCGCCGCGAGCATCCCCGGCTCGTACGACCCGCCCGGCTGGTGCGTGATCACGGCGAGCCGGTTGGCCGCGTTGATCATGGCGACCAGGCAGATCAGCGCGGCGATCTGGTCGTCGTCGTAGTGCTTGCGCACCAGGGACCACGTCGGGTCGGACACGCCCTCGTGGGCGTCGGCCAGCCGGGTGCCCTCCTCCGCGAGGGCCAGCGCCGCCTGCTCGGCCTCGGTGAACACGGTCGACTCGCGCCAGGCGGCGACCAGGTGCAGGCGGACCGCGCTCTCCCCGGCGGCCGCGGCCTCCTTGGTGTGCATGTCGATGCAGTGACCGCAGCCGTTGATCTGGCTGGCCCGCAGCGACACCAGTTCCTGCGTGGCCTTCGGCAGCGGCGACTCGTGCAGCAGCATGCCCATGCCCGCGAAGCGCTTCGCGAACCGGCCTGCGAACTCGTTCTCGAAGAGGTTGAATCGGATGTCCATGATCTCGTCCTCGTCCCAGCTGTCGGTGTTCTTGCTGTCCCTGCTGTTCCCGATGTCTTGGTGACGCACAGAAGACACCGGCGCTCCGCCCCGTGTGACAGACCGCCGCCGTGACACGGACCACGGCCGGCGGGTGTCACAGAGCCGCGCCGGCCGGTGTCCTGTGCACGTGACACCGCAGGAACCGAACGAACGGGAGAAGCTGGTGACCAGCGAGGACAACGGACGCGAACAGGCCCACGGACGCGAACAGGCCCACGGACGCGAACAGGCCCACGGACGCGAACAGGCCCACGGACGCGAACGGGTCGACGCGACCGGCGACCGAGGTTCCGTGGACCCGGCCACCGAGGCCTTCGTCGCCCACCGCAACCTGCTCTTCACCGTCGCCTACGAGATGCTCGGCTCGGCCGCCGACGCCGAGGACGTACTCCAGGAGACCTGGCTGAAGTGGGCGGGGGTCGAACTCGGCGCGGTGCGCGACCGGCGCGCCTACCTGGTCCGCATCACCACCCGCCAAGCCCTGAACCGGCTGCGCACGCTGGGCCGCCGCAAGGAGTCCTACATCGGCTCCTGGCTGCCCGAGCCGCTGCTGACCACGCCCGACGTGGCGGAGGACGTCGAGCTGGCCGACAGCGTGTCGATGGCGATGATGCTGGTCCTGGAGACGCTGGCACCGGTCGAACGGGCGGTGTTCGTCCTGCGCGAGGTGTTCGACCTCGGCTACGGCGAGATCGCCGAGGCGGTGGAGAAGAGCCCGGCCGCGGTCCGGCAGATCGCGCACCGCGCCCGCGCGCACGTCGCGGCCCGCCGCCCGCGCGGGGAGGTCTCGGCCACCGAGTCCCGCAAGGTGCTCGCGGCCTTCCAGCGGGCCGTGGAGACGGGCGACCTCCAGGGCCTGCTCGACGTCCTCTCGCCGGACGTCGTCCTGCTCGGCGACGGCGGCGGCATCAAGCAGGCAGTCCTGCGGCCCGTCACGGGGGCCGGCAAGGTGGCCCGCTTCATGCTCGGCGGCCTGGCCAAGCAAGCCGCCGCGCTGTCGCTGGGCGCGGCCCAGGTCAACGGCTACCCGGCGCTGATCGTCCACCTCGACGGCGAGCTGGACACCGTACTGGCGGTCCGCTTCGACGAGGGCCGCATCACCGGCCTCTACGCCGTCCGCAACCCGGAGAAGCTGTCGCACATGCACCGGGAGACGGCGCTGCGCCGCCGAGCTACTCGCTGACCCGGGCGCCCGTTGCGGGACGCGCGGCTCTCCCTGCCACGTCCAGACCCGCGAGCAGACGCAGCCCGTCCTCGGCGGGGCTGCCGGGAGCCGCGGACAGCACCAGCAGTTCCAGGCCCGACGAGTCCGGCAGCGCGAAGTTCTCCTGGTGCAACTCCAGCAGTCCGACCAGCGGGTGCCGGTACGCCTTGCGTCCATGGGTGCGGGCACGGACGTCCGCGCGGGCCCAAAGGCGGCGGAAGCGCTCGCTCCCCATCGCCAGCTCACCGATGAGCGAGGCCAGACGGGGGTCCTCGGGGTACTTGCCGGCGGCCAGGCGCAGGTGCCCGACCACGTCGAGGGTGCACTTCTCCCAGTCCGCGTAGAGGCCGCGCTCCGCCTCCTCGAGGAAGATGTGCCGTGCGGTGTTCAGGCCCGGCAGGGGCCGCCCGTAGAGGAGCCCGGCGAGGCGGTTCCCGGCGAGCACGTCCAGGCGGTGGTCCATGATCAGCGCGGGCGCGTCGGTGACCAGTTCGAGGACGCGCAGCACCTCTGGTCGGACCCGACCGCTCGGCGCCTTCGCGCGGCGGCGGCGCTGCCGTGCGAGTCGGCCGAGGTGCTCGCGTTCGGTCTCGTCGAGGCCGAGGACGCGGGCGAGTGCGTCGAGGACCTGCTCGGAGGGCTGGGTCGCGCGGCCCTGTTCCAGGCGCACGTAGTAGTCGACGCTGACACCGGACAGGTGCGCGACCTCTTCGCGGCGCAGCCCTTCGACGCGGCGGCGGCTGTCGATGGCAATGCCGACTGCCGCCGGGTCGACCCGGGAGCGCCGGGTCCGCAGGAAGCCCGCGAGATCGTCCATGGCTCCAGTATGGGTGCGGGTCGTGCCCGGGACGGTGGTCCTGCCGATACCAGGAAGTCCCGTCCTACGGAAGCGGCGCCCCTGAATACCGGGCGTCGTGGCGGCCAGACTCCGAGGGGTCCCGATCCGAAGGAGTTCCCGTGAACACGCTGATCGTCTACGCCCACCCGGAGCCGGATTCCCTCAACGGCTCGCTGAAGGACCTCGCCGTATCCACTTTGGACGCCGCCGGGCACGAGGTGCGGGTGAGTGACCTGTACGCGATGAACTGGAAGGCGGCGGCGGACGCCGCGGACTACGGCCCGCATGCCTCGAGCCCGCTCAGGGTCGCCCGGGACTCGGGACGGGCCTTCGACACCGGGACGCTCACCCCGGACGTCCGTGCCGAGCAGGAGAAGCTGTTGTGGGCGGACACGATCATCTTCCAGTTCCCGCTGTGGTGGTACTCGATGCCCGCGATCCTCAAGGGCTGGGTGGACCGGGTCTTCACCTACGGCTTCGCGTACGGCGTCGGCGAGCACAGCGACACCAAGTACGGGGAGCGCTTCGGGGAAGGCACTCTGGCGGGCCGGAAGGCTCTGCTGTCGGTGACCGTCGGCGGTCCGCAGTCGCACTACGCCGCTCGCGGCATCAACGGCCCCGTCGACGATCTGCTGTTCCCGATCCAGCACGGCATCCTCTACTACCCGGGCATCGGGGTACTGCCGCCGTTCGTGCTGCACGGCGCCGACCGGTTGACCGACGAGGAGTACACGGACGTCGCCAAGGCGTGGGAACAGCGTCTGCTCACCCTGGAGTCGACCGAGCCGATCGCGTTCCGCCCGCAGAACTCCGGTGACTACGAGATTCCCTCGCTGCAGCTGAAGGAAGGACTGGAGCCCGCCGGCCGCACGGGTTTCGGGCTGCACGTACGCGGCTGACCGGAAGGGTTCCTCAAGCCCCGGGCAGTTCAGGAGCCTGGTCAGGGTCCGGCAGCGTCTCCCCGGTCTCCAGGAGCGTCTTGAGGCCGGAGAGGAGGGCGGGCCAGCCGTGCTGGATCATCTCGCGGGCGGTGCTGCCGGGCTCGAACCCGTCGTGCACGACGGTCAGTTTCACCGTGCCGCTCCCGCCGAGGTCCTCGATCTCGAACGTGACCCCGGACCGCCGCTCGGCGGAGAGCCGGGCGAGTGTCCCGTCGTCGATCCCGTTCCTGCGGGCCCACTCGGGGGTGAAGGTGTGCCAGGTGTACGACAGGCGCCGGTACGGCTCGGCCTCGAGCACGACCTGCTCGGGATCACGGGTCTCGACGTCCCGCTCCCGCCACACCACGGGCGACCCGGCCACCCAGTCGGTGCCGAACTCGACCCCCCAGTAGCGCCGGGTGAAGCCCGGATCGGTCAGCCCCCGCCACACCTGCTCCGGCGTGCTCCTGATGTAGGTCGCGTAGACGAACGCGTTGCTGTCCATGGGGGTGCCCTCCAGCGCGAGCTTGAGATCGGCGAGCGTGCGTGCCCGCTCGCGGTCGTAGCGGCTGATCCAGCGGTCGGCGATGGCGTTGATCGGCTCGGCGTTGAGGTAGTGCAGCTTCTCCCGGCCCCGCCGGACGGTGGTGACCAGGTGGGCGGCCTCCAGCAGCGCGAGGTGCTTGCTGACCGACTGCCGGGCCATGCCCAGACCGGCGCACAGCTCGCGCAGGCTCTGCCCGTTGCGCGCGTTCAGCCGGTCCAGCAGCCGCCGCCGGCTGCCGTCGGCCAGAGCCTTGAAGACTTCGTCCGCTGCGAAGTTCCCCTCCGCGCCGAAAACCTCGTCCGCCTCGAAAACCTCATCCATCTCCGCCCCTCCGACATGCAGCCTATTGGCTGCCTTTCACGATAGGCAGCTGACGGGCTGCATGTCAAAACCCACTACCACGACGGCGACCGGGGGCGGACACTTTCCCCATGGCGGACATGGGGACGTTCCGAAGCGCGGTCACCGAGTGGGCGGCCGCAGGCGCCACCGGCATCCCCGCACAGGACCTTTTCGACCGGGAGTCCGTCCACACCGCCGTCCTCCTCGAAGGGCCGAGCGACGCGGCGGCGGTCGACGCGATGGCCGCGCGGCACGGCCGGGACCTCGCGGCGGAGGGCGTCTGCGTCCTCCCGATGGGCGGCGCGATGAGCGTCGGCCGCTTCGCCGCCCTCCTCGGCCCGTCCGGCCTCGACCTGCGCCTCATGGGCCTGTGCGACGAACGCGAACAGGGCTTCTACGTCCGTGCCCTCCGGCGCGCCGACGCCGCACCCCGCGACCTCTTCGTCTGCGCGGCCGACCTGGAGGACGAACTGATCCGCGCCCTGGGCGTGCCGGTGGTGACCCAACTCGTCGAGGCGGAGGGCGAGTCGCGGCAACTGCAGACCTTCCTCCAGCAGCCCGCCCAGCAGGGCCGCCTCGCCCAGCAGCAACTCCGCCGCTTCCTCGGCACCAAGTCCGGCCGCAAGATCCACTACGGCCGCGTCCTCGTCGATGCCCTGGCCCCGCACCACGTCCCGGCGCCGCTGGAGGGGTTGTTCGCGGCGCTGTGACCCGCAACCCGCCGCAGCCCGCTACGCCGCGCCGGACAGGCGCCCGGCGAGCAGTTCCTCCGAGCGTTCCCACAGCCGCCGGGCGAAATCCGCGTCGGCTGCCTGCGGGTTGCGCGGCTCGACGTCCTTGCGCTTGTAGTAGTAGGCCCCGGGCCGCCAGTCCTTTCCCGGGGTGCCTTCCGCGAGCCACACGATCTGGTCCGCACCCTGCTCGGGTGTATTCAGAAGGGCGCGCCCGATGAGCGGTTTCGTACCCACGAAGCGGACGAAACGCATGATCGGGCTGGTGGTGTCGGAGGCGAAGTTCGTGGAGATGTTGCCCGGGTAGAAAGAGGCGGCCGAGAGGCCGTCGGCGTGGTGGCGCCGGTGGAGTTCCGCCGTGAACAGGATGTTCTCCAGCTTCGACGCGCCGTAGGCGTGCACCGGGTCGTAGTGGCGGTCGTGGTCGAGGTCGTCCAGATCGATCTCCTTGGCGAACCTCACCGTGCTGGAGGTCTGGAGCACCGACGCCCGCGACGCGATGAGCGTGTCCAGCAGCCGCCGCGTCAGCAGGAACGGCGCGAGGTGGTTGACCTGGAAGGTCTTCTCGAAGCCGTCCACGGTCTTGCGCCGCGTGCCGAATACACCGCCGGCGTTGTTGGCGAGCACGTCGATCCGCGGGTACGCGTCCCGCAGTTGGCCGGCGAGCCGCTCGACGTCGTCGAGGCGGGTGAAGTCGGCGACGTAGCTGTCGGCCGAGAGTTCCCCGGCGACGGCGCGGGTCTTCTCCGCCGAGCGGCCCACCACGACGACCGTGTGCCCGTCCGCGTGCAGCCGCCGCGCCGCGGCCGCCCCGATGCCGTCGCTCGCGCCCGTGATGACGACCACCTTGGTGCTGCTCATCGCTCATCCACCCATTTCACGTAGGACTGCATCCCGTACATGAGACACAGTACCATTTTCGATTTGTAGTACCGTGAGGCTATGAGTCCTCAGCAGACGGCGGGCGGCGCACGGGAGCGGGCGCGCCAGGCCATGCGCGCAGAAGTGGGCAGGACGGTGCAGGACCTGGTCCTGGAGCGCGGCTACGAGGAGACGACCGTGGAGGACATCTGCACGGCCGCCGAGATCTCCCGCAGCACGTTCTTCCGGTACTTCTCGTCCAAGGAGGAGGCCGTCCTCGGTGCCGTGGCCGATTCCGGCGAGTACCTGCGGGACGCGCTCACGGCCCGCCCGCCCGCCGAAGCGCCCTGGGCGGCCCTGCGCCGCGCGCTCACTCCGCTGATGGAGGAGTACGAGGCCGATGACGAGCGCACCCGACGCCTCACCCGGCTGATCATGAACACACCGCCGTTGACCGCACGGCACCGGGAGAAGAACGCGCGGTGGCACGACTTGCTCCGCCCCGAGATCGCCCGCCGCCTCGGAGCCGATCCGGCCGACACCTCCGACCCCCGCGCCAACGCCGTGATCGCCGCGGCCCTGGGGTGCGTCGAGGCGGCCCTGCTCGCATGGACGTCGGGCGACCGTCCCCGGCCCCTCCCGGAAATCCTGGACCGCGCCATGGGGGTCGCCTTCGGCGCGGAGTAGCGCGGCATCCTGCGGGAGGCGCCGCCAGAGGCCCCGTCACTCCATGGCCGTCAGTGCGTTCGCGATCAGTGTGCGCGCGGCTGCACCTCGGCAGCAATGTCCCGTCGAAGAGCCAGAAGTCGTTCCCGGGCAGGGCGATGTCCGTGGCCCGACGCCGTGACAGCCACCGCACGTCCTCGCCCGCCGTGACGTTGGCGTGCGTGACGTAATGCTCCCAGCGGATGTACTCAGAAACAGGCTCGGAAACGACACGGGCCCGACGAATGCTGACACCCCTTGCCACCGTGTCCGCGATCAACTGGTCATACGGATGCCACCAGGCATCCCTGTCCGCCCAGTTGATCCGCTCCCCGCGCTGCCATGCCCGAAAGCGTTCGGTGGGAGCGTAGGAGTCGCGCAATTCCAAGTGCATCGCCGAACGTTCGCACTGCCCCAGCAGATCAGCGAAGCTGGGCACGCTCGACGGCATCACATGCCTCCCGGATCAGCGGAATCATTCGGGCGGGAATCCTGACGACGGCTCCTACGCCGGCCCGAAGAAGGGGCGCACGCCGACCAGTTCCAACTCCATGCCCACCATGGTGTTCACCATGCTCGATGCTCTCGACACAGAACCAGGGCAACGGGTACTGGAGATCGGGACGGGCACGGGCTGGAACGCCGCGCTCCTTGCTCACCGCTTCGGAGCCGATTCCGTCGTTTCCGTGGAAGCGAATCCGCGCACCGCCGAGGGGCACGAAATCGGTTGGCGCTCGCCGCTGTGTACCCCTCGGTGCACGTGGGGGACGGAACCCTCGGCCACGACGCGCATGCTCCGTACGATCGCGTGATCGCCACCTGCTCGGTGGGCAGCGTGCCCACAGCATGGCGGGAACAGACGAAGCCCGGTGGACGCATCGTGACGCCGTGGGGTCCTACCTATGGTGGTGAGGCGGTGGCGCGCCTGAGCGTCGACGAGGACGGGTCGGCCAGTGGTTCCTTCGTCCGATCGTCGGCCTTTATGCGCATGGACGTGCAACGCAAGCGTCTGCCACCGACTCGCGCCTACCTGGACGGTCAGGGGTGGCCGGCGACGGGCGTGACGACCGATACGGGACTGTCACCCGACGACGTGGGGGACTGGATCCCAGGTCGTACCCGGTTGTCCAGTGCGGCCCACGGGCTCTCTGGCATGAGTTGGAAGCAGCCTGGCGCTGGTGGACCCAGCAGGGCCGTCCCGGCTTCGAACGCTTCGGCCTCACAGTGAACGACGAGGGTGAGCGTCTGTGGCTGGACAGCCCCGATCAATTGGTTCCGGTGCAGACGCCGTAACAGGCCCTCACGCTTTGGGCCCACGAACGCCCGCGGCAGCACTCGGAAGCACACCTGGCCCGGGCACTCGTCCGCACCACCCCGCCGAATCCCTGGCACTCAGCGCATCAGCACCAGGATCACGCTGCTGAGCACTCCGGTGATCACGAAGTACGGGGCGTTGAGCACGCCGTAGTAGAGCGGGCGCGGGAAGTTGGGGTTGATGGCGATCTGGAAGGTCATCGCGCTCAGGTAGCCGACGCCGACGAGCAGGCCGAAGACGATGGCGTCGCCGGTGCCGGTGATGTCGAGTGCCTCGACGAGGACGGCGCTGGTCAGCAGGGTGACGAGGATGCACACCAGCGGGCCGAACGTGCTGACCGGCGTCGACGCGGGCGCCGGCGCGCCTTCCCGTCCGAGGGCGACGGCGTACGGCTTGGCGATGACGGCGCCGAACCACGCTCCGGCGATCAGGAACGAGGCGACCGCCGCGATCAGGACGGCGAGCCAGTTGATGTCGGCGAGGACGGAGAACACGCGAGACTCCTTGCGAACGAGCGGCCCGTGCGGCCGCCGGTGGAAGGAGTCTCGACTCCGTAGCGGACAGGTTGTGGCCGGTACTCGGCGCCCTGCGTCAGCCCGCCAGTTCGCACCACACGTACTTCCCCCGGTTGCCGTGCCGGGCCAGCGGATGCCACCCCCACCCGTCCGCGCAGGCCCGCACCAACTCCAGCCCCCGCCCCTCCTCGTCCAGATCCTCCGCCCGCCCGAACACCACGGGCGGCTCCGGCGGTTCGGGGTCCGCGTCCCACGCCCCGATCCGCAGCGTGCCCGGCGGCGACCAGCGGACACGCAGGGCGGCGGGCCCCTTGGTGTGCCGTACCGCGTTCGACACCAGCTCCGTGGCGAGCAGTTCGGCGACGTCGACGAGCCGGATCAGTCCGTGCATGGTGAGGATCAGCCGGAGGGTGCGGCGGCTCACGGTGACGGCGCGCAGGTCGTTGGGGATGTAGAGGGAGTACTCCCACGGATCGTTTTCGGGCATGCGGGGCTCCTCGCAGAGGGCGGTGGGGTGAATGACGCGGGTCCGGTGTCATTGCCGCCGTCGTCATGGCAGGGCGGGGCGGTGCGCTTCCGGTGGCCCGGTGCCGCACGGTGTGCGGTGCGTCACCGACGGTAGATCTAAATTTAGGGACGCGGCAAGTCGATCGCGTAATCTGACGCCCGAACGAGTTGCAGCAACAGACGTTTGGGAAAGGCCAGTCGATGGTGAAGAGACGCGATCCGACGGCGCGTCAAGTGCGACTGGCGACCGAACTGCGCAGGCTACGGGAGGCCGCCGGCCTCAACTCCCGTCAGGCAGCCGCGCTGCTCGGCGTGGCTCCGGCCCAGATCACGCATATCGAGTCGGCGCTGGCGGGAGTGAGTGAGCAGCGCGTGCGCCGCCTTGCCTCGCACTACGCGTGTACTGACGAGGAGTTCGTCGATGCCCTGGTAACGATGGCCACCGACCGGACGGTCGGCTGGTGGGAGGAGTACCGAGGGCTCTTGCCCACGCCATTCCTGGACCTGTCCGAGCTGGAACACCATGCTCGTTTCCTCCGTCATGTGGCGATCCTGTATGTCCCTGGCCTGCTCCAGACTGAGGACTACTCGCGTGCGGTGTTCTCCTCCAGGCTGCCGGAGCTGACCTCCGAGGAGCTGGAAGTGCGCATTCAGCACCGCAAGGCGCGCCAGGGTTTCGCCATCCCGTACGAAGCAGTGGTGCACGAGGCGGCGCTGCGAATCCGAGTCGGTGGCCGCGCCACCTCAAGGGCTCAACTGGCCCGGCTCCTGGAGCTTTCCGAAGCGGACCACATCACCGTGCGGGTCATCCCCTTCGACCTGGACGGTTTCGCCAGCGCATCCAGCACGATGACGTACGTCGGCGGCCCCTTGTCCAAGTTGGACACTGTGGTCCGTGATGCGCTGCATGGCTCGGCGTTCATCGATTCTGAGGCTCAACTCAACACCTACCGAACGAGCTTTCGTACAGTGGAAGCCGCGTCACTCGCCCCTGGACAGTCGCGTGACTTCATCCACAGCCTGGCGAAGGAGCTATAGGAACCCATGGAGAACTGGCGGAAGTCGTCGTACTCGGGTCCTGGCGACGGCAACGAATGCGTGGAGATCGCCAACTCACCCACCCACGTAGCCGTCCGGGACAGCAAAGTCCCCGCCCGCGCCACCCTCAGCTTCCCGCCGGAGGCCTTCGCCCCGTTCCTCGAAGCCCTCAAGGAGGACGCTCCCCGGCGTATTCCATGACCGGAGGGTATTGAACGGACCCGGGCCCCTGCTGTCAGTCCTCACCGGTACCGTCGCACCATGTCCAACCAGTCCGCGACCGCCGCCCCCGGCGAGCGGCGGCTCGCCACGCTCGAAGGTGTGCTGGAACGCGTCACGTACGCCAACGAGGAGAACGGCTACACGGTCGCCCGCGTCGACACCGGCCGTGGCGCCGGCGACCTGCTGACCGTCGTCGGTGCGCTGCTCGGCGCGCAGGTGGGGGAGTCGCTGCGGATGGAGGGGCGCTGGGGGTCGCATCCCCAGTACGGCAAGCAGTTCCACGTCGAGAACTACACGACCGTCCTGCCCGCCACCGTCCAGGGCATCCGGCGTTACCTCGGGTCCGGGCTGGTCAAGGGCATCGGGCCGATCTTCGCCGACCGGATCACCCAGCACTTCGGCATCGACACGCTCACCGTCATCGAGGAGGAGCCCAAGCGGCTCATCGAGGTGCCGGGGCTCGGGCCGAAGCGGACCAAGAAGATCGCCGACGCCTGGGAGGAGCAGAAGGCGATCAAGGAGGTCATGCTCTTCCTCCAGACCGTGGAGGTGTCGACCTCCATCGCCGTGCGGATCTACAAGAAGTACGGGGACGCCTCGATCTCCGTGGTGAAGAACCAGCCCTACCGCCTCGCCGCCGACGTCTGGGGCATCGGTTTCCTCACCGCCGACAAGATCGCCCAGTCGGTCGGCATCCCGCACGACAGCCCGGAGCGGGTGAAGGCCGGGCTGCAGTACGCGCTGTCGCAGGCCACCGACCAGGGGCACTGCTACCTCCCGGAAGAGAAGCTGATCGCCGATGCCGTGAAGCTGCTCCAGGTGGACACCGGGCTCGTCATCGAGTGTCTGGGCGAGCTGGCCGCCGAGCCCGAGGAGGGCGAGGATCCGGGGGTGGTGCGGGAGAAGGTGCCCGATCCGGAAGGGGGCGAGCCCGTCACCGCCGTGTACCTGGTGCCCTTCCACCGGGCCGAGTTGTCCCTGGCCGGGCAGCTGCGCCGGCTGCTGCGGGCGGAGGAGGACCGGATGCCCGGCTTCCAGGACGTGGACTGGGGCAAGGCGCTCGGGTGGCTCAAACAGCGGACGAAGGCCGAGCTGGCGCCGGAGCAGGAGGCGGCCGTCCGGCTCGCGCTCAGCGAGAAGGTCGCCGTGCTCACCGGTGGGCCGGGGTGCGGCAAGTCCTTCACAGTGCGGTCGATCGTGGAGCTGGCGCGGGCCAAGAAGGCCAAGGTCGTGCTCGCCGCGCCGACCGGGCGGGCCGCCAAGCGGCTGGCCGAGCTGACCGGCGCCGAGGCGTCCACCGTGCACCGGCTGCTGGAGCTGAAGCCCGGCGGGGACGCCGCCTACGACCGCGACCGCCCCCTCGACGCCGACCTGGTCGTGGTCGACGAGGCGTCGATGCTGGACCTGCTCCTCGCCAACAAGCTGGTCAAGGCCGTGCCGCCCGGGGCCCACCTGCTTCTCGTCGGGGACGTCGACCAGTTGCCCAGTGTGGGGGCGGGGGAGGTGCTGCGGGACCTGCTGGCGCCCGGCAGCCCGGTGCCCGCCGTCCGGCTCACCCGCGTCTTCCGGCAGGCGCAGCAGTCCGGCGTCGTCACCAACGCGCACCGGATCAACGCGGGCCAACACCCCGTCACCGACGGCATGAAGGACTTCTTCCTCTTCGTCGAGGACGACACCGAGGAGGCGGGGCGGCTCACCGTCGACGTCGCCGCGCGGCGCATCCCCGCGAAGTTCGGGCTCGATCCGCGCCGGGACGTGCAGGTGCTCGCCCCCATGCACCGCGGCCCCGCCGGCGCCGGCACGCTCAACGGGCTGCTCCAGCAGGCCGTCACCCCGGGGCGCCCGGACGTGCCGGAGAAGCGGTTCGGCGGCCGGGTCTTCCGGGTCGGCGACAAGGTCACCCAGATCCGCAACAACTACGAGAAGGGCGAGAACGGCGTCTTCAACGGCACCGTGGGCGTCGTCACCTCCCTCGACCCCGTCGAGCAGTGCCTCACCGTCCTGACGGACGAGGACGAGGAGGTGCCGTACGACTTCGACGAACTGGACGAGCTGGCCCACGCCTACGCCGTCACCATCCACCGGTCCCAGGGCAGCGAGTACCCGGCGGTCGTGATCCCCGTGACGACCGGCGCCTGGATGATGCTCCAGCGCAATCTGCTCTACACCGCGGTCACCCGGGCCAAGCGGCTCGTCGTCCTCGTCGGTTCGCGCAGGGCGATCGGGCAGGCGGTGCGGACGGTGTCGGCCGGGCGGCGCTGCACGGCGCTGGACTTCCGGTTGAGCGGCTCCTGACAGGGAAACCCTGCGGTAAACCTCCTGGCCCGTGTGAAAAAAATGATCGATCAAACGAGTCGGAAAGGTCACACAGCACTTCCGTGCGGGCGGGCGAGCGGGCAGGATGAGCAAGTTGGCGGCACTGAGTGCCGCCGATAGGCCCGATGGTCGACCCCGAGTGCACTCTCCTGAGCCAAGTGGGGGATGGTAGAGACAGTCAGGGCACCTCGAAGATGAGGCACTACGTCGGTGAGGGAAGACGTGAGCGAGCACACCAAGAACTCGGTAGTACTGCGGTACGGCGATGACGAGTACACCTACCCGGTGATCGACAGCACCGTCGGCGACAAGGGCTTCGACATCGGGAAGCTCCGCGCCCAGACCGGTCTGGTGACACTGGACAGCGGCTACGGCAACACCGCCGCCTACAAATCCGCCATTACGTACCTGGACGGCGAGGCGGGCATCCTCCGGTACCGCGGCTACCCGATCGAGCAGCTGGCGGAGCGCTCCTCCTTCGTGGAGGTCGCCTACCTGCTGATCAACGGCGAGCTGCCGACCGTCGACCAGCTCGCCTCCTTCAAGGGCGACATCACGCAGCACACCCTGCTGCACGAGGACGTCAAGAACTTCTACAAGGGCTTCCCGCGCGACGCCCACCCGATGGCCATGCTGTCGTCGGTCGTCTCGGCGCTGTCCACCTTCTACCAGGACAGCCACAACCCGTTCGACGAGCGCCAGCGCAACCTTTCGACGATCCGGCTGCTCGCCAAGCTTCCGACGATCGCCGCGTACGCGTACAAGAAGTCGATCGGCCACCCGTTCGTCTACCCGGCCAACAATCTCGGCTACGTCGAGAACTTCCTGCGCATGACGTTCTCCGTGCCGGCCCAGGAGTACGAGCTCGACCCGGTCGTCGTCTCCGCGCTGGACAAGCTGCTCATCCTGCACGCGGACCACGAGCAGAACTGTTCGACCTCCACGGTCCGCCTCGTCGGCTCCTCGCAGGCGAACATGTTCGCCTCGATCTCGGCCGGCATCAACGCCCTCTGGGGCCCGCTGCACGGCGGCGCCAACCAGTCGGTGCTGGAGATGCTGGAGGGCATCCGCGACTCCGGCGGCGACGTCGACACCTTCATCCGCAAGGTGAAGAACAAGGAGGACGGCGTCCGCCTGATGGGCTTCGGCCACCGGGTCTACAAGAACTTCGACCCGCGCGCCAAGATCATCAAGGCCGCCGCGCACGACGTGCTCTCCGCCCTCGGCAAGTCCGACGAACTCCTGGACATCGCCCTGAAGCTGGAGGAGCACGCGCTCTCCGACGACTACTTCGTCGAGCGCAGCCTCTACCCGAACGTCGACTTCTACACCGGCCTGATCTACCGGGCCATGGGCTTCCCGACCGAGATGTTCACGGTCCTGTTCGCCCTCGGCCGCCTGCCGGGCTGGATCGCCCAGTGGCACGAGATGATCAAGGAGCCGGGTTCCCGCATCGGCCGTCCGCGCCAGATCTACACGGGCGTCGTCGAGCGCGACTTCGTACCGGTCGAGGGGCGCTGAGCCTCCAGGCACCCCCGCAGCGCCCGAGAAGAGTCCCGTGCCGCCCCGAGTGGTACGGGGCTTTTTCGTGCCCGCGCGGAGGAGTGTGCTTACGGCAGAAGGGTGTCCGCACAGCAGAAGGCGCCCTGGCGCCGGTCCCCCCACGGGCCGACGATCCAGGGCGCCTTCCCATGCCCCGGTGCGGATTCCCCCCACGGGATCCGGCCGGGCGTCTGTGAGGACAGCGCCTGAATTCGCTGTGCGAGCACAACGAGCAGAACTCGCCGTGCCGATCCTACTAAATCTGCTTTATCTTGCTTTTGTTCTACTTCGTGCCGCTTCGTACTGCTTTGTGTTGCCTTGTGGTGCTTTGTGCTGGCTTGTTGTGCGGTCTGCCGGGACGACGCACCCGGGAGGGCCGCTCAAAGCTTCCCGGTGTACGCAGTCCCGGCAACGCAGCTCTGGGAAAGTCCCCCAAGACGTCCCCAGATGTCAGATTGCGCCCCCCAAGACGCTCACTGACATCGCCAACTTAGACCTTCGAACCCCTTCGATGGTTACCTTCGCATCACTGTGATCTGCGTCTCTTGCATATGTCCATTAGGTGCGCAAGAGCCCCGGTGCCTGGGGTGCGACCCAAGCGTAAGGAAGATGCGCGACTCTTGTGAAGAGCTTATGTGAGAGGAGTGCCGGACTCCAGAGGCACAGCCCCTCGACCTGCGCGGAACGCGAACTCAGTGAAAAGTCCGCAGCCGGAGGCTGTTGGTGACGACGAACACCGACGAGAAGGCCATCGCCGCCCCCGCGATCATCGGGTTCAGCAGTCCTGCGGCGGCCAGCGGCAGCGCGGCCACGTTGTAGCCGAAGGCCCACACCAGGTTGCCCTTGATGGTGGACAGGGTGCGCCGGGCCAGCCGGATCGCGTCCGCCGCCACCCGCAGGTCCCCGCGCACCAGCGTCAGGTCGCCCGCCTCGATCGCCGCGTCCGTGCCCGTGCCCATCGCCAGGCCGAGGTCGGCGGTGGCGAGGGCGGCGGCGTCGTTGACCCCGTCCCCGACCATGGCGACCGTGCGGCCCTCGGCCCGCAGCCGCTCCACCACGGCCACCTTCCCCTCGGGCAGCACCCCGGCGATCACCTCGTCGATCCCGACGGCCGCCGCGACCGACTCGGCCACCCGGCGGTTGTCGCCGGTCAGCAGGACCGGGGTCAGGCCCAGTCGGCGCAGCCCGGCCACCGCCTCGGCGCTGGTCTCCTTGACCGCGTCCGCCACGGCGACGACCCCCCGCGCGGCGCCGTCCCAGCCGACCACGACGGCCGTACGGCCGTTCCTCTCGGCCTCCTCGACGGCCGCGGCCACCCCGGGCGGCAGGACGTCGTGCAGGCGTCCCACGGTCACCTCACGGCCCGTCACGCGCCCGCGTACGCCCCGGCCCGGGACGTTCTCGAAGTCCTCCACGCCCGGCAGCGCGCCGAGCCGCTCCCCGGCACCCGCAGCGACGGCACGGGCCACCGGGTGCTCCGAGGCGTGCTCGACGGCGCCCGCGAGCCGCAGCACCTCGTCCTCGTCGGTGCCGTCGGCGGCGTACACCTCGTGCAGGGTCATCAGACCGGTGGTGACCGTGCCGGTCTTGTCCAGGACGACCGTGTCGACGCGCCGCGTGGACTCCAGCACCTCCGGGCCCTTGATGAGGATGCCGAGCTGGGCGCCGCGGCCCGTGCCGACCAGCAGCGCGGTCGGCGTGGCGAGGCCCAGCGCGCACGGGCAGGCGATGATCAGTACGGCGACGGCGGCGGTGAACGCGGCGACCGTGTCGCCCGTGGCGCCGAGCCACCCGCCGAAGGTGGCGAGCGCGATCACCAGCACGACGGGCACGAAGACACCGGAGATCCGGTCGGCGAGGCGCTGCACCTCGGCCTTGCCGCTCTGCGCGTCCTCGACCAGCTTCGCCATCCGCGCCAGCCGCGTGTCCGCGCCGACCCGGGTCGCCTCGACGACCAGTCGGCCCCCGGCGTTCACCGTGGCGCCGGTGACCGTGTCGCCGACGGCCACGTCCACCGGCACGGACTCGCCGGTCAGCAGGGAGGTGTCCACCGCCGAGGCGCCCTCGGTCACCGTGCCGTCGGTGGCGATCTTCTCGCCGGGGCGTACGACGAACCGGTCGCCCACCGCCAGCCGGTCCACCGGTATCCGCACCTCGCGCCTGTCCCGCAGTACGGCCACGTCCTTCGCCCCGAGCTCCATCAGGGCCCGCAGTGCGGCACCGGCGCGGCGCTTGGAGCGGGCCTCCAGCCAGCGGCCGAGGAGGAGGAAGGCGGTGACTCCGGCGGCGGCCTCCAGGTAGATCAGGGAGGTGCCGTCGCCGCGGGAGACGGTGAGGTCGAAGCCGTGCCGCATGCCCGGCATGCCCGCGTCCCCGAAGAACAGCGCCCACAGCGACCAGCCGAACGCCGCCAGCGTGCCGATGGAGACCAGCGTGTCCATGGTGGCCGCGCCGTGCCGGGCGTTGGTCCAGGCGGCGCGGTGGAAGGGCAGTCCGCCCCAGACGACGACGGGGGCGGCCAGGGTGAGCGAGAGCCACTGCCAGTTGTCGAACTGGAACGCCGGGACCATCGCGAGCAGGACGACGGGGGCGGAGAGGAGGACGGAGACGACCAGACGCTGCCGGAGGGCCGACAGCTCGGGGTCGGCGTCACCCTGCCCGGTGCCGCTCTCCCCGGTGCCCGCCTCGTCGGCGGACGGCTCCGGGGGCGGCGCCGGCTCCTCGGCGGTGTACCCGGTCTTCACGACGGTGGCGATCAGGTCGGCGACGCCGGTGTCCGCGGGGTAGCTGACCCGGGCCTTCTCCGTCGCGTAGTTCACCGTGGCGGTGACGCCGTCCATGCGGTTGAGCTTCTTCTCGACGCGGGCCGCGCAGGAGGCGCAGGTCATGCCGCCGATGAGCAGCTCGACCTCGGCGAGCCCCGGCCCGGTGGCCGAGGCGTCGTCCCCCGTGGGCGGGGCATGCGTGGCTTCCGCGGCGCCGGCGGTGCCTGTGGCGCTCGTGGTGCCTGCGGTGCCTGCGGTGTTTCTGGTGTCTGCGGGTGTTCTCGTGGTCATGGTCCGGGACTCCAGACGGGCCGGCCGGACCGCGCGCGGCCCGGCCGGAAGGGGTGCGGTGGTGGGGGCGGCCGGCGTGAAAAGACCCGGCGGTCGCGGGCCTCGGTGGCGTACGGCGTACGGCGTTGGGCCTGTGGCGTACGGCGTTGGGCCTGTGGCGTACGGCGTGGGGCCTGTGGCGTACGGCGTGCGGCGTGTCGAACTCAGGCCCTGCCGACCAGCTCGAAGCCCGCCTCGTCCACGGCGGCCCGTACGGCCGCGTCGTCGAGGGGGGCCTCGGAGACGACGGTGACCTCGCCGGTGGCGGCCACGGCCTGTACCGAGCCGACGCCCGCGATCTCGGAGATCTCGCCGGAGACGGCGCCCTCGCAGTGTCCGCAGCTCATGCCGCTCACCTTGTAGACGGTGGTGACGGAACCCTGGGTGTCGGTCTGGGCGGTCATGTTCGTTGCTCCTCGTCGGGTGGTGCGCAGGGGCGGGTACCCGTGATCCGGTGGGGACCACGTACCGTCCACTGTACCCCTAGGGGGTATGAAGTGGACCCCATCCGTCTCCTGCGTCGCGCGCGTGCCCGGCCCACTCGTGGTCGAGAACCGCCATGAGCACGTCGTCCACCCACGCGCCGTTCCGCAGTGCCGCCTCCCGCCGTACGCCCTCCACCACGAAGCCGGCCTTCTCGTACACCCGCCGCGCGCGCGGGTTGTCGGCGTAGACCTCCAGCTCGACGCGGTGCAGGCCCACCCGTTCGAAGGCGTGGCCGACGATGAGCCGGGTCGCCTCGCTGCCGAGTCCCCGGCCGCGGCCCCGTGGGCCGACGAGAGTGCGGAAGGTGCAGCTGCGGGCCGCGGGGTCCCAGTCGTACAGGACGACCTCGCCGACGAGTTCGCCGGTGGCGCGGTCGGTGACGGCGAGGTCGAGGCGGTCGGGGGCGGCGGTGCGCACGCCGTACCAGGAGCGGAGCCGCTCCGGGGTGAGTTCCGTGGTCGGCTCGAAGGTGAAACGGACGACCTCGGGATCGTTGATGATCTCCCACATCGCGTCGGCGTCCCCGGTCGTGAAGGGCCGCAGAACGGTCTTCTCACCGGTGAGGACGGGTTTCACGGAGAAGTCGGAAGGGGCGGAGGGGGTGCAGGGGCCGGAAGGGCCGGAGGGGTTCATGGACGGCACTGTGCCCCACGCGCGCGTGGGGCACAGAACGCGTTTCCGGGGCCCGGCAGGGTCGGGCGCCGGGGTTGTCGTTCAGCGGTTCATTGTTCCGGTCTGTCTGTTCATCACTGCATATGCTCATCTGTTCCGATTGCGGGGGCGGGACGCCACCCACGCGCGGATCGTGTCCGCGTACCAGTAGGGCTTCCCGCGCTCCACGTGGTCGGGTGGCGGCAGCAGCCCGTGCTTGCGGTACGACCGCACGGTGTCCGGCTGCACCCGGATGTGGGCCGCGATGTCCTTGTAGGACCAGAGCCTTCGGTCGGTCACTGGTTGCACCTCCCTGCGCGCGCCGCGGCGGCGACCGGGGACGGCCGCGGGGGGAGCCGGGCACTGCGCTGGCGATCATCAGCCTGTGCCGGGTGAACGACGTGAAGCGGCGGACGGTCAGGGCCCGTTCCCGGATGTGACGAAAACCCCGTCCGCGTGTGACAAGTGTGACCTGAAGGTCGATTCTGTGACACGGCCGCCACAAACGGCGTGCGCCGGGGCCGGCTTCTCCGCGGCCCGGCAGCGCGGAGCCGTGCACTCCCGTACGCCCGCGGTGCACCCGGCGTACACCGGCGCGGTGCTCCGGACCACCCTCTTGGGGCAAGTCGTCCGAATGTCCGGACAAAGCATTGACAGGCCGCACGCACGGGGCTAGAAACCGGGGTGACGTACGGCGGGCACGAAGGGAACGCGATGGCGCACGGCCTGATCGCCGGGGGACCGGAGTCCGCCCGCGCCGCCGCGGGTTCCCCCACCGAACGCCTCCGGCGCGGGCCGGCCGCCCCGCCCTGGCAGGAGCGAGGCACGGGCGTCGACTCCCCGCTCGCACCGGCCCCGCGCCGGAGGTTCCCCCGCGGTCGCAGTGAGTGCTGGTGCCTCCGGGGCTGTCGGGGGCGCCGGGGACTCTCGGGTGTCCGCGGCCGCCGGGGATGCTGTGCCGCGCACACTGCCCCACGTGTCTACGCGGACCCCGGAACCGCAGACACAGTGTCGGGCGCGCCCGACGCGCACGGCTGCTGGGATGGAGTCAGGGCCGGGACCGGGAGGCGACCGTCACCGGTCACGGCCCGTGCACAGCGCGCACAGCAGCACACACGGCACGTCTCGACCCGTCGCCGCCATCTGCGAAGGAGTTCTCGGTCATGACGCACATCGTCAACCACTGGATCGGCGGCAAGACCGCCGAGGGCGCCACGGGTACGTACGGGCAGGTGACCGATCCGGCGACCGGCGCGGTCACCACCAAGGTCGCCTTCGCCTCGGTCGACGAGGTGGACGCCGCGGTCGCCGCCGCCAGGGAGGCCTACGTGACGTGGGGTCAGTCCTCGCTCGCGCAGCGCACCTCGATCCTGTTCAAGTTCCGGGCGCTGCTGGACGCGCACCGCGACGAGATCGCCGAGCTGATCACCGCCGAGCACGGCAAGGTGCACTCCGACGCGCTCGGCGAGGTCGCGCGCGGCCTGGAGATCGTCGACCTGGCCTGCGGCATCAGCGTGCAGCTCAAGGGCGAGCTGTCGACGCAGGTCGCCACCCGCGTCGACGTCTCCTCGATCCGGCAGCCGCTCGGTGTGGTCGCCGGCATCACGCCGTTCAACTTCCCGGCGATGGTGCCGCTGTGGATGTTCCCGATCGCCATCGCCTGCGGCAACACCTTCGTGCTCAAGCCGAGCGAGAAGGACCCGTCGGCCGCCGTGAAGCTCGGTGAACTGCTCGCCGAGGCCGGCCTGCCCGACGGCGTCTTCAACGTCGTGCACGGCGACAAGGTGGCCGTGGACCGCCTGCTCGAACACCCGGACGTCAAGGCCGTCTCCTTCGTCGGCTCGACCCCCATCGCCCGCTACATCCACACCACCGCCTCCGCCAACGGCAAGCGCGTACAGGCCCTGGGCGGCGCCAAGAACCACATGCTGGTCCTCCCGGACGCCGACCTCGACGCCGCGGCCGACGCGGCGGTGAGCGCGGCCTACGGCTCCGCGGGCGAGCGCTGCATGGCGATCTCCGCGGTCGTCGCGGTCGGCGCCGTCGGCGACGCCCTGGTCGAGAAGATCCGGGAGCGCGCCGAGAAGATCAAGATCGGGCCCGGCACCGACCCGGCGTCCGAGATGGGTCCGCTGATCACCAAGGCGCACCGTGACAAGGTCGCCTCCTACGTCGAGGGCGCGGCGGCCGAGGGCTGCGAGGTCGTCCTGGACGGCACCGGCTACACGGTCGACGGCCACGAGGACGGCCACTGGATCGGCATCTCCCTGCTCGACCGGGTGCCGACCACCGCGAAGGCCTACCAGGACGAGATCTTCGGCCCGGTGCTGTGCGTGCTCCGCGCGGAGACGTACGAGGAGGGCGTGGCCCTCATCAACGCCTCGCCGTTCGGCAACGGCACCGCGATCTTCACCCGGGACGGCGGCGCGGCCCGCCGCTTCCAGCTGGAGATCGAGGCCGGCATGGTCGGCGTGAACGTCCCGATCCCGGTTCCCGTGGGCTACCACTCCTTCGGTGGCTGGAAGGACTCGCTCTTCGGGGACCACCACATCTACGGCAACGACGGCACGCACTTCTACACCCGCGGCAAGGTCGTCACCACCCGCTGGCCGGACCCGGCCGACGCCCCCGCCGGTGTCGACCTCGGCTTCCCGCGCAACCACTGAGCCGCCGGCGGCGTCCTCCGTACCGACGCAGGTACCTGCATGGACGTAAGTACCTGCATGGACGCAGGTAACTGCGTCGCCGAGGACGCCGCCCGGCACGGCCTGCGCCACGGCCCGCCCCGTCTACCGCGCCTGCGGTACGCCGGGCCGTCCCCGTACATCCGTGGGAGGGGCGGCGGTTCAGCCCCGGGTCTGCCTCCGTTGTCGGTGGCTGCCCGTACCGTTGACGCATGGATCTTCGACTGCCCCGCGTGCGGGGGCTGCTGCGGGCGCCGCGGACGCTGCTGCGGGGACCGCGGCGGGTGATCGCCGCCGCGGCAGCCGTCGTCGTGCTCGCCGGGGCCGGGACATGGACGGCCGTCGCCGGTGACGACCCGCCCCCGGTGCACCGCGCCGACCGCACCGTGGCCGTGGGCGGCGGAGTGCGCCTGGACACCTCGTACTTCACGGCCGGTTCCGACGGCCGCCGCCCCGCCGTGCTGCTCGCGCACGGCTTCGGCGGCAGCAAGGCCGACCTGCGGGAGCAGGCCGAGGACCTCGCCCGGGACGGGTACGCGGTGCTCACCTGGTCGGCACGCGGCTTCGGGAAGTCCACGGGAAAGATCGGGCTGAACGCGCCGGACGGCGAGGTCGCCGACGTGTCCCGGCTGATCGACTGGCTGGCCGAGCGGCCCGAGGTCCGGCTCGACGGGAAGGGCGACCCGCGCGTGGGCGTGGCCGGGGGGTCCTACGGCGGGGCGATCTCGCTCCTCGCCGCCGGGCACGACCGCCGGGTGGACGCCATCGCCCCGGCCCTGACCTACTGGAACCTGTCGGACGCCCTCTTCCCGAACGGCGTGTTCAAGAAGCTGTGGGCCGGCATCTTCGTCAACATGGGCGGCGGCTGCGACCGCTTCGAGGACGAGCTGTGCCGGATGTACGAGCGGGTCGCCGAGTCGGGGAAACCCGACGCCGAGGCCACCGAACTGCTCGACGCGCGCAGCCCGCAGGCCGTCGGCGACCACATCGACGTGCCCACCCTGCTGACGCAGGGCCAGACGGACTCCCTCTTCCCGCTCGGCCAGGCCGACCTGGCCGCCGAAGCGATCCGCGGCAACGGCGCTCCGGTCGCCGTCGACTGGGTCGCGGGCGGCCACGACGGCGGCGACCTGGAGACGGACCGCGTCGCCGACCGCACCGAGGCCTGGTTCGACCGGTATCTCAAGGGCGACGAGTCGGCCGGCACCGGCCCCGGATTCCGCGTCAGCCGCACCCTCGGCACCGGCAGCGGCGACGGCGAGCCCCGCCTGGAGGGCGTCAGCGGCGACTCCTACCCCGGCCTGCGCGGCGACCCGCACACCATTGCCCTGCGCGGCCGCGAGCAGAGCCTCGACAACCCGGCCGGCGCCGCCCCGCCCGCGGTCTCCGCGCTGCCCGGCATCGGCGGCGCCGGCGGACTCTCCCAGCTCTCCTCGCTCGGCCTCGGCGTCTCCCTGGACTTCCCCGGCCAGTACGCCGCCTTCGAGTCGGCGCCCGTGCGCGAGGAGCTGCGGATCACCGGCACGCCGACCGCCACCGTCCACGTCAGGTCCAGCAGCGACGACGCCGTCCTGTTCGCCAAGGTGTACGACGTCGGGCCCGGCGGCAGCCAACAGGTGCTCCCCTCCCAGCTGGTCGCGCCGATCCGGGTGACGGACGCCAGGGCGGGCCGGGACGTACGCATCACCCTGCCCGCCGTCGACCACGAGGTGGACCGCGGCCACCGGCTGCGCCTGGTCATCGCCTCCACCGACCTCGGATACGCGTCGCCGGCCGCGCCCGCCACGTACACCGTCTCCCTCAAGGGCGGCGGCCTGTCGGTGCCGACGGCGCTCGGCGACACCGGGGCGACGGCCGGACTGCCCGCCTGGGTCTGGTGGGCACCGCTCGCGGGCGCGGCGCTGGCGGCGGCCCTGCTGCTGACCGCCCGCCGCCGCACCTCGGCCCCGCCCCCCGACCCGGCGCTGGCCGGCGTGCCCCTCCAGATCACCGGTCTGACCAAGCGGTACGCCAAGTCCTCCGACCGGTACGCCGTGCGGGACCTGTCCTTCCGCGTGGAGCAGGGCCAGGTCCTCGGCCTGCTCGGACCCAACGGCGCGGGCAAGACGACGACCCTGCGCATGCTGATGGGGCTGATCGCCCCGGACGGCGGCGACATCCGCGTCTTCGGCCACGCCATCGCCCCCGGCGCCCCCGTGCTGTCCCGCGTCGGCGCCTTCGTCGAGGGAGCGGGCTTCCTGCCGCACCTGTCCGGCCGGGAGAACCTGGAGCTGTACTGGCGGGCCACCGGCCGCCCGCCCGAGGACGCCCACCTGGACGAGGCGCTGGAGATCGCCGGGCTCGGCGACGCGCTCGCCCGCGCGGTGCGCACCTACTCCCAGGGGATGCGTCAGCGTCTCGCCATCGCCCAGGCCATGCTGGGCCTGCCCGACCTGCTGATCCTGGACGAACCGACCAACGGCCTGGACCCGCCCCAGATCCGTGAGATGCGCGAGGTGATGATCCGCTACGCGGCGGCAGGGCGCACGGTGATCGTCTCCAGCCACCTGCTGTCCGAGGTCGAGCAGAGCTGCACCCACCTGGTCGTGATGGACCACGGGCAGCTCGTACAGGCCGGACCGGTCGGCGAGATCGTCGGCTCCGGCGACACCCTGCTGGTGGGCACCTCCGCGCGCGTGGACGCCCCGCTCGTCGAGAAGGTCGCCGCGCTGCCCGGCGTGTCCTCGGCGGCCGCCACCGAAGGAGGCCTGCTGGTCCGCCTCGGCGGCGACGGCACCGCGCGGGACCTGATCCCCGAACTCGTCCGCCTGGACGTGCCCGTGGAGTCGGTGGGCCCCCACCGGCGCCTCGAGGACGCCTTCCTGACCCTGATCGGAGACTCGGCATGAGCAGCAGCAGTACCAGCACGCCGCCTGCCGAGGGCGCGGAGGCCACCGGGGCCACTGAGTCCGCCGGGGCCACCGGGTCCGCCGGCCGCGACGGGTCCGCCGGTCCCCGGGAGGTCGCCGACGGCTACCGCGCGGGGCGCACGCTGCCCGTGCGGGTCGAGCTGATCCGGCAGCTGAAGCGGCGGCGGACCCTGGTCATGGGCGGCGTCCTGTTCGCCCTGCCGTTCGTGCTGCTCGTCGCCTTCCGCATCGGCGGTGAGCCCGGCGGCGCCAGCAACCAGGTCAGCCTCATGGACTCGGCCACCGCGTCGGGCGCCAACTTCGCCGCGGTCAACCTCTTCGCCTCCGCCGGCTTCCTCCTCGTCGTGCCCGTCGCCCTGTTCTTCGGGGACACGGTCGCCTCGGAGGCCGGCTGGTCCTCGCTGCGCTACCTGCTCGCCGCGCCGGTGCCGCGGGCCCGGCTGCTGTGGTCCAAGCTGGTCGTCGCCCTGCTGCTGAGCCTCGCCGCGATCGTGCTGCTGCCGCTGGTCGCCCTCGCCGTCGGCACCGTCGCCTACGGCTGGGGGCCGCTGGAGCTGCCCACCGGCGGCAGCCTGCCCACCGGCACCGCGGCCGAACGCCTGGCGATCACGGTGGCGTACGTCTTCGTCTCGCAACTGGTCACCGCAGCACTGGCGTTCTGGCTCTCCACCAAGACGGACGCGCCGCTCGGCGCGGTCGGCGGCGCCGTCGGCCTGACCATCATCGGCAACGTCCTGGACGAGGTGACCGCCCTCGGCGACTGGCGCGACTTCCTGCCCGCGCACTGGCAGTACGCCTGGCTGGACACCGTCCGCCCCGACCTGGACTGGACCCGTCTGATACAGGGCACGTCGCTGTCGGTGACGTACGCCCTCGTCCTCTTCGCCCTGGCCTTCCGCAACTTCGCCCGCAAGGACGTGGTGTCCTGACCAGGTGCCACCTCCGGCGCCGTCGGTGTCGACCGGATCACCGGAGGATCACCCACCGGTCCCGCCGGCACCCCGCCGTACCCACTTCGAGACGCACCCGTAACGCCCCGTCCCGCACGTTCCGCCCCGCTGCGCCGTCACAGTCACGTACGTCGGCGTCAACACCAGCAGGGGGCAGTGACGATGGCAGTGACGACGAGGACAGAGAAGAGGACACGGCGGTACCGGGCGCGGGGGCCGGCCGGTGCACTGCTCGCCCTCGCGGCGGCGGGCGGCCTGCTGCTCACCGGCTGCGGGGGAGGGGACGACGAGGGGCGGGCGGCCACCGCCGACAGCCGGGGCGGCGGCCACGCGCCGGCACCGGCGCCCGACCGCCCGCGCGGAGAGGGCGGCCCGGCGACCGGCGGGGCGGACCGGAACGGCGACTCGCGGGAGGTGGCCCCCGACGCCCCCGACCCCGACCTCCTCTCCACCTTCGCCCTGGACGTGGACACCGCCTCCTACGGCTACGCCCGCCGCACCCTCTCCGAGGGCCGGCTGCCCGACCCGTCGACGGTCCGGCCCGAGGAGTTCGTCAACAGCTTCCGCCAGGACTACGACCGTCCCGACGGCGACGGCTTCACCGTGACCGTGGACGGCGCCCGCACCGGCGTCGCGAACTGGTCGCTGCTCCGCGTCGGCCTGGCCACCCGCCCGGCCGAGCGGCAGAGCGAACGCCCGCCGGCCGCCCTGACGTTCGTCGTCGACGTCTCCGGCTCGATGGACGAACCCGGCCGCCTGGACCTCGCCCGGGACTCCCTCGGCACCATGACCGACCGGCTGCGCGACGACGACTCCGTGGCGATCGTCACCTTCAGCGGGGAGGCCGAGACCGTCCTGCCCATGACCCGGCTCGGCGACCACCGCGGCCGGGTCCACGACGCGATCGACAGCCTGGAGCCCACCGACTCCACCAACCTCGGCGCGGGCGTGGAGACCGGCTACGAGACCGCCGTCGAGGGCCGCCGCACGGGCGCCACCAACCGTGTCGTCCTGGTCTCCGACGCTCTCGCCAACACCGGTGACACCGACGCCGACACCATCCTCGAACGCGTCTCCACCGAGCGCCGCGAGCACGGCATCACCCTCTTCGGAGTCGGCGTCGGCAGCGACTACGGCGACGCGCTGATGGAACGCCTCGCCGACAAGGGCGACGGCCACACCTCGTACGTGTCGACCCCCGAGGACGCCCGCGAGGTCTTCTGCGAGCAGCTCCCGAGCCACATCGAGCTGACCGCGCGCGACGCCAAGGCTCAGGTCGCCTTCGACCCGGAGACCGTCGCCGACTTCCGTCTCGTCGGCTACGACAACCGCCGCGTCGCCGACGAGGACTTCCGCGACGACCGCGTCGACGGCGGCGAGGTCGGCCCCGGCCACACGGTCACCGCGCTCTACGCCGTCCGCACCAGGCCCGGCGCCGGCGGCCCGCTCGCCACGGCCACCGTCCGCTGGCTCGACCCCGACAGCCGCACCCCGCACGAGGAGTCCGGCACCGTGGCGACCGACGCCCTCGACGACTCCGTCTGGGAGGCGGACCGCGGACTGCAGGTCACGGCGGCCGCGGCCTACTTCGCCGACGCGTTGCGCTCGGGCGGCGGTCACGACCAGGACCATGACAGGGGCCGCGACCACGGCGACGGACACGGCGACGGACACGGCGATCCCGGCTCCCTGCCCGGCGCACCGGGACTGCCGGAACTGTCCGCGCGCGCCGACGAGCTGGCGGACCGCACGGAGGACGGGGACGTCCGCGAGCTGGCCGAGGCGATCGAGAAGGCGGAGCGGCTGACCGGCTGACGTGACCCGGAACCTCGCGGACGGCGGCGGACAGCGCCCACGGGCTGGTCCACGGGCTGGTCCACGGAATGGTCCACGGGCTGGGCACGGACTGGCCCGTGCACCCGCGCCCATTGACGTTTCCTTACTTCCGGGTAAGTTTACTCGGAAGTAAGTCCCCAGAAGTGCACGCGACAGCGCAGCAGTCCCACCGCGACCGGGAGCCGTCATGGGCGTACGCAAGGACCTGAAACGGGCGAGAGGGCGCGGTGACCTGGTCTCCCGCACGACGACCGAGACCGTCAGGGACGCGCACGGAACCGTCCGCGAGGCCCGCACCGCTCCCCTCGCGTCCCGTCCCACCGCGGGCAGCACTGCCGACATCCCGTTCACCAACGCGGCCGAGGCCCCCGACGCGGTGGTCCTGCGCCGCCAGGCGGGCGGAGCCTGGCGGCCCGTCACCGCCGCGGAGTTCGCCCGCGAGGTCACCGCCGTGGCCAAGGGACTGATCGCCGCCGGCCTCGAACCCGGCGGCCGGGTCGCCGTGATGTCCCGTACCCGCTACGAGTGGACGGTCCTGGACTTCGCGATCTGGGCGGCCGGCGGCCAGACCGTCCCCGTCTACGCCACCTCCTCCGCCGGCCAGGTCGAGTGGATCGTCCGCGACTCGGGCGCCCGGCACGTCGTCACCGAGACCGCCGCCAACAGCGCCACCGTCCGGTCCGGCACCGAGGGGCACCCGGAGGCGCCCCGTGTGTGGGAACTCGACGCCGGAGCCCTCGACGACCTCACCGGCCTCGGCCTCGGCGTGAGCGACGAGGAGGTCACCAAGCGGCGCACCGCCCTCACCCCGGACGCCGTCGCCACCGTCTGCTACACCTCCGGCACCACCGGACGCCCCAAGGGCTGCGTCCTCACCCACGCCAACCTGCACGCCGAGGCCGCCAACACGGTCGAACTGCTGCACCCGATCTTCAAGGAGGTCACCGGCCAGACCGCCTCGACCCTCCTCTTCCTCCCCCTCGCCCACATCCTGGGCCGCACCATCCAGATCTCCTGCCTGCTGGCCCGCATCGAGATCGGGCACTTCCCGAGCATCAGGCCCGACGAACTGCGGCCGGCGCTCAAGGAGTTCCGCCCGACCTTCCTGGTCGGCGTCCCGTACCTGTTCGAGAAGATCCACGACACCGGCCGCGCGACCGCCGAGAAGATCGGCCGCGGCGCCTCCTTCGAGCGCGCCCACCGTCTCGCCGTCCGCTTCGGCGCCGCGCACCTGGAACGCTTCCTCGGCCGCGGCAAGGGCCCCTCCCTCGGCCTGTGGGCGGGCTGGGCCCTGTACGACCTGCTGGTGTACCGCCGGGTCCGGAAGGAACTGGGCGGCCGGATGCGGTACGCCATCAGCGGCGGCTCCCCACTCGGCAGCGACCTCAACCTCTTCTTCTACGCCGCCGGAATCATGGTCTACGAGGGCTACGGCCTGACCGAGACCACCGCCGCCGCCACCCTCGTCCCGCCGCTCGGCCCCCGCCCCGGCACCGTCGGCCCGCCGGTCCCCGGCACCGCCGTGCGCATCGCGGAGGACGGCGAGGTGCTCGTCAACGGCGGCATCGTCTTCGGCGCCTACCGGGGTGACCCGGAGGCCACCGACGCCGTCCTCGCCGACGGCTGGTTCGCCACCGGCGACCTCGGCTCCCTCGACGCCGACGGCTATCTCACCATCACCGGGCGCAAGAAGGACCTCCTGGTCACCTCCGGCGGCAAGAACGTCTCCCCGGCCGTCCTGGAGGACCGCCTGCGCAGCCGGCCGCCGGTCGCCCAGTGCCTCGTCGTCGGCGACAACCGGCCCTACGTCGCCGCCCTGATCACCCTCGACCCGGATGCCGTCGCCCACTGGCTCGCGGTGCGGGGACTGCCCGCCGACACCCCGATGTCCGCGCTGGTGCAGGACGACAGGATGCTCGCCGACGTCCAGAAGGCCGTGGACCACGCCAACGCGGCCGTCTCCCGGGCCGAGTCGATCCGCGCCTTCCGGCTGGTGGAGGGCGAGTTCACCGAGGAGAACGGACTGCTGTCCCCGTCACTGAAGGTGCGGCGCCACGCGGCGGTGACGGCGTACGCCGACGAGATCGAGGCGCTCTACGCGACACCCGGACGCTGAACCGGGCGCTGACCCGGGCGCGGACACGCGGAAGGGGCGGGCCGCCGATGTGCTCGGCGGCCCGCCCCTCGGGCGGTGTCAGCCCTTGCCGCCGCCCTCGCCGTTGGCGGAGAGGATCGAGACGTCCTCCAGCAGGTGGGCCAGCGCACCGTCGCGCTTGGTCTGCGTGGAGTTCTCGGCGCACTGCTGGTTCAGGTCGTCCGACAGGATCGGGATGTCCTGGATCGGGACCAGTCCGACAACGCTGACCGGGATGTCGCTGACCGCGATGCAGGGCTTGTTGAACGAGCCCTGGATGAGCGCCATCTGCGGGCTCATGTTGCCCGTGGTCATCGAGTTGCCGAAGTACTGCGAGGCACCGTTGCCGTTGGCGGCGTTGGGCCCGCTGTCGTCCCCGATGGCCATCGCCTGGGGGGCCGCGGCAGCGGAGGCGCCCATGACGGAGGCGGCGATCGCCGCGTAGGCGGCTACCTTCTTGATCACTTGCCAGTCCTTTCTGAGGAAACCCCGTCCACCGGAGTGCTCTGGTCAACTCCGAGAGTCCGTTCGGGTTTCTCCCGTTCACTCTCTCGGCGGACAACGGGAAATGTGTGCGGGGCCGCGTTGCGCCCATGGGGTAAATCAGTTTTTACGCACGGGTGTGCATGTGATTCCGACGGCTTTCCGCACTCTTTTCCCGATCGCTGGTCCAACCGGGTGAACGCCCGCAACCAATCATGGCTCATCGGGTTGATGAGGCCGTAGGACAGTGCGTCGCTACGACGAAAGGAACGCGAAGTGCTCAAGAAGGCAATGGTCGCCGCGGCGGCTGCCGCTTCTGTGATCGGCATGTCGGCTGCCGCCGCCCCCCAGGCCCTGGCCATCGGGGACGACGCCGGACCGGCCGTGGCCAACGGCAACGGCGCCGAGTCGGCGTTCGGCAACTCGGCGACCAAGGGCGACATGAGCCCGCAGCTGTCGCTGGTCGAGGGCACGCTGAACAAGCCGTGCCTCGGTGTCGAGGACGTCAACGCCGCGGTCATCAACCTCGTCCCGGTCCAGGACATCAACGTCCTGTCGGACGACCTGAACCAGCAGTGCGCGGACAACTCCACGCAGGCCAAGCGGGACGGCGCCCTGTCGCACGTCCTGGAGGACCTGTCGGTTCTGTCGGCGAACGGCGAGGGCCGCTGAGCGGTCCCGTCGGGCACGGGCGGCCCGCTGACCTCCTCGCGGGCCGCCCGGCCGTGAACCGGTCGTGAACCGGCCGTCGGCAGGCTGTCGACCGGCCGGGGTTTCACCGGGAGGCGGATGGACGTCGTCGCTCTCCTGGGGGAACGGCCGGACCGAGTAGTGAGGCATCCGAGTGAATGTCGGGGTGTCTCACGTTCGGGAGTTTCTCCGGCCGTCAATTCCTCGTTTGCAGGCTGCAGGTCATGGTGCGAGCCGTCAATGCTGTGCTCGCGCGGTTTCGGCCGTCATTCAGGCATGACCGCAGAGAAGGGAAATCTCATGAAGAAGAGCGCTGCTGTCGTCGCGGGCGCGATCATGGCCCTTGGCATGGCCGCCCCGGCCTTCGCCGACGCCGGTGCCGAGGGCGCCGCCGTGGGCTCCCCGGGCGTCCTGTCCGGCAACGTCGTCCAGGTTCCGGTGAACGTTGGCGCCAACGTCTGCGGCAACAGCATCAACGTCGTTGGTCTGCTGAACCCCGCGTTCGGCAACGCGTGCGTGAACGACTGACGTAGTTCCGCACCGACCGGCTGCGTCACGGCCGGCCTTGGCCAACTCGTTTGGTTCGAGGCCGGCTTTTCCCCTCTCTGCAGCCCGGCCTCCAGATCTTTCTCCCACCTCTACCAGCAGGAAGACAACGAGAGTGCGACAGACTCTGAGCAGGGGGATGGTCGCGGCTGCCGCCGCGACGGGCATCCTTTCCCTGTGCGGCAGCCCCGCCCTTGCCGACTCACAGGCGGACGGGGCGGCCACGAACTCGCCGGGCGCCGTGTCCGGCAACGCCCTCCAGGTACCGGTCCACGTCCCGGTGAACGCGTGCGGCAACAGCATCGACGTCGTCGGTGTGCTCAACCCGGCCTTCGGCAACGAGTGCGAGAACAGCTCGGACCAGGAGACCGGCGGACACGGCGGCGGGTACGGCGAGGACGCCCAGTCCTCCTCCGGCTCCTCGTCCTCCGGCGGCGGCGCCCACGCGGAGGGCGGCACCGAGGGTTCGCCCGGTGTCGGCTCCGGCAACAACGCGCAGGTCCCGGTCGACGTGCCGGTCAACCTCTGCGGCAACACGATCGACGTGATCGCCGCCCTGAACCCCGTCTTCGGCAACAAGTGCGAGAACACCGCCGAGGAACCCCCGGGCTACGGCGAGGAGGAGCCCCCCGGCTACGGCGAGGAAGAGCCGCCCGGCTACGGCGAGGAAGAGCCGCCCGGTGAGGAGGAGCAGCCGCCGCCGGCCGAGGAGGAGCAGCCGCCTCCGCCCGCCGCGGAGGAGCCCCCGCCGCCCGCGGAGGAGGAGCACACCCCGCCCGCCCCGCAGACGGAGCAGCCGCCCGTCCTGGCCGAGACCGGCAGCGCGGGTGCCCTGGGCGCCGGGGCCGCCGGCGCCGTGCTGATCGCGGGTGGCGCGATCCTCTACCGCAGGGGCCGCGCCGCCGCCGGTCTCTGACCCCCGGCCGCCCACGCCCCCGGTCGCCCGCTCGGGCCGCCGGGGGCGTCGCGTGTGCCCGTGTCAGTGGCTGCCCGCCCGCTCGTCACCGGGAGAGCCGGTGCGGTGACTGCGGTCGCTGTCGCGGTCGCGGTCGCGGTCGCGTTCGCTGTCGTGGTCGCGGTCGGCGTGGTCGTCGGCCGGGGCGTGCGCCTGGCGTACGACACGGGGGCGGGCCGGGACGCCGGTGCCCGCTCGGTCCGCTCGGTCAGCACGTTGGTCCGCTCGGTCCGCTCGGTCAGCACGTTGGTCCGCTCGGTCCGCTCGGTCCGCACGTTGGTTTGCTTGGTCCGCACGGCTGTTCGCCCGGCGCAGCCGGTCGCGCAGCCGGACGGCGGCGTGGCGGCCCCACAGGGTCCACAGCGCCCGGCCCGGCGCCCGGTCGTCCGGGGCGTTCCAGGCCAGTTCCCGGCCGCCGGGCGCCGGACGCAGGGCGCTCAGCGGCGCGTAGTTCTCCGCCACGAACACCCGTCCCGGCCGCGGCGCCCCCTGCTGGAGCGGCCGGTGCGTCAGGTCCAGGTGCATGGCGCGTACGACGTCCAGCCCGGCGGAGTCGGTGAAGAGCCGGAACTGGGCGCCGGGCCGCGGGTTGAAGTCGAGCAGGTGGTAGCGCCCCGTCGTGCCGCAGCGACGGAAGTCCAGGTCGAGGACGCCCCGGTAGCCCAGCTCCGCGCAGACCCGTTCGGCGAGCGCCTGCACCCCCGGGTTCGGCGTCCAGCGGCCCACCGCGGTCAGACCGGCCCTCCGCGGCCAGGACCGGATCTTCCGGCCGGGTCCGCCCGCACGGACCGTGCCCGAGCGGTCGGCGTACCCGTGGAAGAACCAGTCCCGGTCCGGGCCCGGCGGCAGGAACGCCTGGAGCAGCAGCCTGCTGCCCGCCTCCTCGGCGCGCCGGCACAGCTCCCCGGCCTCCCGTGCCGAACGCACCAGCACCGTGCTGCGCAGCCCGCCGCCCGGCGGCACCAGCCAGGGCCGGCTCCACTTCGCCACCACCGGCAGCCCCAGCCGCCACGCCGCCCGCGTAGCCTCGGCCGGCCCGTCCGGAACCAGCGTCTCGGGGTGCGGCACGTCCAGCGCGGCGCACACACCGGCCAGCTCGGCCTTGTCGGCCACCCGCTCCGCCAGCCCGGCGGGCAGGCCAGGCAGCAGGTACAGGGGCGCCAGCTCGTCCCGCGCCCAGCCCACCGCCACCGCGCACGCGTCGTCCATCGGAACCAGTACGGCGGGACGCGCGATCCCCGCGGCGACGCGGCGCAGGACCGACGCGATCTCGGCGGGCGACGCGCCGGGCGGCGGGGGAGTGTGCAGCCGCCTCGCGTAACGGGAGGCGGCGATCGGACTCCCGGCGCAGTCGGCGACGACGTGCACCTCCACCCCGGCGCGGCCGAGCGAGCGCACGGCGCCCAGCGTTCCGTGGTGAAAGGGATTCCGGTCGGTCCGCAGCAGCACGGTGGGGACACGGGTGTCGAACAGCGACACGTGAAACGTCCTTCGTATTCGGTTCGGTTCACCGGTGCGGACGAGTGGCGCACCCGGAAGCCGTAACGGCGGTGGCGTGATGGCATCTCATGTGACTGGGTGTCAGTAGCGGAGACGAATGCGGAGTACGGCGAATGCGGAGTATGCGGTCCTTCGAGGCATGCGCAGTCTTCGCGGCCTTCGGAGTCTTCGCGGTCTTCGGAGTCTTCGGAGTATTCCGAGTCGATGGCGAGAAAGGGGCCGTTATGGCCGTACGGAAGTCACGGGTCCGGTCCAGCCGGCCGGCCTGCGCCGTGGCGGCGGTCGCGGCGGCCGCACTGGTGGCGGCGGCCCCGGCGGTCGCCGCCGGTGAACCGGCCCCTCCCGCGCCCGCTCCGCCCGCACCCGCCCCGGCGGCGGCACCCGAGGCGTCGGCCGGGAAACCCGCCGTGCCTCCCGCGTTCGGCGCCTACCTGGACTACGGCGCGCGCGGTGTCGCCCGCATGGCCGAGCTGAGCCACTGGCTCGGCGGCGCCGAACTGCGCGTCGGCCACACGTACCTGCCCGGCGACCGCTGGAGCAACATCGAGGGCGCTCCGGGCTTCCTCGACGTGTGGGCCGACTGGCGGACCCGCAAGGACGACCGGATGCTCGTCCTCAACGTGCCCATGATGGAGCGCAACGAGGAGCACGTCGGCGACGACGAGGTGCGCGCACTGCTGCGCCAGGGCGCCGCCGGACGCTTCGACCACCACTACCGCGCCCTCGCCGAACGCCTGGTCGAGCTGAAGGTGCCGGACACGGTCCTGGTGCTCGGCTGGGAGATGAACGGCACCACGTACACCCACCGTTGCGGGCCCGACCCGCAGGCTTGGAAGACGTACTGGAACCGCATCGTCACCACGATGCGCTCCGTGCCCGGCCAGAAGTTCAGGTTCGACTTCGCGCCGAGCCGCGGCCGGGACGCCGTGCCCTGGACGCAGTGCTACCCGGGGGACGCGACCGTCGACATCATCGGCATGGACTCCTACGACCAGCCGCGCGGGATGCCGTTCGACGAGCAGGTGAAGGAGCCGTACGGGCTCCAGGCGCACGTGGACTTCGCCAAGGCGCACGGCAAGCCCGTCTCGTACCCGGAGTGGGGGCTGTTCCGCAACGGCGACAACGCCGCCTACATGCGGCGCATGCTCGCCTGGATGGACGAGCACGAGCCCGTCTACAACACGGTCACCGACTACTGCCCGCACGGCGTCTTCCAGTGCGACGACAACCCCCGTTCCACCGCCGTCTACCGGTCCGTGCTCTTCGGCCGCACCGACGAGCCCGCCGCCGAACCCACCGACCCGCAGACGCCGGAGCCCACCGCGCCGGCCACGCCCACCGCGCCGCCCGTGCCGCCCGTCCCGTCCACCACGCCCGAGCGCCCGGACGACTGCTCGCCGCTGCAGTTGGGCGACTGGGTCGAGTACTGGCTCGGCGGGAAGCTGTGCATGCGGCTCGACTGGTACTCGCGCCACAAGTAGCCCGGAAAGCGGCCCGGAAAGCGGCCCGGAAAGCGGCCCGGCGGGCGGCGGCCCGGGAGGGGCGGCGGGGCGGTGGCGGTGCCTGTCAGGTGCCACCGCCACCGGCGCGCTCCTTCCGTTCCGCCCGTCGGCGCAGCAGCTCCTTGCCGTGCCGCCGGGCGGCGGCGTCACCGAGGGCCGCCGCCAGCAGCGGGGCCGTGCGGCGACGGGCCAGCAGCAGGCGCCGGTTCGCCACCGGCTCGGGGCGCCAGCGGTGCTTGTACGGCTCGTCGCCCCGCAGCAGGCTCAGCGTCTCCCGCCCCGGCCGCTGCCGGGCGTGCCCGGCGCACGCCTCCAGCAGCATCACCGCCACGTCCGCCCGGCACTCCCGCAGGCGGGGGTGTGCGCCGTACAGGTAGCCGCCGGCCAGCCGGGGCGACAGCAGCGTCACGTCCACGGCCACCACCTCGTCGTCCATCCGGAACTCGGTCACCACCGCGTCCCCGGCCCGCACCATCGGCCCCACCGCCCGCACCAGGTGCTCGCGGAACCGGGGCCGCAGGTGCTCGCCGGTCACCTTCCGCCCCTGCCACTGCAGCCGGTGCAGCTCAAGGAGCCGGGCGAGCGCCGCGTCCACCTCGCCGGGCAGCACCGTCCGGCTCTTGACGCCGAGCTTGTCCAGCCGGCGCAACTGGGCGCGGACCCGCTGCCGGGCCTTGGCCGAGGGCAGCCGGGCGGTCAGTTCGTCGAAGGGGAGGGCGGGCAGTTCCAGGCAGAGCGAGTCGGGCACCGCGCGCCGGGGCCCGCGCCAGCGGTCGTAGACCCGTTCGGCGGCGGCGCCGGGACGCACCTCGCGCAGGTCGACGAGTGCGGTACGGGCCGCCGCCGCGAGAGCTGCGGCGAGCGCCGCCGCCGCGTCCGGACCGCGTTCGTCGTCCAGCAGCACGTCCCCGTAGTCCGAGATCGCGCCGCCCAGCGGCACCAGCGCCGGAACCGGACGCCGTACGAGCGTCAGCGGGGCCGCGCCGACCAGTTCACCGCCCTCGCGGACCAGCACCAGCCGCAGCCGGCCTGGCCGGCCGTACGAACGCCACCACGAATGCAGCCAGGCGTGGCTCTGGAACGGCGTCGCGGCGGCACACCTGGCGTACAGCCGCCCCCACTGCGGGGCCAGCGCGGCGAAGTCGCCCTCCTCGGTGACCAGTTCGGCCGTACGTCCGGGCGGGGGCGTGAGCGTCCCGCGGTGCGGCTGCCTCGGGTACGTCACAGCTGGGTGCGCACGTCGGCCGCCGACGCGGGCCCGGGGACGGACGCAGGGGTGCGGTCCCGTTCCCGTTCCCGGGCGGCGCCGCGCGGCCGGACCAGCAGGGCGAGTCCGCCGAGGAGCCCGCCCGCGCTCGCGCCCACCAGTCCCGTCACGGCGGTGGACGCCGAGGACGCCGCGGTGGGTTCGGTGGCCCGCGCGAACTGCCGCAGCTCCACGTGGGTGTCGTCGGCGGCGGCGTCCGCGTGTCCGGTCAGGGCGCGGGCGACCGCGTTGGCCATGTCGGCGGCCTGCTCCGGGTCGGCGGAGGTGGCCGTCACCGAGACCATCGGCGCGTCCGGCGAGGTCGCCGTGCGCACACTCTCCTCCAGCGTCGCCACCGGCACGTGCGCCCACATCTGCGCGTCCCCCAGCACCGCGAGCTGCGTGGCGACCCGGCCGTAGGCCTGCGCGAAGCCCAGCGCGGCCGCCGGGTCGGACTTGTCGGTGGGGACGGCGACGACGTAACTCGTCGCGCTGTACTGCGGGGTGGTGGCCAGACCGTAGCCGGCGCCGAGCAGCCCGCCCGCGAGTACCCCGGCCACCAGCGGCGACCAGGGCGGCAGCGTACGGAGACGGCGCCTGACCCGGCGCAGGACCCGGCGCGGGACACCGCGCAGTGCGGCCGCCCCGGTGCGGTGCGGGTGGGCGGGCGGTTCGGGTTCGTGGTCTGCGGCGGGCTCGGCCGGTGACTGGGTGAGGGGCTCGGTCATGCGGAACTGACTCCCTGGGATGCCGCGGACGGGGACGGGGTCGGGGATGTGGATGTGGATGTGGATGGGGGCGGGCTGGGGGCCGGGGGCATCGGGTGCGTGAGGGCGGTCGCGTACACGTCCAGCAGCCGGGCGGCGCTGCGCGTGACGCAGTAGTGGCGGGCGGCCGCCGGCACCGTGCGCGGACCGGGTCCCGGACCGGCGGACGCGCGGACCCCGGCGAGGGCGCGGGCGAACTCCTCGGCGCCGCCGGTGACGCGCCGGGCCGCCGGCGCCTCCTGCCGGGGCAGGTCCTCGATCGCCGGGCAGGACGAGTACAGCACCGGCAGCCCGGACGCGAGGCCCTCCACCGCGGCCAGCCCGAAGGCCTCCTCCGGCGACGGCGAGGCGAGGACGTCCATCGCGGCGGTGAGCGACGGCAGGTCGGGCCCGGGGGAGCCGTCGGCGAGGCACGGCCGCTCGCCGGTGAGCAGGACGCGGTCGGCGACCCCGGCCTCGCGGGCGGTGCGGCGCAGCACGTGCTCCTCGGGCCCGCCGCCCACCAGCAGCAGCCAGCAGTCGGCCGGGAGCAGGGCCAGGGCGCGGACCAGGACGTCGAACCGTTTGCCCGGGGCCAGTCGGCCGATGCCGCCCACGACGTAGGCGCCCTCGGGCAGTCCGAGGCGGCGGCGGGTGCGCAGCCGGCGGACCGGGTCGAAGCGGAACCGCGGCAGGTCGATGCCGTTGGGGACGACCTCGATGCGCGGCGCGGGCACGCCCCAGCGCTTCAGCCGGTCGGCGACGGTGGGGGAGACGGCGACCGTGGCGCTGCCCAGCCGCTCCCCGGCCAGGTACAGGGCGCGGATGCCCGGGGTGAGCGGACGGCCCTCCATCTGGGAGTCGCCGAGGGAGTGTTCGGTGGCGACGACCGCGCGTACGCCGGCCAGCCGGGCGGCGATGCGGCCGTAGAGGCAGGCGCGGTAGAGATGGGTGTGCACCAGGTCGTAGCGGCCGCCGCGGATGAGGCGGGCCAGGCGGGGCAGGGCGGCCAGGTCGCGGTTGCCGGTCATGCCGAGGTGGACGACGTCGACGCCGTCGGCCAGCAGTCCGTCGGCGACGGGGCCGGGGTTGGTGAGCGTCACGACGTCGCAGTCGACCGGGAGGTGCCGCAGCAGCAGCCGCAACTGCTGCTCGGCCCCGCCGACGCCGAGGCCGGTGATGATGTGCAGTGCCTTCACGCCGGTCACCTCACACTCCCGTCGCAGGCCGGCGGCGCAGCCGGTGCAGCCGGGTCTTGAGCAGCAGCCGTACGGAGGTGTCGCTCTGCCCCACGTGCACGCGCGGCAGGGCGTACGCGCCGGTCAGCGGGCCGGGGTCGATCGCGCAGGCGTACGAGTAACCGGCGGCGCGCACGGCGTCGGCGGCGCGGGCGTCGACCGTGCCGTACGGGTAGCAGAAGCCGGTGACGGGAGCGCCGGTCAGCTCCGCGAGCAGTGCCCTGCTCCCGGCGGTCTCCGCGGTGAGTTCGGCCTCGTCGGCCCTGGTGAGGTCGACGTGGGTGAGACCGTGCGAGCCGATCTCGACGCCCTCGGCGGCGGCGTGCCGGATGCCGTCGGCGGACAGCAGCGGCTTGCGCGGGCCCAGCGGGTCCCACGCGTTGTCGCCGCCGAGGCGGCCCGGCAGGACGAACAGGGTGGCCCCGCAGCCCCAGCGGCGCAGGCACGGCAGCGCGTGCTCGACGAAGTCGGCGTAACCGTCGTCGAAGGTCAGCCCCACCAGGTCCCGGCCGTCACCCCGGGCACGGGCGGCCAGCAGCTCGGCCACCGGCACGCCGCGCAGCCCGCGCCGCCGCAGCCAGCCCAGCTGTGCGTCCAGCCGGTCGGGCGTGACCGTGATCCGGTACGGGTCGTCCGAGCGGTCGCCGACGGAGTGGTACATCGCCACCCAGGGGACGGCGGCGGTGCGGACGGCGGTGCGGTCGCTGCGGCGGGAGGTGCTGCGGGGGCTGCGGTGGGTGTCAGCCGTCGCCGCGGCGGAAGGGGAACCAGGAGCGGCGGTGGGAGCGGAAGCGGAGGCGGGAGAGGGAGAGGAACGAGAGGGGGAGGAACGAGAGGGAGAGGAACGAGAGGGGAAGAGGGAACCGGAAGGGGAGAGGGAACCGGAAGCGGTCATGCGGGTGCCTTCGTGTGACGGGGCGGTGGGGACGGGCATGGGACCGGCAGGAGGACGGACAGGACGACCGGCGCGGAGACGGCGGAGACGGCGGGGGCGGCGGTGCCGCTGCGGCGCGGCGCCGAGGAGCCGGACACGCAGGGCCAGGCAGAGGAGGCCGTAGACGCCGCCGACGGTCGCCGCGCCGACGGCCAGCGAGGCACCGGGGGCGGCGATCCGGCCCCCGGCCAGTGCTCCCGCTCCGGTCGCCAGCGCCGCCGCCGGTACCAGCCGGCCCAGGTCGCCCAGGATCCGCGGCACGCGGACCGGGACGCTGCGCGGGCCCATCCCGGCGAGCAGCAGGGCGGCGGTGACGGTGATGCCGGCGGCGTTAGCGGCGGCGATGCCGGTCACGCCCCACGGGCCGACCGCGCAGGCGCCCGCACCGGCGGTGGCGAGGATGCCGGCGGCCATCGCGGCCGGCGGGTACCAGGAGGCGCGGCCCGCGGAGAAGTACGAGCGGGCCAGGGCGCCCACCACGGTCTGCCCGAGCAGCCCGAGGGCGTACACGCGCATGACGCCCGCGGTCGCCGCCGTGTCCGCGGCCGTGAACGCACCGCGCTGGAAAAGCACTTCGACGATGCGCGGCGCACAGGCCACGACCGTCGCCGCACCGAGCAGCACCAGACAGGCCGCCAGCGTCACGTCCCGCTCGACCCGGTCGCGGGCCCGTTCGGTGTCGCCGTCGGCCAACGCGCGGGCGACCACCGGGAAGGTGACCGTGCACAGCATCAGTGACAGCGTCATCGGGATCTGGGCCACCTTCTGCGCGTAGTTCAGGTGCGAGATGGCGCCCGCGGGAAGCCCGGCGGCGAGGAAGCGTTCGATGAGGACCTGGGACTGCCGGCACAGCGCGAAGAGCAGGACGGTGGTGAACAGGGCGAGGGCGAGGGGGTGCGCCCGGTCCGCGGCGCCGGTCGGCCGCCCGCCGCGGTGCCCGGTCCGCGGCCCGCGCTCCCGGCGCCGCAGCTGCCGCAGCAGCGACGGAAGCTGTGCCGCCACCATCAGCAGGCCGCCCACCGCGACCCCGGCCGCCGCCGAACGCACCCCCCAGCGCCCGCCGAACACGAACATCGCGGTGATGATGCCGGTGTTGTAGGCGACGTAGATCGCCGCCGGTGCCAGGAACCGCCGGTGCGCGCGCAGCGCGGCACTGCAGTACCCGGCGAGTCCGAAGCTGACGACGCAGGTGGCGGTGAGCCGGGTGCAGTCCACTGCCAGCGCGTGGTCGGGCAGTCCGGGTGCGAGGGCCCGGACCAGCGCCGGAGCGGCGGCGGCGACCAGCGCACCGGCCGCGGTGAAGGCCAGCGCCAGCCGGGGCAGGGTCGAGGCGACCAGCGCCCGGACCGGATCGCCGAGGGCGCCCTGCGCGCGGTGGGCCAGGGCCAGGCTGAACATCGGCACCAGGGCGAAGGCCAGCCCGTCCTCGATCAGCAGCGTCGCCGCGAACTCCGGCACCGTCCACGCCACCAGGAAGGCGTCCGTCTCGCTGCCGGCCCCGAACAGCCGGGCCAGCGCCTGGTCCCGGACCAGCCCCAGCACCGACCCGGCCACCGACAGCACGGCGGTGAGCAGCGCCGCCCGAGCCAGGAAACGCCCCGAGGAGCGGCCCTCGGAAAGGGGGACCGCGGTGTCCGGTGCCGCGGTCCGGGTCGGTGGAACGCCTGCCGCGCCGACATCGTGCGTACGACCTGACCCGCCACCAGCATCGGCACCACCTGCCCCGGCCGTATCGGCCGTATCGCAGGCACCACCCGCCGCCCCGCCCGTCGTGCGCGGCTCGGTCGCCGTCACCGACCCGGCACCCCCTGCGCGGTGGACCCCAGCGCCCACCAGGCCGCCAGACCGAAGCACACCGCCGTCAGCACGGTCGAGGGCCCGCCGATGTCGGCGTAGGCGAAGTCGGTCAGCTGCCACACCAGCAGCCCCACGGCGACGAGCGCGCAGTCCGGCGCCGCCCCCCGCTCACGCCGCACGGCACGGAGCCTGCGCAGCCCCAGCACGAGCAGCGCCAGCCAGCTCCCGGCGAGCGCGAGCAGCCCGACAAGCCCCTGCTCGGCCAGGACCAGCAGGTACATGTTGTGCGGGGACAGCAACGGCTGCCTGTGGTACCCGGCACCGGCCCCGTCGGTCTCGCTGCCCGAGGACAGCGCCAACGAGGCGTATGCGTCACGGTGTTCGGGAAAACCCTTCAGCCCGACACCGGTCAGCGGCCGCTCCCGCCACATGCCGGCCGCCGCCGCCCACATCGTGTAGCGGTCGGTCACCGACTGGTCGGGGGCGTCGGCGACCTGCGTGATGCTGCCGACCCGCTCCTGGAGCAGCGCCGTACCGACCCCGAAACCGCCCACCAGCACCACCGCCGCCGCGACCACCGCTGCCCCCACCGCCAGGGCCCTGCGCACCCCCGCGAGCAGCAGCTGCACCGCGCACGTCACCGCCGTCGCGATCCAGGCACCGCGGCTGAACGACAGGGCCAGCGGCAGCAGCAGGGCGAGCGCGCACCCGGCGGCGAGCAGCCGCTGCCGCACCGGAGCCCGGCCCAGCGCCAGCCCCACCGCGCAGACCAGCCCCAGGGAGACGACGGTCGCCATCCCCATCACGTCCTGCGGGCCGAAGGTGCCCACGGCACGGATCGGCTCGCCGCGGTAGGAGGCGCCGGACCCGGTGACGTACTGGTGCACGCCGACGGCGCCCTGCCACACCGCCAGACCCACCGTCGACCACGTGAGCAGCCGCACGTCGGCCCGGTCGCGGACGAGCAGCAGTACGGCGGCGGGGACCAGGACGAAGACCTGGAGGTACCGTCCGAGCCCGGAGAGCCCGGCGCCCGGAGACACGGCGCCCGCGGCGGCGACGGCCAGCCCGAGCACCGGCAGGCCGAGGACCACGGCCGCCGTACGGGACAGGGGGCGCCGCCGGTCCCGTACCAGCCGCAGCGCGCAGTACAGCACCGCCAGCCCGGAGACCGCGTCGGCCGGGTGCGCACCGCCCCCGCCCCCCGGCGCGACGGGCAGGGCGAGCAGCGCGACGACCGCGGCGACGGCCAGCACGGGCGGCGGCAGCCGCCGTACGCGCCCGGCGGACGGCGGGTGCGCGGGCGGGGACAGGTACGGATGCAGGGTGTGGCCGCTCACCGCGTTCAGCTCCCCGTGGGACGCACGAGCGCGGCGGCCGTGCGCAGCAGGATGCAGACGTCCTGCCACAGCGACCAGTCGTCGATGTAGGCGTTGTCGAAGCGGGCCCGGTCCTCGATGGAGGTGTCACCGCGCAGCCCGTTGATCTGGGCCAGGCCCGTGATGCCGGCCGGTGCCCGGTGGCGGGCGGCGTAGCCGGGGTAGGTCCGGCTGAACTGCGCCACGAAGTAGGGGCGTTCGGGCCGCGGTCCGACCAGGCTCATGTCGCCCCGGAAGACGTTCCACAGCTGGGGCAGTTCGTCGAGGGACGCACGCCGCAGGAAGCGGCAGAACCACGGCATCCGGTGGTCGCCGGCCACGCTCCACCGGGTCGCCGACTCGTGCTCGTCGGCCGGGCGGTGGGTGCGGAACTTCAGCAGCGTGAACGCCGCGCCGTCCCGGCCGATGCGCTCCTGCCGGAACAGGACGCCGGGACCGCCCACCGCCCTCAGCACCGTCGCGCAGGCCAGCAGCAGGGGGCCGAGCAGCAGCAACAGCAGGCCGGACACCGTCACGTCCAGCGCCCGCTTGCCCGCGCCGCCCGGCCGCCGGGTGAGCGGCTCCAGGGGACGGCAGGAGAACCCGGCGATCCGGATCCGGTGCCGGGAGGGGGCTTCGTCGGCGTACGCGTGGGGACGCGGATCCGGATGCGGGTAGGCCTGCGGGTCGGCGGCGAGTTCCCACACCGTGCAGCCCGACTCGGCCAGCGTCCGCAACAGCGCCGCCTGCCGGGGCCGTACCGCGGGATCCACGGCCAGGACGTCCCGCACGCCGTTCTGCACGACCGCCCGCCGCGCGTCCTCGGCCGTGGACAGCACGGGCAGGACCAGGCCCGGGCCCGGGCCCGTGGTGCCGGCCGGGTCGTCGGTGACGATGCCGACGGGACGTACCCCGCAGCCCGGGTGGCGCAGCAGCGCCGACGCCACGCCCTGCGCGGTCGCGGCGCCTCCGACGACGAGGGCCGCGCGGGGACGGTTCGACAGCGCCGTACGGCGTCTGCGGTGCACGGCGCCCCGGCCGGCGCAGCCCGACGCCGCGTGCAGGAGGAAACCGGCGAGCAGGGTGCGGGCGGACAGCGCGTGCGCCGGGGCGTACGCGGCGACGAGCGCCGCCAGTGCCAGCCAGACCACTGCGATCCGGGCGCACAGCGCGGGCAGTTCGTCCAGCACGCCCGAGGACGGCCGGGCGGCGGCCGGGTGCGGGCCCCGTCGGCGCAGCAGCAGCGACACGCCGACGAGCAGGGCGGTGAGCAGCGGCTGGTGCGGGGTGCCGGTGAGGACCAGCGAGCCCGGCAGGGCGGCCGTGCCGTCCGCGACGAGCAGCGGCAGTGTGGAGTCCGGCCGTGCGGCGGTGCGCCGGTCGGGCGTCGGACCGGTCCGGGCGCCGCCCGGAGCACCGGCCCGCTGCGGCAGTACCGAGACGGGGGACGGTCCGAGGCCCCGCGGCTCGCCGGCGGGGGTGGGAACGGTGCTTTCCGCGGTCACGGGTGGGTGGACTCCCTGCACTCGAAGGGCACGACGGCCGGCCGCGCGTCGTCGGGGACCGGTCGCCTTACCGCCGGCCGGGTGCCGGGCCGGTCCGGGTGCCGCCCGGCCGACGGCGTGTCGTCGGAGACGGCCGGACGCCCCACGGTCGGCCGGGTGCCGGTGAAGGGGGAGGACGGTCCGTCCGGTTGGGTGCCGGTGTGGGGCGAGGGTCGTCCGTCCGGTTGGGTGCCGGTGTGGGGCGAGGGCCGTCCGTTCGGCCGGGGGCCGGCGAGTACGGCGCCGTACAGTCGCGCGACCGCCGTGGCCGTGTGCCGTACGTCGTGCGCGGAACGGACGTGGGCGCGGCCCGCGCGGGCGAGGGACGCGCGCAGGGACGCGTCGAGCAGGAGGCCGGTGACCGCCTCGGCCAGGGCTTCCGGGGCCTCGGGCGGCACCAGGCAGTGCGGTGCGAGTGCGGGCGGCAGAGCCTCGCGTGCACCGTCCACGTCGGTCACCACCACGGGGCGCCCGCAGGCCATCGCCTCCAGCGGGGCCAGCGCCATGCCCTCCCAGCGCGACGGCAGGACGACCAGGTCGGCGGCCCGGTACCAGGCGGCGGGGTCGGCCACGGCACCCGTGAACAGCACGGACGCCGCGGAGTTCCGGTCGTGCGGCGCCGGGGTGCCCGGGTCGCCGAGGAAGCCGTGCGCCGACGCCCGTCCGGTGAGCACGGCCCGGTCGGGACCGTCGCCGGCCAGGACCAGGCGGGCGTCCGGCACGCGCGCGAGCACCGACTGCCACGCGGACAGCAGGACGTCCTGCCCCTTCTGCCGGCAGAGCCGCCCCACGCAGACCACCAACGGGGCGTGCGGACCGAGGCCGTGGCGGAGCCGTACGCCCTGCGCGCCGTCCGGGTCCGGGTCCGGGTCCGGGTCGGGATCGGGGCCCGGTGCTGTGTCCGGTTCGGGGCCCGGGCCGGAGTCCGTGTCGGGCCCGGCGTGGAAGCGGGTCGTGTCGACGCCGTTCGGAACCACCGCCCAGCGCCCGCGGATCCCGGCCCGCGCCCCGCGCAGCCGCTCCGCCTCGCTGACGCACACCGTGCGCGCCGCCCACCGCGCGCCCCACCGCTCCCAGCCGAGCGCGAGGACGCCGGCGGGCCCGCCGACCGCCTCGAACGACCAGGCGTGCGGCTGGAACACGGTCGGGATCCGGCCCCGTACGGCGAGCCGCGCGGCCAGACCGGCCTTGGCGCTGTGGGCGTGCACGAGGTCGGGCCGCACGGCGTCGATCACGCGGGCGAGCCGCCACACCTCGGCCGGGAGCGCCACGCCCGGAGAGCGCGTCGCCGCCCAGGGCCGCACGTCCGCGCGCAGGGCGCGGAGCCGGTCGGCGAGACCTCCCTCGGGGCAGGCGACGGCGACGCGCAGTCCGGCGGCGAGCTGAGCCTGCGTCAGGTCCGTCACGACCTGGGCGACCCCGCCGTCCACCGGCTGGGTGATGTGCAGAACCCGGGGCCGTAAGCCGATCGGTGGCAGGTGCATACGCGTTTCCTCGCGCGACAAAGGGGCGCAACAGGGAGGTGGCAGGGGGCGCAAAAGGGGCGTGGAAGAGGGCGTGACGGGGGTGCGGGAGGCGTGAGAGGGGTGGTGTCGAACGGTGTCGGACTCTAGCCGCTATCCGTACTAATACGGTGAAACGGGGTAAGTGTGTTGGATTTGTGAATGCCGGTGTCCGGCGACATCACCCCTTTGGCGGCACAACTCCTCTGTGCGCCACGCGTTGACACTGCGCCGGGCACCCCCGCCCGGATGTATGTCGCAACCCCAAGGAGCACTTCTCCATGTCGCGTATCGCGAAGGGCCTGGCCCTGACCTCCGTCGCCGCCGCCGCGGTGGCGGGCACCGCCGGTGTCGCCGCCGCCGACAGCGGCGCGCAGGCCGCCGCCGCCCACTCCCCGGGCGTCCTGTCCGGCAACGTGGTGCAGGCCCCGATCCACATCCCGGTCAACGTCTGCGGTAACACCATCGACGTCATCGGCCTGCTGAACCCGGCGTTCGGCAACGAGTGCGAGAACGACTGACGTCGGCTCGCGACTGCTCGCACCGGCCGTCCGTACCGCGGTTCCTCCGCGAGCGGGCGGCCGGTTCGCGTTGCCGCACGGACGGCGGTGTGCTGCCCCGAATGGGGGGTCCGGGCGCCGACACGGCCCGCGGACCTTGACAGGGCATCTCACCAGGTAAGACACGAAGGGCGGGAAAGGCGGCCGGGTGCACCGGGTGACTGCTCGGTTGCAGAGCGCCGGGGCCGCTCCCACGGTGGGCACAAGATCCGACGCGCCACCGAAAGGAACCCCCTCATGCGTCTGCCCGCACGGCGAATCGCCACCTCCGCTCTCTGCGCCGGCCTGCTGATCGGTCTCTCGGGACCGGCGGTGATGGCGGCCGATGGCGAACCGGTCCGGGAACGCACCCACGCGGCGTCCCTCGCTCCCCTCCCCGACGCCGAGGAACTGCAGAGCCAGGTCGGCAGCCTGGCCGGCCTGGGCGACCTGCTCACGCCGGTCACCGACATGCTCGAGGCGATCCTCAAGGCCGACGACGGCCAGCTCTCCGCCACGGACGCGGACAAGCTCTCCGCCGCCGTCAAGGACGCCCTGGCCAAGGCCGACGCCGAGGACACGGACGCCGGCACCGCGGCGACCACCCCCGGCACCACCACGCCGGCCCAGCCGCCCGCCGTGACCGCGCCGGACGCCGACACTCCGGTGACGCTGCCCGCGCCCGTCACCGCGCAGAGCGACGACACCGCCGCGGCCGCCTCCGACCTCACGGCCACCGCGTACGCCGATCTGCAGAAGCGGGTCGACGCCCTGACCGAGGCCACCACCGCCGGTGACGCCGCGAAGGTGAGCCCGGCCGTGAAGGAGGTGGTGAACGGCCTCGTCAACGTGGTCGCCGCCACGCTGGTCGGCAACGGCCTCCCCGCCGCGGACCTGGCCGGCCTGCCCGGCGTGCCGACCGCGCCGGAGGCCACCACTCCCGAGGGCACCACTCCGGAGGCAACGACTCCGGAGGCAACGACTCCGGAGGCCACGACTCCGGAAGCCTCCGCACCCGAGGCGGCCGTGCCCGCGAACCCGCTGCCGGCGGACCCCTCCTGACCTTCCGGGTCGTTCCGCGTTGTTCAGGGTCGTTCCGGGCCGTTCCGGTCCCGATCGCTCCGGGGGCGAAACCGGGCCAATACCGGGCCAATACCGGTGCGATCCCGGGCCGTTCCCGGCCGTTCCCGGCATCCTCGTGCAGGCGTCACGGGTCGTCGTGCCTCCCTCCCGGAGGCGCGGCGGCCCTTTCCGCTTTTCGGGAAATCTCGGCTCCGGAGATCTCATATGTCTTCCGGACGGCGGAGTTTCCGGGTCCCGGGCAGATCGTTGGGCTGAGCGTCAGCATTCTCTCCGGCGATCACGGGTCGCCGAAGAAAGGAACACGATGAAGTCCCTCAAGGCCGCTGCCGTCGTCGCGGGTTCCCTGGTCGCCGCCGGTTCCGCCGTGCCCGCGTTCGCCTACGACGCCTCGGACGCCGCCGCCCTCACGCCCACCAGCCTCAACGGCGCCGTCAACGCGCTGACGGCGGAGCCCATCGACATCATGCCGCTCAAGCACCAGTCGGACGCGCTCAACACCGAGAACAAGGACTCCGTGCTGCACACCGTGAAGGGCGCGACCGCCGACCTGAACTCCAAGGGCGGCCTCCTCGGCGGCCTTCCGCTGGGCGGCTGAACCACCTCTCCCTTCACCGTTTCCCCCGCATTGTCGAAAGGGACCGTGCCTGACATGAAGCCGACCACCAGACGAAACCTGGCCGCCGTCGTCACCGGTGTGGCAGCCGCCCTGGGGGCGGCCGCGACCCCGGCCGCCGCGGCCGGCGCGGTCCCCGTGCCGGTGCCGCTGGACGGCGCGGAGACCGCCCTCGGAATGGAGCTGCCGGAGGTCACGGGTGCCCTGCCCGTGCCGACCGCGGGCGCGCCCGAGGGGCCGCAGTACGTCGAGGGCCGGCTGCTGCCCGAGCGGACGCTTCCGCAACTGCCGGTGCGCGCCGGCCTGCCCGGCGCCGACGTGCGCCAGCCGCTGCCGCGCCTCCTCGGCGACGACTTCGACCACGCCGCCCTCGACGCCCCCGCCGCCGAACTGCGCACCCTGGCACCGGGCCTCTCCCTGGACGCCCCGCTCACCGCGCCGAACCCCGAGGCCCTCGGCCTGCCGTCCGCCAAGCTGCCCGAGGCGGGCGTGCTCACCCCCGCGGTGCAGACGGTCCCGGTGGCCGACCTGGGCGTCGGACCCGGGCTGTAACTGCGGGCTGCAGCTCCCGCGCCGGCCCCGTTCTCCCCGGCGCGGCCGTGCTCCGACTGGCCCTGCGGACAGTGACCGCGGGGCCCGCGGTGCGGTTAGCGGTGCGAACCACCGGAACCGGACGAGGAGCGAGTCATGGTCGTCAACACGGGCGTGCCGGCGAGCGGCGCGGGTCACGGGAGAGCGCAGGCGCCGTCCCAGCGGGAGGCACAGGGGGAGACACCGGCGGAGGCACAGGGGGATACACCGGAGGAGGCGCAGGGGGAGACCTCGGCGGGTGGCGGGCCGGTGTCCGGCACGCGGCGGCAGATGATGCGGGGGCTGCTCGCCCCGGCCCTCGCCGTGACACTGGTGCCGCTGGTCGCCGCATCCCGGCCCTCCCGGGCCGAAGCCACCGCCGGGGGAACGGGACCCGGCCGCCCCGAGCCGCGCACCGCCGAACGGACCGGGCAGGCCGAGGGCGCCGCGTTCGACGAGACCTACCGCGGCCGGCGCCTCCGCGGGGTCCGGTCCGCCACGGGGCGGGCCGTCGGCGCCGACACCTGGCACGTCACCGTGGACGGCCGCCCGCTGCACCTGATGCGCCGCGCCGACGGCAGCTGGCTGAGCATGGTCGACCACTACCGCTCGTACCCCACCCCGCTGGCCGCGGCCCGCGGTGCCGTCGACGAACTCGGCCCCGGCGAGCACCTGCGCGACACGCCGGCCTCCGCGGGACACGACCACCACACCGGGGGGCGGCATGGCGTACACGCGTAAGGACGTCAGCACGCTGACCCGCGCCGAGAAACGACGGTTCGTCAACGCGCTGCTGGAGATCAAACGACGCGGCGAGTACGACGAGTTCGTGCGCACCCACATCGAGTACTACGTCTCCGACGGCGAGGACGGCCTGCGTACGGCGCACATGGCACCGTCCTTCCTGCCCTGGCACCGCCGGTTCCTGCTGGACCTGGAGGAGGCGCTGCGCCGGGTCGACTCGTCGGTCACCGTGCCGTACTGGGACTGGACGAAGGACCGCGGCGCCACGTCGACGCCCTGGACCGCCGACCTGCTGGGCGGCACCGGACGGCGCTCCGACCACCGGGTCACCACCGGCCCCTTCGCCCACGCCGAGGGCAGGTGGACCATCAAGGAGAACGTCACCGACACCGAGTACCTCACCCGGGACCTCGGACGTGCGGCCGACCCCATCGACCTGCCCTCCAAGAGCGACCTGGAGTGGGCGCTGGACGACGCGACGTACGACACCTCGCCGTACGACTCCACGGTCCGCAAGGGGTTCCGCAACAAGCTGGAGGGCTGGGGCACCGGCCGGGGCAGCGTCTCCTGGCGCAACCACAACCGCGTGCACCGCTGGGTCGGCGGGGCCATGGTCGGCGGCGCCTCCGTCAACGACCCGGTGTTCTGGCTGCACCACGCCTTCGTCGACCTCCAGTGGTCGCGCTGGCAGGCCCGCCACCGCGGCGCCCGCTACCTCCCCGCCGAGCCGCCCGGCCGCGGCAGCGCGCAGCGCGGACGGATCGTCGCGCGGCACGAGAAGCTGCCGCCGTGGGACGTGACGCCCGACGAGCTGGAGGACGTCGGCCGGATCTACCGGTACGCCTGAGCGGCGCCGGTACGGGTACGGGAAGAGCCCCGGCCACGGGGCCGGGGCTCTTCGGTCTTCCGAGGGCCGGCGGGTTCAGCCGCCGTAGCCACCGCCCTTGTGGGCGTCGTCGTCGCCGTTTTCGCAGGCGTTGCCGAAGGCCGGGTTCAGCAGGCCGATGACGTCGATGGTGTTGCCGCACACGTTGACCGGCACGTGCACCGGGACCTGGACGACGTTGCCCGACAGGACGCCGGGCGAACCGACGGCCGCGCCCTGCGCGCCCGCGTCCGCCATGGCCATCCCGGTGCCGCTGAGCGCCACGGCACCGGCGCCGAGGGCGACACCGGCGGCCTTCGCGATGCGAGACATCACGTTCTCCTTCTGACTCGGGGAGCACGACGGCAGGACGCGCCGCCGCACTGCCGGTTCAACGCACCTGGTCGCAGTGGGTCACGGGGAAAGCGCGTGGATCACCCGTTTCGAACGAGAGGGCGGGACGGGCGGACGGGACGGGCGGGCGCAACGGAGGGCGGAACGGGCGGGGACGCGAGGGCGGCACGGCAGCGTCAACGGCAGGGGCAACGGCAGAGGCAACGGCAGGCTGAACGGTGCGCAGGGAAGGAAAAAAACCGTTCCTCTGCGCGCCGGGCCGTCCACTAGCCTCCCGGCATGTCGAAGGACTCGAACGAACCTGCCGGCCTGTCCGCCCACGCATCCCCCGGGACCGACGCGCTGTCCGCCGCGGCCGCGCTGCCCGGACTGTTCGCCGAGGAGAGCCGGGTGCGCGCCTTCGCGGCCGTGGCGCTGGGCGCGGGCGACGCCGTGCAGGTGGCCGGGACGGCCGGACTCTCCGCGAAGGAGGCGGCGGGCGCGCTGCGCCGGCTGCGGGAGCACGGCGTGGTGACCTCCGGCGGCGACGGCCGACTGGTCGTCGCCCACGACCGCTTCAGGGAACTGGCACGTACGGCCCGCCCCGCGGCCCAGGCGTCCGGCACCTCCGGGGCGCCCGGCGGCGACCGGGACGGCATGATCCTGCGGACCTTCGTCAAGGACGGGCGGCTGGTCCGTCTCCCCGCGCGCTGGACGCGCAAGAAGGTGGTGCTGCGGCACATCGCCGAGCAGACCTTCGCCCCCGGCGTGGAGTACCCCGAGCGCACCGTCGACGGCAAGCTGCGGGCCTGGTGCGAGGACGGGGAGGTCGACCATGTGACGCTCCGGCGCCATCTGGTGGACTTCGGTCACCTGCGCCGGAGCGGCGGAAGCTACTGGCACCCCTCGGAGCCCGCCCGCGCGGGAACCGCCTGACCGCCCAACCGCGTGACTGCTTGTCCTGCGGCTCGGTCCACGACTTGGCTTACGACGCGGGCAGCCGGCGTACGGGAGAACCGGCGAGGTAGGCCTGGATCGCCTCGACCGCCTGGCCGTAGTAGGTGGCGTAGTTGGCCTGCGAGACGTAGCCGACGTGCGGCGTGGCGAGCAGGCGCGGGGCGGTGCGCATCGGGTGCCCGGCGGGCAGTGGCTCGGTGTCGAAGACGTCCACGCCCGCGCCCGCGATGCGGCCCTCGTGCAGTGCGGCGAGCAGGGCCTCCTGGTCGACGATCGCCGCGCGCGAGGTGTTGACCAGGTAGGCGGTCGGCTTGAGCAGGGCCAGTTCGGCGGGGCCGAGCAGGCCGCGGGTGCGTTCGCCGAGGGCCAGGTGGACGGAGACGAAGTCGGCGGTCCTCAGGAGCTCTTCCTTGGAGGGGGCCAGTTCGACGCCGACCTCGTCGGCGCGCTCGCGGGTGAGGTGCCGGCTCCACGCGCTCACCCGCATGCCGAAGGCGAGGCCCACGTGCGCCACCCGGCTGCCGATCTTCCCCAGGCCCAGCAGCCCGAGCCGGCGGCCGTGCAGGTCGGCGCCCACGGTCTGCTGCCAGGGGCCGCCCTCCCGCAGCCCGTTGCTCTCCCGGACGAGGCCGCGGGCCAGGCCCAGCAGCAGGGCCCAGGTCAGTTCGACGGGCGGGGTCGACGAGGAGGCCGTACCGCACACGGTGACGCCGTGCGCCTCGGCGGCGGCGTAGTCGATCACGCTGTTGCGCATGCCGGAGGCGACGATCAGCCGCAGCCGGGGCAGCCGGGCCAGCAGTGAGCCGGGGAAGGCGACGCGTTCGCGCAGGGTGACCACGATGTCGAAGTCGGCGAGCGCGGTGGCGAGGGCGTCCTCGTCGGGGAAGTGGGAGTCGAAGGACACGACGTCCACCTGCCCGGCGACCGGCGACCAGTCCGCTGCCTCCGTCGCCACCTGCTGGAAGTCGTCGAGTACCGCGCAGCGCAGTCGCACGTCGTCCGGTCCCTTTCGCAGAGCGGTCAGTGGCACACCCGGCGGGGCGCCGGTGAGCAACACCCCGGCGGGGCGCGGCGCCCAAGGTACAACGGCCCGGACCGCACGCGGCCCCCGAGGCCACGCCGTACGCCCGGCGGCCCGGCGGCCTCCCCGACGGCCGCGCAGGCCCGGACCCGCTGCGCGCTGCCTTGCCGCGACGGCCCGCGTCGCGTACGGCCGCCTCATGCACGGTCGCCTCACGCGGGCGTGCGCGTCCCGCGTCCCGCGTTCCGCAGGTCCGGGCCGCACGCATCGCGCGTCGCGTACGGCCCGGACGGCGCACGTGTCAGGTGGTGACCGCCACTGCCCGGACCGCCGGTGCGCGCAGCGTGCGCCGGGCCGTCACCACGCTGGTGGCCAGCGTCGCCGCGGCGGCGACCGCCACGATGCCCAGCCACGTCCCCAGTCCCTGCTCCGGCACGAACGCGGAGGCGCGCACCGAGCTGAACGGCAGGATGCCCGCCACGGCGGCCACCGTGCCGAGGAGGACGCCGGACACCGTGAGCACCAGGGCCTCCACGCCGACCATGCCGAGGACCTGCGCCGGCGTCGCCCCGGCCAGGCGCTGCTGGCCGAACTCCCGGCGGCGGTACGAGGTCGCGGCGTACAGGCTGTTGATCAGCATGATGCAGGAGAAGACCACGATGATGCCGACCACCGTGAGGTTGAGGGTCTCCAGGTTCTTGTCCTCGACGGAGCGGGTGAGGCCCGAGGCCTCGATCGCGTCGTTCTCGATGGACTGCATGTACAGCGTCCCGGTCGCCATGCCGGTGAACAGGACCAGCGGCATCAGCACGCCCGACAACTCCGTGGCCCGCCGCCGCATGTTGTGCACGGCCAGCTGACCGCTCGCCCCGAACACCGCGCCCAGCGGCCGCTCCAGCCGGTCGAGGAGGACGCGCAGCAGCCCCGGTGAGAAGACGGCGAGGCCCACGGAGAGCAGGATCGCGCCGTACGCGGGGGCCGCCATCAGCGCGGGATCCGTGGCGTCGAACAGGAACGTGGTGCACACCGCGGCCCCGCCGAGGACGAGCGCCGCCCGTCCCCCGAACCTGCGCCACCGTCCGGAGGCGGCCCTGGCCGTCCCGGCCGCGGCCCTCGTCGCCCGGTGCACCGCGAGGAAGGCGGCACCCATGGAGGCCGGTACGGTGACCCCGAACCCGGCCGCCACCGCGACCGGCCCGAACACGTGGTCCACGTCCTGCGCGACCTGGCCGCTGTCCTGGAAGCCGGTCAGCAGGGCCTGTCCGCCGAGCAGGGCCGGGCCGACGGCCAGCAGGGTCGCCACCACGGCGACCGCGGCGGCCTCGCCCAGGACCATCCACCTGATCTGCGCCGGGGTGGCGCCGGCGCTGCGCAGCAGGGCGATCTCCTCGTCGCGCTGCCGGACGTTGACGGTCAGGGTGGAGGCGACGGCGAAGAACACCAGCAGGGTCCCGTAGCCGCCCACGACGCCCGCGGCGAGGCCGAGCGTCTCGGAGCTGACGTCGTCGACGCCCGGTGCTCCCGCGGTGTCGTGCAGGGAGTTGAACGCCATGATGATCGCGGCGCCCAGGAACGCGGCGAGCAGGGTGGCGCCGAAACGCCCGGGACGGTGCCGGACGGAGCGCACGGCCAGGGAGAACACGGCTCACACCTCCAGACCGGCGGTGTCGGCCGCGGAAGCGGCGTCGCCCAGGTGCGCGAGCCGTTCGGCCACGGCGTCCACGGTCGGGGCGGTCATGTGCCCGGCCGGCCGTCCGTCCGCGAGGAAGATCACGGAGTCGGCGTACGAGGCGGCCACCGGGTCGTGCGTCACCATGACGACGGTCCGCCCGTGCAGCCGCACCGCCCCCTGCAGCAGCCGCAGCACGTCCCGGGCGCTGCGCGTGTCGAGCGCCCCGGTCGGCTCGTCGGCGAAGACCACGCTGGGCTCGGTGACCAGCGCGCGGGCGATGGCGACGCGCTGGCGCTGGCCGCCGGAGAGCTGGTCGGGCAGGGCGTCGAGACGGCCGCCGAGACCGACCTGGGTGAGGATCTCCCGGGCGCGGGCGCCGTCCACACGCCGCCGGGCGAGCCGGAGCGGCAGCACCGTGTTCTGGGCCACGGTGAGCGTGGGCAGCAGGTTGTACTGCTGGAAGACGAAGCCGATGCGCCGGCGCCGGAACCTGGTCAGGGCCGCTTCGCTGCCGCCCGTCATCTCCTCGCCGTCGACCATGACCGTCCCGCTGTCCGGCCGGTCGAGCCCGGCCGCGCACTGCAGGAGCGTGGACTTGCCGGAGCCGGACGGCCCCATGACGGCGGTGAAACTGCCCGCGGGCAGGCTCAGGCTCACCCGGTCCAGCGCCGTCACCGCCGCATCCGCGGCGCCGTAGACCTTGCGCACCCCGACCAGGCGCAGCGCCTCGCCGCTCCGCGCCCCCTCGGACCTCTCGGGCCCTGCGGACCCCTTGGACCTGCTCGTACGTCGAGACATCGTCCGTCCCCCTCCATCCGTCCTCGGGCGCCCACTGCGCCACGCCCAGAACGCTAGGGACCACGGCCGCGCGGCACACTGGGGAGGAGACCCGAGCAGGGGGTGGTGTTGGCTACACCCGGCCCCGGTGCTCCGGACAGCAAAAAAGCCCTCCCGAGGGGAGGGCGGAGACTGGCGCCCCCGGCAGGACTCGAACCTGCGGCCAAGCGCTTAGAAGGCGCCTGCTCTATCCACTGAGCTACGGGGGCCTGGTGTGGTGGCCTGTGTCCTGGTTCCCTGGTGTGGGCCGAACCGGAACGTTGCCGGGGACAAGGATAAGGCTCCCGACTCCGTGTCCCTGTTGCCGCGTCCCCGCACCTCGATGTGGAGGTTCGGTGAAGCGATGTCGATAATCGCAGGCAGGTACGAATCGTGCATCGCTTTTGAGCGCTCAAGCATCGGGTGTTGTGCACTCGTTATGCCTGGACCGCCCCAGCGCCCCAGTAGTCCCTTCCCTCCCGGAGTGTCCGGTCGGCGCGCAGACATGCTCATATGCTTCAGAATTCCCCTAAAATTGGGCATTCTTCCCATGTGGTGACCTTGGACGTACGGCCTCAGCTGCTCGACGCACTCTCCGCGCTGCGCGACCGTGTCGCGGCCGCACGCTTCCCGCTGCCCCTGGCGGGGGCTCCACGCGCGCGTGCCAACCGTGACGAACTGCTCGCCCAGCTCGACGACTACCTCGTGCCACGCCTGAAGGAGCCGGAGGCTCCCCTGCTGGCCGTAGTGGGCGGGTCCACCGGTGCCGGGAAGTCCACCCTGGTGAACTCCCTGGTGGGACGCCGCATCAGTGAGGCGGGCGTGCTGCGGCCCACCACCCGGACGCCGGTGCTGGTGTGCCATCCGGAGGACCATCACTGGTTCAGCGGCATGCGGGTACTGCCCGACCTCACGCGCGTGTGGGTGCCCCACCGCGACCCCGACGACGACCTGCTGCTGCCAGGCGAGAACCCCGCGCGCGTGCTGCGCGTCGAGACCGCCGACACCCTGCCGCCCGGCGTGGCCCTCCTGGACGCACCCGACATCGACTCCCTCGTCGCCGACAACCGCGTCCTGGCGTCCGAGCTGATCTGCGCCGCCGACATCTGGGTGATGGTCACCACGGCCGCCCGGTACGCCGACGCGGTGCCCTGGCACCTGCTGCGCACCGCCAAGGAGTACGACGCCACCCTGGTCACCGTGCTCGACCGGGTGCCCCACCAGGTGGTGTCCGAGGTGTCGCGGCAGTACGCGGCCCTGCTCACCAAGGCCGGGCTGGGCGACGTACCCCGCTTCACCGTGCCCGAACTGCCCGAGTCGGCCTGGGGCGGCGGGCTGTTGCCGGCCAGTGCCGTGGCTCCGCTGCGGGCCTGGCTGGTGCACCGGGCGCAGGACCTCGATGCCCGGCACCACACCATGGCCCGTACGGCGCACGGCATCCTGGACTCGCTCCGGTCCCGGATGCCCGAACTGGCGGGCGCCACCGCCGCGCAGTACGCCGCCGCGCTGCGGCTGACCGCCGCGGTCGACGGGGCGTACGACGGCGAGCACGCGCGCGTGCGGGGCCGGTTGCAGGCGGGCGCGGTGCTCGCCGGGGACGCGCTCAAGCGCTGGCGTGCCTTTCCTCTCGACTGCACCCCGGAGGAACTCCTCGACTCGCTGGTGGAGAGCCTGACTTCGCTGCTGCTGTGCGCCGTCACCGCCGCCGACGAACGCGTCGACGAGGCGTGGCGGAAGGAACCGGCGGCCGACGCCACGGGACTCGCCCACCGCGACCCCACCCCGGAGAGCGCCGAGCACCGCATCGGGATGGCCGTACGGCGCTGGCGCCGCGAGTTGGAGGAGTACGCCGAGGACGAGGTGCGCGAGCTGGACCGGAACCTGGCGCCCGACCCCGGCGTGGTGGCCGGCCTCGTCGCCACCGTGCTCCTGGGCGGGCGGCGCGGGCGTGTCGCCGGGGAACGGCTCGCCGAGCGGATCGGGGCCCACGGCGCGCTGCGGCTGCGCGACCGGGGCGGGCGGCTGCTGAACGAACACGTCGACCGGGTCGTGCACGTCGAGCGCGAGCGCAGGCTGGCGCCGCTCGACGGCCTTGAGGTGCATGCCGAGCCGCAGGCCGAGCTCATCGCCGCGCTGTCCGTACTGCAGAAGGAGAGGTGACCGGTGACCGCCGTCACTGACCAGGACCCCACCGAGCACACCGACCACACGACGGAGGAGGGCGGGACGGAACCGGGGGGCCGCGCGTCCCGTGTGTCCCGCGCATCCGACGGAGACCGCGCGGAGCAGACGGACCGCGTGGAGCGGACGGACCGCGCGGAGCAGGCGGACCGCGCCGAGCAGGTGGAGCAGATGGAGCAGGCGGAGCAGGCGGGCGACGTGGTCCACCGTGACCGTGCGGATCAGATGGACCGTACGGACCGTATGGATCAGATGGGCCGTATGGACCGTTTGGACCGTATGGGTCGGACGGACCGTACGGACTCTACGGGTCGGATGGACCGGGCCGACCGTGCGGATGCGGCGGGCGCGGAACCGGCGGGCCACCCTGCTCCCGGCCGGACGGACAGGCACCTCCATCAGCACCCCGGGAACGGCCGGACGGCGGAGGCGACCGGCGGCGGCAAGCGGGAGGCCGCCGCCCCTGGCGCCCCGGCCGAGGGCGTCGGCGGGGACACGGGCGGGGGCGACGGAGACGGCGCGCGTCCCCGTTGGCGCGACGGTGAGCGCGCACGCGGTCTCCACGCGCGCGTGCGGGACGTCGCGGCGTCCCGCCGCACGGCCCGGGACACGGGCGGGGACCTGGACCGCGAGCCGGGCCGGGAGCGTGGCCGTGACGGTGACCGGAACCCCGACCGCGCGGCCGACGCGAGGGGCGACGGCGTGCCGGGGAACGGCGTGTCGGGGAACGGCGGAGTGCCGGGGGACGGCGAGGGTGCCTGGGGCGACGGGCTGATCGCGCGGCGGGTGGACGAGAACGGCGCGGCGGAGCAGTACGCCGTACTGCCGAGCCGGCCGCCCTCCGCCTCGGCCGCCCTGATGCCGCTCGCGTACGACGGGAACCTCAGGTCGCGGCTGGACGCGCTGCGCGAGCTGGTCGGGCTCTCCAGGGCCCGGCTCGACGGCGGGACCCTGGCGGAGGCGGGCCGGGTCCTCGACGAGGCCGCCGCGCGGCGCAGGCTCTCCGGCCGGCACACCGTCGTCGCCATCGCGGGCGCGACCGGCAGCGGCAAGTCGCAGCTGTTCAACACCCTCGCCGGGGTGACGATCTCGGAGACGGGCGTGCGCAGGCCCACCACCGCCGCGCCCATCGCGTGCAGTTGGAGCGACGGCGCGGCCAGCCTCCTGGACCGGCTCGGCATCCCCGGCAGACTGCGCCGCCGCCCGCTCCAGCACCCCGACTCCGAGTCGCCGCTGCGCGGCCTCGTCCTGATCGACCTGCCCGACCACGACTCGGCGGCCGTGCAGCACCGCGAACAGGTGGACCGCATCCTGGGCCTCGTCGACGCCGTCATCTGGGTCGTCGACCCCGAGAAGTACGCCGACGCCCTGATCCACGAGCGCTATCTGCGGCCGATGGCGGGCCACGCGGAGGTCACCTTCGTCGTGCTCAACCAGGTCGACCGGCTGCCCGGCGAAGCCGCCGACCAGGTCCTCGACGACCTGCGGCGCCTGCTCGACGAGGACGGCATCGCGCTGGGGGAGTACGGCGAACCCGGCGCGACGGTGCTCGCCCTGTCCGCCCTCACCGGGGACGGCATCGGCGAACTGCGCGAGAGCCTCGGCCAGTTCGTCGCCGAGCGGCAGGCACCGGCCCGGCGTATCGCGGCCGACGTGGACGCGGCCGCCCGGCGCCTGCGGCCCGTGTACGTCACCGGGCGGCGTACCGGGCTGAGCGAGGAGGCACGCGAGGAGTTCGCGGACCGGCTCGCGGACGCGGTGGGCGCCACCGCGGCGGGTGAGGCGGCCGAACGCGCCTGGCTGCGCAATGCCAACCGGGCCTGCGGCACGCCGTGGCTGCGGCTGTGGCGCTGGTACCACGACCGCCGCGAACCGGCCACGGGGCGGCTCTCGCTGCGCGCCCAGGCGGACGAGGAGGCCACCGCGCGGCAGCGCGTCGAGCACGCGGTGCGCACGGTGTCCGACCGCGCGTCCGCCGGACTGCCGGCGCCCTGGGCACTGGCGATGCGCGAGGCGGCCGTGCGAGGCGCCCACGGGCTGCCGGAGGCGCTCGACGAGCTGGCGGCGCGCACGGGACTGCCGCCGGGCCGGCCGCCTCGTCCGGGCTGGTGGCCGGTGGCCGTACTGGCCCAGGCGTCGATGACCCTGCTCCAGGTGCTGGGCGGTCTGTGGCTGCTGGGCCAGATCGTGGGCTTCATGCCGCCGAACCTGGGTGTGCCGGTGTTGATGATGCTGGCCGGGATCGTCGGTGGCCCGCTCATCGAGTGGAGCTGCCGCATGGCGGCCCGCGGCCCGGCCCGCCGCTACGGTCACGAGGCGGAACGCCTGTTGCGGGAGGCGGCCGCCGGGTGCGGCCGGGCCAGGGTGCTGGATCCGCTGGCGGCGGAACTGCTGAGGTACCGCGAAGTGCGGGAACAGTACGGGCGGGTCACCGGGGTGGGGGCGGGGACGGGCGCCGCGGCAAGGTAGGCGCGGCACGGCAATCACCCGCAAGGGTGACGGAGTTGTCCACAGCCGCGAGGCCGGTCCACAGCCCCCAGCGGGTTCGGCCGGAACGGAGGAGTCTGACCTCACGGCGATCGCGACGGACGCGGTCGCCACGGCAGCCGTACGGGAGGGGCCCGTACGGGAGGGAGGACTCGCGATGAATGACACGATGATCTGCGCCGTGGGCAACGTGGCGACGTCACCGGTGTTCCGGAACCTGGCGAACGGGCCGTCGGCGCGCTTCCGACTGGCCGTCACCTCGCGCTACTGGGACCGGGAGAAGAGCACCTGGACGGACGGCCACACCAACTTCTTCACGGTGTGGGCCAACCGGCAGCTCGCCGGCAACGCCTCGGCGTCACTGGCGGTGGGCGACCCCGTCGTCGTGCAGGGCAGGCTGAAGGTGCGCACGGACGTGCGCGAGGGGCAGAACTGGGCCTCGGCGGACATCGACGCGGTGGCGATCGGCCACGATCTCTCGCGCGGCACGGCGGCGTTCCGGCGCACCGGCCGGGCGGAGAACTCGGTCTCACCACCGCAACCGGAGCCCAACTGGGAGACGCCGGCCGGTGAGCCGGAAGCCGTGTCCGCCGCCCCGGCCGCCCCGGCCCCCGAACCCCTGCCGGAGCCGGCGGCGGTCTGACCGGGCGCTGAACGGGCACTGGCTCCGGCACTGACGGGACACTGGCTCGGGCACTGACCGGGAACTGGCTCGGGCGGGTTGCCGGGAACTGGGCGAATCACGGCTTATCGGCGAATGCGCCCGGACGAACCCGGGTGGATTTGTCGATAAGCCCGGCTCACCTGCCCGTTCGGCGATAACGATTCCGATTCGGATCACTGTGCGAACCGGCATCGTCGGCGGTCGCGGTCCATCAGGTCCTTAGGATGCCGAACGAGCCCTGTGGGGCTGCTGCTTCTGCCGGTGGGACCGTCCCCCCGTTCCAACGGGTCCTGCTCGAAGGGTGATGTGGTGTTTTCTTCGCACGTTGTGTCGTCTCTGCCCGGCCGAGGAGTGGCACGTGTCGCCGTCGCGGTGCTGGTGTCCGCGCTGGCCGCCACCGGCGTGCTGACCGGTGCGGGACCCGCCGCCGCGAAGGGCGAGGCGCATGGCCAGGGCGGGGCGACGGCGACCATGGGCGGCCTCAAGACCTACGGCACCGCGATCGTCCACGACGACGAGTTCAACCAGGAAGTGTCGGCCGGCCTGTTCGAGATGTCGGTCGAGGGCGGCGGCACGCTGCAGACGTACTGCGTCGACATCCAGAACCCGACGCAGAAGGACGCCAAGTACCAAGAGACGCCGTGGAGTGGCACCTCGCTGGGCACCAACAAGGACGCCGGCCGCGTCCGCTGGATCCTGCAGCACGGCTACCCGCAGGTCAACGATCTGGCCGAGCTGGCGAAGAAGGCCGGCGTCAGCGGCGGTCTCACCGAGCAGGACGCGGCGGCCGGCACTCAGGTCGCCATCTGGCGCTACTCCGACCACGCGGACGTCGAGGCCGTCGACCCCGAGGCCGAGCGGCTCGCGGACTACCTGGAGAGGAGCGCACGCGACAGCACGGAGCCGGCGGCGTCCCTCACCCTCGACCCGCCGGCCGTCTCCGGCCACCCCGGTGAACGGCTCGGCCCGGTCACGGTCCGCACCAACGCCGACGGCGCGACCGTGGCACCCCCGGTGGATGCCGGCACCAACGGAGTACGCGTCGTCGACAAGAAGGGCGAACCGGTCACCGAGGTCACCGACGGTGCCCAGGTCTTCTTCGACGTGCCCGAGGACGCGGCGGCCGGCACCACCGAGCTGACCGTCCAGGCGTCGACCACCGTCCCGGTGGGCCGCGCCCTCGCCTCCGAGAGCCGCAGCCAGACCCAGATCCTGGCCGGCTCCAGCGAATCCACGGTCTCGGCGACGGCAACCGCCACCTGGGCCGCCGACGGAGCGATACCCGCCCTGTCCGCGGAGAAGAACTGCGCCGAGGGCGGCCTGGACATCACCACGGCCAACAAGGGCGACGAGCCCTTCACGTTCGAGCTGCTGGACACCGAGTACACCATCGCGCCGGGCGAGACCCGGACGGTGACGGTTCCCCTGCCGGAGGACCGCGCCTACGACTTCTCCATCCGCGGCCCGGCCGGCTTCGAGCAGCGCTTCACGGGCGTCCTCGACTGCCGCACCAAGACCGCCGCCCTGGCCGACGCCACCCACACCCTCACCGAACCGGCCCCCTCCACGCCCGTCACCACCCCGACCCCCGAGGACACCAACCTCGCCGACACCGGAAGCTCCGGAGCCACACCCCTGATAGGCGGCGCGGCCATCGGCCTGGTGGTCATCGGCGGCGCGGTCCTCCTGCTCCTCCGCAAGAAGCAGGGCCAGGGGCAAGGTCAGGGGCAGGGCCAGTAGGGCGCGTAGGACCTCGTAGAAACCCCAGGTCAGAGCCGCCGCCTCAAACGGGTTTCCGCCCAGGGGTGGCGGTGCGGCAAGATGGGGTGTATCTGCCCACCTGCCTGATCAAGCTGCCGGACGGTTTCTCTTGGCTGAGTTCATTTACACCATGCGCAAGGCGCGCAAAGCGCACGGCGACAAGGTGATCCTCGACGATGTCACCCTGAGCTTCTATCCTGGCGCGAAGATCGGTGTGGTCGGTCCGAACGGGGCCGGCAAGTCGACCGTTCTGAAGATCATGGCGGGCCTCGAGCAGCCGTCGAACGGGGACGCCTTCCTGTCTCCCGGCTACACCGTGGGCATCCTGCTCCAGGAGCCCCCGCTGAACGAGGACAAGACCGTCCTGGAGAACGTCCAGGAGGGTGTCTCCGAGGTCAAGGGCAAGCTCGACCGGTTCAACGAGATCGCCGAGCAGATGGCGACCGACTACTCGGACGCGCTCCTCGAGGAGATGGGCAAGCTCCAGGAGGAGCTCGACCACGCCAACGCCTGGGACCTCGACGCCCAGCTCGAGCAGGCCATGGACGCGCTGGGGTGCCCGCCCGGGGACTGGCCGGTCGCGAACCTCTCCGGTGGTGAGAAGCGGCGTGTGGCGCTGTGCAAGCTGCTGCTCGAGGCGCCCGACCTGCTGCTTCTCGACGAGCCGACGAACCACCTCGACGCCGAGTCCGTCAACTGGCTGGAGCAGCACCTCGCCAAGTACGAGGGCACCGTCGTGGCCGTCACCCACGACCGGTACTTCCTGGACAACGTGGCCGGCTGGATCTGCGAGGTCGACCGCGGCCGCCTGCACGGATACGAGGGCAACTACTCCAAGTACCTGGAGACCAAGGCCACCCGCCTCAAGGTCGAGGGCCAGAAGGACGCCAAGCGGCAGAAGCGGCTCAAGGACGAGCTGGAGTGGGTGCGTTCCAACGCCAAGGGACGGCAGGCCAAGTCCAAGGCCCGCCTCGCGCGGTACGAGGAGATGGCCGCCGAGGCCGACAAGATGCGGAAGCTGGACTTCGAGGAGATCCAGATCCCGCCGGGCCCGCGGCTCGGCAACGTCGTCGTCGAGGTCAGCAACCTCAGCAAGGCGTTCGGGGAGAAGGTCCTGATCGACGACCTCTCCTTCACGCTGCCGCGCAACGGGATCGTCGGTGTCATCGGCCCCAACGGTGCGGGCAAGACGACCCTGTTCAAGATGATCCAGGGGCTCGAGGAGCCGGACTCCGGCGACATCAAGGTCGGCGAGACCGTCAAGATCTCCTACGTCGACCAGAGCCGCGAGAACATCGACCCGAAGAAGTCGCTGTGGGCCGTCGTCAGCGACGAGCTGGACTACATCAATGTCGGGCAGGTCGAGATGCCTTCCCGCGCCTACGTCTCCGCCTTCGGGTTCAAGGGGCCCGACCAGCAGAAGGCGGCCGGTGTCCTCTCCGGCGGCGAGCGCAACCGGCTGAATCTCGCCCTCACCCTCAAGCAGGGCGGCAACCTGCTGCTCCTCGACGAGCCGACCAACGACCTCGACGTCGAGACGCTCTCCAGCCTCGAGAACGCCCTGCTGGAGTTCCCCGGCTGTGCCGTGGTCGTCTCCCACGACCGGTGGTTCCTGGACCGGGTCGCCACGCACATTCTCGCCTACGAGGGCGAGTCCAAGTGGTTCTGGTTCGAGGGCAACTTCGAGTCGTACGAGAAGAACAAGGTCGAGCGGCTGGGTCCCGACGCCGCCCGCCCGCACCGCGCCACCTACAAGAAGCTGACCCGGGGCTGACTGATCTTGCGGCACATCTACCGCTGCCCACTGCGCTGGGCGGACATGGACGCGTACGGCCACGTCAACAACGTGGTCTTCCTCCGCTACCTGGAGGAGGCCCGTATCGACTTCCTGTTCCGCCCGGAGAAGGACTTCAAGCAGGGGTCCGTGGTGGCACGCCATGAGATCGACTACAAGCGGCAGCTCGTCCACCGGCACCACCCGGTCGACATCGAGCTGTGGGTCACGGAGATCAGGGCCGCCTCCTTCACCCTCACCTACGAGGTCAAGGACGGGGACGTCGTCTACGTCCGCGCCTCGACGGTGATCGTGCCGTTCGACTTCGAGGCGCAGCGGCCCCGGCGGATCACCGCCGACGAGCGGGAGTTCCTCCAGGAGTACGCGGACGACGCGGACGACGCAGACGACGCGGACAAGGCGGACGGCAAGGAGGAGGCCGTCGCCGCATGACGGCGCTCCACCTCGCCGACGAGGGGGAGGCCGCGGATCTCGCGGCCTTCCTCTCCCGGCTGCTCCACTACGACCGTTCGGCCGCCGTGCGCCTCCAGGCGGCCGGTACCGCCCTCGCCGTCTTCGGACGGCCGCCCTCCTTCGAGGTGCTGGCCGTGCGGGCGGTTCGCCTCGCCAAGCCGTACGAGGACGGGCTCGACGTCGCGCTGGACGTGACCGTGTCCGCCGGTGAGCTGCTGGAGGGCGTGGACGAGCGGGCGGCCACCGCCCGTGTTCCCGCCTCGGTGACCGGACCGCCGTGGGCCGGGGTGCTGCCTCCGCGCGGCGGATGGCGGGCCGAGGAGGGGCTGCCCGCCCCGGACGCCCTGCGCGCCCTGGTCGCCGCCGCGGTGGCCGAGTTCCGTGCGCGTACGGCGGAGCTGGCCGCCGAGGCACGGACGCGGACCGAGCTGGACCGGATCGGGCGGGAGATCTGGTCCCGGACCGTCGGCGACACCGGGCTGCCGGTGCGGGTCGTGCATGCGGCCCAGTCGCTCGGGTTCCTGCGGCCCCCCGGGGCGCCGGGCTCCCGCGAGGAGGCACCGAAGCTGTTCTCGTCGGGCGCGTGGCTGCGGCTGCGTACGCCCTTCGGGTCCGTCGCCCTGCGGCGGACCGGGACGGGGGCGGGCATCGGAGGGCTGAACCTCAGCGTGCGCTGAGGTCGCGCCCCGGGGCGGGCGGTTCAGCCGCGGGTCCCTCCTCCGGTCCTGTCGCTCCCGCCGTCTCCGCCATTCCCGCTGTCTCCGCTGTCTCCGCCGTCTCGGCCGTTCCCGCCTTGCCGGCCGTGTTCGCTGTCGTCCGGGCGTACGGCGATGTGGTCCGACTCCAGTTCCAGGGCGACGCGCTCGCGCATGCCGAGGGCGGCGGTGTAGTCGGCGGGCAGCTGGAGCCGTCCGGCGCGGTCGAGCATCGCGTACTCGCGGGCCACCACCGTCTCGTGGCCGGTCGCGGCGTCCACCTCGCTGCGGCGCAGGACCTCCGTGGAGGTGCGGCCGTCCCGGATGGCGACCGTGCGGCGGACCTCGCCGGCCACCGCCTGGTCGTGGGTGACGATGACGACGGTGGTGCCGAGGTGTTCGTTCGCGGTGCGGAAGGCGGCGAAGATCTGTTCCGCCGTGTGGGAGTCCAGCTCGCCCGTCGGCTCGTCGGCGAGCAGCACCGACGGATTGTTCGCGAGGGCCACGGCGGTCGCCACACGCTGCTGCTGACCACCGGACAGCTGTCCCGGACGGCGGTCACGGCAGTCGGCCACGTCCAGCAACTCCAGGAGCTCCAGGGCGCGTTCGGCCCGTGCCCGGCGGCCCTTCGTGTGCCGGGAGCCGGACAGCTGCAGGGGCAGGGCGACGTTCTGGGCCGCCGTCAGGTAGGGCAGGAGGTTGCGGGCGGTCTGCTGCCAGACGAAGCCGACGACCTCGCGGCGGTAGGCCAGGCGGTCCTTCGCGGTCATCGCGAGCAGGTCGCGCCCGGCCACGCGGGCCGCACCGGCGGTGGGAGCGTCCAGACCGGCCAGGATGTTCATCAGCGTCGACTTGCCGCTGCCCGACGCACCCACGAGCGCCATCAGCTCGCCCTCGCGGACCAGCAGGTCGAGGCCCTGCAGGGCCTGCACCTCCACGCCGTCCGCGCTGAAGATCCGGACCAGGCGGTCGCAGGTGATCAGTGCGTCGTGACCGTAGGCGGGCCGGTCGCGGGAGGCGGCGGCGCGGTCGGCCAGCTCGGCGAGTGTCGGATCCGCCGATGCCGATGCCGATGCCGATGCCGATGCCGATGCCGATGCCGACGATGGCGATGGCGATGCCGATGACGTCATCGTGGTCGTGCCTCCTGCCTGGGGTTCATCGTGCCTTCTGCCCGGGGTTCAGCGAGTGGTCCGGTTTCCGCAAGCGCGTCCCGGCGGTCACGTCGTCGTCCGTCGGACTCATCGCGGGTCCCCCGCTCTCAGCTCGGTGACCGACCCGCGGCGGCCCGACCACCACGCCTGCACGCCCGCGACGCCCACCGCCACGACCAGTACCGCCACCGCCGGCAGCGCCAGCGACCACGGGTCGGTACGCAGTCCGGCCCGGTCCACGGGGGCGGACGCGGCGGCCAGGGCGATCGTGGTCAGGTCGATGCCGGGGGCGAGCAGGCGCACGGTCGCCCAGCCGGTCAGCGCGCCGCCCGCCGCGGCCAGCACGGCCTGGGGCAGCGACTCCAGGACCAGCAGGCGCCGGCCCTGGGCCCGGGTCAGGCCCATCGTGCGCAGGCGGGCGAGGAGCGCGGTGCGTTCCGGCGCCGCCCGCAGCAGGGACAGGAGAAGGGCGAGGACGGCGTACCCGGCGCCCGCGACGACGGCGACCGCGTAGACGCGTTCGGCGCCGGACTGCAGGGGCGAGTCCACGTACCGGCCCCGCTCGGCGGACCGCAGCAGTACCGAACCGGTGTCGCCCGCGGCCCGGCGCAGCGCGCCCGCGTCCAGGTGGTCCCCGGTGAGCAGCAGCAGGGTGGGACGCGCGGCCTCGGCGGACAGCCCGGCCCGGTCCACGACCAGGAAGTCGTCGCCGGAGACGGCCGGGGTGGACGCGCGGACGAGGACGATGCGGACGGTGACGGACGTGCCGTCCGAGGTGCGCAACGAGAAGGGCCCGGTGCCGAACCGTTCGGCGACCGCCGGTGAGGCCAGCGCCCGCAGCGGCTGCCCGGCCCCGCCGCCCGGCCGTTCCAGCGCGCCCGCGTCGAACGCGCCCAGTCCCGTGCCCGCCGCCAGCCTCGCGTAGGCGGCGGGGTCCACGCCGGCCAGCGGCACGTTCTGGCGGCCGTCCCCGGCCCTGGCCTGGTCGGTGAGCCCCACCTCGGCCACTTCCCGCACGCCGGACGCGCGGCGCGCGCGGTCGCTGACGCCGTCCGGCAGCGGCATGTCCGTGCCCTGGATCCTGGCGTCGGCACCCACCGTGCGCACCGCCGCCTGGTCGCGGGCGTCCGCCACCCCGGCCAGGACGGAGCCGCCGAAGGCCGCCGTGGTGAGCGCGGTCAGCAGGGCGAGCAGCGGCAGGACCGCGGAGACCGGCGTACGGCCCGCGCGGGCCAGTGCCAGATGGCCCACGGCGCCGCGCAGCCGCCCCGCCGGGCGGGCGAGCCCGCGCAGGGGCAGCGGGTAGAGGCGGACCATCAGCAGTGCGGCGATCACTCCCACGAGGACCGGCGCCGCGGACACCAGGTCCCCGGCGTCGCCCGACGCCCCGCTGCGGCGCAGCGTCTCGACCGCGCCGAGGGCGAGGGCCACAGCCGTCAGTTCGGCGACCGTGCGGCGCCGGGACGGGCGGGCCGACGCCACGTCCCGCCGGCCGCCGTGGACGCGTACGGCACGGTGGGCGAAGGCGGCGCGCACGGGCAGGGCGGCGCAGGCCACGGCGGTGACCGCGCCGGCCGCTCCGACGGCGGGCAGCAGGCGGCCGCCGGGGAGCGCCAGCAGCGCGGCGGCGAGTCCGAGGACACCCGCGGGCAGCGCCACCACGGCGGTCTCCGCCAGCAGCCGTCCCGCGAGCCCGCGCAGGGAGGCACCGCGGGCCCGCAGCAGGGCGAGTTCGGCGCGGCGGCGATCGGCCGCGAGACCGCCCGCCATCAGCAGGACGACACCCGCGACGGTGCCCGCGCCGACCGCGGCCACCGACAGCAGCGGGCCGATGCCCGAGCGCAGCTCGCCGAAGGAGGCGAACACCTCGTCCAGGTCGGTGGCGACGTCCGCGGCCGGGTCGGCGCCCGCGCGGACCTCCCGCAGCCCCGGCCCGGACTCCAGACCGGCGACGGCCGACGTCAGGCCGTCCAGATCGTGGGCGTGCAGGACGTCGGTGTCGGGCGCTGCCTGCCAGTAGCGCACGGGTGTCCCCGCCGTGGCCAGCAGCGCGGGGCCCGCCTCGGGGGCGAGCAGCAGGGTGCCGAGCCAGTACTGTTCGCGGTCCGCGCCGGCCGACCCCGGCACCGTCATCAGCGACGGCTCGCGCAGCACGGGCTGGGTCGACCAGTAGGCGCCCCGCGGGTCGCGCGGGGCGAGGACGCCGGTGACGCGGACGGTGAGCGGGGCGCGTTCGACGCCGGGCACGTGCAGGACCGAGCCGACCTCGATGCGCAGGGCGCGGGCCGTCTCCTCGGTGACCGCGGCCTCCAGCGCGCCGGTCGAGGCCGTCACCTGGCCGCCGGTCACCCGCGGCAGGCGGCCGGAGCCGATCCGGGCGTGGTCGCCCAGGCCCTCCTGCGCGGCGAGGTGGAACCGGGCCGGCAGCCCGCTCGGCTGCGGCAGCCAGGGCTCCGGCACCGGGAGGCCGTCGGTGGTGCGCACCCCGTACGCCGACTGCGCCCGGTCCACGGGCAGCGGCGCGCCCTCGACGGCCGCGAGGACCTTGCCGTACCGCCCGCCCAGCTGTTCCGGACGCATCTGCTCCGCCCGCTCCTGCGCCGACAGGGCGAGGTCGGGCTGCGGGGCGACGACCAGCACACTGGTGCGGTCGGGGCGGGCCTGCGTCAGCGCCCGCTCCAGACCCGCGTCCGCGTACCGGTCCAGTGCCCTCGGGAACGCGGCGGCCAGACACGCCGTCAGCGTGACGAGCACCGCCAGCGCCCAGGCGGCACCGGGCGCGGCCCGCAGCCGGGTGCGCACCCACGGAACGGTCACCCGGTTCACCGCGCCTCGCCTCCCTGTTCCCGCAGTGCCGACGCCGGGTCGCCGCGGCCCAGGGCCAGGGTGGCCGTGACCAGGAGCGGCGGGAGGGCGACGGCGGCCAGGAGGAGCGCGACCCGGGCGGCGGGCAGGGTCACGAGGACGTCGGGGACCGGGTGAGCGGCCTGCGGGGTCAGCACGATCAGGGGGATCACCGCCCGGGTCAGCACGGTGCCCAGGGCCGCGCCCACCAGCAGCGCCAGGGCCAGCAGGACGCCCTGCTCGACGGCGACCGTACGGGCCAGGCGGCGGCGCGGCGCACCCAGCGCCCGCAGCACCGCGAACTCGGCCCGCCGCTCCCGCAGCGACCCCGTCGCGCTCACCGCGAAGCCGACGGCCGCGAGTACGGCCGCCACCCCGGCCGCCGCCGCGAACGCCGCCTCCGGGCCCGCGCCGAACGGGTCGTCGCGCAACTCCTCGGCCAGTTCGTCCCGCACGACGACCTGCGAGGCCTCCAGGTCCGGGAAGCCGCGCAGCGCCTCGACGACACCGGACGCGCCGCCGGGCGACGGCCGCAGCCACCACTCGGTGGGGGCGAGGGCCTCGCCGTACTCCGCCTGGAGCACGCGGTTCACGGACCGCAGATCCAGGAGCAGGGCGCCGCCGTCCCCGCCCGCGTCGTCCGTCCCGCCCGCTGCCTCTACCGCGTCCGTCCCGTCGGCCGCCCCGGTGCTCGGCAGTGCGCGGACCGAGCGCACGATCCGCACCGGGAGGCTGTGGCCGCCCAGCGAGACGTCCACGCGCTGCCCGACGCGGGCGTCCGCGGAGTCCAGGTAGCGGTCGGTCGCGACCGCCGTGAGCCGCGGGGGCGCGGGCTGCGCGACGTCCAGCCGCAGCGTCACCGCGCCCGACACCCAGGGCAGGTCGTCGGGGACGTACCCGGTGCCGTACTCGACCGCCGGCGGGCCGGAGGCGCTCAGCCGGGGCTTGGTCGGGCTGGTGCCGGCGTCCGGCGAGGACACCGCCGCGTCGCCGCGCACGGAGGCCGTCCAGGAACGGGGCAGCGACAGCCGCCGTACGCTCCCGTCGGGCGCGGTGGCGGTCAGCTCGGCCAGGCCGAGGCGGAGCCGGTCCGCGTGCCCCCTCGGCTGGGCCGTGACCAGCTCCAGGCCGGTCACGGCCAGCGGACCCCCGGCGACGTCGAGGCGCAGGGTGTGGCGGTGGCCGTCGGCGGGAAGCTCACCGGCGCGCAGCCGGAAGGGGGTGCCGTGGGCGTCCCGCACCGTGACCGTCACGTCCGCCGCGGCCGGTCCCGGCTCCGTCCCCCTGCCCGTGCGGGTCAGGGCGGCCGTCACGCCGAGGGCCTTCGTGCCCGCCGGTACCGTCGCGCCCGCCGCCTCGCCCTTCGCGGACAGCGGGGCGAACAGCTCCCCGGCCGGTTCGGCGGACAGGTCCGGGCGCAGCAGCATCGTCCGGGCCGCGTGCTCCGTGTCCAGCGCCAGCACCGTCGCCGTACGGTCGCCGGACAGCGGCAGCCGCGAGCGCGACGCGGGGGCCACCTCCTGCACGCCCTCGACGGCCGCGTAGCTCTCGGTACGCCCCGGGCCCACCGTCCCCGAGGCCAGCACCCGCACCGGCGCCCCGGCCCGGAAGTCCGCCTGGTCGTCCTGCGAACGGTCCCAGGAAGCGCCCTGGCCGACGGCGAGCATCCCCAGCGCCACCGCGAGCACCAGCAGCAGCACAGGGCCGGCCCCGCGCATCGGGCGGCGGCTGAGCTGCCAGCCCGCCAGCGCCGAGGTCAGTCCGCGTCCCCCGGCCGCCCGGCGTTCGGCCAGCCGTGCCACCGGCGGCAGCAGCCGCAGCGTCAGCACCGTCCCGGCCAGCAGCGCCAGCGCGGGTGCCGCGACCAGCAGCGGGTCGATGCCGAGGGTGCCGGTGGTGTCGTCGCTGACCGCGCCCGAGGTCTGCCGGGACAGCTGCCAGTACGCGACGCCCGCGACCACCAGGAGCCCGAGGTCCGCGCCGGCCCGCAGCGGGGCCGGCAGGGCGCGGGCGCGGCCGCCCGCGGACAGGGACGAGGCCAGCGCGGGCAGCGTCACGGCCAGCGCACACCCGAGGGCCGCCGGGGCCGCCGTGAGCCACACCCCGCCACCGCCCCAGGCGGGCACCTCCAGGTGCAGCCCGATCCGCTCCAGCGACCCCTGCCCCGCCAGCAGCCGCGTCAGCGGCCCCGCGAGCAGCGGCGCGCAGACCAGCGCCGGTACGGCCAGCAGCAGCGACTCCCGTGCGGCCAGCCCCGCCACCCGGGCCCGGGAGGCGCCGCGCGCCAGCAGCAGCCGCTGCTCGCCCGCCCGTTCGGCGTTCAGCAGCCGGGCCACCAGCAGCAGCGCACAGCCCGCGAGGAGCGCCAGCTGGAGGGCGACCACCAGCAGCGTGGAACGCGAGACCAGCAGGGAGCGGTCGAGCCGGTCCAGCACGTCCGGCAGGGAGGTGGTGGCCGCGGTGCTGCCGCTCAGCTCCGGACGCGCGCGCAGCCACGCCATGCCGCCGCGGGCCGCCTCGCGCAGGGAGTCCGTCCGGTCGGCCGTCACGCCCGAGAAGCCGGCCGCCGCCAGCCAGCCCGAGGAGCCCGCGCTCACCTCGCCCCCGCTCAGCACACCGGGAGCGGCGAGCAGCGGGCCGTACGTCGTGAAGCCGCCCAGTTTCACGCCGCGCCCGGCGAGGTCGTCCAGGTGCCAATAGGGGGCCGCGGCGTCGGCGGGGCGGTAGAGGCCGGTGATCTCGACGGCCACCTCCGGGCCGCCGAGCCGGTCGGTGAGGGTGAGGCGGGTACCGGTCCCGACGCGCAGGCGTTCGGCGGCGGCCGTGGGCAGGGCGACCTCGATCAGCCCGCCGTCCCGCTCGCCGTCCGTCGCGGGCAGTCGCCCCTCGGTGACGCGCACCTGCGCCGGGTCGAGCGCCGCGAAGTACGTGAGGTCGGGGTCGTCGCCGTCCTCCCCGTCCTCCGCGTCCTCGCGCGGGCGCGGTGTGGCCGGGAGGGCGTACGGCCCCGACTGGGTGAGCGTCCGCACGGTGACCGGCAGCCCGCCGAAGGTCTCCCGGGCGCCCTCGCGCACGGCCGCGTCCGCCTTCCCGCGGCCCTCCTCCGGCACGTCGGCCTTGACGATCAGCGCGGTGTCCGCGGCGTTGCGGGGATCGGCCAGGGCGTGCCGCAGGGCGGCGTCGCCGACCGCGCCGGAGTAGGCGGTCAGGGCGGCCAGTACCGCCGTGGTCAGCAGCACGGTGAACAGGGCCGCGGCGAGCAGCGTGCGGTGCGCCCGCGCGCGCAGCAGCACGAACCCCGTGAACCCCCCGTACCCCGCCACCGGCCCCCCGCCGCAGTTGTCCAGACCTCCGCGTGATGCTGTCAGAGGAGGAGGTACGGAAGTAACCGGCCGGGACGTGGACTTGACCGGATCGTGACCGAAATGCGGCGCCCGGTGACCGGAATGCGCGCGTCGGGAGCCGCTCCGGTCAGCAGTCCCTCAGCAGTGCGTCAGCAGTTGAGCCAGCAGCGGGTCAACAGCGGTTCAGCCGGGGGTGTTGATCATCGAGGCCGCCGCGTACGTCAGGTACTTCCACAGCGTCTGCTCGTGCTCCTCGGACAGGCCCAGCTCGTCGAGCGCCACGCGCATGTGCTTCAGCCAGGCGTCGTGCGCCGCCCGGTCGACAGCGAAGGGCGCGTGCCGCATCCGCAGCCGCGGGTGCCCGCGGTTGTCGCTGTACGTCGTCGGGCCACCCCAGTACTGCATGAGGAAGAGCGTGAAGCGCTCCTCGGCCGGGCCCAGATCCTCCTCCGGGTACATCGGCCGCAGCAGCGGGTCCTCGGCGACCCCCTCGTAGAAACGGTGGACGAGTCGGCGGAAGGTCTCCTCCCCGCCGACCTGCTCGTAGAAGGTCTGCTCCTGAAGCGTGCCGCGCCGGATCTCATTCACGCCGTCCATGGTCTCAGACACGGGGACATAGGACTCAAGACCTAGGACTGCCGAACTGCCGAACTGCCGAACTGCCGGACTGCCGGACCTGCCGGGACGCCCGTAGGCGCCCCTGCTGCCCGTACTGTGGAGACATGGGCGGGTACGAGGACCTGGACCGTCTCGCCGCGGCCGCGCGGGCGGAGCTGGTGCGGGAGATCGAGCTGAGCGGCGCCTGGACGGCCGACCCGGTGTGGCGGGAGGCGTTCGCGGCGGTTCCGCGCCACCTCTTCGTGCCCTACTACTACGTCGGCGTCCGGGGCGGCTACGAACGCAGGTGGGGTGAGCACCCCGACCGGGAGGCCCGCGAGCGCTGGGTGCGCGGCGCCTACGCCGACGCCCCGCTGGCGACCCGGATGCGCGACGGCGAACTGCTCTCCTCCAGCAGCCAGCCCTCGCTGATGGCGATGATGCTGGTCGAGCTGGACGTGCGGGACGGCGACCGGGTCCTGGAGATCGGCGCCGGCACCGGCTACAACGCCGCCCTCCTCGCCCACCGGCTCCGCGACGACGACCTGGTCACCACCGTCGACCTGGACCCCGAGATCACCGAGTCGGCCCGCCGGCACCTGGACGCCGCCGGACACCACCCGGTCGTCGTCACCGGCGACGGCGCCCGCGGTGTGCCCGAACGCGCTCCCTACGACCGGATCCTCGCCACCTGCGCGCTGCCCTCGGTGCCGACCGCGTGGCCGGCCCAGTGCCGCCCCGGCGGGCGGATCCTGACCCCGCTCGCGACCGGCCTCCTGGTGCTCACCGTGCGCGACGCCGGGTACGCGGAGGGCCGGTTCCTGCCCACGCCCGCCTTCTTCGTGCCGCTGCGCGGCGCCGACCGCCCCGGTCCGGAGCTACCGGGTCTGGGCGGGGTGCCGCGCCGGGCGCGGGAGAACGACCTGTTCCGTTTCCTGCTGGCGCTCAGCCGGGGCGGCCTCGACCCGCAGGAGGCGTACGCCCTGTGGGAGCGCGAGAACGCCCCGCGCCGCGAGCGCTACGGGATCACCGTCAGCGGTGAACGGTCCTGGGCGTGGCTCGACGACCCCGACGGGCCGTACGCCTGGCCGTTCGCCTGACGGCGCCGACGGGTCTTGCCCCCGACGGCGCCGACGGCGTACGTCGGTCGCGTTAGCCCCGCCGGATCGTGATCGTCGTCCAGGCACCCACGTGCACCCGGTCGCCGTCCTGGAGCGGCACCGGCACGAAGGGCTGGATCGGCTCCTCGCCGCCGTTGACCGTCGTGCCGTTCGTCGAGTTCTGGTCGACGACCGCCCAGTTGCCGTCCGGCTGGTGCACCAGCACCGCGTGCTGGTGCGAGACGCCCGGGTCCTCCGGCGGCACCGCCAGATCGATGTCGGGGGTGTCGCCGGTCGAGTGCCGACGGCGCCCGATGGTGATCTGGTTGCCGGTGAGCGTGCGCTGCTGCTCGGGCGAGTACGCGGGCAGGTTCAGACCCGCGGCCTCGGGGCCCGAGCGGTGCATCATCGCCATGAAGTAGTCGCGGTCGGGCCCGATCGTCGCCGACCAGGTCGTCGGCTGCTGGGGCCGCTGCGGCTGCTGCGGGAAGCCCTGGCCGGGCGGGGGCGGCGGGGCCTGCGTGGCGCCGGGCTGCGGGTAGCCGTAGCCACCGCCCTGGGCCGGAGCCGGGCCGCCGGGACCACCGCCGGGACCACCGCCGGGACCACCGCCGGGACCGCCCGGGGCGCCGGACGACGGCGGGGAGAGCACCCAGTCGTCGTCACCGCCGCCGAAGGACGGTCCGCCCTGCTGCGGGCGGCCCGTCTCCTGCGGGAAGGCGGGCGGGGCGGGCGGGCCGGACTGATACCCCTGCGGACCACCGCCGGGGCCGGCCGGACCACCACCGGGACCACCGGGACCGGCCGGACCACTGCCGGGACCGCCCGGCCCCGACTGCGGGGGCCCGGGCGGCGGCGGAACCGGACGCGACGGGTCCCCGCCGAAGCCGGGAGGGGCAGGCGGGCCGGACGGGCCGTTCGGGCCGTCGGCAGCGGGACCACCGGGGCCGCCCGCACCACCGGGACCGCTCGGGCCGTGGGGACCGCCCGGGTTGTTGGGGCCGCCGAAGCCTCCGGGGCCGCCGAAGCCATCGAAGCCTCCGGGGCCGTTGGGCCTACCCGGGCCACCCTGACCACCGGGGCCGCCCGGACCACCGGGACCGTTGGGTCCACCAGGACCGTTGGGTCCTCCCTGACCACCGGGCCCGCCCGGCCCGCTGGGGCCACCGGGACCGCCGAAACCTCCAGGGCCGCCGGGTGCTCCGGGACCGCCCGGCCCACCAGGCCCACCAGGCCCACCGGATCCGTACGGGCCGCCGGGGCCGCCCGGGCCGCCTCCAGGTCCTCCGCGTCCCGACGGGTCCGCGCCGAAGGGCGGCGGGCCCGGAGGGATCGGTTCGGCGGGACGGTTCACCTGGGACGGGCGCGAGCCCTGATAGTCGTACGAGTCACCGCCGCCGTACGACGGCCCCGCCGGCGGCTGCTGGAACTGCGGCGCAGGCGGACGCGGGGCGGCCGGGGTGTACGACGTGGCGGTGTTGGTGAGGAAGTTCCACCGGCACTCCTCGCAGAACGGCGCCCCGCCCTCGCGCGGCGTGCGGCACTGCGGGCACAGCTGCGGCTCGGCCCCCGGACCACCGGGACCCCCGGCCGGACCACCGCCGGGACCACCGGGGCCCCCGGCCGGACCGCCACCGGGACCACCAGGGCCGCCGGGACCACCGGGTCCGGCGGGTGGCGGGAAGCCGTAGCCGCCGCCGGTGGGCGGAGGCGGCGGAGGAGGCGGCACGGCACCGGCCATGCGGTGACCGCAGACCTCGCACCAGTCGTCGGAACCCGACTGATGTCCGTTCGGGCAGGTCGGCATGTCGGAGGTTCCCTCTCTAGCGGGCGTGTCGCGCCTGTGGTCCTGCGTTGCTTCTTCGCTGCGTCACTTCTCTACTTCTTCACACGAACAGTCTTTGTCGACCGGGTCTCGAGAGTCATCTCGTCGGCGTCCTCGACCTTCGCTTTCAGTCGCACAGTACCTGCCGCCGCGTCCACCACGTCCACCACCTTCGCGAGCAGTTTCGCCGTATCGGCGTTTCCGGAGGCTCCGGCGAGCTGAACCGCGCGGCCCAGTTTGGCCGTTGCTCCGTCGATGTCTCCCGCTTTGCGTAGATCGAGGCCTTGTTGGATGGCTTGTGCCAGTTCGGCCTGCCCGGTGTAGTGGGCCACCTGCGGGTTGATCGAGGTGGAGGCCGTCATGTCGTCCGTCCACACGGCCCGTACGAGACCTTGCGCGCCGAGGTTCTGGACGCTGCCGCCGGGCTCCGGAATCACCAGGGAGACGCGCGCGGCCAGCATCTCCTGCCCGAGTCCCGCGGCCGGTACGTCCACGCAGACGTGGTAGTCACGGGACTCGTCGCCCCAGGAACCGAGGGGGTAGTCCCCGGCCCGCGGGCCCGCCTCGGTGCGGCGGCCGGTCAACTCCTCGACGGTCGGGGCGACCTGCTTGACGAATCTCACCGTGGTGCCGACCGGGGTCCACAGGCGCAGCGCGACGTCCGCGACCTCCTTGCCCATGGCCGTCTCCATCATCCGCGTGAAGTCGTCGGCCAGGCCCGCCGGATCGGCGACGATGTCGGCGGTGCCGAGCAGGGCGGAGGCGATGCCTGTGACTTCTTTCACTTCCCAGTCGGTGCCCACGCCCCGGGCGTCGCAGGTGAAACGCCCCGCGCAGGAGTCGAGCGCCGCCCCGAGGTCCTGGGGCGACTCGTGCTCGTTGCGGCCGTCCGTGAGCAGGATGCCGTGCCGGATGGCGACGTCCGCGGTGGACAGCAGCCGGTCCGCCAGCCGCAGCCAGGTGCCGATGGCGGTGCCGCCGCCCGCACTCAGCCGGCGCAGCGCCTGCTTGGCCTGTTCCCGGGTGGTGGAATCGGCCACGGCGAGCCGCCCGTCGCCCGGGTAGACCTCCTTGGCCACGTGGGTTCCGGCCACGACCGTGAAGTGCACGCCGTCGCGCAGGGTGTCGATCGCGGCGGCCGTCGCGTCGCGGGCGTTGCGCATCTTGGTCGGCGGGTAGTCCATCGAGCCCGAGCAGTCGACCAGCAGCGCCACGGCCGCGGACGGGCCCTGGCCCGGCGAGTACAGGTGGGGCGCGGTGACCGCGCTCCCGACCGTGCCGCCGCCGGTCGCGGTGACGGTCACGATGGCGTTGACCTCGCGGCCGCCCTCGGGCAGGTACTCGTTCTGGTAGACGTCCACCCCGAACTGCGGCACGTTCGACTTCGAGAAATTGGCCATGCCGGATCGCATCCCCCTTGTACGTCCCCACGGTGATGGGGAGTCGGCTGCTGGTGCGGACCGCCCCCTGCGGTCCGCGAGGCCGCCCCGTGCCCGCGCCCCTGCCGGGGTGCCTCAGGCCGATCCTGCCCCCTGCGGCGGGGCCGGGAACGGCAGCAGGGCCACTGTTACGTTGTCGTGGCCCCCACCGTCCAGGGCGTGGCCGACCAGAACGCGGGCGCCGTGCAGCGGTCGTACGGCGGCGTCCAGGGGCACGGCCTCGGCCATCTCCTGGGCGGACTCGGCGTAGTTCCACAGGCCGTCCGTGCAGACCACGACCACTCCGGGGCGGTCCGGCTTGAAGGACGCGGTGTGCGGCTCCAGTTCGTAGGCGTCGGCGCCGAGCCAGCCGGTGATGGCGTGGGCGCGCTCGTCGGCGTAGGCCTCGGCCTCGTTCATCAGACCGGCGGCGACCATCTGCGCGGCCCACGAGTCGTCCTCGGTGAGCCGGGCGGGCGGGGTGGTGCGGTCGGCCGGAACCCAGTAGACGCGGCTGTCGCCGACCCAGCCGACGACCAGCAGTCCGGCGGTGACCACGGCGCCGACCAGGGTGCAGGCCGGCGCGTTCTGGTGCGGGGCCTTCTGGAGGGCGGTGGCGGGCTCGGCGGCCAGTGCGTTGACGGCGTGCGAGGCGGCGAGGATCGCGTCGTGCATGGCCTGCTGCGGGTGGGTGCCGCGGGGCAGGGCGCCGAGCAGGGACTCGCCGGCCGCGCGGGACGCGGCGAGCGAGGCGTCGTCGGGGCGGGTCGCCGAGGAGACGCCGTCGCAGACGATCGCGACGTTGGCGGGGGCGCCGTCGGGCAGGGCGGTGCAGGCCACCGAGAAGGCGTCCTCGTTGCGGTGGTGGCGCAGGCCGCGGTCGCTGACGGCGGCGATCGGCCCCGACTCCTGCTCCATGTGGTCGCGTTCGCGGGGCTGGGCGTGCCCGCAGTTCTCGCAGTAGCCGTCACGGTCGACCCGGCCCACCCGGCAGGCCACGCACACCTTGCCGCCCGCCGCCCCCGGACCTCGGGTCGGGCGCCTGCAGCGGGTACTCGTCGGGCTCGGCCGGGCGGTCGAGCCGCACCCCGGACGCTGCCTCCTGGGCGGGTTCCCGGGCCGGCTCCGTGCCGGGCTCCTGGTGGGCCGCCGGCTCGTGCGACGGGAGCGGGGAGCCGCCCGAGTCGGTGCCGGGCAGTTCGGCGGCGGCGTGCGCCGGGGCCGGGTGACCGTGGCCGTCCGAGTCCCGGGCGGCCGGCCAGTCCACCTCGTCCCGGGCGGGTGCTGCCGCGCCGGGTGCCGCGCCGTTCATGACGACGGTGGGACTGTCCTCGGGCCGCGCCGGTACGACGGACAGGTCGTACCCGCACGCACCGCAGAAACGGTCACCCGACTCGAGGGGCTCCTCGCAGCTCGGGCACTTGGACACAGCGGCCTGCTGGGGCATCTGCGACATCAACTACACCCACGTCCGGGGGCGGTAACGGTTGGCACGTTCCACCAGGTCGATCCTCTCCTCGCCGCCCCGCGCCAGCCGGGCCAGCGTGCGGTACGAGCGCTCCAGGCCGAAGCGCAGGCCCCGTTCGTCCAGGCCGCTGCCGAGCAGCGTCCGTCCCCCGGCGGCGGAGGGGACGGAACCCCGGCCCCCGGAGAGTACCCAGTCCAGCGCGCTCCCGAGGACCTCGGCCGACAGGTGCTCGCGCCGCGCCGGATCCAGACCGTACACGTCCAGCGCCTCGACCTGCCCGGCGGCGGCCGACAGATCGTCCAGGAACACCGCGTCCCCGGGCCCCGCGACGCGTTGCCGCAGCCGCGCCCGCACCGCCGCCACGCGCGCGGCCGTGCAGTGCACCGACGACTCCGGCACCGACTCCAGCGTGCGCACGGCACCGGTCCGGTCGCCGCCCGCGAGCTGGACCCGGGCGAGGCCGAAGGCGGCGCTCACATGGCTCGGGTCGGAGGCCCACACCAGGCGGTAGTATTCGGCGGCGTTGTCGAGCTGGCCCAGCACCTCCGCGCACAGGCCGAGCGCCAGCTTGGGCGCGATCTCGCCGGGGAAGGCGTCGTAGACCGCGTCGAAGGCGAGCGCGGCGTCCTCGTGGGCGCCGGTCACCAGGGCGGCCAGCCCGCGGTACCAGACCACCCGCCAGTCGTCGGGCCGTTCGCCCTCCAGCGCCTCCAGGGTCTCCAGCGCTCCGGGCGCGTCGCCGCTCTCCAGCCGGGCCCGGACCTGCCGCAGCCGCGTCTCGGTCGACGGTGCGGGCGCCGCCGCGAGCGCGGTCAGCAACTCGCCCGGCGCGGAGGCCACGAGGCCCGCGAGGAAACCCGCGTTGGGGTCGCCCGCGTCGACCCGGGGGACGGGCAGGGCGAGGGACGCGGTGGGGGCGTCCGCCCCTTTGACCAGACCGGCCGCCTCGCCGCCAGTACCGTCACCGGTGCCGCCGGCACCGTGGGCGCCACCGTTGCCGCCCGGGCCGCCCGCAGCGCCCACGACGCTCACGGCACCCGGCAGCGACGCGCTCGCGCCGCCCGGAGCAACAGCCGCCCCGGCCCCCGCCCCGGCAGTCCCCGCGCTCCCGGTCCCGGCGCTCCCCGCCGGGCCGGGAGGCGCCGGGGCGTGTGCGACGGTGCCGCCCGGCGCGCCCACGGCCGGTCCGGGCGCGGGCGTGAGCCCGGCGGGACCCGGCAGTGCGGGCGCGGGCCCGGTACCGCCCGGCAGAGCGTTCGCGCCGGAGCCGCCGGAGCCGCCCCGGCGGCGGCCTCCCGTGCGCGTCTCCCGCGCTCCCAGCCGCGACACCTCACCGTCCAGCCGCGGGAACAACTCCGTGTCCGTCACCCGGACCTCGGGCCCGAACAGCGTGGACACGGCGGGCCGGGCACGGCCCGTCTGCAGCGAGACCACCTCGCGCAGCACCCCGGTGAGCTGCTCCGCCATCTCCTGCGCGGACGCGAACCGCCGGGCCGGATCGGGGTCGGTGGCCCGCACGAGCAGCCGGTAGAACGACTCGTACCGCCGGAACACCTCGACCGTGTCGGGATCGGGCAGCGAGTCGGCGTAGACGGTGGTGTACCCCTGGAAGTCGAGCGTGAGGACGGCGAGGGTGCGGCCGACCGTGTACAGGTCGGACGCCACCGACGGGCCGACGTCGGCGACTTCCGGCGCCTGGTAGCCGACCGTGCCGTAGATGGCCGACTCCTCGTCGTCCATGCGGCGGACCGCGCCCATGTCGATGAGCTTGAGCTGGTCCTCGGTCTGGATGGCGTTGTCGACCTTGAAGTCGCAGTACAGCAGCTTGCGGTTGTGCAGGTGGGCGAGTGCCTCCAGGGCCTCGATCCCGTACGCGCAGGCCTGTTCGACCGGCAGCGGGTCGCGGCGGCCGTCCGGGGAGCGGCGCGCGTTGGCCAGTTCCTTCAGGGACTTGCCGCCGACGTACTCCATCACTATGTAACCGTCGAGGGAGCCGGTGCGCTGGTCGAGGTGCTCGACGAAGTTGTAGATCCGCACGATGTTGGCGTGCTCGATCTCGGCGAGGAACCGCCGCTCGGAGATCGCCGCCGCCATCGCGTCCTGGTCGCCGGTGTCCAGCAGGCCCTTGAGGACCACCCAGCGGTCGGCGACCGCCTTGTCGACGGCGAGGTAGATCCAGCCGAGCCCGCCGTGCGCGAGGCAGCCCGCCACCTCGTACTGGCCGTGCACCACGTCGCCGGCCTTCAGCTTCGGCACGAACGAGTACGGGTGCCCGCACTTGGTGCAGAAGCCCTCGGTACGGCCCACCCGCTCACCGCGGGACCGCCCGACCGGGCCCCCGCAGTCCGAGCGCGAGCAGAAACGCTTGCGCTCCGGCACCTCGGGGTGCTCCATCACCATCCGGCGCGGGTCGGGCCGCGGCACCTCCGGAACCTCGACCAGGCCCGCTCCCAGGCGCCCGCGCGCGGAGGAACCCGCGCCGGTGCCCGAGCTGCGGACCGACACCGAACGCCCCGTGGAGCGGCCCGAGACCGCCCGCGAGAGCCGTCCCGACACCGAGCGCCGCGACTTCGACGACTGCGACGACGTACGTGAACTGCCGCGGCCGGAGCGGGAACTACCGCCGCCCGACGTACCGCCCGACCCGCCCGACCCGCCCGACCCGCGTGAGCCCCGGCCCCCGTCTCCCGTGACGCCGGTGGGGGACGCGCCGATCCGACCGCCCGCCGCGACGACCGGCGCGAGGCCGCACGTGTCGCAGTACAGCTCGCCGCCGCCCATGTCCTCGTAGGCCCCGCCGCAGCCGGGACGCTGGCACGTCCGCCCTGCCTCACTCATGACGCTGCCTCCCCCTCGTCCTCGTCGTCCGCGCCCCGGTCGCCGCCGCTCATGCGCCGGGTCCCGTCCGGTCCACCGGCCCGCCCTGCCCCGGCACGCGCCGTGCGGAGCCGAGCAGTTCGGCCGCCGCGTGCTGGTAGCGCAGCACCGCCTGCTCGGCGACGCGCAGGTCGCAGGGCGCGCTCCACAGCATGCGGCGCGCCCTCTCGTACTTCTCGCTCAGCTCGGGGTCCTCGGCGTAACCCAGCCGGGCCATCTTCGCCTTGTACGCGTCGAGCCGGCCGCGCAGCTCGGCACGGACCGCGAGCGGTGCGGTGACCGCCGTCAACGACTCGCGGGCCCGCAGCAGTTCGTCGTCGGCCTTCTCCTCAAGGGACTCCAGAAGCGGCGACAGCCGGTGCCACTGGGCGTGCCTGCGGTACTCGGCGGCCGCCGCCAGCTGCTCCTGCAGCACGATCGGCGGTCCGCCGACCACCGGCACCTCCGTCGCGGCGATCTTCGCGAGCACCTCGCCGCGCGCGGTGCGGGCCTCGGCGAGGGTGCGGTCCGCGCGCGAGAGCACGTCCCGCAGCCGGACGATCCGCTGCTCCGCGTCCTGGCGCACGGCCAGCACCGCGTCGATCTCCCGGCGCACCTCCTCCAGGGCGCGCGCCTCCCGGTCGTAGACCGTGGTGTCGGGACGGCCGCCGCCGGGTGCCGAACTGCCCTCCGCGGGCTGCCAGAAGGCCAGCGGGTCGGACACCACCTGCTCGCGCAGCCTGGTCAGGGAGCGGGTGATGCGCTCCAGGTCGTCGCCGGACGGATGCTCGCCGGGGCGCACGCCCACGGAGTGCGCGAGCTTGCGGGTGCGCTGCAGTTCGGCGGCGAGTAAATCGATGCGGGCGGGCAGCGCCGACCACACCGCGTCGGCGGCGACCACCATGTCCAGGGAGGTCGCGTAGAGCTGGTTCATCCGGTCCACCAGCGCCGCCAGCGAGTACCGCTCGCTGAGCCGGCCCGGACCGCCGTCCAGCGTGGGTGCGTGGGCGGTGGCGGCGGCGCTCCCGGCCACCGTGACGGCCTCGCCGCGCAGCAGCTCCGTCAGCTCCGCCAGGTCCTCCCGGCTGGACCAGCGGCGCCGCGAACGGACCTCCCGGGCGGTGCGCAGGGCGCCGGAGTACGCGTCGAAGTAGGCCCACAGCAGGGTGATCGACGCCTCCGCGGCGGCCCACCGCACGGCGGTGACGCCGGTCAGCTCGGCGCCTTCGAGGAGTCTGCGGCCCGCGTGGTCCTGGAGGGCGAGGAGCGAGGTCTCGACCGCCTCGTGCTCCGCGCCGAGCCGCGCCAGCGCACGGTCCACCTCGTCCCGGTCCATCACCGGCCCGGTGGGTCCCGTGTCGCCCATCGATCACCCCTCGCTGTCGCGGACTTGTCCGTGTTCTTCCCCTGCGGCGCGGCGGCCGTTCAGCTCTTGCGCAGGTACTGCGGTGCCGGTGGCCGGGACTTCGCCGCGTCGTCCATGGTCTCCGACAGCCACTCCTCGTACGAGTGCTGCCACCCGTCGGTCTCGTCCGCCCGCCAGTCGGCGAGGATCCGGTTGACCCGGCGTACCAGATCGTCGGCGTCCTTCTTCATCGCCACGCCGTAGTACTCGGTGGTGAAGGAGTCGCCCTTCAGCTCGACCGTGGGGTCCTGCGCTGCCTGGCTCGCGGCGAGCGCGCCGTCGGTGACGACCGCGTCGACCTCGCCGAGCTGGAGGCGCACCAGGCAGTCCAGTTGGTTGGGCACGGTGGTGCTCAGGTCGGCGCCGGCGGCGAGTCCGCCGTCCTCGCGGTCCTGCTCCAGCGTGCTCAGCGCGGTGGAACCGGCCGCCGTGCAGATCCTCTTGCCGGCCAGCGTGCCGTCGTACCCGGTGATGTCCGAGGACTTGGGGGCGAGCACCTGCTGGCCGGTGCGGAAGTAGGGGGCGGAGAAGGCGACGTCCTCGAGGCGGTCGCAGTTGATGGTCATCGTGCGCACCACCATGTCGACCCGGCCGTCCCGGATGGCCGGTATGCGCTGGTCGGTGGGGATCGCCTTGAACTGCACCGCGTCCTCGTCGCCGAGGATGTCCTCGGCGATGCGGTGCACCAGGTCGATGTCGAAGCCCTCCAGCTGGGCGGCGCCGCGGCTGTTCGGGTCGCGGTAGCCCCAGCGGAAGCTGTTCTGGTCGACGCCGACGACCAGCTTGCGCTTCTCGCCCTCGCGGCCCTGGATCGCGTCGATGGCGGGGCCGTCGGAGTCGGCCGGTGCCAGGGTCTGCTTCTCCGGGTCCGTGCACTCCTCGGCGGCCCGCGCCTGGCTGCCGTGGGCGACCCCCTGCCCGCCCGAACCGGAGTCCGAACCGAACCCCCCGCCCGGGCCGTTGCCCGTGCCGCCCGGGTCGCCGGGCGAGCGGACCACCGGCAGGAGCAGGGCGAAGACCACGGCGAGGGCGCAGGCGACCGCCATGGCCCCCACCCCGCCCCAGCCCTTCAGGCCGGACCGCAGTCGGCGTGCGCGCATCCTGGCGCCTCCCTCCCTCACCGGTACTCCGAGAGCCTGCGGCCGATGCCCAGCAGCGCACCGGCCGCGCCCAGTCCCGCGAGGACGCCGGCGCCCTGCGGCAGGTGGCGCATCGCGTCCAGGCCGTCGCCCGCCGCCTGCCGGAACTCCCGCTCCTCGTGCCCGAGGGCGGTGGCCAGCGAGGCGTCGACGCCGTCGAAGCACTCGACCGTCGCCCCCTTGCCGCCGATGACCAGGTCGAGGGCCTGCTGGTAGTTGCCGTTCTCGTCCTGCGCGCGGGCGGCGGTGTGGCGCTTCTTCCACTCCTTCATGTTGCCGGTGGCCGCGGCGACCGGCTGCCCGCCCGTGTCGTCGTCGGCCAGCCGCGCCGCCTCGTCGAGGCCCTTGCCCAGCGCGTCCATGTTCTTCCCGAACTCGAAGTCGTAGGCGTCGACCGTCTCGTCACCCGCCTTCGTGGTCTCCGCGCCGCGCGCCACCAGCGTGAGGTTCTCGTTGCCACGGGCCTTGAGGGAGGCGATACGGGCGTCGTGCAGCACGTTCAGCGAGCGTACGCCGTGGTCGTAGGAGTCGCCCAGGCCGGAGCGTGCGACGCTGTGGCCGACGACCAGCCAGAGCAGGACGATCGCGGCGGTCGCGGTGGCGGCGACCAGGCCGTGGTTCAACACCCGGTTGGTGCGGCGGTAGTTGCGGTACTGCGCCCAGAACAGCCCGGCGAGCGCCAGGACACCGAGCGCCAGCGCGGCCCAGGGGTAGGGCCTGGCGTCGGCGTAGTCGGCGCTCAGCCGCGCGTTCTCCGTCTGGTAGAGGTCCTCGGCGGCCGGGAGCATGTCCTGCTGCATCTTCTCGTTGGCGTAGCGCAGATAGGCGCCGCCGACGGGGAAGCCCTGCCGGTTGTAGGTGCGGGCGCGCTCGACGAGGCCCTTGTACTCGGGCAGGAGCCGGTTCAGCTCGGTGATGGTCGCGGCGGAGGGGGAGTCGGCGTCGGAGGCCGCGGCGGCCGTGACGAGCCCCTCGGCCGCCGCGCGGATGCCCTTCTCGTACCGCTCCCGTGACTCCCGGGTCTCCTGCCCGCCGGCCAGGAAGCCGCTGGAGGCCGCCGTGTTGGCGTCGGCCAGGGACCGGTAGATGTCGGCCGCGTCGGACGTGAGCGGCTGGCTGCGGGTGAGTACGTCGTCGGCGGCCAGCGACCGCTCGTTCATCTGCCAGGCGGTGACGGTGCCGAAGGCGACGACGAGCGCGGCGAGCAGCGCGCCGATGATGCGCAGCCGGCCCGGCTCGGTGACGGCCGCCGCGCGCAGCCGGTCCACGCCCTCGGCGAAGGCGGTACGGCGCGGCTCCGGGGACGGCGGGACGGGCGGTGGCGTGGCCGCGGCGGGCGCACCGGGGCCCGGCCGCCGCTGCTCCGCCGACCCGGACTGCGGCGGCCCGGACTGCGGCGGTACGGCGGGCGGGGCGGGCACGCCGGCGCCCGGCGGTCTCGCGCTGCCGCTGCCGCTTCCCCTCGGCGATTGAGTCACCACTGACCTCCCCCGTGGTCATCCGTCGCCGCAAGTATCGCTGCCCGCACCGACATACGCATCGGCCTTCGCCCCGATCTTGATATGTACCCGGTGCACGCCTCACCCCTGCCCATGAACACGTCCCCGGAACCGGTTCGGTTCCGGGGACGTGTTCATGGGCGGCCGGCGACTCGAGGGGGCGGCTCGGGCAGTGGCGGCTCAGGCGGCGAAGTGCTCCCGTACGCGCGCGTGGGCGGTCGGCGCCGCGCCGACCCCGTCCAGGCCCAGCAGTACGGCGCCCAGTACGGGCCGCTCCGTCACCACCCTCGGCACCGCCTTGGGGGCGCGGTGCGCCAGCAGCTCCCGTATGCGGTCGTCGAGTTGGGGGTGCCGGGCCGCCAGGACGCTGCCGCCCAGCAGCACCGGCACCGGTTCGGCGAGCAGGTCGAGGCGGGTCAGCGCGACCGTGGCCATCGCCACCACCTCCTCGGCCTGCCGGTCCACGACCGACCGCGCGAGCGGGTCGCCGCCGGCCGCCGTGGCGAACAGCACCGGCGTCAGCTCGTGCCGCCGCGCGGGCTCCACGTGCCGCAGGTGCAGGGCCTCGATCAGGGCCTGCATCGAGCCGAGCCCGAAGTGGGCCGGCAGGGTGCGGGCCAGTTCCGTCGGCCCGCCGCGACCGTCCTCCGCGCGCGCGGCGTGCCACAGCGCCTCCTCGGCCAGCCCCCAGCCGCCGCCCCAGTCGCCGGACATGCGGCCGATGGCCGGGAAGCGGGCGGTGCGGCCGTCGGGGCGCATGCCGACGCAGTTGACGCCGGCCCCGCACACGACGGCGACGCCCAGCGGCTCGGCGACACCGGCCCGCAGGATCGCGAAGGTGTCGTTGCGCACGTCGACCCGCGCGCCCCACGCGCGCGCGTGCAGCGCGGCGGCCAGCTGCTCCTCCTCCACGGGCAGGTCGGCGTTGGCCAGGCACGCCGACACGTGCTCGACGGAGGTGACGCCGGCCGCCGCGAAGGCCCGCGTCACCGCCTCCGCCAGGGCGTCGACGGCCTGTTCGACACCGTCGGCCGGCGGACGGAAACCCCCGCCGCGCGCGGTGGCGAGGACGTCGCCCCCGGCCGTCACCACGGCCACGTCGGTCTTGCTGTTGCCCGCGTCGACGGCGAGGACGCTTGCGGTCAGGCCCACGCCAGGTGCTCCCGGTTGTGTGCGATCAGCCGGTCGGTGAGCTGCTCGGCGTACGCGTACTGGCCGACGAGCGGGTGGGCGAGCAGCGCCCGGAAGACCCGGTCCCGGCCGCCGCGCAGGGCGGCGTCCAGGGCGAGGTCCTCGTAGGCCGTCACGTTCGCCGTCAGGCCCGCGTACAGCGGGTCCACGTCCGCCACCGGCAGCGGTGCGGCACCCTTGCCGCCCACCGCGGCCGGCACCTCGATCACCGCGTCGTCGGGGAGGAAGGGCAGCGTGCCCCGGTTGTAGGTGTTCACCACCTGGTACGGGGAGCCCGTGCCGCCGAGCAGGGCGGCGGCGAGGTCCACGGCGGCCTCGGAGTAGTAGGCGCCGCCGCGTTCGGCGAGCAGCGCGGGCTTCTCGTCCAGGGCCGGGTCGCCGTACATGTCCAGCAACCGCCGCTCCATCTCCGCCACCTCGGCGGCGCGGGACGGCTTGGTGCGCAGCTCGTCGACGACCTCGTCGTGGGCGTAGTAGTAGCGCAGGTAGTAGGAGGGGACGACGCCGAGGCGGTCCAGGAGCGGGCGGGGCAGCCGCAGGCCGGCGGCGACCGTGTCCCCGTGCTCGGCGAGCAGCCGGGGCAGTACGTCCTCGCCCTCGGGGCCGCCGAGGCGGACGCCGGTCTCCCAGGTGAGGTGGTTGAGGCCGACGTGGTCCAGGTGGACGTCGGCCGGTGCCACCCCGAGCAGCCCGGCGAACTTGCGCTGCAGCCCGATCGCCACGTTGCACAGTCCGACCGCCCGGTGCCCCGCCTGGAGCAGGGCGCGGGTGACGATGCCGACCGGGTTGGTGAAGTCGATGATCCAGGCGTCCGGGTTGGCCCGGCGCACCCGTTCGGCGATGTCCAGCACCACCGGCACCGTGCGCAGCGCCTTGGCGAGGCCGCCGGCGCCGGTCGTCTCCTGTCCGACGCAGCCGCACTCCAGCGGCCAGGTCTCGTCCTGCTGCCTGGCGGCCTGACCGCCGACGCGCAGCTGGAGCAGGACGGCGTCGGCGCCGTCGACGGCCGCGTCCAGGTCGGAGGTGGTGACCACCCGGCCGCTGTGCCCCTGCCTGGCGAAGATGCGGCGGGCGAGGCCCCCGACCAGCTCCAGCCGGTCCGCCGCCGGATCGACGAGGACCAGCTCCTGCACCGGCAGCGTGTCCCGCAACCGGGCGAAGCCGTCGATCAGTTCGGGCGTGTAGGTCGAACCTCCGCCGACCACGGTGAGTTTCATACAGCAATCAACCCTTTACTCCGGTCAGTGTGACGCCCTCGACGAACGCCTTCTGCGCGAAGAAGAACACGAGGATCACGGGGGCCATGACCAGTACGGTCGCGGCCATGGTGAGGTTCCAGTCGGTGTGGTGGGCGCCCTTGAAGGACTCCAGGCCGTAGGAGAGCGTCCAGGCGCCGGGGTTCTCGGAGGCGTAGATCTGGGGCCCGAAGTAGTCGTTCCAGGCGTAGAAGAACTGGAAGAGGGCCACGGCCGCGATGCCGGGCTTGGCCATCGGCAGGACGACCTTCAGCAGGGTGCGCAGCTCCCCGCAGCCGTCGACCTTCGCCGCGTCCAGGTACTCGTCCGGGATGGTCAGCAGGAACTGGCGCAGCAGGAAGATGGAGAACGCGTCGCCGAAGGCCATCGGGATGATCAGCGGCCACAGCGTGCCGGACAGGTCCAGCTGCTTCGCCCAGAACAGGTACATCGGGATGATGACCACCTGCGGGGGCAGCATCATCATCGAGATCACCAGCATCAGGGACAGGTGCCGCCCCCGGAAGCGGAACTTGGCGAGCGCGTACGCCACCGGGACCGACGAGGCGACGGTCAGGACGGTGCCGAGCCCCGCGTAGAGCAGCGTGTTCTTCCACCAGGTGAGGAAGCCCGGCGTGTCCAGGACGGTGCGGTAGTTGCCCCACTCCCAGGTGTGCGGCCACAGGTCGCGGGTGAGGGCCTGCTGGTCGCTCATCAGCGAGGTGAGCACCACGAACACGAACGGCAGCGTGAAGAAGAGGGCGGCGGCCACGCCGAGGGAGTGGACGGCGATCCACTCCAGCAGGACGCGTCTGCGCGCGACGCGCTCCTCGGCGGGCGGCTGCCCGCCGGCCGGCACGGGCCGCGCCGGAACCTGGACGGTCGATACCGGGGTCATCGGTCACCTGCCTGGATCAGACCGCCCCGGCGGCGCATCAGCAGCGCCGTGAACGCCATGGCCAGCGCGAACAGCACGAGCGCGACCACGCAGGCGGCGCCGTAGTCGAAGCGCTGGAAGCCGAGGTTGTAGACGAGCTGGGGGAGGGTCAGGGTCGACTTGTCGGGATAGCCGGGTTCGAAGGACTGCCCGGAGCCGCCGATGATCCCGGAGGCGACCTTCCCGGCGACCAGCGGCTGCGTGTAGTACTGCATGGTCTGGATCACGCCCGTGACCACGGCGAACAGCACGATGGGCGAGATGTTCGGCAGCGTCACGAACCGGAAGCGCTGCCAGGACGACGCCCCGTCCAGCTCGGCCGCCTCGTACTGCTCCTTGGGCACGTCGAGCAGCGCGGCCATGAAGATCACCATCAGGTCGCCCACGCCCCACACGGCGAGCGCGGTCAGCGCCGGCTTGGACCAGGCGGAGTCCGTGAACCAGCCGGGCGCCGGGACCCCGAGCCCTTCCAGGACGGAGTTGACCGGCCCCGTACCGGGGTTGAGGAGGAAGACGAAGGCGAGCGTCGCGGCGACGGGCGGGGCGAGGTAGGGCAGGTAGAAGAGGGTGCGGAAGACCCCGGCACCCGTCTTGATCTTCGTGATGAGCAGCCCGACCCCGAGCCCGAACACCACCCGGCAGGTCACCATCACCAGGACCAGCCAGAGGGTGTTGCGCAGCGCGGGCCAGAAGAGCGGGTAGTCCTGGAAGACGTACGTCCAGTTCTCCAGGCCCCGGAACTCCGGGACGCCAAAGCCGTCGTACTTCATCAGCGAGAAGTACACGGTGGACACCAGCGGGTAGGCGAAGAAGACGCCGAACCCGACGAGCCAGGGCGACATGAAGGCCGCCGTCCGAAGCGCCGAGGAACGGCGCTTCGCGCGGAGCGTGTTGATGGCCATGGACCGTTACTTCGTCTGCTCGATGTCGCGGTCGATCTGCGCGGCGGTCTTCTCGAGCCCCGCCTTCAGGTCCTTCACCTTGCCCGACTCGTACTGGTAGCCGAAGTCCTGGAGGGTCAGCTGGTACGTGGCGCCGTTGACGGAGGCCGGCGGGGAGTTGGACTCCGGGTGCTGGGCGATGTCCAGGAAGGTCTTGAACTCCGGGTCGGCCTTCAGGTCGGGCGACTTCAGGGCCGGGAAGGTGGAGGGCACGTTGCGGATGGCGTTGGAGAAGGCGACGACGGCCTCGGTGTCGGTCGTCATGTACTTCACCAGCTCCCACGCGGCGTTCTGCTTCTCGCTGTGCGGGGCGATGCCCATGACGGTGCCGGAGAGGAATCCCTTGCCGTACTCGTCCGCCTCGTCGTCGGCGACGGGCATCGGCGCGGTGCCGATCTCGAAGCCGGCACCCGCGTCCTTCGCCATGCCGAGCCGCCACTCGCCGTCCAGCTGCATCGCCACCTGGCCGGTGTGGAAGGGGTGCTTGGCGCCCCACTCGTCGCCGAAGGTGTTGCGGTACCTCTCCAGCTTCTCGAATCCGCCGAGGTCGTCGACGAGCTTCTTCTGGTACGTGAACATCTCGGCGAACGCCGGGTCCTCGGCGACGCTGGACTTGCCGTCCTCGTCGAAGTAGGCGTGGTCCCACTGGGACATGTAGTGGTCGACGACGGTCTCGTAGCCGTGGTAGTTGGGCATGAATCCGAGCTGCTCGTACCCGTCGCCCTTGGTCTTCGTGAGCTTCTTCGCCACGTCGGCGAACTCCGACCAGGTCTTGGGTGGCTGCTTGATGCCGGCCGCCTCGAAGGCGTCCTTGTTGTAGTAGAGGCCGTAGGCGTCGCCGAGCAGCGGCAGGGCGCAGCGGGTGCCCTCGAACTGCGTGTACTCCAGCATCGGCTTCGGGATGAGCGCGTCCAGGTCCAGCTCGGACTTCTCGACGAAGGGCTTCAGGTCGAGGAAGGCGCCCGAGGAACAGAACTTGCCGATGTTGGAGGTGGTGAACGAGGACACCACGTCGGGACCGCTCGAACCGCCCGCGCGCAGGGCCTGGTTGAGCTTGTCGTCGTTGATGTTCCCGACGACCTTCACCTTGATGTTGGGGTGGGCCTTCTCGAAGCGGTCCACGTTGGCCTGGACGGCCTCCACCTCGGCGGGGGCGCTCCAGCCGTGCCAGAAGGTGAGGGTCGTCTCGGCGTCCGGGTCGTCGGAGGCGCCGGTCCCGGACTGGCCGGTACAGGCGGTGGCGAGCAGGGCGAGGGAGGCGGAGGCGGCGATCGCGAATGCCGCGTTTCGGGATATTCCGGCCATGGTGAAGCTCCCAGTGACAGGGCAGGGGCGGGCAGGGAAGGGTGGG
>NZ_JACBYP010000159.1 GCF_018982965.1 Streptomyces mayonensis | reverse complement strand
GCCCCATCCCGTCCCTGGGGGCTGCGCCCCCGGACCCCCTTGCCGGCCTTCGGCCTCGTCCTCAGACGCCGGACGGGCCGGAGATACCGGCCGTCGGCCGAGGAGACCTAGGGCACGACCACGATCTTGCGGCCCACTCCCGCCGCGAACTGCTCCAGCGCCTCCGGGTAGTTCTCCAGCTCGATGCGGTCGCTGATGAAGACGTCGGGGTCGAGGGCGCCGTTCGCGAAGAGTTCCGCGGCGCGTTCGTAGCTGTGCAGGACGGCCATCGAACCCGTGATGGTGATCTCCTGGTTGTAGATGCGGTACGGGTCGATCTGGACGCGCGTCGCGTAGTCGGCGACGCCGAACTGGAGGAAGGTGCCCGCCTTGGCGACCCGGTCCAGGCCGTCCTGGATCGCCGCCGCGTTGCCTGTGGCGTCGATGACCAGGTCCCAGCCCTGCGGGCGGTCCAGCTCGTCCGGCGTCGCGGCCGAGGCCGAGACACCGAGGCCGCGGGCCGTCTCCAGGCGGGCCGGGTTGAGGTCGACCATGTCGACGCTGGCCGCGCCGGTGCGCTTGGCCAGCTCCAGCATCATCAGGCCCATCGTGCCGGAGCCGTAGATCAGTACGTGGGCGCCGAGGCGGGACTGGAGGACGTCGTAACCGCGGACGGCGCAGGACAGCGGCTCGATCAGGGCCGCGTCCTGGGTGCGGACGTGCTCGGGGAGCTTCACGCAGTTCGCCACCGGTGCCACCGCGTACTGGGCCGCGCCGCCCGCCGTCGTGACGCCGATGGCCGCCCAGCGTTCGCAGAGGTTGTTGTGGCCGGTACGGCAGTAGCGGCACTCGTAGCAGTAGAGGGAGGGGTCCACCGCGACCTGGTCGCCGACCGCCACCTCCGTCACCTGGGTGCCGACACCGACCACCTCGCCGGCGAACTCGTGGCCCGGCACGATCGGGAGCTTGGGGGCGAACTCGCCCTGCAGGATGTGCAGGTCGGTGCCGCACAGGCCGCAGGCGGCGACCTCGACGACGACCTGGCGCGGCCCCGGGGTCGGGTCGGGGACGTCGGTGACGACGGCGCGGCCCACGGACTCGATGACGGCGGCCTTCATTTCACGGCTCCCAACGACAGGCCCTGGACCAGTTTGTCCTGGGCGGCGAACCCCGCGGCGAGCACCGGCAGGGAGATGACGAGCGACGCGGCGCACACCTTGGCCAGGAAGAGCCCCTGGCTGGTGATGAAGCCGGTCAGGAAGACGGGGGCGGTCTCGGCGACCACACCCGTCAGAACCCGGGCGAAGAGCAGTTCGTTCCAGCTGAAGATGAAGCAGATCAGGGAGGTGGCGGCGATGCCGGGCAGGGCGATCGGGGCGACCACGCGAGCCAGGATCGTCGGCAGCTTCGCGCCGTCCACCCGGGCCGCCTCGATGATCGCGACCGGGACCTCGGCCAGGAAGGACTGCATCATCCAGACCGCGATCGGCAGGTTCATCGACGTGTAGAGGATGACCAGCAGCCAGATGTTGTCCAGCATGTCGGTGTTCTTCGCGAACAGGTAGATCGGCAGCAGGCCCGCCACCACCGGCAGCATCTTGGTGGAGAGGAAGAAGAAGAGGACGTCCGTCCACTTCTTCACCGGGCGGATGGACAGGGCGTAGGCGGCGGGCAGGGCCAGGACCAGGACGAAGAGGGTCGAGGCGATCGACGCCACGGCCGAGTTGATCAGCGCGGGCCAGGGGCTGGCACCGCCGCCCGCGCCGAAGAACTCGCGGTAGCCGTCCAGGGTCAGCGACGCCGCGAAGGACGGCGGGTTGGTGGCGGCGTCCGACTCCGAGTGGAAGGAGGTCAGCGCCATCCAGGCGATGGGCAGGAAGAAGACGATGCCCGCGAGCCAGGCCACCAGGCCGAGGCCGGTCCCGGCCTTGCGGCGGGTGCGGGGGCGTTCGGTCGTGGCGCCGGTGGTGGCGGGTCGTACGGCGGTGGCGCTCATGCGCGGCCGACCTCCTCGCGGAACAGGGACGACACCACGCGCAGGGCGAAGGTGGCGATGATGATCGAACCGATGACGACCAGGACGCCCGCGGCCGACGCGAGGCCGTTCTCGTGGGCCTGGTAGAAGCTCTGGTAGACGGTGTAGGGCAGGTTGGCCGTGCCCAGGCCGCCGGACGTGATGGTGAAGACCGCGTCGAAGTTCTGCACGATGTAGATCGAGCCGAGCAGGGCGCCCAGTTCCAGGTAGCGGCGCAGGTGCGGCAGGGTGAGGTGGACGAAGATCTGCCAGTCGCCCGCGCCGTCCACCCGGGCGGCCTCGATCTGCTGCTGGTCCCGGCTCTGCAGCCCGGCCAGCAGGATGAGCATCATGAACGGTGTCCACTGCCAGACCAGGGACAACTCGACCGCGATCAGCGGGGTGTTGGAGATCCAGTCCGGCTGCGGTCCGCCCACGTAGTGCAGCAGGCCGTTCAGCAGGCCGTACTCGGGGTTGTAGAGGACGTGCTTCCACAGCAGGGCCGCCGCCACCGGGACCACCAGGAACGGGGCGATCAGCAGGGTGCGGACCACGCCGCGGCCCTTGAACTTCCGGTCGAGCAGCAGGGCGAGGGCCAGGCCGAGCACCAGGCTGGCCAGGACGACCGCCACCGTCAGCAGGATCGTCGTCCACACCGACTTGCGCAGCGCGGCGTCGCCGAGGACGTCGCCGTAGTTGCCGAAGCCGGCGAAGCTGCGGGCGTCCGGGTAGAGGGCGTTCCAGTCGAAGAAGGAGATCACCAGCGTGGCCACGAAGGGCAGCTGGGTGACCACGATCATGAAGATCAGGGCGGGGAGGAGCGGGGCACGGGTGGCCCAGGCGCGCAGCCGGTCGGACGGCGGTCGGACGGCGGGGCGGGTGGCGTCGGGTGCGGCCGAGGGGGCCGTGGTCGTGGCGGTCATCGTCCCTCGTACTCCTCGGAGATCTGCTCGGCGAGCTGCTGGGACTTCTTCAGGGCCTCGTCGACGGACTGGCGTCCGGCGATGGCCGCGCTGATCTCCTGGGAGACCTTGGTGCCGAGGTCGGTGAACTCGGGGATGCCGACGAACTGGATGCCGGGCGCGGGCCGCGGCTGCACGCCGGGATCCTTGGGTTTGGCGCCCTCGATGGACTTCCGCGTCATCTCCTGGAAGGCGGCGGCCTCCTTGACGTAGTCCGGGTTCTCGTACGTCGAGGCGCGCTTGCCGGCCGGGACGTTGGACCAGCCGAACTCGTCGCCGACCAGCTGCTCGTACTCCTTGCTGGACGCCCAGGAGACGAACTTCCAGGCCTTCTCGGAGTTGCGGGAGGCCTTCTGGATGCCCCACGCCCAGGTGTAGAGCCAGCCGGAGGAGTCCGTCTTCTCCACCGGGGCGGGCGCGTAGCCGACCTTGCCCTTGACCGGGGAGTCCGCGGCGTCCAGGGAGCCGGCCGCGGAGGTGGCGTCGTACCACATGGCGACCTTGCCCTGGGTCATGTTGTTCAGGCACTCGGCGAAGCCGGACTGGGCGGCACCGGACTCGCCGTGCTCACGGACCAGGTCGACATAGAACTTGGTCGCCTTCTCCCACTCGGGGGAGTCGAGCCGGGCCTGCCAGTCCGTGTCGAACCAGGTGCCGCCGAAGGTGTTCACGACCGTGGTCAGCGGTGCCATGATCTCGCCCCAGCCGGGCAGTCCGCGCAGGCAGATGCCCTTCATGCCGGGCTGGGAACCGTCGAGCTTCTCGGCGAACCCGGCCACCTGCGTCCAGGTGGGGTGCTCGGGCATCTCGAGGCCCGCCTTGGCGAACAGGTCCTTGCGGTACATCAGGAAGGACGACTCGCCGTAGAAGGGCTGGCCGTAGAGCTTGCCGTCGTCGCCCGTGAGGGACTCGCGCATCGGGCCGAGGATGTCCTGCTCGTCGTAGGCCGCGTCCTTCGCGACGTAGGAGTCCATCTCGTGCAGCCAGTCGTTGCGGGCGTAGATCGGTATCTCGTAGTTGGAGAGGGTGGCGGCGTCGTACTGGCCGGCCTGGTTGGCGAAGTCCTGGCTGATCTTGTCGCGGACGTCGTTCTCCGGCAGGACCGTGAAGTTCACCTTGATGCCGGTCTCTTTCGTGAAGTGATCGGCGGTGAGCTTCTGCAACTCGACCATCTGCGGGTTGTTCACCATCAGGACGTTGATGGCGTTGCCGCCGGATCCGGCGCCGCCCGCCCCGACCCAGCAGCCGGAGAGCAGCGGGGCGAGCAGCGTCCCTGCGGCGGCCATGGCGAGTGTGGCTCGCGGCCGCCGTCGGCTCTGGGTTCGCATGGATCGCTCCTGAACATATGGGGAGGTATGGGGCATTGAGGGAAAGAAAGGTGTGAGGATGGCTTGCTGAGGGTGGTGCGGGGAGCGGGGCGGGTCTGCTCAGACGCGGATGACCTGGGGTCCGAGCAGGGAGTAGCGGTGTGCCTCGGCCGTGGGCAGCAGGGTGCTGGTGACGATGGCCTCCAGGGCGCCGATCTCCGCGAAGCGGCAGAAGCTCGCCGCCCCGAACTTGGTGTGCGCGCCCGCGAACACGGTGCGGCGTGCGGCGCGGACGGCCTGCGTCTTGACCTCGCTGACCGCGGGGTCGGGGGTGGTGAGGCCGTGCTCGCGGGAGATGCCGTTGGCACCGATGAACGCCAGGTCGATGACGAAGCCGGCCAGCATCTTGGTCGTCCAGTGGTCGACGGTGGCCAGGGTGCCCGGGCGGACCCGGCCGCCGAGCAGCAGGACGGAGGTGTGCTCGGCCTCGGCGAGTGCGCCGGCGACCGGCAAGGACGCGGTGACCACGGTCAGCGGACGGTCCCGGGGCAGCGCTTCGGCGATGAGCTGGGGGGTGAAGCCCTCGTCGACGAAGACCGTCTCCGCGTCGCCGAGCAGGTCGGCCGCGGCGGAGGCGATCCTGCGCTTCTCCGGTACGTGGCTGGTGGCGCGGACGGCGAGCGTGGTCTCGAATCCGGCGCTCTCCACCGGGTAGGCGCCGCCGTGGGTGCGGCGGACCAGGCCGTGGTCCTCCAGGGCGCGCAGGTCCCGTCGTACGGTCTCCTTGGCGACGCCCAGTTCGGCGGCGAGCGCGGTCACGTCGACCGAGCCGGTGGCCCGGGCGACGCGCACGATCTCGCGCTGGCGTTCCTCCGCCGTCCTCGTGCCCATGCCGAACACCTGCCTCACCGCCTCGTCGCCGTGTGGTTGCCCGTTCGGGCCCGGTCGGCCCTTGGGAGATGTTTTACAGCGGCCGCGCGGCACTGACCAGGCCTGTTGCGGAGCCGATACTGCCCGTGTGTGCCCGTTTCCGGCGCTGGGTGCCCGTCTTGGACCAGGGAGGCGGCGGTGGGCGGGGTGAGAACGGGCAGCGCGGATGCCCGCATGCGGGGATGGACGGGCCCGTTCGGTGCCCGCCCGCCCCGCGCGGGGTCCGCCGGGGGCGTCTTCCGGTCAGTACGGCCAGATCGGGGGGTCGGTCAGGAAGGGGCCGCCCAAACACGTGTGGGCCGGGTTGCCCGGGTCCAGTTCACCCTGCTCGGCGAGGAGCTTTTCGGCGTACGGCTCGGAGTCGTCCTGCGGTGCGTAACCGAGCGCCCGCGCGGAGGTCAGGTCCCACCACAGGCGGGTGTTGGCGGAGGAGCCGTGGACGACGGTGTGCCCCACGCCCTCCGCGGTGAGCGCCGCGTGGAAGAGGCGGGCGCCGTCCGCGGGGCTCATCCACACCGAGAGCATGCGCACGCTGGTCGGCTCCGGGAAGCAGGAGCCGATCCGGACGGAGACGGTCTCGATGCCGTGCTTGTCCCAGTAGAGCTGGGCGAGGTCCTCGCCGAAACACTTGGACAGGCCGTAGAACGTGTCGGGGCGGCGCGGCGTGTCGATCGGGATGAGGGGGTCGTCGCCGCGGGGGCGCGGGGTGTAGCCGACGGCGTGGTTGGAGGAGGCGAACACGACGCGGCCGACACCTTCCTCGCGGGCGGCCTCGTACAGGTTGTACGTGCCCTGGATGTTGGCCGCCAGGATCTTGTCGAAGGAGGCCTCCAGGGAGATGCCCGCGAGGTGGACGATCGCGTCGACGCCCCGGACCGCCTCGCGCAGGGCGTCCCGGTCGGCGAGGTCGGCGACGATCGCCTCCGGCGCGCCCTCGACGGGGCGCATGTCGAGCAGGCGCAGCTCGTGGCCGTGGCCGGGGAGCAGGTCCCGCATCAGGGTGCCGAGGCCGCCGGCGGCGCCGGTGAGCAGGACGGTGCGGGAAGCGGGCATCCTCGGGACTCCTGGATCTGCTGGAGTGACGGTCTGGAACAACGGTCTGCTGGAGCAACGGCAAGCGTACGAATGCGTGCCTGGCGTTCATAAGCGTGGACACGCTAAGGAACGGGTGATCGAGCGTCAAGGGGGGGCGTCTGCTTGACGGTGTTCGAGGGGCGGCTTAGCGTGGTCGCGTTCATAGATATAGACACAGATCATGCATATGATGTCTGATGAGCCGATGTCCGACGACCGGCTCCGACGACTGTCCCTGGCCTGGCCGGACATGACGGCCGCCATGCATCCGGAATGGGGAGCGCCCGTGACCTCAGCCCCTCTCGCCGCCCGGCTCACCGCGCCCACCGGGCCACTCTTCTTCCCCGTCACCCCCTACGGCCCCGACGGCGGAGTCGACCTCGACGTCTACCGCGCCCATGTGCGCCGCGGGGTCGAGGACGGTGCCGCCGCCGTGTTCGCGTGCTGCGGCACCGGCGAGTTCCACGCCCTGACGCCGGAGGAGTTCCAGGCCTGCGTCCGCGCGGCCGTCGAGGAGGCGGCGGGCCGGGTGCCGGTGCTGGCGGGCGCGGGCTACGGCACCGCCCTCGCCGTGCGCTACGCCCGCCTCGCCGAGGAGGCCGGCGCCGACGGTCTGCTCGCCATGCCGCCCTACCTGGTGATCGCCGGGCAGGAGGGTCTGGTGCGGCACTACCGCGAGGTGGCCGCCGCGACCGCCCTGCCCGTGGTCGTCTACCAGCGCGACAACGCCGTCTTCACACCGCGCAGCGTCGTCGAACTCGCCCGCACGGACGGCGTCGTCGGCCTCAAGGACGGGCTCGGCGACCTCGACCTCCTGCAGCGGATCATCAGCGCGGTCCGCACGGAGGCGCCCGGCGAGGAGTTCCTGTACTTCAACGGACTCCCGACCGCCGAACAGACCCAGCTCTCCTACCGCGCGCTCGGCGTCACCCTCTACTCCTCCGCCGCCTTCTGCTTCGCCCCCGAGATCGCCCTCGCCTTCCACCGGGCGCTGCGCACGGGCGACGAGGCCGCGGTGCACCGTCTGCTCGACGGCTTCTACCGGCCGTTCGTCGAACTGCGCGCCCAGGGACGCGGATACGCCGTCGCCCTGGTCAAGGCGGGCGTACGGCTGCGCGGCCTGGACGTGGGGGAGGTGCGGACGCCGCTGCAGGAACCGGCCGAGGACCACGTGAAGCAGCTCGCCCGGATCACCGAGCGGGGACTCGCCCTGCTCCGGGAAGGGGACGGCAAGTGAAGGCATCGCTGCTCCGGGAAGGGGAACGGCCAGTGAAGACATCGCTGCTCCGGCAAAGGAACGGCCGGTGAAGGCATCGGCGTTCGTCTACCCCTGGGACGTCAACGACGACCCGCAAGCCGCCGCCCGCGTCGCGGACCTCGGCGTGGCGCAGGTGACGCTCGCCGCCGCCTACCACTCCACCCGCGCCCTCACCCCCCGCCACCCGCGTCACCGCGTCGTCACCGCCGAGTACGCCGCCGTCCTCTACCCGCCGGACGCCGCCCGCTGGAAGGGCCGCGACCTGCGCCCGTACGAGTCCGGCGACTGGGCGCCCGGCGACGCGTACGGGGAGGCCGCCGCCGCCCTCGCGGAGGCGGGCCTGGAGGTGCACACCTGGGTCGTCCTGGCCCACAACTCCCGCCTCGGCGCCGAGCATCCGCACACCTCCGTCGTCAACGCCTACGGCGACCGCTACCCCTGGGCGCCCTGCATCGCGCAGCCCGCCACCCGCTCCCACCTCACCGGTCTGGCCGCCGAGGCGGCGGTACGGCCCGGGGCGCGCGGCACCGAACTGGAGTCGCTGGGCTGGTACGGGCTCGCCCACCTGCACGCCCACGACAAGACCGCCGGCGTCGCCCTCGGGGACGCGGGCCAGTACCTGATGTCCCTCTGCTTCTGTCCGAACTGCCGGGAGGGATACGGCGCCCACGGCCTGGACCCCGGTGAACTGGCCGCCGCCGTGCGCACCGCGCTGGAACCCGTCTGGCGGGGGACGGCCCCCTCGGACGGCGGCTGGGCGGGCGTCGGCAGACTGCTGGGCCGGGCCGCGGCGGACGCCACCCGAGCATGGCGCGACGAACGGGCCCGCACACTCCAGGAGGCGGCGGTCGCCGCCGTCCGGGCCGCCGCGCCCGACGGTTTCCAGGTACTGATGCACGCCGACCCGGTGTCCTACCACTGCGGTGCCAACGCCGGCGTCGACCCCGCCCACGTCCTGTCCGTCGTGGACGGCGTGACCGTGCCGTGCACGGGCGGCGCGGACCTGCTGACGCCGTTCGCCGCACAGGCCCGGCCCGGCACCGTCCTCGCCGCCAACCTCACGGTCGTCTCCGGCATGGGCGGCAGCCCCCGCACCCTCGCCGCCGACGCGGCCCGCGCCCGCGCCCTCGGTGCGACGGAACTGCGGCTGTACCACGCGGGGTTGGCCTCGGACGCGGACCTGGAGGCGGTGCGGGCGGGGCTTGCGGAGGTGTGAGGGGCGAACGGGCGTGCGCCCGCGCCGATGCGTCGGACGCGTCGGCCGGGCCGCACGCGTCCGATCCGGGCCCCGGCGTTCACCGGCCGCCCCGCCCGCCGGCCGGCGACAGCACCAGTGCCGTCGTCAGCAGTACGGCGCCCACCGCGGGCAGCAGCAGGACCGGGCCGGCCCGCCGAGGGCCGCTCCGGTGGCGCCTCGCGCACCCGCAGGGCGGCGTAGACGCCGGCCGCCCGTACGCACGTCACCGCGTCCAGCAGGGCCACGGCCGGCCCGCCGTACGCCGTGTACAGAACCGCCCCGGCCGGCGGCGGCGGCGACGAGCGCCGACTCGGCCGCGTCGTGGACGACGCCCGCCGCGCCGTACCCGAACAGCACCGCGAACAGCAGCCACAGCGTGCCCCGCGAGTCGACCGCGAAGAGCGTCAGCAGCAGGCAGGACGTCAGCAGACTCGTGCCGATCAGCAGGGGCCTGCGGCGGACGCGGTCCACCAGCGTGCCCGGTGCGGGGCCCACGAGCGCCGGCGCCCACAGCGCGAGCATGCACATCGCCGCCAGTGCGTCCGAGCCGGTGAGGTCCTTCACCCCCACACCGGCCGCCAGTCACAGCGCCGAGCTGCCGAACCCGGACACCACCACCCCGGCCAGGTGCAGGGCCGCGTCGCGGTCGCGCAGGACACGGGCGGCCCGCAAACGCCGCCGCGGTCCCGAGGAGTGTTTCGTGCTCGCCGTCGTCATACCTGGCCAGCCCGCCTGAGGCCCGGGTGACGGCATCGGGCGGAGGCCCATGTCCGCGGGCACCGTCCCGACCGGGAAGGGCGGACTCCGCTCAACTTCCTTCTGTCAGAAGCATTGACGCGGCCGCGCGCCCCTCTTACCTTCAACGCGTCGTACTCCGTACGTCATATATGAGACGCGATACGCGATATCCGAGAGGCGCGCATGACCTCTGTGCCCACGCCGATCCCCTCCCGCACGCAGTACGTGCTGGAGGAGATCAAACGCCGCATCCTCACCGGCCGGCTGACACCCGGCCAGGCCCTCGTCGAGACCGACCTCGCCGCACAGTTCGGGGTCTCCAAGACCCCCGTGCGCGAGGCGCTCAGGACGCTGGCCGGTACCGGACTGGTCGTGATGAGCCAGTACAAGGGCGTCACGGTGCGCATGGTGGACGCGGACATGGCACGCGAGGTCTACGACGTCCGGCTCCTCCTGGAGCCCGAGGCACTCAGGCGGGCGGTGCGCCGGGGAGCCTCCCTGGACGCGGCCCGCGACGCGCTCGCCCGCGCCGACCGGGCCACGGACACGGCCGAACGGTCCCTCGCCAACCGCGAGTTCCACCGCGCCCTGTACCTGCCGTGCGGCAACCCGCTGCTCGGCCGGATGCTGGACGAGGTCCGCGACCAGGCGGCCCTCGTCTCCGCCGTCGCCTGGGCCGCCGTCCCCTCCTGGGAACGGGAGGCCGGCGAGCACCAGGAGATCCTGCGCCTCGCCCTCACCGGTGACGCGGAGGCCGCGGCCCGCGCCCTCCACGCGCACATCGCGTCGTTCGTCGAGCGGGCCTTCCCCTCAGCGGGGATCCCGGCCCAGGAAGAGGACGGTCAGGCATGACAGCGACGTTCGAGAGCCAGCGGGCGGCCCTGGCCGACGTGGTGGCGATCCCGGTGACCCCGTTCGCCGAGGACGGCTCCGTCGACCGGGCCACCCACCGGGCCCTGCTGCGTCGACTCCTCGACGCCGGCATCAGAACCCTCACCCCGAACGGCAACACGGGCGAGTTCTACGCCCTCGACCCGGCCGAGCGCCGCCTCGTCACCGAGCTGACGATCGAGGAGGCGGGCGGGCGCGCGACGATCCTGGTCGGCGTCGGCCACGACGTGCCGACCGCGGTCGCCTCCGCCCGGCACGCCCGGGACCTGGGCGCCGCGATGGTGATGGTCCACCAGCCCGTCCACCCCTACGTCTCCCAGGACGGCTGGGTCGACTACCACCGCGCGATCGCCCGGGCCGTGCCCGAGCTCGGCGTCGTGCCCTACCTCCGCAACGCGCAGCTCCCCGGCGCCCGCCTCGCCGAACTCGCCGACGACTGCCCCAACGTCGTCGGCGTGAAGTACGCCGTCCCGGACGCCGCCAGGTTCGCCGCCTTCGCCCGCGACGCCGGTCTCGACCGCTTCGTCTGGGTCGCGGGCCTGGCCGAGCCGTACGCGCCCTCGTACTTCAGCGCGGGTGCCACCGGCTTCACCTCGGGGCTTGTGAACGTCGCCCCGGCCGTTTCGCTGAACATGATCGAAGCGCTTCGCTCGGGCGACTACCCGGGCGCCATGAAGGTCTGGGAGCAGATCCGCCGCTTCGAGGAGCTGCGCGCCGCCGGCGGCTCCGCCAACAACGTCACCGTGGTCAAGGAGGCCCTCGCCTCCCTCGGCCTGTGCCGGCGGGAGGTCCGCCCGCCGAGCAAGCCCCTGCCCGAGAGCGAGCGCGCCGAGGTCGCCGCCATCGCCGCCGGATGGTCGATATGAAGCCCGGAACAGAGCCCACATCTCCCGGAACAGAGCCCACATCTCCCGGAACAGAGCCCACGTCTCACGGAACAGAGCCGAAGTCCCCCGGAGCGCAGCAGCCGCCCGGCACCCAGCAGCGGAAGCCCCCCGGGGAACTGCGCAGTCACCAGTGGTACGGCACGGACGGGCTGCGCTCCTTCAGCCACCGCGCCCGCACCCGCCAGCTCGGCTACCTGCCGGAGGAGCACCTCGGCAAGCCGGTCATCGCGATCCTCAACACCTGGTCCGACATCAACCCCTGCCATGTCCACCTGCGCGACCGCGCCCAGGCCGTCAAGCGCGGCGTCTGGCAGGCGGGCGGCTTCCCCCTCGAATTCCCGGTCTCCACGCTCAGCGAGACCTTCCAGAAGCCGACCCCGATGCTCTACCGCAACCTCCTCGCCATGGAGACCGAGGAACTGCTGCGCTCCTACCCGGTCGACGGCGCCGTGCTGATGGGCGGCTGCGACAAGTCCACGCCCGCCCTGCTGATGGGCGCCGCCGGCGTCGACCTGCCCGCGGTGTTCGTGCCCGCCGGACCCATGCTGCCCGGGCACTGGCGCGGCGAGACCCTCGGTTCCGGCACCGACATGTGGAAGTACTGGGACGACAAGCGGGCCGGCCTCATCGGCGACTGCGAGATGCAGGAACTGGAGAGCGGCCTGGCCCGTTCGCCCGGCCACTGCATGACCATGGGCACCGCCTCCACGCTGACCGCCGCCGCCGAGGCCCTCGGCGTCACCGTCCCGGGCGCCTCCAGCATCCCGGCCGTCGACTCCGGGCACGACCGGATGGCGGCCGCGGCCGGACTGCGGATCGTCGAACTGGTCCACCGGGACCGGAGGCTGGGCGACATCCTCACCGCCGACGCCTTCGAGGACGCCGTCACCACCGTGCTCGGCCTCGGCGGCTCCACCAACGCCGTCATCCACCTGATCGCCATGGCGGGCCGCGCGGGCGTCCCCCTCACCCTCGACGACTTCGACCGGATCGCCCGCACGGTGCCGGTGCTCGCCAACGTGCGGCCCGGCGGCCAGAAGTACCTGATGGAGGACTTCCACTTCGCCGGCGGCCTGCCCGGCTTCCTGTCCCGCATCACCGACCTGCTCCACCTGGACCGGCCCACGGTCTGCCACGACACCCTGCGCGAGCAGCTCGACGGTGCCCTCGTCCACCACGACGACGTCATCAGGACCCGCGACAACCCGGTCACGAGCGAGGGCGGGGTCGCCGTCCTGCGCGGCAACCTCTGCCCGGACGGCGCCGTCATCAAGCACATCGCCGCCGAGCCCCACCTGCTCAGGCACACCGGGCCCGCCGTCGTCTTCGACGACTACCGCACCATGCAGCGCACCATCAACGACCCGTCGCTGGACATCACCGCCGACAGCGTGCTGGTGCTGCGGGGCTCGGGTCCCAGGGGCGGCCCGGGCATGCCCGAGTACGGGATGCTGCCCATCCCCGACCACCTGCTCAAGCAGGGCGTGCGCGACATGGTCCGGATCTCCGACGCCCGGATGAGCGGCACCAGTTACGGCGCGTGCGTGCTGCACGTGGCCCCCGAGTCGCACGTCGGCGGACCGCTCGCCCTGGTGCGCACCGGCGACCCGATCACCCTCGACGTCGAGGCCCGCTCCCTGCGGCTCGACGTGGACGACGAGGAGCTGGAGCGCCGCAGGGCCGCGTGGACGCCGCCGCCCGCCCGCTACGAACGCGGCTACGGCGCGCTCTACGACGAACAGATCACCCAGGCCGACACCGGCTGCGACTTCGAGTTCCTGGCCCGCCCGGGCAAGGTGCAGGACCCCTACGCGGGCTGAGCCCGCCGACGGCGGGTTCCGGGCCCACGCCTGCCCATGGAGAAAGCGCTTCCCATGGCTTCCCGTGGCCCCCGTGGGGTTCCCCACGGGGCCGCGGACGCCGTACGGCCCGCGCACACCGCGAGCACGACGCACGACGCACGCCGCACACCCGCACGACGCAACCAGAACGGAGAACCGTCATGGCCCAAGCCGCAGCCGGGGCGAAACCGCCCGCGCCACCCCGGCGGCGCCGTGCCTCGGCCACGCCGCGCAGGCTCCCGTACCTGCTGATCGGACCGGCCGCCCTGCTGATGCTGGGCTTCATCGCCTACCCGGTCGTCAGCGTCTTCTACTACAGCCTCCAGGAGTACAACCCCACCAAGCCGTGGCGGAACGGCTTCGCGGGCTTCGACAATTTCGTCCGGATCTTCACCGAGGACCCGGTCTTCTGGGACACCCTGGTCTTCAGCGCCAAGTGGGTCTTCGTCGAGGTCGGCCTGCAACTGCTGTTCGGTCTGGCGCTGGCGCTCATCGTCAACCAGACCTTCGTGGGCCGGGGCATCGGGCGCGCCATGGTCTTCTCCCCGTGGGCCGTCTCCGGCGTGCTGACCTCCGCGATCTGGGTGCTGCTCTACAACTCGCAGACCGGCATCACCCGTTACCTCGCCGACATGGGCATCGGCTCGTACGGCACCAGCTGGCTGTCGGACACCTCGACGGTGTTCTCCGCGGCGGTCGTCGCCGACCTGTGGCGCGGCGTGCCCTTCTTCGCGATCCTCATCCTCGCCGACCTCCAGTCCGTCTCCAAGGACCTGTACGAGGCCGCCGAGGTCGACGGGGCCAGCCGCATCAAGCAGTTCTGGCACATCACGCTCCCGCACCTGAAGGACGCCATCATCCTGTCCACGCTGCTGCGCGCGGTCTGGGAGTTCAACAACGTCGACCTGCTCTACACCCTGACCGGCGGCGGACCCGCGGGCGTGACCACCACCCTGCCCCTGTACATCGCCAACACCAGCGTCGACGCCCACGACTTCGGCTACGCGTCGGCCCTCACCACCGTCGCGTTCGTGATCCTGCTCTTCTGCTCGATCGTCTACCTGCGGCTGAGCAAGTTCGGAGGCGAGAACAAGTGATCACCAAGGAGGCCCCCGCGGCCGCCCCCGCCCCCCCCCCCCCCGCACCCGCCCCCCCCCCCCCCGCCCCCCAGCGCCCC
>NZ_JACBYP010000158.1 GCF_018982965.1 Streptomyces mayonensis | reverse complement strand
CGAGGCCCCCCGTGCCGGCCGTCCTTCCCGGGCCCCCCGTTCCTCCCGCGCCCCCCGTCCCTCCGGGTCCGGGTCCTGTCCCCCGGCGTGCTGTCCGGCGGCCATCTCACACCACCTCGTCCTCGTGCAGGCGGGCGCGCAGGGCCCGTACCGCCGTGTGCAGCCTGCTCTTCACGGTGCCCTCGGGAATGCCCAGCTCCTCGGCGATGCCGCGCACCGGCAGGTCGGCGTAGAAGCGCAGGACGAGGACCTGGCGCTGGGCGTCCGGCAGCTCGTCCAGGCCCTGGGCGACCGCCAGGGAGAGGACGCTGCTTTCCTCGTCGCGGGGATGGTCCGGCTGGCGCAGCGCGGCCAGGCGTTCGCCGAGCCGGTCCTGGCGGCGCCTGGCCCGGTGCCAGTCCATGGCCAGGTTGGAGGCGACCACCGCCGCCCACGCCGACACGTCGCGCGGCGCCTCGCGCCCACTGGCCGTCCGCTCGAGGAGCCGCAGCCGGACCTGCTGCACCCCGTCCGGCAGGTCCGCCTGCGGCACACCGCCGAGCGCGAGCACCGACCGCACCCGGCGTTCCTGGGCCGCGTCCAGCGGGTCGCCGCGTCCGGCGTCCCCCTGACCGCGGCGGGCCTTCCTGCGCAGCACTGCCACCCCTCCCCCTGGGCCCCGACCTCGCGTCCCCCCTATGACGCGGGCGGCGCCCGGAACGTTCGCCCGGCCGGTCGTCCCGTGGCACGAGGCGTACGTCACACCACCGTGTGGGCCGGGAAGGGATGGGCAGGGGCGCCACAGCACAGCTTGCGGCGTGCGGGCCGGCCGGAGTGAATTTCTGCAGCTCGGCCGGGTCGCCGCCGAAGGACCGCGCCGCCCGTCCGCGCCACCGCGTCCCGGTGCGCGGGAACACCGCGCAAAGGATTGGACAGGCGGGCCGGACTTCGCCCCATGATGGAAAAGTCTCGGCCGAGCAAAGCGCGCGTGAAGACACGCGCACAACCGGAGAAGGAGTCACCGTGAGGGTCGGAATCGTCGGAGCCACCGGTCAGGTGGGCACGGTCATGCGCAGGATCCTCACGGAGCGCGACTTTCCCGTCACCGAACTGCGCCTGTTCGCCTCCGCGCGCAGCGCCGGCAAGGACCTGGACGGCGTGACGGTGGAGGACGCGACCACCGCCGACTACTCCGGACTGGACATCGTGCTGTTCTCCGCGGGCGGCGCCACCTCCAAGGCACTGGCCGAAAAGGTCGCCTCGCAGGGCCCCGTCGTGATCGACAACTCCTCGGCCTGGCGCCGCGACCCCGAGGTCCCGCTCGTGGTGTCCGAGGTGAACCCGCACGCGATCGCCGACCGCCCCAAGGGCATCATCGCCAACCCGAACTGCACCACGATGGCCGCGATGCCGGTCCTGCGCCCGCTGCACGCGGAGGCTGGCCTCGAAGCCCTCGTCGTGGCCACCTACCAGGCGGTGTCCGGCTCCGGCCTGGCCGGCGTGGACGAGCTGTTCGAGCAGGTGCAGAAGGTCGGCGCGGACGCGCCCAAGCTCACCCACGACGGCTCGGCCGCCGAGTTCGGGAAGCCGGAGAAGTACGTGGCGCCGATCGCGTACAACGTGCTGCCGCTGGCCGGCTCGATCGTCGACGACGGTCTGCACGAGACGGACGAGGAGCAGAAGCTGCGCAACGAGTCGCGCAAGATCCTGGAGATCCCGGAGCTGAAGGTCTCCGGCACCTGCGTGCGCGTGCCCGTCTTCAGCGGCCACTCCCTCCAGATCAACGCCCGCTTCGCCCGCCCTCTCGGCGTGGAGCGCGCCAAGGAGCTGCTGGCCGGCGCCCCCGGCGTGGCGCTCACGGAGGTGCCGACCCCGCTGGAGGCGGCCGGTCAGGACCCGTCGTACGTGGGCCGCATCCGCCGGGACGAGACCGTGGACAACGGCCTCGCCCTGTTCGTCTCCAACGACAACCTGCGCAAGGGCGCGGCCCTGAACGCGGTGCAGATCGCGGAGCTGGTGGCGGCGGAGCTGAAGGGCTGAGCGCCGCTCACCCCCTCGTGACCTCGTAGAGGAAGCAGCCGTACTCGACGGCCCGGACGTGGACGAACTCCACGGCCGGGTCGTCGAACGCTTCCCGGAGGGCGGACCCGAACCCGCCGGGTGCGACCAGGCGTCCGCCGAGGATGCGCCCGCCGGCGGAGTACCGGCGCAGGGTGCGGTGCGCGTGGGTGAAGGCGAGCGCGCCCTCGGGGTCCGGTCCCGCGCACGGCTCGGCGTGGATGAAGACGGGCCCCTGTTCGTCGTACGCGCCCGGGTCGGCGCCCGTGCGGGCCGCCCAGCGGCGCAGCGGGGCGTAGGAGACCAGGGCGGTGCGCTCACCGGGACGGCTGCGGCGCAGGCAGCAGCGCAGGGGTGCGCCGCCCTCGGTGTCGGTGCGGGGCGCGGGGCTGCGGCCCGCGTCGTCGGCGGCGCGGAGTTCGTCGAGGGCGGCCGGGGGGACGGGGCGTGCGAGGTAGCCGTTCATGCGCCCAGGCTCCTGCGCGCGGGGCGCGCGCACCGGCGGGAAATGGACATCGCGTTCGGTGCGGGCCACGTGGAAGGATGGCGCAACCCACACATAACGAGGAGATGACCGCGTGCCTGGCACAAACCTGACTCGCGAAGAGGCGCGGCAGCGGGCGACGCTGCTGACCGTTGACTCGTACGAGATCGATCTCGACCTCACCGGCGCGCAGGAGGGAGGCACCTACCGGTCGGTGACCACGGTGCGCTTCGAGGTCGCCGAGACCGGCGGCGAGTCCTTCATCGACCTGGTCGCCCCGGCGGTCCACGAGGTGACGCTGAACGGCGACGCCCTGGACCCCGACGAGGTGTTCCAGGACTCCCGCATCGCCCTCGCGGGACTGCTGCCGGGCCGCAACATCCTGCGCGTCGTCGCCGACTGCGCGTACACCAACACCGGCGAGGGCCTGCACCGCTTCGTCGACCCGGTCGACGAACAGGCGTACCTGTACACGCAGTTCGAGGTACCGGACGCGCGCCGCGTCTTCGCGAGCTTCGAGCAGCCGGACCTCAAGGCGACGTTCCAGTTCACCGTGAAGGCGCCCGAGGGCTGGACGGTCATCTCCAACTCGCCGACCCCGGAACCCCGCGAGAACGTCTGGGTCTTCGAGCCCACCCCGCGCATCTCGTCGTACATCACGGCGCTGATCGTCGGCCCGTACCACTCCGTGCACAGCGTGTACGAGAAGAACGGCCAGTCCGTGCCGCTCGGCATCTACTGCCGCCCCTCGCTCGCCGAGCACCTCGACTCGGACGCGATCTTCGAGGTCACCCGGCAGGGCTTCGACTGGTTCCAGGAGAAGTTCGACTACGCGTACCCGTTCAAGAAGTACGACCAGCTCTTCGTGCCGGAGTTCAACGCGGGCGCGATGGAGAACGCGGGCGCGGTGACCATCCGCGACCAGTACGTGTTCCGTTCGAAGGTGACGGACGCCGCGTACGAGGGCCGGGCGGCGACGATCCTGCACGAGCTGGCGCACATGTGGTTCGGCGACCTGGTCACCATGGAGTGGTGGAACGACCTGTGGCTCAACGAGTCGTTCGCCACCTACTCCGAGGCCGCCTGCCAGGCCGACGCGCCCGGCTCGAAGTGGCCGCACTCGTGGACGACGTTCGCCAACCAGATGAAGACCTGGGCCTACCGGCAGGACCAGCTGCCGTCCACGCACCCGATCATGGCGGACATCAGCGACCTGGACGACGTGCTCGTCAACTTCGACGGCATCACGTACGCCAAGGGCGCGAGCGTGCTCAAGCAGCTGGTGGCGTACGTCGGTGAGGACGCGTTCTTCCAGGGCGTGCAGGCGTACTTCAAGCGCCACGCGTTCGGCAACACGCGCCTGTCCGACCTGCTGGGCGCGCTGGAGGAGACGTCCGGGCGCGATCTGAAGACCTGGTCGAAGGCGTGGCTGGAGACGGCCGGCATCAACGTCCTGCGCCCGGAGATCGAGACGGACGAGAACGGTGTCGTCACGTCCTTCGCCGTCCGCCAGGAGGCCCCGGCCCTGCCCGCCGGTGCGAAGGGCGCGCCGACGCTGCGCCCGCACCGCATCGCCATCGGCGGCTACGACCTGGACGCGACCGGCAAGCTGGTGCGCGGGGAGCGCGTCGAACTGGACGTCGACGGCGAACTGACGGCCGTACCGCAGCTGGTGGGCAAGGTCCGCCCGGCGGTGCTGCTCCTGAACGACGACGACCTGTCGTACGCGAAGGTCCGCCTGGACGAGCAGTCGCTCGCCGTCGTCACCGAACACCTCGGCGACTTCACCGAGTCGCTGCCGCGCGCCCTGTGCTGGGCGTCGGCGTGGGACATGACCCGCGACGCGGAGCTGGCGACCCGCGACTACCTCTCGCTCGTGCTGTCCGGCATCGCCAAGGAGTCCGACATCGGTGTGGTGCAGTCCCTGCACCGCCAGGTGAAGCTGGCCGTCGACCAGTACGCCGCCCCCACCGCCCGCGAGGCGCTGCTCACCCGCTGGACCGAGGCCACGCTGGCCCACCTGCGCGCGGCCGAGGCGGGCAGCGACCACCAGCTGGCGTGGGCGCGGGCGTTCGCGGCGACGGCCAGGACACCGGAGCAGCTCGACCTGCTCGACGCGCTGCTCGACGGCACGCAGACGATCGAGGGTCTGGCCGTCGACACCGAGCTGCGCTGGGCGTTCGTGCAGCGGCTCGCGGCCGTGGGCCGGTTCGGCGGCTCGGAGATCGCCGCCGAGTACGAGCGGGACAGGACCGCCGCCGGTGAGCGCCACGCGGCCACCGCGCGTGCCGCCCGCCCGACCGAGGCCGCCAAGGCGGAGGCCTGGGAGTCGGTCGTCGACTCCGACAAGCTGCCGAACGCCGTCCAGGAGGCGGTCATCGCCGGCTTCGTCCAGACCGACCAGCGCGAACTGCTGGCGTCGTACACGGAGCGGTACTTCGAGGCGCTGAAGGGCGTCTGGGAGTCCCGTTCGCACGAGATGGCCCAGCAGATCGCGGTCGGCCTGTACCCGGCGGTGCAGGTGTCCCGGGAGACCCTGGACCGCACGGACGCCTGGCTGGCCTCGGCCGAGCCGACCGCGGCCCTGCGCCGCCTGGTCTCGGAGTCCCGCGCGGGCATCGAGCGGGCACTCAGGGCCCAGGCGGCGGACGAGGCCGCGGGGGCGGCCGGGTAAGTCCGTCCTGTCTCTAGGGGCGCCCGGCGTTGTGCCGGGCGCCCCTCCCGCGTCCGGGGGACACCCGGGTCCATGGCCGATACTCGTGGCATGAGTCAGAGCCCCGAGTCGCGTGGCGGACCGCGTAAGGACCCGATCGACGCGATCGTCGAGCAGTGGGCGGCGGTGCGGCCCGATCTGGACACGGCCGCCATGGAGGTGTTCGGCCGGGTGTTCCGGCTGGCGCGGACCATGGGTGACCGGATGGAGAGGGCGTACGGGCGCTTCGGGCTCTCCCGCGGGGAGTTCGACGCGCTGGCGACGCTGAGGCGGGCCGGGGAACCCTACACGCTCTCGCCGCGGGAGCTGTCGGCCACGCTGATGCTCACCACCGGCGGCATGACCGGACGGCTGGACAAGCTGGAAGGGGCGGGCCTGCTGCGCCGCTCCCCCGACCCGCACGACCGCCGGGCACTGCAGGTCACGCTCACCGAGCGGGGGCTCGAGCTGATCGACGAGGCGGTCGGCGCGGGGCTCGCCGTCCAGGCGGAGGCGCTTGGCGCGCTGGACGCCCGGCAGGCCGCCCAGGTGGCCGGCCTGCTGCGGGCCCTGCTCGCCGGGACGGAAGGGTAGCGGCCCCCGGACGCGCCGAGGGCGCCGCCCGTCGTCACCGGTGTGCGGTGGGGGCGGCGCCCTCGGGGGAGCCGGAGAGGCCGGGTTGGCCGGGCCGGAAGGTCAGGCCTTCGCGCCGGCCTTCTCCCTGGTGTCCTTGGTCTTGATGTTGCGGGTGGTCACCCGGTGCTCCTCCTTGGAGCGGTCCAGGACCATGCACAGGCCCGCGATGACCACGAACAGCGCGATCGGGGCCAGGACGTAGAGACCCAGTGTCTCGACGACGCTCAGGCCGGTGCCGGGGTCGTCGCCGTCGTCGCGCGTCAGCGCGAGCGCGGGGGACGACATGAGCAGCATCATCAGCGTCGTACCGGCTGCCAGGGCGCCGGCGCGCAGGGCGTTCTTCTTGTCCACGGTGCAAAGTTAGCGAACGCCCCGGGCGGCCGCGCGTCCGGGGTGCCCGTACGGGGTGCCGCGGGCGCCGGGATCAGCCGTCGGCGCGTTCCCGTACGGCGTCCATCAGGGCGTGCAGCCGGGGTGACGCGGCCAGGTCCTCCAGGGTCACGGGGCGGCCCTCGGCGTCGGCGACGGGCAGCCGCCAGTTCGGGTACTGGTCCCAGGTGCCGGGGAGGTTCTGCGGGCGGCGGTCGCCGACGGCGTCGGGGAGCCAGATGCCGACCATGCGGGCGGGCGTGCGCAGCAGGAAGCGGTGCACGGCCTGGATCTCCGCCTCCTCCGCGGAGGTTCCGGTGCCGCCGCCGGTGCCGTGCAGCAGGCCGAGCCGGGCCAGGACGTCCAGCCACTCGGCGGTGTCCGCCGACGCCGCGGCGCGTTCCTCCTCGAGGGGCCGGGTCAGCAGGCCGAGGCGGTCGCGGAGTTCGACGTGCTCGCCGGTGAGACGGGCGGCGGTGGACGGCAGGTCGTGGGTGGTGGCGGTGGCCAGGCAGTCGGCGCGCCAGCGTTCGGGGGGCAGGGGGCGGCCGTCGCCGGTCCAGTCCCGCTCGAACCACAGCACGGACGTGCCGAGCACCCCGCGCTCACGCAGCGTCTCGCGCACGCCGGGTTCCACGGTGCCCAGGTCCTCGCCGACGACCACGGCACCGGCCCGGGTGGCCTCCAGGGCGAGGACGGCGAGCATGGCCTCGGCGTCGTAGTGGACGTAGGTGCCGTCGGTGGGCGGACGGCCCTCGGGGACCCACCAGAGCCGGAACAGTCCCATGACGTGGTCGACGCGCAGTGCGCCGGCGTAGCGGAACAGGCCGCGCAGCAGCCCCCGGAAGGGTGCGTACCCGCCCTCCGCCAGCCGGTCGGGGCGCCAGGGCGGCAGGCCCCAGTCCTGGCCGCGGGCGTTGAAGGCGTCCGGCGGTGCGCCCACCGACGTGGCAGCGGCGAAGTACTCCCGCTGGGCCCAGGAGTCGGCGCCGCGCGGGTGCACGCCGACGGCGAGGTCGTGGACGATGCCGACCGGCATGCCCGCCTCGCGGGCGGTGCGCTGGGCGGCGGTGAGCTGGGTGTCGGTGAGCCAGGTGAGGCGGGAGTGGAAGTCGACGCGGTCCATCAGCTCGGTACGGGCGCGGTCGGTGGCGGCCGAGCGGGGATCGCGCAGTTCCTCGGGCCACCGGTGCCAGTCGGAGCCGTGGACCTCGGCGAGCGCGCACCAGGTGGCGTGGTCCTCCAGGGCGGTGCCCTGTTCGGCGAGGTAGTCGCAGTAGGCGGCGCGCCGGCCGGGCCCGAGGGGGACCTCGTGGAGCAGTTCGAGGGCGTCGCGCTTCAGCTCCCACACGGCGTCCCGGTCGATGAGGGCGCCCTTGTCCAGTACCCCCTCCCGCAGCCGCGCCGCCCGTTCCCGCAGCGTACGGGTCCGCTCGGGGTCGTCGGCGTACGCGAACTCGGGCACGTCCTCGATGCGCAGGTGCACGGGGTCGGGGAAGCGGCGCGAGGAGGGCCGGTACGGGGAAGGATCGGTGGGGGCACCGGGTACGGCCGCGTGCAGCGGGTTGACCTGCACGAATCCGGCGCCGAGGACGCGTGAGGCCCAGGCGGCCAGTTCGCCGAGGTCACCTAGGTCGCCCATGCCCCAGGAGCGGTGGGAGAGGAGGGAGTAGAGCTGGACGAGAAGTCCGTGGGAGCGGGCGGCGGGGGCGGGCACCCGGCCGGGCGCGACGATCAGGTGCGCCTCGGCGGTACGCCCGTCGGGCGCGGTGGCGGTCACCCGGTGGACACCGTCCGGCAGCGGCCCCGTCCCGTCGTCCGGCAGCCGCCCGGCCCCGTCGCGTCGCTCGCCCTGCTCGGTGTCGACGCGCAGCCGGGTGCCCGCGGGCAGCGCCGCCAGGGCGGCGGGTGTGCCGCCGTCGCCCCAGTGGACGACGGTGGGCGGCAGCAGGCGCTCGCGCAGCTCGGTCTCCCGGGCGGCGAGCGCGGCCCGTACGGCTCCGGGGGTGCGCGTGTCCACGCCGAGCGCGGCCAGCGCGTGGGTGACGGCGGTGGCCGAGGCCGGGACGGTGCGGTCCGGGGAGGGGCGGTAGGAGGTGGCGACGCCGTGCAGCGCGGCGAGCCGGGTCAGATCCTCGGGAAGGTCTCCGGGAAGGCCTTCGGTGGGGTGGTCGTCCGGCCGGGCTGCGGGCATCTGCCACCTCTACGACATCGTGGGTTCCGGAACGGCGAAGGAGGGGCCGCCCTGCTCCGGCACGTCGGCCGTGAGTTCGGGCGAGGACTCGCTGGTCAGCGGTACGGCGTCGGCGAACGGCGACTCGCTGGTGAGGGGCTCGGCGTCGGGCCGCGGGGGCTCGCTGGTGAGCGGCGTCTCCGCGGAGCTGCCGGTGGCGCCGAAGACGCAGTAGTGCGGGGTGTCGGAGGCGGCGGAGGGCTCCGCCCAGGGGGTGGACGGCTCCGCCACGGGTTTGGAGGGGGCCGGCAGCAGAAGGGGTGCCAGTGCAGCCATGGGAGTCTCCTCGGGGTCGTTCGTCGTGCCGAGTGTGTTTTCGGCGGGTTACGGCAGCCCCTACCCAGAAGGTGCCGAGGCAGGCCCCCTGAGATCGACAACGTGGTCCTGGTCACATTCCACTGGTTCTGAATACCCATGAACCCACCCAAAGGAATCCTGTCATCCACCAGCGATCACGCACGACCGACCGTCACACACGGCCGCTCGACCGATCACGCACGACCGACCGAGCGATCGCACACGACCGACCGAGCGGTCACACACGACCGACCGGAGGAGCCGCATGCCCCCTCTGCCGCACCGGGCCCTGCGGGCACTCGACCGCTTCAACGCCGCGCACCCGTGGGACCACAACGCCCACTACCACCGCTGGATCCTGCGGCAGCTCCCGCGCCGGTTCGGCAGCGCCCTGGACGTGGGCTCCGGCAGCGGCGACCTGGCCCGCCTCCTCGCCGCCCGCGCCGAGCAGGTCGCGGGCGTGGACGCCGACCCCGCGATCACCGCACGGGCCCGCGCACTCACCCCCGGGACGGCACCGGTGACGTACGAGGTCGCGGAGGCCCCGGCCGGGCTCCCCGCCGGCCCCCACGACGTCATCACCTGCGTCGCCGCCCTCCACCACCTGCCGTTCACCGAGGCCCTCACCGCGCTCCGCGGCCGCCTGGCCCCCGGCGGCACCCTGGTCGTCGTCGGCCTCTACCGGCCACGGACGGTCACGGACCACCTGCTGGGCGCGGTCGCCGCCCCCTTGAACGCCGCCACCGGGTGGCTCAAGAACAGAGGCCGCACAGCCCCCCGCCCCACCTCGATGACCGCCCCGACCCGCCCCGCCGGCATGCCCTTCACCGACATCGCCCGCGAGGCCCGCACCATCCTCCCCGGCGCCCGCCTGCGCCGCCGCCTGTTCTGGCGGTACACCCTCACGTGGCGCCGGCCTTGAGCGGCAGACACCTCGCGAACCGCGCCCAGGCCTGCGGCGCGACGCGGAGTACCGGGCCGTCGACGGAGGCCTTGGAGTCCCGGACCGCCACGGCCCCGGGGACGTTGGGGGCGACCTCGACGCATTCGCCGCTTCCGTTGCTGTAGCCGGACTCCACGAAGTCGAACTCGGGCATCGGTCACATCTCCAGTCGGGCAGCTTCGACGAGCTGGATGGAGTCACGCTGGGCAAGGCTGCGTCGGACCGTGCGCTCAAGCCTACGGCCCTCCGGAGGGACCCACCGCAGTCTCCCTGCGCGAGCTGCTGGGAGTGCTCGGTGCCCGCCAGTGGCTCCTGAAAGGGAGCGGCGTGCCGGCGCTCGGGGCTCGGATCCACCCCCAACTACGGCGTGTACGCCCGCGAGGCTCGCACGATCCTCCCCGGCGCCCGCCTGCACCGTCGTCCGGACCGGCGGTACACGCTCATCTGGACAAGTTGTATCTCGTCTACGCTGGGCGTGTGGACCCCCGCAGACCCGGAGGAGCCTTGTGACCGTGACCGCTGACAGGCCGCAGATGCTCGTCACAGAGTTCGAGGAACTCGCCCGCCATGCCGACCGGAGCATAGAAGGCGCGCGGCTCGAGTTCATCAACGGACATCTTGGGGGGAAGGCCGTGCCTGACGGCGACCACGGCAGCATCATCGAGTGGCTCACGCGCATCTGCATGCAGCAGCGTCCGGAGCTCTGGCTCGACTCTCATCAGGGTCTGGCGGTCGAGGCCTACCGCGGAGGCCGCGCGCGTCCCGACGGATCACTCGTGGCCAGCCATGCCTTCGCCGGTGCGGGTGAGTGGGCGGATCCCGCGCCCGTTCTCATGGTCGTCGAGGTGACGTCGTACGACTCGGACACCGACCGGCGCGACCGTGTCGAGAAGCCCCGGGCCTACGCCGGGGCGGGTATCCCGGTGTACCTCCTGATCGACCGGGACGCCTGTGAGGTCAGGGTGCACAGCGGGCCGGACGCGGGGCGGTACGAGACCGTGCGGACCCTGCCCTTCGGCAAGGAGGCCGCGCTGCCCGAGCCGGTCGGGATCGTGCTGGACACCGAGCCGCTGAAGAACTGGGTGCGCTGAGCCGGGGCAAGGCAAAGGCCCGGACCGTCAGGCCGGGATGCCGTCGATCCGGGCCATGGCGTCCTCCGCGCCGTACGGCTGCAAGTACGGCAACCAGCGCGGGTCCCGGTGGCCCGTGCCGATGATGCGCCAGGCCAGGCCGGTCGGCGGGGCCGGTTTGTGGCGCAGGCGCCAGCCCAGTTCGACCAGGTGGCGGTCGGCCTTGACGTGGTTGCAGCGGCGGCACGACGCCACCACGTTCTCCCACGCGTGCAGGCCCCCGCGACTGCGCGGGACGACGTGGTCGACGCTGGTGGCGACGGCACCGCAGTACATGCAGCGGCCCCCGTCGCGGGCGAACAGGGCACGGCGGGTGAGCGGGACGGGACCCCGGTAGGGCACCCGTACGAACCGCTTGAGCCGGACCACGCTGGGTGCGGGCACGGTGACGGTCGCGCTGTGCAGGTAGGCGCCGGACTCCTCGAGGCACACGGCCTTGTTCTCCAGGACGAGGACGAGCGCGCGGCGGAGCGGTACGACGCCGAGCGGCTCGTACGACGCGTTGAGGACCAGGACATGCGGCACGGGTGCCTCCTTGGGCGTCGGCGGCGCGTGGCTCGCGCCGGGACGATCTGGTTCAGTCTCCCCTCTTGGCTGGTCGTAGCGCCACCATGTCCCGGTAACGGGCTGGGAGTGTTTTCGAACACACGGGTCACGGTGCCGGCGGCGTGACCAGTTCGAGCGCGGGTGAGGACCGTCTCTCCCGGCCGTTTCGGGCCGGAGGGCGCCGCGTGCCCCGTTAGTGTGGTGCTCCTGCCCGTCCGGTGACCTTTCCGTGACCTTGGACCGGCCCCCGGACCAGACCGGACCGGACCCCGGGGCCGGACCGCGCAGGACGGGCTGCCGCATCTGGAGGTATCCGCAGTGTCCCCCGTGTCCCTGTCCGCCGCCGACCCCTCGGCCGCCGGTTCGTCGCCCTCGCCGTCACCGTCCCCGACGGCCCCCGAGGTGCCCACGCTGCAGGACGCCCAGGAGCACGCGACGAACGCCGCGGGCTGGGTCGAGGAGAACTGGTCGACCTGGCTCGCGATCGGACTGCGGGTGCTGCTGATCGTGGTGATCGCGGTGGTGCTGCGGGCCGTGGTGCGGCGGGCCATCACCAAGCTGATAGACCGGATGAACCGCAGGGCCACGACCGGTGGCGGCACCGCGCTGAGCGGGCTGCTCGTCAACGCCGAGCGGCGCCGGCAGCGGTCGGAGGCCATCGGGTCCGTGCTGCGTTCGGTGGCCAGTTTCCTCATCCTCGGTACCGCCGCCCTGATGGTGCTGGGCACCTTCCAGATCAACCTCGCCCCGCTGCTCGCCTCCGCCGGTGTCGCCGGTGTGGCGATCGGTTTCGGCGCCCGCAACCTGGTCACCGACTTCCTGTCCGGCGTCTTCATGATCCTGGAGGACCAGTACGGCGTCGGCGACAGCATCGACGCGGGGGTCGCCTCCGGCGAGGTCATAGAGGTCGGGCTGCGGGTGACCAAGCTGCGCGGCGCCGACGGCGAGATCTGGTACGTCCGCAACGGCGAGGTCAAGCGGATCGGCAACCTCTCGCAGGGCTGGTCCACGGCGGGCGTGGACGTGACCGTCCGCTCGGACGAGGACTTGGACAAGGTGAAGGAGACCCTCACCGCGGTCGGCGAGCGGATGAGCAAGGAGGAGCCCTGGAACGAGATGCTCTGGGGCCCGATCGAGACCCTCGGCCTGGACTCCGTACTGCTCGACTCGATGGTGGTCCGGGTCTCGGCCAAGACCATGCCCGGCAAGTCCCTCACCGTCGAGCGCGAGCTGCGCTGGCGCATCAAGCGGGCCTTCGACGCGGCGGGCATCGCGATCGTCGGCGGCGCCACGGTCCCGCTGGAGGGCGCCCCGGCCGCCGCCGACCCCACAGCGGGTGTCGCGGCCCCGTCGGCCTACGCCAGCACGGTGTCTCCGCAGTCCGTCGCGGCGTCCCCGATCCCGCCGCCCAGCACCACCAAGTAGAGCGGCGTCACGAGCCGGCCCACCCCGCGCCCCCGCACCCTCCCTCGCCCTCCCTCGCACCCCGAGGTAACGACTGCGTTGCCTCGGGGTCCGTCTCTTGACGGCACCCCACCGGCGGCCTACGTTTCTCAGCCAACAGGAAACTTTCCTAACAGTCGCCGAGCGGGCATCTCCGTGAAAGGCTGAGCGGCCGAGAGGCAGGTGTGGACACGCATGGCAGGAACCACCGGCACCCCGGGCACCCCGCGCGTCCTGCGGGCCATGAACGACCGGGCCGCACTCGACCTCCTCCTGGAGCACGGGCCGCTCTCCCGGACCCGGGTCGGCAAGCTGACCGGACTGTCCAAGCCGACGGCCTCGCAGCTGCTGGCCCGCCTGGAGGCCGCGGGTCTGGTGCTGGCCGGCGGTACGACCGAGGGGCGCCCCGGGCCCGGCGCCCAGCTCTACGAGGTCAACCCCGCCGCCGCGTACGCCGCCGGTCTCGACGTCACCCCGGGCCGCGTCCTCGCCGCGGTCGCCGACGTCACCGGGCGCACGGTCGGCCGGTTCGAGCTGCCCACCCCGGGCCGGCGTCCGACCGTCCCCGTCGTCCAGCAGGTCACCGAGGCCCTCGACGGGGCGGTCAAGGCGGCCGGGCTGGACCGCAGCGCCGTCCACCGCCTCGTCATCGGCACGCCGGGCGCCTTCGACCCGGGCACCGGGCGGCTGCGCTACGCCTCCCACCTGCCCGGCTGGCACTCCCCCACCCTCCTCGACGAACTCGCCGCCGCCCTGCCGATGCCGGTCGAGTACGAGAACGACGTGAACCTCGCCGCCGTGGCCGAGCAGCGTCTCGGTGCCGCCCGGGGCAACGAGGACTTCGTGCTGCTGTGGAACCAGGAGGGCCTCGGCGCCGCCCTGGTCCTCGGCGGCCGGCTGCACCGCGGCTGGACCGGCGGCGCGGGCGAGGTCGGCTTCCTGCCGGTGCCGGGCGCCCCGCTGGTCCGCAAGGTCAGCCGCACCGGCAGCGGCGGCTTCCAGGAGCTGGCCGGTTCCCAGGCCCTGGCGGGGCTGGCCCGGGAGCTGGGCGTCACCGACGTGCCCTCGGGGCCGTATCCCGAGGTCGCCGCCACGCTGGTGGCCCGCGCCGCGCAGGCCGGCACCGGAGACGGGGACGATCCGCACCGCAGGCTGCTGCGGGCCTACGCCACCCGCCTGGCCACCGGCCTCGCCTCCCTGGTCTCCGTACTGGACCCCGAACTGGTGGTCCTCAGCGGCACCTCGCTCGTCTCCGGCGGCGAGGCGCTGCGCGACCTGGTCCGCGACGAGCTGGAGGAGCTGGCGGCCTCCCGGCCCCGGCTCGTCGTCGGTGACGTGACCGAGCACCCCGTCCTGCGCGGCGCACTGGAGAGCGCGCTAGCGACCACCCGCGACGAGGTCTTCGACACCTCGCGCTGACCCCGCAGCCCGTTCCCGTCCCGCCCCCCTTTCCTCCCTCACCGCACCCCGCGTCTCTCCCGTCCCGCACCGCGCGTTCCGCCCCCCCCCGGCCCCCCGCCCCCCGCCCCGGGGGGCGGGGGGCCCCCCGGGGCGGCAAAATACGCAACCCGGGCGAACGGCCACCCCCCCCCCCCC
>NZ_JACBYP010000157.1 GCF_018982965.1 Streptomyces mayonensis | reverse complement strand
CGAGTCGTTTTCGTCGGCGGGGGCGGCGGCGGCGGCGCGGGCGGGGGCGGGGGCGCCGGCGGCGGCGGCGGCGGCGGCGTCGGCTTCGGCTTCGGCTTCGGCTTCGGCTTCGGCTTCGGCTTCGGCTTCGGCTTCGGCTTCGGCTTCGGCTTCGGCTTCGGCTTCGGTGGGACCCCCCGGTATTCGTGTCCACCTTGCCACCGTGGGCGGCTTTTGCGGCCGAGACCTTGGTCACAGCGACGGCCCCCGGCGGTGGCGTCACCTCACCGGGGGCCGTCGGAGCGGCGGTACCGCGGCGCGGGTCAGCGCACGCCCACCGCCTCCAGCGCCCTGCGCTGCGCCGGGGTGGGGTGCGCCGGGAAGTACAGGTAGCAGACGCCGCCGGTGCCGGAGACGACCTTGCCGTCGGCGTTGTACCGCTTGGTCCGCAGCCAGATGTTCTCCCACTCGCGCCGCCGGTAGACGCGGCGCACCGCGTCGTTGTCCTCGGAGGCCGGGTCGTTGGCGATCACGTCGCCGTCGGAGGTGAAGCCGATCACGGTCATCAGGTGGCCCGCGGTGCCGTATCCCGCCCCGGTCAGCTCCTCCTCCAGGAAGGACTGGGAGGTGATGGCGGGGATGCCGGCGGCGATCAGCGTCTCCAGGTCGGTCAGGGAGCCCAGGCGGGTGACCACGCCCTGGAGACCGTCGAAGGTGGCGGCGTAGGCGGCGTTGAAGGGCCAGTTGCCGCATCCGGAGTACTGGTTGTCGTACGTGTGCCGGGCCGCGTGGCAGACCTGGGGGTCGGCGTAGGAGGGGTCGACCCAGGCGAGCTGTTCCTCGGTGAGACGGCCGCCCCAGTACTCGATGATCATCTGCGAGGAGGTGGGGCTGCACCAGGCCTCACCGCCGTTGTCGTACTCGGGGTACTGGCCCTTGTGGGTCTCCTGCGAGTAGCGCGGGACGCGCAGTTCCCGGGCGGGGCCCGGCGTGGAGGCCGGGACGGTGAAGCGGTCGGGGACGGCCGAGCCCATGGCGCCGACCCGCCACACGGTGGGCGTGTCCCGCGCACCCGGCCGGCGGTGGAGGGTGAGGCGGATCCGGTAGGAGGCCAGACGCAGGCCGGTGGCGGCGTCGTCGATCGAGAAGGTGTCGGTCCAGACACTGCTCTTCCCGTCGCTCTGGTCGTCGACCGAGGTCCGCCTGATGTCCCGCTCGCCGTCGCCGGCCGTCCAGCGCCCCATCACGTACCAGGGCGTGTCCGAGCCGTCGGAGTAGGTGCCCTTCAGCTCGACCTGGATCCAGGTGCCGGCCGGTGTGTGCGCGTTCCAGGAGGCGATGGCCTCCGTCGCGGGCGCGGCGAGCCGGTGGACGGGGGACGTCCAGGTTCCGTACTCCCAGGTGGCGGTCGTTCCGGTGTGCGGGTCGGTGTACTCCGTGGTGCCCACGGGGTCGCCGATCGCCACGCCGGGCCGGGCGCCCGCGACGGGGCGGGTACCCCGCGCGGTCCCGCTCCGCCAGTCGCTGGACGTGGTCCAGGCGCGGTAGTCGACGGGCCGGGCGGCCCGGTCGGTGTCCGCGGGGCCGCCTTGCGCGGCCGCGCCGGGCGCGGCCTGGGCGGCGGCCGCGAGCGCGCCGCCCGTCACGGCCGCCGCGGCGACGGCTGCGGCCAGAACGGTTCTGCGGGACGGCTGTTCGGCTCTGCTCATGAGCGGGAGACCCCCAGGTTGTCCGGGTCGGGCGGATCCGTTGCACGGCTGTGCGCCCACTATGCCGCAGGCGACGGCTCCTGCCAGCACTTCCGCATGCGCCGCGCCACGAACATTGGTGTCGACCAGTGGCACCGCCCGCGAACCGCCGCGCAGGGACCGCAGGCGGCAGGTACACCGGGCCGACGGGTGCGCGAGGACCGACGAGCTCACGGGGACCGGCGGGGCGCACAAGGGTCGGCCGGCGTGCGAGGGTCGGCGGGCGTACGGGGGTCGGCCGGGTGCGAGGGTTACAGTGCGGGGCGAGCCCCGCTGTCCCTCCCCGCCGCCCAGGACCCGCCATTCCCGACCTCGCCGCCCGGCTCCGCCGGCTCCCCCCGTCCTGCGGCCCCGTGCGTCTGGTGGGCGTCGACGGGCACGCCGGCTCCGGGAAGTCCACGTTCGCCGGGGTGCTGGCGGCCCGCCTCGGCGGCGCGCCGGTGCTGCATCTCGACGACGTCGCCAGCCACGACCAGCTCTTCGACTGGACCGGGCGACTGCTCGACCAGGTGATCGACCCACTGCGGCGCGGCGTCCCCGCGCGCTACACCCCCTACGACTGGCGGGCCCGCCGCTTCGGGCCGCCGCGCGCGCTGCCACCCGCGCCGGTGGTCCTCCTGGAGGGCGTGGGCGCGGGGCGCGCGGCGCTGCGCCCGTACCTGGCCCGGCTGTTCTGGATGGACCTGCCGCGCGACGAGGCGTGGGCGCGGGGCCGGGCGCGCGACGGCGCGGAGCAGCGGACTTTCTGGGACGGGTGGACCCCTGCCGAGCGCCGGCACTTCGCCGCCGATCCCTCGCGCCCCTTCGCGCACCTTCTGGTACGGCAGAGGGAACTGGGGTACGAAGTGCTGCCGGGGCCCGCGGGAACCGCATCCGAAGTCCTGTTCCTCACACAGGGTGACGACCCCTCCGCAAAGTGTTGAACTCGTGAAGATCACGACCCCGGAACCTGCCGGACCGCCCCGACTTCGCTTGACCCAAGGCCCGTACAGGTCTTACGTTCTGATGGTGCGGCAGTTCGAGGCCGCCCGCAGACGCGAAGCCCCCGGTTGTTCCCCCGTGATCGGGGGCTTCGTTCTGCCCTGAGGCGCTTTCACGGCAGCCGCGCGGCGCCGGACGCTCACCCTCGGTCACCGTCCCCCCGTGCGCCCCCACTGCTCCCACCTCGTGGAACGGCCCCCTCCCGCCCCTTCGGCAGGACAGACCCCCGCGGGTACGATGCCCTCGGTGCGACCTTCGGGCGGTTGCCACGCGCACCTTGCAACTCCGGTCTGCGGCACTGCCGTTGACTGAGGCGGCCGCCGGGCAGCGGTCCGGCGGCATACCGACGGGGGCACGGTACGTGGGGGACGTGATGGACTTCGGCGCGCAGGGCCCGCAGGCCCCGGCCGAACTCGCCTGGCTGCGCGGCGTGGACGCCTACACCGTGGGTGCCTACCCGCAGGCGGAGGAGGAGTTCCGGGCGGCGGTGCGCATGGACCCCGCGATGGCCGACGGCTGGCTGGGGCTGCACGCGCTGCGTGTCGACACCACCAACGCGCTGCTGCGGATGTTCCGCAACCGCGACCGCTTCGGCGAGCAGCGCTCCCGCCACCGCCGCACGCTCAACTCCTGGTACTGGCTCGGCTGGTGGGTGCAGCCCGTGCTGGAGAACCCGCGCGACCTGCTGCTGGCGCACGCCTCCCACTGGCTGGACGGCCGCCACGTCCCGGAGCTCGACCGGGCTCTGGCGGGGCTGCCGCCCGTCGACACCGACCTCCAGGTCCGCTTCCTGCACGCCTGCCGCGCCTATCTCGTCAAGGACTGGGAGCAGCTCGTCCGGCACACCGACCCGCTGCTCGGCGACCCGCTGCTGGGCATCGAGGCCGGACTGTTCAGCGGCATGGCCAGGGTCCGCCTGGAGATGTACGGGCAGGCCGAGCCGCTGCTGTCGGCGGCCCTCATGCGGTGCCGCAGCGAGCAGCCGCAGCGCAAGGAGCTGCGGTACTGGCTGGCGCGGGCCCGCGAGGGCACGGGCCGCAGTGCCGCGGCGCTCCCCCTCTACCGGGCCGTGCACCGGGTCGACCCGGCCTTCATGGACACCTCCGCCCGGCTGGCGGCGATCGCCGAGGGCGACGGCTACGACGACACGGACCTCGCGGGGCTCACCGCGCCGGGCGCCAGAACGGACGGCCTGGACGGTCTCGACCCGCTCTTCGGCACCGAGGAACGCGACCTCAAACTCTCCGCTCCCGAGCCCCCGTTGTCCCCTCTGCCCCCGTTCGGCGGGCCACCGGTGCGGGAGAAGGCCGACGGCCCCGACTCCTTGCTGCCGAGCGGCCCCACGGATCCCGCGCTGCTGGAGGAGGCGCTCACCGAGCTGGAGCGGATGGTGGGCCTGGAGCCCGTGAAACGGCAGGTCAAGGCGTTGTCGGCACAGCTGAACATGGCTCGGTTACGGGCCGCGCAGGGGCTGCCGGTCCAGCCGCCCAAACGTCACTTCGTCTTCTCCGGCCCCTCCGGCACGGGCAAGACCACCGTGGCCCGCATCCTCGGCCGCGTCTTCTACGCCCTCGGCCTGCTCGGCGGCGACCACCTGGTGGAGGCGCAGCGGGCCGATCTGGTCGGCGAGTACCTCGGCCAGACCGCCGTCAAGGCGAACGAACTGATCGACTCCGCCCTCGGCGGTGTGCTCTTCGTCGACGAGGCCTACTCCCTGTCCAACTCCGGTTACGGCAAGGGCGACGCGTACGGCGACGAGGCGCTGCAGGTGCTGCTGAAACGGGCCGAGGACAACCGGGACCACCTGGTGGTGATCCTGGCCGGCTATCCGGAGGGCATGGACCGGCTGCTGAACGCCAATCCCGGGCTGTCCTCGCGGTTCACGACCCGGGTGGACTTCCCGTCGTACCGGCCGCTGGAGCTGACCTCGATCGGGGAGGTTCTCGCGGCGGAGAACGGGGACGTGTGGGACGAGGAGGCACTCGACGAGTTGCGGTCGGTCGCCGGTCACGTGGTGGACCAGGGGTGGATCGACGAGCTGGGCAACGGGCGGTTTCTGCGGACCCTGTACGAGAAGAGCTGCGCGTACCGGGATCTGCGGTTGTCCGTGTACTGCGGCGAGCTGACCCGGGACGACCTGGCGACGCTGCGGTTGCCGGATCTGATGCAGGCGTACGGGGAGGTGCTGTCGGGGCGAGGGCCGGTGGATCCGTCCAGTCCGTAGGCACAGCCCGCAGGCACAGCCCATGAGCACCGCCCGTGGACCCCGTTGTCGTGGGCTCCCTTGTCGCGGGCCCCGTTGTCGTGGACGCGGGGGCGGGTGCGCGGCCCGGCAGCCCGGCGTTGCGGGGTGCCTCCCCCAGCGCCCGGAAGGTCTGAGGGAGGCGTGGCCGCCCGCCACGGCGGCCGGCGGCCGGCGGCTTACGTCGCCAGGGTCACCTCTCTGTGGGCCGGGTCCTTGACCTCGCCCACCAGCAGTTCCAGTACGTCCTCCAGCGCGACCAGGCCGAGTACCCGCCCCGTCGGGTCCGTGACCTGGGCCAGGTGGGTGGCGGCACGGCGCATGACCGTGAGCGCGTCGTCCAGGGGGAGTTCGGGGCGGAGGGTGGGCATCGGGCGCCACAGGTGCTGGGGGACGGCCCGGTCGGACTCCTCCACGTCGAGGACGTCCTTGACGTGCAGGTACCCCATGAAGGCGCCCTGTTCCGCAGCGACCGGGAAGCGCGAGTACCCGGTGCGGGCGGTGAGTTCGACGATCTCCCCCGGGGTGACCGAGGGGCTGACGGTCACCAGGGACTCACGCCCGAGCAGCACGTCCGTCACCGGGCGGGAGCCGAGCTCCAGGGCGTCCTCCAGACGCTCCTGTTCCTCCGGGTCGAGGAGTCCGGCCTGGCCGGCGTCCTCCACCAGGCGGTTGAGCTGCTCGCTGGTGAAGACGGCCTCGACCTCGTCCTTGGGCTCCACGCGGAACAGCCGCAGGATGCCCTGCGCGCAGGCGCCCAGCGCCACGGTGATCGGCCTGCACAGGCGGGCGAAGGCGACCAGTCCTGGGCTGAGCCACAGTGCGGCCTTCTCGGGGGCGGCCATGGCGAGGTTCTTCGGGACCATCTCGCCGATGACGAGGTGGCAGAAGACCACGGCGGCCAGCGCGATGACGTAGCCGAGCGGGTGGATCATGCCGTGCGGCAGGTGGATCCACTCGAAGACCGGCTCCAGCAGGTGGGCGACGGTCGGCTCGGCGACCGCGCCGAGGGTCAGCGAGCAGACGGTGATGCCGAACTGGGCGGCGGCCATCATCTGCGGCAGCCGCTCCAGGCCGTGGAGCACCTGGCGGGCGCGGGCGGTGCCGAGCGGTTCGATCTGGCTGCGGCGGACGGAGACGAGGGCGAACTCGGCCCCGACGAAGAAGCCGTTGGCCAGGACGAGCAGGGCGGCAAAGAGGAGTTGCAGGATGCTCATCGGGCGGCCTCCAGCACGGAGACCGGGGCCGTGCGCACCAGCCGTATCCGTTCGGCGCGGTAGTGGCCGACCTGGCGGACGGAGAGCCGCCACCCGGGCAGTTCGGCCCGGTCGCCGACGGCGGGGATGCGGCCGAGCAGGTCGGCGACGAGCCCGGCCACGGTCTCGTAGGGCCCCTCGGGCGCCTGGAGGCCGACGCGGCGCAGGGCGTCGACGCGGCAGCTGCCGTCGACGTCCCAGGCGGGCCGGCCGTCCTCGGGCGGGGCGGGGGCGAGCTCCGGCACGTCCAGGCCGTCGTGCTCGTCGCGGACCTCGCCGACGATCTCCTCGACGATGTCCTCCAGGGTGACGACACCGGCCGTGCCGCCGTACTCGTCGACGACGACCGCGATGGGCTGCTCGCTGCGCAGGCGGGCGAGCAGCGGCCGTACGGGCAGGGTCTCGGGGACGAGCAGCGCGGGGCGGGCGATGCGGCCGGCGGGGGTGCGCAGCCGGTCGTGCACGGGGACCGCGAGGGCGTCCTTGAGGTGGACCATGCCGACGATCTCGTCGATCTTCTCCCGGTAGACGGGGAAGCGCGACAGGCCGGTGGCGCGGGTCAGGTTGACGACGTCCTCCGCGGTGGCCGAGGAGTGCAGGGCGCTGACCTTCACGCGCGGGGTCATCACGTGTTGTGCGGTCAGGTCGCCGAGCGACAGGGTCCGTACGAAGAGGTCGGCGGTGTCCTGCTCCAGGGCGCCGGCCCGGGCGGAGTGCCGGGCCAGGGAGACCAGTTCGCCGGGGGTGCGGGCGGAGGCCAGTTCCTCGGCTGGTTCGATGCCGAGCGCGCGGACCAGGCGGTTGGCCACGGCGTTGAGCGCGGCGATCACCGGGTGGAAGAGCCGGGCGAAGGCGTGCTGCGGGCCGGCGACGAAGCGCGCGACCTGGAGGGGCCTGGACACCGCCCAGTTCTTGGGCACCAGTTCGCCGATCACCATCTGCACCGCGGAGGCCAGCAGCATGCCGACGACGACGGACACACCGGGTACGGCTCCGTCGGGGACGCCGACCGCCTCGAACGGGCCGTCCAGGAGCTGGGCGAGCGCCGGTTCGGCGAGCATGCCGACGACGAGGGAGGTGATGGTGATGCCGAGCTGGGTGCCGGAGAGCTGGAAGGACAGCTCCTTGAGGGACTCGACGACGCGGTGGGCGCGCCGGTCGCCGTCGGCGGCGGCCTGCTCGGCGTCCGGCCGTTCGACGGTCACCAGGCCGAACTCGGCCGCGACGAAGAAGCCGTTGGCGAGGATCAGCAGGAGCGCGGCTGCCAGAAGCAGCAGGGGGGTGGTCATGATGCCGCCGCCTGTGGGAGGTCACAGCAGGGGGCGGCGCAGATACTGCAGGACGGTCCGTCCATCGCCGGAGGGAGTCACTCCTCGGGTAGCAGGAACCCCCGCGCACCGGGCGGAGCGACAGGGGCGGGGACGCGAGGCCGCGTCCCGGTTCCCAGATTAATCACGAAACGGGGCCCCGCGGCAGGGGCGACGGCCCCGCGTCAGTCACGCGGTCCCTCGGCGAGGGCGCCGGAACGGGCCTCCACGAGGGCGCGCAGGGCGCGGGCGTCGGCGAGGGCGTGCTGCCTGGCGATGCCCGGCTGGATGCCGAGCGCGGGCAGGCTGGTGCCGTCGCTGAGGTCGAGGAAGACCCAGGGGTCGCCGTGCCGGAGGTTGACCCGGAGGATCTCCGGCCAGGCGAGCCGGCGCCTGGTGGTGAGGTTGACGACGGTGACGCCGTTCTCGTCGGCTGTGAGGTGGGGGCGGGCCAGCAGGAGCAGTACGCCGGCCAGGAGGAGCGCGGTCAGCACGAAGCTGAGGCGCTCCCCCACGCCGAGACCGTCCAGCAGCATCCCGACCGCGGTGATCGTCGCGAAGGTGAGGACGGCGAGGACGAGCAGGACGGCGCGGGTGCGGCCCGGCCGGAAGGTGACGGGCAGGGCCGGCAGGTCGTCCGGCGTGGTGTCGGGCATGGCGTGGCTCCGGTGAGGCTCCTGGGGCGGCCGGCGGCTCAGAGCCGGCAGGCGTGAATGGCCGTGGTGAGGATGGCCCGGGCGCCGATCTCGTACAGGTCGTCCATGATCCGCTGGGCCTCCTTGGCCGGGACCATGGCGCGGACGGCGACCCAGCCCTCGTTGTGCAGCGGGGAGACGGTCGGCGACTCCAGGCCGGGGGTGAGCGCGACGGCCTTCTCCAGCTGCTCCACGCGGCAGTCGTAGTCCATCATCACGTACGTCCTGGCCACCAGGACGCCCTGGAGACGGCGCAGGAACTGCTGGACCTTGGGCTCGGTGGTGGCGTCGGGCTCCGCGCCCGAGCGGCGGACCACGACGGCCTCGGACTTCATGATGGGCTCGCCGAAGACCTCCAGACCCGCGTTGCGCAGGGAGGTGCCGGTCTCGACGACATCGGCGATGACCTCGGCGACGCCCAGCTCGATGGCGGTCTCGACGGCACCGTCGAGGTGGACGACGGAGGCGTCGATGTCCTTCTCCGCCAGGTGGCTCGCGACGATGCCCTCGTAGGAGGTGGCGACGGTGCGGCCCTTGAGGTCGTCGGCGGAGTGCGCGGTGCCGGGCTTGGCGGCGAAGCGGAAGGTGGAGCGGGCGAAGCCGAGCGGGAGGATCTCCTCGGCGTCGGCGGCGGAGTCGACGAGCAGGTCGCGGCCGGTGATCCCGATGTCGAGCTTGCCGGAGGAGACGTAGATCGCGATGTCCCGGGGGCGGAGGTAGAAGAACTCCACCTCGTTGACCGGGTCGACGATCCGCAGTTCCTTGGACTCGCGGCGCTGCTGGTAGCCGGCCTCGTGCAGCATGTCCGCCGCAGGGCCGGAGAGGGCTCCCTTGTTGGGGACGGCGATGCGCAGCATGAGGTCGGCTTCCTTTGCGTGACGGGGCGGGGAGGGCTGGGTGGGTTTCACAGGTGGGCGTAGACGTCGTCCAGGGAGATGCCGCGGGCGACCATCATCACCTGGACGTGGTAGAGCAGCTGGGAGATCTCCTCGGCCGCCGCGTCCTTGCCCTCGTGCTCGGCGGCCATCCAGACCTCGGCGGCCTCCTCGACGACCTTCTTGCCGATGGCATGGACTCCCTTGTCCACCAGTTCGGCGGTGCGGGAGGTGGCGGGGTCGCCGTGTACGGCCTTGTGCTGGAGCTCGGTGAAGAGCTCCTCGAACGTCTTCTTGGACATGGTGCCGCCCACTTTACGCGTAGTGCCGTGGGGGCTAATGCCACGGTTCGGATACTGAGCGGAGCGTGGCCGCCGTGGCGACGGCCGCGGTGACCGCTTCGTGCCCCTTGTCCTCGTTGGAGCCCTCCAGGCCGGCCCGGTCCAGGGCCTGCTCCTCGGTGTCGCAGGTGAGGACACCCAAGCCGACGGGGACGCCGGTCTCGACGGAGACCTGGACCAGGCCCTGGGTCACGCCCTGGCACACGTAGTCGAAGTGGGGGGTGCCGCCGCGGATGACGACGCCGAGGGCGACGACCGCGTCGTAGCCGCGGCCCGCCAGCACCTTGGCGACCACCGGCAGCTCGAAGCTGCCGGGGACGCGGAGCAGGGTGGGCTCGTCGATGCCCAGGTCGCGCAGGGCGCGCAGGGCGCCGTTCACCAGTCCGTCCATCACCTTCTCGTGCCACTGTGCCGCGACGACGGCGACCCTGAGGTCCCCCACGTTGCGTACGGACAGTTCCGGTGCACCCTTGCCGCTCACGTGTACGTGTCTCCTCGCCTTGCTTGCTTACTGGTTGCCGCAGGTGGACACGGGGGTCGTGTCCAGCCAGGGCAGGTCGTGTCCCATCCGGTCGCGCTTGGTGCGCAGATACCGGAGGTTGTGTTCGCCGGCCTGGACGGGCATCGGCTCGCGACCGGTGACGTCGATGCCGTGCCGTTCGAGGGCGTCGCTCTTGTCGGGGTTGTTGGTCATCAGGCGGACGCTGCGTACCCCGAGGTCCCTGAGGATCTGCGCCCCCGCGCCGTAGTCCCGGGCGTCGGCGGGCAGGCCGAGTTCGAGGTTGGCGTCGAGGGTGTCGCGGCCGCGCTCCTGGAGTTCGTAGGCGCGCAGCTTGGACATCAGGCCGATGCCGCGTCCCTCGTGTCCGCGCAGGTAGACCACCACGCCCCGGTCCTCGGCCCGGACCCGGTCGAGCGAGGCCTCCAGCTGGGGTCCGCAGTCGCAGCGCTGGGAGCCGAAGACGTCGCCGGTGAGGCACTCGGAGTGGATCCGGACCAGGACGTCGCCGCCGTCGCCGAGGTCGCCGCGCACGAGGGCGACGTGCTCGACGCCGTCGACGGTGGAACGGTAGCCGTACGCCGTGAACTCGCCGTGCCGGGTGGGCAGCTGGACCTCGGCCTCGCGGCGGACGGTGGGCTCCGCGCTGCGGCGGTAGGCGATCAGGTCCTCGATGGAGATGATCGTCAGCCCGTGTTTGCGGGCGAACGGGATCAGCTCGGGCAGCCGCAGCATGCGCCCGTCCTCGCCGGCGATCTCCACGATGGCGCCGGCCGGGCGCAGGCCCGCGAGCCGGGCGAGGTCGACGGCGGCCTCGGTGTGGCCGTCGCGGACGAGCACGCCGCCGGCGCGGGCGCGCAGCGGGAAGATGTGGCCGGGGCGGACCAGGTCGTCGGGTCCGGCGGTGCCGCTCGCCAGCAGCTGGAGGGTGGTGGCGCGGTCGGCGGCGGAGATGCCGGTGCTGACGCCGTGTTCGGCGGTGGCGTCCACGGAGACGGTGAAGGCGGTCTTCATCGACTCGGTGTTGTCGTCGACCATCTGCGGGAGCCGGAGCCGGTCCAGTTCGTCGCCCTCCATGGGGGCGCAGATCAGGCCGCGGCACTCGCTCATCATGAAGGCGACGATCTCCTCGGTCGCCTTCTCGGCGGCGACGACGAGGTCGCCCTCGTTCTCGCGGCTCTCGTCGTCGACGACGACCACGGGGCGGCCGGCGGCGATGTCGGCGACGGCCTTCTCGACGGGGTCGAGGGCGAGGTCCTCGGGGCCGTCGGTGCTGTACAGGATCGGTGGAGCAAGAGGTGTGGCGCGCAGCTCCTCGTTCCGGGCGGTGGTGGGAGACGGGCGGACGCTCATGCGGGTGCTCCTTCCGGGAGGGGCCGGGCGGCGTCGCGGGAGCGCAGCCACCAGTCGCGCAGGCCCCACAGGACGAGCGCGCCGTAGAGGACGTAGACGAAGCCGGAGAAAGCGAAGCCGTTGGCGAAGTTCAGCGGGACTCCGACGAGGTCGACGAGGAGCCAGGCGAACCAGAACTCGACCATGCCGCGCGCCTGGGCGTACATGGCGACGACGGTGCCGACGAAGATGTACGCGTCCGGCCAGGGGTCCCAGGACAGGGTGGGGAAGGCGGAGAAGAGACCGCCGACGGCGAGCGTGCCGAGCGCGGCGGCGACGGCCAGGGTGCCGCGCTCGCGCCAGGTGGCGAAGCGGACGGCGACGGAGCCGTCCTGGGTCTGCTGCCGGCCGCGGTTCCACTGCCCAAAGCCCCAGGCGGCGACGGCCATGACGACGATCTGCTTGCCCGCGCTGCCGGAGAGGTGGGCGGTGGCGAAGGCCGCGAAGAGGACGAGCCCGGAGGCGAACTGCACGGGCCAGGTCCAGATCGAGCGCCGCCAGCCGAGGGCGAGGCCGAGCAGACCGATCAGGTTGCCGATCATGTCCGACCACTTGATGTGCTGGTCGAAGAGGGTGAACGCCTCGGCGTTGAGCCAGTTCACCTGCTGCCCCCGTGGGCGGTGAGCAGCCGCTCGACGTACTTGGCGACGACGTCGACCTCGAGGTTGACCGGGTCGCCCGGCTGTTTGATGCCGAGCGTGGTCAGGGCGAGGGTGGTGGGGATGAGGCTGACGGTGAAGAAGTCGGGTCCTGCGTCGACGACGGTGAGGCTGATGCCGTCGACGGTGATGGAGCCCTTCTCCACGACGTACCGGGCGAGGTCGGCGGGCAGGGAGATCCTGACGAGCTCCCAGTGCTCCGAGGGCTTGCGCTCCAGGATGTCGCCGGTGCCGTCGACGTGGCCCTGCACGATGTGGCCGCCGAGCCGGGCGCCGACGGCGGTGGGGCGCTCCAGGTTGACGCGGGAGCCGGTGGTGAGGGCGCCGAGGCTGGAGCGGTTCAGCGTCTCGGCCATGACGTCGGCGGTGAACTCGTCGCCCTCGTGGTCGACGACGGTGAGGCAGACGCCGTTGACGGCGATGGAGTCGCCGTGCCGGGCCCCTTCGGTGACCACGGGGCCGCGCAGGCGGAAGCGACAGGCGTCGTCGAGGGTCTCGACAGCGGTGATCTCGCCCAGCTCTTCGACGATTCCGGTGAACACTTCCCGGGTCCTCCTGCCTCTTCGGGCACGGACTCCGGGGCTGTCGAGAGCGACAGGGACCGCGAGCGAGGACACCGGGAACGACGCCGGACGGAGCCCGCCCGTGACGGGCGAACCCAGAGGTCGGCGGCGCGCACGCATGCCCGCCCGCCGCGCACTGCCTCCCATCCGGACTTTAACCGTCGGTCCAGGAATTTCACCTGGTCAACCGGCCGCTGGAAGCGACCGGGTCGCGGACTGTAACCGCCGGTTCGGACTTTCACCGACCCCGGAGTGCGCTGCTTCTGGTACACGGCCAGTCTGCCACGCCCGCCCATGGTCCATGCCGACACGGGGTGTGGAGTGGCTCACAGGCCGTTCGCGTCCCGTCCCGCTCTGGCAGGGTGCCGTCATGACCGCCTCCACCGCACCGGACGCCGACGAGTTCGAGCGTCACCGCCCCCGGCTCTTCGGGCTGGCCTACCGCATGCTGGGCTCCGCCGACGAGGCCGAGGACACGGTGCAGGACGCCTATCTGCGCTTCAGCGGGGCCGACCGTGCCGGTATCGAACATCCGGCGGCGTGGCTGGCGAAGGTCGTCACGAACCTCTGTCTCACCCGGCTCACCTCCGCCCGCGCCCGCCGCGAGAGCTACGTGGGCCCCTGGCTGCCGGAGCCCGTCCTCACCGCGGACGGCGCGCTGGGCCCGCTGGAGTCGGCCGAGCAGCGCGACGCCGTCTCCACGGCGCTGCTCGTGCTGCTGGAGCGGCTGACGCCGACCGAGCGGGCGGTCTACGTGCTGCGCGAGGCGTTCGCGTACGGGCACCGTGAGATCGCCGGTGTCCTGGGGCTCGGCGAGTCCAACTGCCGTCAGCTGTACCGGCGGGCGGTGCGCCGGCTGGGAGAGCCGGAGTCCCGGTTCGAGCCCGCCCCGGAGCGCCGGGAGCGCCTGGTCGCCTCGTTCCTCACCGCGGCCCGCGACGGCGACCTGGCCGGCCTGGAGAGGCTGCTCGCGGACGACGTGACCTGGTGGAGCGACGGCGGCGGCAGGGTCAGCGCGGCCAGGCGGCCGGTCGAGGGGCGGGACAAGGTCCTGCGCTTCCTGGCGGGCGCGATGCAGCGCTTCGCGGCGCACTGGGACTTCGGCACCGCCGAGGTCAACGGTGCGCCCGCGCTGGTCGCGCGGGTGGGTGACGTACTGGTCGCCGTGGTGTCCGTCGAGTTCCGTGACGGGCTGATCAGTGATCTGCGGGCAGTGGTGAACCCGGACAAACTGGGATTCGTAGACCGTCAGCTCGGACGGCCGTGAGAACCGCTCCCCGCGCGGTGTCACATTCCGCGCGGCCGCACGGTCCCGGCTGGCAACAGGGTGCTCCACCGGGGAGCCCCGCGTCCGACAGGGGCTGAACAGCATGACCACGATCCTGGTGACCGGTGGCACCGGCACGCTCGGCCGGCCCGTCACCGAACGGCTGCGCGCGGGCGGGCACGAGGTGCGGGTGCTCAGCCGCCGCAGCGAGCCGTACGCCGTCGACCTGCGGGAGGGCGGCAGCGGCCTGGACGCGGCGCTCGCGGGAGTCGACACGGTCGTGCACTGCGCGACGACGCCGCGCGGGGGTGACGAGCGGGCCGCCACGAACCTCGTCGCGGCGGCGCGGCGGGCCGGGGTGGCCCACCTGGCCCACATCTCGATCGTGGGCGTCGACCGGGTGCCGCTGGGTTACTACCGGAGCAAGCTCGCCGTCGAGCGGCTGGTGGAGCAGTCGGGGCTGGGCTGGACGGTGCTGCGGGCGACGCAGTTCCACGACCTGGTGGTCCAGGTGCTCCGTGCGCTGACCAGGCCGCCGGTGGCGGTACTGCCGGCGCACGCCGCCGACCAGCCGGTCGAGGTGACGGAGGTCGCGGACCGGCTCGCCGAACTGGCGGTCGGGGCGCCCGCCGGGCGGGTGGCGGACCTGGGCGGCCCCGAGGTGCGCACGCTGGAGTCGCTGGCCCGCGCGTATCTGGAGGCGACCGGGCGCAGGCGCGCGGTGGTGAAGGTCCCGCTGGCCGGGAAGACTTACCGGGCGTTCCGCGCCGGCGGGCACCTCGTGCCCGAGCGGGCGGTCGGCAGGGGGACGTTCGAGGAGTACCTGGCGGCACGGTTCGGGAACGGGCAGGACGGACGGCACGGATGAACGGACCGGTGCGGCGGCGGGGCGGCGGGACAGCGCCGACGGGCGACCCGGCATGGCCGCGGGCAGGCCCCACGGCACACGCCGACGGACCGGCGCGACAGCAGGAAGGACCGACGGCACGAACCGACGGGCCGACGGGACACAAGGCAGGGCACGCGGCGCGATGAACGTGCCGGCGCGGCGGCGGGAAGGGCGGGCGGTGGCGATGGGCAGGCGGGGGT
>NZ_JACBYP010000156.1 GCF_018982965.1 Streptomyces mayonensis | reverse complement strand
AGGAGAGTTCCGTCCTCGTCCTCGTCGTGCACCACATCGCCGGTGACGGCTGGTCCCTGGCACCCCTGTGGCGGGACGTGTCGACGGCGTACGCGGCACGCCGCTCGGGCAAGACCCCGGACTTCCCCCCGCTGCCGGTGCAGTACGCCGACTACGCGCTGTGGCAGCAGCGGCTGTTCGGCGACGAGGACGCCGCCGGCAGCCGGCTCACCGCGCAGGTCGAGCACTGGCGGGCCGCCCTCGACGGCGTCCCCCACGAACTCGCCCTGCCGTTCGACCGGCCCCGGCCGGCCAGGCCCGGACGCGGCGGCGGCTGGGCCGACATCGACGTGCCCGCCGGACTGCACGCGCGACTGGCCGAGTTGGCGCGGTCGGAGGGCGTGACGATGTTCATGGTGTGGCAGGCGGCGGTGGCCGTGCTGCTCTCGCGGCTGGGCGCGGGCGAGGACATCCCGCTGGGCAGCCCGGTCGCGGGCCGTACCGACGAGTCGCTGGAGGACCTGGTCGGGTTCTTCCTCAACACCCTCGTGCTGCGCACCGACCTGTCCGGCGACCCCGCCTTCACCGACGTGCTCGCCCGGGTGCGCAGCACGGCACTGGACGCCCTCGACCACCAGGACGTCCCCTTCGACCGCCTCGTGGAGAAGCTGGCACCCGCCCGCTACACCGACCGCGTCCCCTTCTTCCAGGTCCTGGTCGCCGTGCAGAACATGCCGCAGGCCCAGGTCGCGCTGCCCGGCCTGGACGTCGACGCCGGACCGGGCAAACCCACCACGGCCAAGGTCGACCTCGACGTCCAGGTCGTCGAACTCCACGACGCGGACGGAGCGCCGAGCGGCATGGCCGGAGGGCTCACCTACGCCACCGACCTCTTCGACCACTCCACCGCCGAGAGCCTCGTCGCCCGGCTGCTGCGCGTCCTGGACGCGGTCACCGCCGACCCCGCCCGCCGGGTCTCCCGCATCGACGTCTTCGACCCCGCCGAACGGCGGCGCCTGCTCACCGAGTCGAACGGCGCCCGCAGCGACACCCTGGCACTCACCGTCCCCGAGCTGTTCGCCGTCCGCGCCTCCCGCGCGCCGAAGGCCGTCGCCCTCGACACCGGGGCCGAACCGGTCACCTACGGAGAACTGGACGCGCGCTCCAACCGGCTCGCCCACCACCTCGTCGACCTCGGCGTCGGCCCGGAGACCGTGGTCGCCGTCGTCATGGACCGCTCCCCGGACGTGGTCACCGCCCTGCTGGCCGTGCTCAAGGCGGGCGGCGCCTACCTCACGCTCGACCCCGCCCAACCCCGCTCCCGCACCGCCGAGATGACCGCCCTCGCCGGAGCCGGGGTCTGCCTGGCCGACCAGCGGTACGCCGAAGAGGCGCGCGGCCGGTTCGCCACCGTCGTCGTCGCCGACGCGGGAGACGCCGAGTGGGCCGACCGGCCCGCCGGCACCGTCGCCGGACGCAGCCTGCCCGACCAGCTCGCCTACCTCATGTTCACCTCCGGCTCCACCGGCGAACCCAAGGGCATCGGCACCACCCACCGCGACATCGTGGACCTCGCCGGCGACCGCTGCTGGCAGTTCCCCGGCACCGCGCGCGGCATGTTCGCCGCGCCGCACACCTTCGACGGGTCCACCGTCGAGGTGTGGGTACGGCTGCTCACCGGCGGCACCCTGATCGTCACCCCGCCCGGGCGGACCGACGCCGCCCGCCTGCGCTCCCTCGTCGCCGACCACGGACTCACCCACGCCCATCTGACCGCCGGCCTGTTCCGGGTCATCGCCGAAGAGGACCCGGCCGCCTTCACCGGCGTCCACGACGTGCTCACCGGCGCCGACGTCGTCCCCAGGGAGGCGGTCCGCCGCGTCCTCGAAGCGGTCCCCGGCATCGTCGTCCGCAGCAGCTACGGGCCGACCGAGGCGACCGTCATCGCCACCCAGATCCCGCTCACCGAACCCGACGCCCTGGGCGACGTCGTGCCGATCGGCCGCGCCATGGACAACACCGGCGTGTACGTCCTCGACGACAGCCTCCAACCGGTCCCGGCGGGCGTCGCGGGCGAGGCGTACATCGCGGGCGCCGGACTCGCCCGCGGCTACGTCGCCCGCCCCGGACTCACCGCGGAGCGGTTCGTGGCCTGCCCGTTCGACGTACCCGGCGCCCGCATGTACCGCACCGGGGACATCGTGCGCCGACGGGCCGACGGCGCGCTGGAGTTCGTGTCCCGGGCCGACGACCAGGTGAAGATCCGCGGGTTCCGGGTCGAGCCCGGCGAGGTCGAGAAGATCCTGGCCGGACACCCCGCCGTCGCCCAGGCCGTCGTCACCGTCCGCGAGGACACCCCCGGAGACAAGCGCCTGGTGGCCCACCTGACCGCGGCGCCCGGCGAAGCCCTCCCGGACGTCCGCGAGTTCGTCGCCGGCCGGCTGCCCGAGTACCTCGTGCCGGACGCCGTCGTCGTCCTGGACCGACTGCCGCTGACCGCCAACGGCAAGGTGGACCGCGCGGCGCTGCCCGCCCCCGAGGCGGCGAGCACGGGCGCGGCACGCCGGCCGCCGTCCCTGCGCGAGGACCTCCTCTGCTCCGTCTTCGCCCAGGTCCTGGGCGTGCCCCGGGTCGGGGTGGACGACGACTTCTTCGCCCTCGGCGGCCACTCGCTGCTGGCCGTGCGCCTGGTCAGCCGCATCCGCAGCGTCCTCGGCGCCGAGATCCCCGTACAGGCGGTCTTCGAGACCTCCACCGTCGCCGGTCTCGCCCCCACCGTCGAGGCCGCCGGCTCCACCGGCATCCTGCGGCCCGCCCTCGCCGCCGGGCCCCGGCCCCCTCGGCTGCCGCTCTCCTACGCCCAGCGCCGCCTGTGGTTCGTGGACCGGCTGGAGGCGGCCGGACCCCTCTACAACGTCCCGCTCGCGCTCCGGCTGACCGGCGCACTCGACACCGGCGCACTCCGGGCGGCCTGGACCGACCTGCTCACCCGGCACGAGAGCCTGCGCACCCGGTTCCTGCACGCCGACGGCGACCCCTACCAGGACATCGTCTCCCTCGACGACTTCCCCCCGTACTTCGCCGTCGAGGCCGTGGGCCGCGGGGAACTGGAGGCCCGGATCGACGAGGCCGCAGGACACGTCTTCGACCTCACCGCCGGACCGCCCGTGCGGGCCACCCTCCTCGACGTGGACGGGCCCGACACCGACGAGGCGGTGCTGGTCCTGGTCACGCACCACATCGTCGCCGACGGCTGGTCGATGGTCCCGCTGCTGCGCGACCTGTCCACCGCCTACACCGCCCGCCGGGCCGGCCGCGCCCCCGGCTGGGAACCGCTGCCCGTGCAGTACGCCGACCACACCCTGTGGCAGCGCGGCCTCCTCGGCGACGGCGACGACCCCGACAGCGTCCTCGCCGGCCAGGTCGCCCACTGGCGGGACGCGCTGGACGGCAGCCCCGAGGAACTGGCCCTGCCCACCGACCGGCCGCGTCCCGCCGTGGCGAGCCGCGAGGGCGGCTGGGTGCCCATGAGCGCGCCCGCCGACCTGCACGCCCGCCTGACGGAACTCGCCGTCGCCCAGGGGGCCACCGCCTTCATGGTGTGGCAGGCGGCGCTCGCCGTCCTGCTCTCCCGGCTGGGCGCCGGCCAGGACATCCCGATCGGCAGCCCCGTGGCGGGCCGCACCGACGAGGCCGCCGACGACCTGATCGGCTTCTTCGTCAACACCCTCGTGCTGCGCACCGACCTCTCCGGCGACCCCACCTTCACCGAGGTGCTCGGCAGGGTCCGCCGGTCGGCGCTGGGCGCCCTGGGACACCAGGACGTACCGTTCGAGCGGCTGGTGGAGGAACTGGCACCCACGCGGTCCCGCGCCCGCCACCCCCTCTTCCAGATCCTGCTCGCCGTGCAGAACGTGCCCGCCGCCACCGTCGACCTGCCGGGCCTGCGCGTGGAGGCGCTCCCCACCGAGCTGGGCCGCGCCAAGTTCGACCTCGACCTCCACGTCGCCGAATCCTTCGACGACGAGGGCCGGCCCGCCGGCATCGACGGCGGCATCACCTACGCCGCCGACCTCTTCGACCGCACGACGGTGCAGGCCCTGCTCGACCGCCTCCTGCTCGTCCTGCACGCCGTCGTCGCCGACCCCTCCCGGCGCGTCCACGACATCGCCCTGCTCGACAGCGACGACCGGCACCGTGTCCTCACCGAGTGGAACCGCACCGAACGGGCCGCACCGGCCGCCACCGTGCCCGACCACTTCCGGGCCCAGGCCGCCCGCACCCCCGACGCCGTCGCCCTGGTCACCGACGGCGCCCGGACGACGTACGCCGAACTCGACGCCGCCTCCGACCGGCTCGCCCGGTACCTGACCCGGCACGGCGCGGGCCCCGGGCGCCTCGTCGCCGTCGTCATGGAGCGCTCGCCGGAGACGATCACCGCCCTCCTCGCCGTCCTGAAGACCGGCGGCGCCTACCTCCCCGTCGACGTCGGCTACCCCGCCGCCCGCATCGAACTGATGCTGCGCGACGCCGCCCCCGCCCTCCTCCTCACCACCACCGACCTGGTGGACCGGCTGCCCGGGAGCACCGGCGGACCGGACCGCATCGTCCTCGACGACCCCTCGGTCCGGGACGCGGTGGCCGCGGAGGACGCCACCCCCACGGCCACGCCCCCGCACCCGGACTCCGCCGCCTACACCATCTACACCTCCGGATCCACCGGCACCCCCAAGGGCGTCGTCGCCACCCACCGCGCCGTCGACCGGCTCGTCCGCCCCGCCGACTACGCCGACCTGCGCGCCGGAGACGTCGTCTCCCACCTGGGGTCCGTCTCCTTCGACTCCACCACCTTCGACATCTGGGCCACCCTCCTCAACGGCGCCACCCTCGCCGTGGGGCCGGCCGGCTCCCCGTCCGTCGCCGACATCCGCGACTACCTCGCCCGGCACCGGGTCACCGTCGCCCTGCTGCCCACCGGACTGCTGCACCAGGTCATCGACCTCGACGTCGAGGCGCTGCGCGGCGTCCGCTCCGTACTGACCGGCGGCGAGGCGCTCTCCGTCGAACACTGCCGCACCCTGCTCGACACCCTGCCCGGCACCCGGCTGATGAACGGCTACGGGCCCACCGAGAGCGTCACCTACACCCACACCCACCCCGTCACCCGCGCGGACGTCGACAGCGGCCGGGCGATCCCGCTGGGCCGCCCGCTGGCCCGCACCCGCGCCTACGTCCTCGACAGCGCCCTGCGGCCCGTCCCCGTCGGCGTGCCCGGCGAGCTGTACATCGCGGGCGACGGCCTCGCCCACGGCTACGCGAACCGTCCGGGCCTGAGCGCCGAACGGTTCACCGCCTGCCCGTTCGAGGACGGCGGCGCCCGGATGTACCGCACCGGCGACCTCGTGCGCTGGCGGGCCGACGGGGTGCTGGAGTTCGTCGGCCGGGCCGACGACCAGGCCAAGATCGGCGGCTTCCGCGTCGAACCCGGGGAGGTGGAGGCCACCGTCTCCGCCCACCCCGACGTGGCCCAGGCCGTCGTCGTGGTCCGCGAGGACACCCCCGGCGACAAGCGCCTCGCCGCCTACGCGGCACCGGCGGACCCCGCCGTCTCCGGCCGTGAACTGGCCGACCGCATCCGGCACTTCGTCGCCGAGCGGCTGCCGGACCACCTCGTGCCGCCGTTCGTGACCGTCCTGGACCGGCTGCCGCTGACCCCGAACGGGAAGGTCGACCGGGCCGGCCTGCCCGTCCCCGACCCGATGGCGGCCGTCAGCGTCGCACGCGGCCCGGCCTCGCCGTACGAGGAACTGCTCGGCGTCGTCTTCGCCGACGTGCTGCGCCTGCCCCGCGTCGGCGTCGACGACGACTTCTTCGCCCTGGGCGGGCACTCCCTGCTCGCGGTCCGGCTGGTCAGCCGCATCCGCACCGTACTGGGCGCCGAGACCTCCGTGGCCACCGTCTTCGAGAACCCGACCGTGTCCGGCCTCGCGCGGCAGCTGACCCGGGCCGGCGGCCGGGCCCGTCCCGCCGTCGTGCCGATGCCCCGGCCACCGGTGCTGCCCCTGTCCTACGGCCAGAGCCGCCTCTGGTTCGTGGACCGCATCGAAGGCCCCAACCACCTCTACAACATCTGCCTCGTCCTGCGCCTCACCGGCGACCTGGACCCCGGGCTGCTGCGCCTGGCCCTCGCCGACGTCGTCGCCCGGCACGAGAGCCTGCGCACCACCTTCCCCCTCGTCGACGACGAGCCGAGCCAGCACGTCCTGGCCGTCGAGGAGGCGGCCGTGGACCTGCCGGTCACCGTCGTCACCGAGGAGGAACTGGCCGGCCGGCTCGACGCGCTCGCCGCCCACCCCTTCGACCTGGCCCGCGAACTGCCGCTGAAGACCGCGCTGTTCTCCCTGCGTCCGGGCGAGTGGGTGCTCTCGGCGACCGTCCACCACATCGCCGGCGACGGATGGTCGATGGGCCCGCTGTGGCGGGACCTCTCGCAGGCGTACCGGGCACGCGCCGCCGGACGCGCCCCGGAGTGGGAACCGCTGCCCGTGCAGTACGCCGACCACACCCTGTGGCAGCGGGACTTCCTCGGCGACGCGGACGACCCCGGCAGCGTGCTCGCCACGCAGGTCGCCCACTGGAAGGAGCGGCTGCGGGGAGCCCCCCAGGAGCTCGCCCTGCCCGTCGACCGGCCCCGTCCGGCGGTGTCGGACCACCGGGCCGGACTGGTGCCGCTGAACATCCCGGCACCCCTGCACGCACGGCTGGCCGAGCTGGCACTCGGACAGGGCGTCACCATGTTCATGCTGCTGCACGCGGCGGTCGCGGTGCTGCTGTCGAAGAGCGGCGCCGGACGCGACATCGTGCTGGGCAGCCCCGTCGCCGGCCGCACCGACCAGGCCCTGGACGACCTCGTCGGCTACTTCGCGGGCACCCTGGTGCTGCGCACCGACCTGTCGGGGGACCCCGACTTCCTGGAACTGCTCGACCGGGTGCGCACGGCCGGCCTCGACGCCTTCGAGCACCAGGACGTGCCCTTCGAGAGGCTGGTGGAGGAGCTGGCCCCGGCCCGCTCCATGGCCCGCAACCCCCTGTTCCAGGTGATGCTCGCCGTGCAGAACAACCACCGGGACACGCTCAGCCTCCCCGGTGTGCAGGTGCGCGAGGAGCCGGCCGGGGCCCCGACGGCGCGGTTCGACCTGGACTTCGAGTTCCGGGAGAGCTTCGACGAGTCGGGCGCGCCCGCCGGACTCGACGGAGAGGTCGTCCATGCCACCGAACTCTTCGACCGCTCCACCGTGCAGACGCTCACCGCCCGGCTCCTGCGGGTCCTGGAGACGGTGGCGGCCGACCCCACCCTCCCGGTGGCCCGAGTCGACCTCCTCGACGACGCCGAGCGGCGGCGCGTCACCGAGGAGTGGAACGACACCGCCGGCCCCCTCCCGGACGGCACCCTCGCCGGGCTCTTCGACCGGCAGGCCGCCCGCACCCCCGACGCCGTCGCCCTGGTCCACGACGGCGCGGAGATCACCTACGCCGAGCTCGCCGAGCGATCCGGCCGGCTCGCCCGGCACCTGATCGGCCTCGGAGCCGCGCCCGAGACCCTGGTCGGCGTGGCCCTCGACCGGTCGGTGGAACAGATCGTCGCGCTCCTGGCCGTCGTCAGGACCGGCGCCGCCTACCTGCCCGTCGACCCCGGCCAGCCGCGGCGGCGCACCGACCTCGTGCTCACCGACGCCTCGCCGGTCCTCGTGCTGAGCACCGCGGAGACCACGGCCCGGCTCGGCGGCACCGGGGCCGGGACGCCGGCCCGGTGGATCGACCTCGACGGACCCCTGGCCGACGGCCTCCGGGACACCCCGGCGCCCGCGGCCGTCACCGACGCCGACCGGGGGACGCCGCTGCGGCCGCACCACCCGGCCTACGTGATGTACACCTCCGGCTCCACCGGCACCCCGAAGGGCGTCGTCGTCCCGCACTCCGGCGTGGTCAACCAACTGGCCTGGATGCAGGAGGAGTACCGCCTCGAACCGGCCGACCGCATGCTGCAGCGGGCGTCGTTCGGCTTCGACGCCTCGGTGTGGGAGATCTTCTGGCCCCTGCTGAACGGTGCGGCGGTGGTCCTGAGCGGCCCCGGCTCCCACGCGGACCCCGAGTACCTCGCCGGCCTCGTCGACCGGGAACGGGTGACCGTCGCCCAGTTCGTCCCCTCCGTGCTGCGGACGTTCCTCGACGGCGGCGCCGCCGGGCGGTGCACGAGCCTGCGGACGGTCCTCTGCCTCGGCGAGGCGCTCCCGGCCGCCGTGCGCGACCGCTTCCGGCAGACCCTGGACGCGGAGCTGCACAACCTCTACGGCCCCACCGAGGCGTCCGTCGCCGTCACCGCCTGGACGTGCGACGCGGCACAGGACGGCGCCTCCGTGCCCATCGGACGCCCCCTGCGCAACATCAGGGCGTACGTCCTCGACGACGGCCTGCTGCCCGTGCCCCCCGGTACGGCCGGTGAACTGTACGTCGCCGGCACCGGCCTGGCCCGCGGCTACCTGGGCCGGCCGGTACTCACCTCCGAGCGCTTCGTGGCCTGCCCGTACGGACCGGAGGGCGAGCGGATGTACCGCACCGGCGACATCGTGCGCTGGACGGCCGGGGGCCACCTGGAGTTCCTCGACCGCGCGGACGACCAGGTGAAGATCCGCGGCTTCCGGGTCGAGCCGGGCGAGGTCGAGGCGGCCCTGGCCACCCACCCGGAGGTCGCCCAGGCCGCCGTCGTCACCCGCGAGGGCCCCGGCGGCGACCCCGCCCTCGTCGGCTACCTGGTACCGGCCGCCGCCGGCGACGACGACGGCGCGGACCTGGTGGCGCAGGTCAGGGAGTACCTGGCGGAGCGCCTCCCGGAGCACCTGGTGCCGCCCGTGCTGACGCCGCTGGACACGCTGCCGCTCACCCCGAACGGCAAACTCGACCGGTCCGCCCTGCCCGCCCCCGACTACACCGCCCTCGCGACCGGCGGCCGGGCACCCGCCACCCTGCGCGAGCAGCTGCTGTGCTCCGTCTTCGAGCAGGTGCTCGGCGTCTCACCCGTCGGCGTCGACGCGAGCTTCTTCGACCTCGGCGGACACTCGCTGCTCGCCGTACGGCTCGTCAACCGCATCAGGGTGGTCGTCGGCGCCGACGTCCCGGTCCGGGCCGTGTTCGAGGCACCCACCGTCACCGGCCTGCTGGCCTGGATCGCCCGCGAGGGGCGGCAGGGGACCGCCGACGTGCTGGTGCCCATGCGCTCCACGGGCGGAAGGCCCCCGCTGTTCTGCGCCCACACCGTGCTCGGTCTCGGCTGGGAGTACGGCTGGCTCACCGACGCCGCGCCGGGCGACCAGCCGCTGTACGCCCTGCGCCCCCGCGGCATGGACACCGGCAGCGCGGAACTGCCCGACTCGCTGCCCCGGATGGCCGCCGACTACGTCGAGCAGATCCGCACCGTGCAGCCCACCGGCCCCTACCACCTGCTCGGCTGGTCCTTCGGCGGTAACGTCGTCCAGGAGATGGCGGCCCAGCTCCAGGACGCGGGCGAAGAGGTGGCCGCCCTCGTCCTGCTGGACTCCAGCCCCGTGGACGGCCCCGCCACCGCCGAGCAGCGGGCGGGCTTCGCCGAACAGGAGGAGACGGTGGCCGGCGCACTCACCGGCGAGGAGCACGAGGCGTACCTCCGCATCGTCCGCAACAACACCCGCATCCTGCTCGCCCACCGCACCCGGAAGACCACCGGCACCCTGCTGCTCGTCTCCGCCGACTCCGAGACGAAGGCGGCACTGTGGCGCCCCTTCGTCTCCGGCGAGGTACGGGAGCACGTGCTCGACTGCGCCCACCGCGACATGCTCCTGAACCCGGACGTCGTGCGGCGGATCTGGGACATCGCGGCGGGCGAGCTGGAACCGACCGACACCGACGACACCGACACCGACCCGGACCGGGCGTAACGGCCCGGCGGACCGAAGCCCCTGCGAGACGAGGATGGCCGTGGGCGACCCCCTGTACACCGTCACCACCATGCCGACGCGACGCCGGCCCGACCGGCCGTTCGACCCGCCGGCCGAACTGCTCGAAGCCCGCCGCCACGGCCCCATCAGCCGCTACGTCTTCCCCGGCGGCGTCGACGGATGGCTGGTCACCGGATACGACCTCATCCGGTCGGTGCTGGCCGACCCCCGGTTCAGCTCGCGCTGGGAACTCCTGCGCCACCCGACCGTCGACCACGGGGACGTCGAACTCGAACCGGCGCCCCCGGGCGAGTTCCTCTTCATGGACGAACCGCGCCACGGCCGCTACCGCAAGCCGCTGATGGGCAAGTTCACCGTGCGGCGCATGCGGCTGCTGACCCGACGCATCGAGGAGATCACCGCCGAACACCTCGACGCCATGGAACTGGCCGGAGGGCCCACCGACCTGGTGACCGCCTACGCCAAACCCATCCCCGCCGTCACCATCTGCGAACTGCTGGGCGTCCCGCACGAGGAGCGCGCCACCTTCCAGAAACAGGTCGACGCCTTCCGGGACCTGGAGTCCGACCGCGACGACCTCATAGCGGCCTACCACGCGACCCGAGCCCACCTCGCGGCGCTGGTGGCCGCCAAACGCGCCCGCCCCACCGACGACGTGCTCAGCGAACTCACCGACGGGGACCTCACCGACGAGGAACTGGTCGGGATGTCCCTCTTCCTGCTCGCGGCCGGACTCGACACCACCATGCACATGATCGGTCTCGGCACCTTCGCGCTGCTGCGCCACCCCGAGCAGCTCGCCGCGCTGCGCGCCGACCCCGCGCTCGCCGACCGGGCCGTGGAGGAGCTGCTGCGCTACCTGAGCGTCGGCAAGACCTTCATGCGGACGGCACTGCGGGACGTGGAACTCGGCGGGCACACCGTCAAGGCCGGCACCTCGCTGATCCTGAGCTACAACACGGCCAACCGCGACCCCGAGCGCTTCACGAACCCCCACCTGCTCGACCTGCACCGCCAGGAGGGCGCACACATCGCCTTCGGACACGGCATCCACCAGTGCCTGGGCCAGCAACTGGCCCGCGTCCAGATGAAGGTGGCGTTCCCGGCCCTGGTCAACCGCTTCCCGACGCTGCGCCTCGCCGTACCCGCCGAGGAGATCGCCCTGCGTCCCGAGGCGGAGATCGCGGACGTCTACGGCGTGAAGAGCCTGCCCGTCACCTGGGACGCGTAGACGCGTAACTGTGGCGAACGTGGATGCCGTCCGGCCCCCGCCACGGCAGATTGTGACCGATCCGCTGCCCCTCCCGTGCACCAGTGAGGAACGTCGCCATGAGTGATCAGACACTGACTCGAGCACCGCGCCGGTACAAGTCGCCGCAGCAGGACAGTGCCCGCTGGGACGACTTCCCGCTGCGCGAGGGCGACATCGTCGTCAGCAGTCCGGCGAAGGCCGGTACGACCTGGGTGCAGATGATCTGTGCGCTGCTCGTGTTCCAGACCCCGGAACTCCCCAAGCCGCTGTCGGCCCTGTCGCCGTGGCTGGACCAGCTCTTCACGCCGCAGGACCAGATGTACGCGCAGCTCGCCGAGCAGGAGCACCGGCGCGTCATCAAGACGCACGTCCCGCTCGACGGACTGCCCCGCGACCCGCGCGTCAGCTACCTCGTCGTCAACCGGCACCCCCTGGACCGGGCCCTGTCCATGTACCACCAGGTCGCCAACGTCCGCGCCGAGTGGCTGCGCGCCTTCAACAGCGACCAGGACTCCGAGAAGTACTCCGGTCGGGCCCGCGAGTACCTGCTGAACTGGTGCCGCGCCGGCGAGTCCGACGGCTGGGAGCAGGACGTGGCCGCCGCCGAGCTCCACCACCCGCTCGACGCCTGGAACCGGCGTGACGAGCCGAACGTACGGCTGCTGCACTACGAGGACCTGTGCGCCGACCTGGAGGGCGAGATGGCGGCGCTGGCCGAGTGGCTGGGCATCACCGTGGACCCGGCCGTCTGGCCGGAGCTGGTGCGGGCGGCGACCTTCGACGAGATGAAGGGCCGCGCGGAACACCTCGCGCCGGACAAGGAGATCCTCGCGGACCCCGCGGAGTTCTTCCGCTCGGGACGCTCCGGCGGCGCCCGCGGCGTCCTGACCGACGCCGACCTCGACGCCTACCACGAGCGCGTCGGTGCCCTCGCCCCGAAGCAGTTCCTCGACTGGCTGCACGGCGGAGCGGCGGGCGCCCGCCCGTGACGCCTGCCCGGCGGTTCGCCGACGCGGTACTTCGCCGCCCACACCACGACTCGAAGGAGACCCCGCTGTGACCCCGTCCGCGCCACCGCCGCCCGCCACCGCCGCCCGGCCCGCCACCGCCGCCGACGCCCTCGACGTCCGCCGCGTCTCCGGCGCCCTCGGGGCCGAGGTCCGCGGCATCGACCTCAACGACCTCACCGACGCGCAGTTCGACCGGATCCACGAGCTGATGCTCGAACACCTCGTGCTGTTCTTCCCGGACCAGGAGAAGCTGACCCCCGCCGGGCACGTGGCGTTCGGCCGGCGCTTCGGCGAGGTGGAGGTCCACCCCTTCCTGCCCAAGCTGGCGGACCACCCCGAGATCACGGTGATCGAACCCGACAAGGGCGGCAAGGCCGACGAGTGGCACATCGACGTCAGCTTCAGCCCCAGCCCGCCGATCGCGTCGATCCTGCACCTGATCGACACCCCCTCCGCGGGCGGCGACACCATGTGGAGCAACCAGTACCGGGCGTACGAGACGCTCTCCGAGCCGTTCCGGGAGATGCTCGAAGGGCTCACCGCGGTCCACGTCCTGAAGATCCCGCCGGTCGTCGAGATGTCCGCCGAGCACCCCGTCGTCCGCGTCCACCCGGTGACCGGACGCAAGTCGCTCTACGTCACCCGGATGTGGACCTCGCACATCCCGCAGCTCACCCGGCAGGAGAGCGACACCGTCCTGCAGCACCTGTTCGAGCACTCCGAGCAGCCGGCCTTCACCCTCCGGCACCGCTGGGACCCGCACACCGTGGCCCTGTGGGACAACCGCGTCACCCAGCACATCGCCATCAACGACTACCAGGAGCACCGCCGCGGCCAGCGCGTCACGGTCAACGGCGACGTGCCCTCCGGCAACACCCCCCGCCGGCCCGAGTACCGGCGCAACGGTGACGAGCGGTACTACCCGCGCCGCGTCAACGCCAAGGTCGGCTACTGAGCCGCTCCCGCACCCCGCGGAGGACATCCCCACGCAGGAAAGACGGAGGAAGACGTGCGCGGAACCCAGCAACCGGCCGGCCGGGCACCCGGGCCGCCGCCGCAGCGAGCAGCCGCCGGGCCCCCGGGACTGGCCGGTGTGGGCACCGCCGTACCGCCCGTCTCGTACACCCAGCGGGAGGTCCTCGACACCTTCGGCATCACCGACCGGCGCATCCGCTCCGTCTTCCTCGGCGGCACCATCGAGCGCCGCAACCTCACCCTGCCCCCGATCGGCCCCGACGGGACACCTCTTGAGGAGTCCCAGGGCGACCTGCTGCGCAAGCACACCGAGACCGGGCTGCGGATGGGCCGGGAGGCGGTCGAACGCTGCCTGGCGGACGCCGCCGCGGAACTCGCCGACGTCCGCTACCTGTGCTGCGTCACCTCCACCGGACTGCTCACGCCCGGCCTCTCCGCGCTCCTCATCCGGGACCTCGGCATCCATCCGTCCTGCCAGCGACTGGACGTCGTCGGCATGGGCTGCAACGCCGGGCTCAACGCGCTCAACGCCGTCGCGGGCTGGGCCGGCGGCCACCCCGGCGAACTCGCCCTGATGGTCTGCGTGGAGGCCTGCTCCGCCGCCTACGTCTTCGACGGCACGATGCGCTCCTCGGTGGTCAACAGCCTGTTCGGGGACGGCGCGGCGGCCGTCGCCGTCCGTGCCCGGGAGCACCCCGGCGACGAGGCGCCGCCCGGCCCCGAACTGCTGAGGTTCGCCAGCCACATCATCCCCGAGGCCGTCTCCGCGATGCGCTACGACTGGGACGACGCGCACGGCAAGTTCAGCTTCCACCTCGACGCCGACGTGCCCTACGTCGTCGGCGCGCACGCCGAGACGGCGGTCTCCCGCCTCCTGGACGGCACCGGACTGGCCACCGGGGACATCGACCACTGGGTGGTGCACTCCGGCGGCAAGAAGGTCATCGACGCGATCCGGGTGAACCTCGAACTGTCCCGGCACGACGTGCGGCACACCACCGGAGTGCTGCGCGACCACGGCAACCTCTCCAGCGGATCGTTCCTGTTCTCCTACGAGCGGCTGCGCGACGAGAAGGCCGCCGTCCCCGGCGACCTCGGAGTCCTGATGACGATGGGGCCGGGCTCGACCATCGAGACGGCCCTGGTGCGCTGGTGAGGAAAGGAGCTGGTGCGACCATGAAGACCGGACCCGACCGGACGGGACTGCCCGGGGAACTGGGCATCCTGGTCCGGCTGGACGGCGGCAGTCCGCTGCCCGAACTGACCGCCGCGCTGGACGCGGTCTGCGAACAGGCCGGGGAACGGGGTGAACGGACGGTCGTGGTCCTGCGGTTCACCCCGGCGCCCCACCAGCCGCGCGAGTGGCCCGGCGGCGTCTCCATCCAGGAGGTCAAGCGCTGGGAGCGGGCCGTGCGCCGCCTGGAACGGCTCGACCACGTCAACATCGCCGTCGCCGAGGGGACGTGCGGCGGCCCGGTCCTCGACCTGCTGCTGGCCGCGGACTACCGGATCGCGGGCCCCGACCTGCGCCTGCTGCTCCCCGTCAACGAGGGACACTTCTGGCCCGGCATGACCCTGTACCGGCTCGTGCAGCACATCGGGCTGGCCCGCGCCCGCCGCATCGTGCTCTGGGACTCCGCCATCGAACTCGCAGACGCCACGGAACTCGGCATCGTCGACCAGGTCAGCGAGGACCTCACCGAGGCCGTCCACACCGCGGCCGTCCTGCGCGGCCGGCTCTCCGACCGGGAGACCCGCATCCGCCGGCGGCTCCTGGAGGAGGCCGCCTCCGCCGAGTACGAGGACGCGCTCGGCGTCCACCTGGCCGCCTGCGACCGGGAGTTGCGACGCCTGTCGGGCCACGGACCGGAACCGACGGAGGCGCCGCAGTGACCACCCGGCCCGCCGCCCCCGCCGCCCCCGCCGCCCCCGCGGCCCCCGGCGCCCCCGGGGCGGGGGCGCGCCGTGCGGCCGGCCC
>NZ_JACBYP010000155.1 GCF_018982965.1 Streptomyces mayonensis | reverse complement strand
CGGCCCTCCCGCCGGCATCGTCGAAAGCCGCCCCACCGGCCAGACGCACGCCCTGATTCCTTCCCCCTGCGAACCCTTGGAGACTCCATCCGCTCCGCCCGCCGTACCCTGCCGCTGATCACCGGCGCCGCCTGCATCACCCTGGCCCTCACCGGATGCTCCGGCGAAGACGGCCCCGCCCAGGCCCGGCAGACGCCCACCGCCAGCACCGCCCCCAAGCCCGCGCCCGCTCTCACCGCCGCCCAGGCCCGCGACGTCATCACCCGCTATTCCAAGGTCAACAACGAGGCCAACGCCGACCGGGACCGGCGCCTGCTCGACACGGTCGAGGACGGACCGCTGTACACGATGTCCGTCTCGGACTACACCGAGACCGAAGGGCTTCCCGCCAAGGACCGCGAGCCGTACGAGGCGTGGTCCTACGACCTCGCCAGCGCCAAGCTGTACATCCCCCGCCTGGCTTCCGGGCAGGACCGCTGGTTCGCCGCCGCCCTCTCCAGCGAGAAGGGCGAGCCCCCCTCCCGCCTGGCCGTGTTCACCGAACAGCCCCAGCACAAGCGCTGGGAAGTGGTCTCCGTCGTCGACCTGGACAGCCAGAAGCTGCCCCACGTCGCCCTCGACCGCGAGGGATACGCAACGGCCGTCCCTGCCACCGGCAACAAGCATCTGGCCGCCGACGCCGACGTTCTGCGTACGGCCGTGCTGGACAACTTCACCACCGGAGGCACGAACACCGGAAGCAAGGTGTTCGCGCCGACCAAGGCCAGCAAGCGGCAGGTCAAGGTCCACAGCGATGCCGCAACCCGTTTCGGCGACAAGGGAACCAGCGTCTTCGACGCAGCCGACAACCGCTTCACGGACGCCTACGCCCTCAAGACGGCAGACGGCGGCGCACTGATCCTCTTCTCCCACACGCACACCCAGACCGACGCCGTCGCGCACTCCGGCCTGCAGATCAACCCCGGCAAGGAAGACCGGGCCTGGCTCCACGACGTGCCCCGCACCTCCATCCGCTACACGTTCGTGTGCAACGACGCCGCCACCGTCCCCGCCAAGGCCGAGCCCTCCCGCCTCATCGGCTACACCTGCGCCCGCACCGACGCCTCCGGCCCCCCGGTCCCCTCCTGGTCACACCGCGCGTAACCGCACCCGCTCGCCACTTCGACGGCCGCCGCACATCTCCCCTTGCTCGCTCCGGAGAACTCCCTGTCCACACACTCCTTCATCGCCCGCCCCACCCTCGGCACGGGATACAGCGGCATCCACGTCCAGTTCGACGGCGTGCCCAGCCACCACCTCCCGCTCCTCCTGGCCGCCTACCAGTACAAGTTCGGGCGCGACGTCGAGGCCATGGCCCAGCATCTCATCGACGACATCGCCGTCGGCTGGGACGAACTCGGTCCCGATCTCCTCGACGACGCCCCACCCACGCTCGTGGCCGCGCTGACCGGCGGCGAACACTGGCCCAGCCGGACCCTCGACCACCTGATCACTCCGGACGGCTCACCCCCGGTGCGCATGACGGTCACCGACAAGACCGCCGGCGAACTGGGCATGCCGTGGGGCTACATCTTGCATCCGCAGGGCATCGAAGTGATCAGCATGGCTCACGCAGGCGCGGGGCCCCTCGTCGCCTGGGACACCGACCCCAGCACCCTCTTCAGCGACCGCCCGGCGCACTGGCCCGCAATCACCACACGCCGGACGCCCACCACCTCGCCCGCCACGCGCACGCCGCGGCCCGCTGCCGGTGCAGCACCTACAGGGCCCCGAACAGGTACCCGCCGCTGACCCGCACCGTCCCTCATTGCCGGAGATTTCCCTGCCCTCTCCCCTGATTACGGTCGTCATCGCCACCCGTCTGCGCGACGACCGCCTCGACTACCTGACCGCCATGCACGCCAGTCTCACCCGGCAGTCCGTGCCGTGGGAGGCCGTGATCGCGCTCGACGGCACCACACCCGAACGCCTGCCGGCCCCGCTCGCGCAGGATCCCCGCATCCGCACACTGACGCTGCCCCGGCCGGTGGGCGCCGCCTGCGCCCGCAACCTCGCTCTCACCCAGGTCCGCACCCCCTACATCAACTGGGCCGACGATGACGACGACTTCACCGACGACGCGATGTCCGTGCGGCTGACCACCCTGGAATCCACCGGGGTGGGCTGGTGTGCGGGGTGGAGCGAGGACCAGCACCCCGATGGCTCGACCCGCCTGTGGCGCTGCCCTACTCCGCCCGGCCGGCACGAGGCCGGCGACGTGTGGACGTATTGGAAGTCGCCGACGGACACGATCCCCATCGGGCCGACCACGATCCTCGCCCGCACCGACCTCGTGCGCGCCGCGCCGATGGGCGGTCTCGTCCAGGGCGAGGACTACTGCGCGGCCCTCGGCGTCACCACGCTCGCACCCGGGATCCTGCTGCCGGTCCCCGTGTACCGGTACCGCAAGCACCCTGGGCAGATGACAGCCCAGGACGGATACGACCAGCTGGAGGCGGCGGCCCGGGAGCACGCCTGGGCCTACGGCCGCAGCCTGCGTGCCGCCCTGCGCGGTGGCGAGGATCTAGACCGTGGCTGAGGCCCAGATCATCCTGTCGCACAGCCGGGAGTCCGGGATCGTCGCCATCGCATCAGGCGAGCAGTACCCGTGTGCGCACACCGCCCTCACGGAGAGCAGCTTCCAGCGGGACAACGACGGCGTCTGGCCCCTGCCCGCAGGCGGCACCCAGATTACCGTGGTCGATCTGGTCGCGTGCGCAAAGCGGCACCGCACCAGCGTGCACACGAGCAGCCGCCGGTTCATCGGCGACGCCGCCCGCGACCTCGCGCGCCTGCTGCCCGGACAGTGGCACGCCTCGGTCGAGATCTACGCGCACCCTGCCTGGCAGGAAGACCTCGTCCCCTGGATCTGGGACAGCGGCGAACTCGGCCGCGCCCTCCAGAGCGAGCGGATCCTCTACGCCGCGGTCCTCACCGACGCGGTGCAGGGCACCACGCTGTTGTTCATGGAGCGGCCCGGCCGTCAACTCGACTACCTGGCAGGCGCCTTCTCCCCCGAAGGGCTCGAAGGGGGCTACGGCGATCCCCATGCCCCGTGCAGCATCGTCCTGCCGTCGTTTCCCGGGCGGGCTGCCCAGGCCCTCACCGACCGGTACCTTCCCGCCTACGAGCAGGCCGTCCATCCAGACGGCGGCCATCGCCGCCGTGCTCGCAGACATCCGCTCCGAGCACGACACCTGGCAGGCCATGAACGCCTCCGACCGCTACAGCGACGCCACCCCGCTGAGCGCTGCCGCCCTCGGCGCCTCGACGGAGCTGTTCCTCGACCACGCCTGGCGCCGTTTCCTGACCGTCGTCGACCACGCCCCGACGCTACTCGACCGGTGCCGACCCGCGGACAGCCCTGGCCCGACGACGCCGCAGCCCTCTCCCGTCTGGCCGACGCCGTGAACGACGTCGAAACCCTGCTCGACGAGATCGTCCACGGTGGTGCCGTGTCGGACCATGAGCGCCGAGCACGCGCGTGGCCAGCGATCGTGACCTGGCTCACCGACGGCGAAGCGTTCTTGCGCCAGGCCCGCCTGAGCGCACCCCACCGCCACCCGGCCCTCCCCGTCACAGCTCCGGCCCGCCCCCTCGCCGCAGCCCGGTCGGCGTACCGCAGTCACTGACCGTTCCCCCGACAAGTCTGGAGACTCCCGCCCCTTTGCAGCCCGGCACCCACTTCTCCTTCGGCGACCACAAGGAACACGGCTTCGTCGCCTCCTTCACCTCCTCCATTCCCCAGCACCTCGCCCACTGGTTCCTGGAGCGCGAGCAGTTCGAGCCCGTCCCCGGTGAACCGGGGCTGTACCGCCTCAGCGAGCCCGAGCGCGACGGAGTCCGACGCACCCGCCAGGCCGTCCACGACCTTCGCCGCCACGGCTACACCGTGCAGGCCGACATCCGCCTCAACACGGCCCTCTCCAACCGTCCGCCGCGCCCCGTCCGGCCCCACGGACTCCAGGAGCGCCGCAGCCGGCTCGCCCAGGCCGCCGCCGGCCGAACGACGCAGCGCTTCACGCCACCCACCACCTCCCCTCCGTCTGCCCGGCCGAGCCCGCCGAAGCCCACCTACGCTCCCACCGTCCACCTGACGGCCGCAGCCGGCGGGCGGTCCCGATGACACCCGCGAACAGTCCGGCCCCCGACAGCCCCTTGCCGACAGCGTCCGCACTGGCCAGCAAGGCACGCGACTTCCGGCTGCGGATGGCCGTCATCGACTGCGAGACCGATGCCGCCCTCGACAGGACACGCGACCGCCACGGCCGCACCGTCCACGCAGACGCCGCCGCAGCCGCACGAGCCCACCGGGACAAGGCGGCGCTGGAGGCGTACACCACCCACCTCGCTCCCCACGCTGAGGCTCTCCTCGATGCCGCCCGGCTCGCGCTCGACGAGTTGCCGCCCGCCCGGCACCTGACCGGGTGGCGGGCCGTCCTGGACGGCTTGGCATCCTCCGCCGCCGAAATCCGCAGGGCCCTCGACCGGCCCGCCGCTCCCGGTTCCCCCGCCGATCGCGCTCAGCACGCGGCCCTGTGGCCGCACCTCACCGCCTGGGCGGACCACAGCCCGATCGCCAGCAACCTCGCCGACCAGCGCGACGGCCAGCACCACAAGGCACCGCTGACCGACGAGGAACAGCAGCAGTGGACCGACAGGGCCCGGGCCGCGCAGACACGTGGCGCGCTGGAGCTGACCGAGTCGTGGTATGCCGCCGACGGACAGCCGATCACCCTCGCTTACCTGGTCGAGGACGACGACTCCACAGTGGTCGCGCTGCGCGGCGACCCGGGCGTACCGGGCTGGCAGGTGATCGGACACTTCGCCCACGAGTACGAGGCGGGCAAGGCCCTGCCCGCTCCGGTCCCGCCCGGCGTGCTCCGCTCGGACATCTCCCGGTTCAACCGACCGGCACCGGCCCCGGAGCTGTCCCTGCAGGACCTCATCCGCGACGTCGTCGAAGGCCACAGTGCCGGTGACGCCTCGAACGCTCTCCTGGGAGCCGTCCAGCGCGGCTACGCCGCCGGCCCGATGGTCCGCCTGCAGGAACTTCTGGAGACGAGCAGCCAGTTCGCCAGCGCCCTGGAGACCGTGCAGGGCCGCCAGATCGCCGCCCGCCTCTCAGCGCTGGGCCGGCAAATCGAGTTCCTCACCCGCGAAGTCGAAGAAGCTGCCGAGGACCTCGGGGCGACCGTCGCCGTCCTGCCCCCGCACCGCACCCCCGTGCTGCGCACCCGCCCGCGCCCGGCCGTGGACACCACACCGCCCGCACCGCCGCCCCGCGCCAGCATGACCGCCCGCCACCGATAGGAGGTCCGCTTTGCCCGAGGCACCAGCAGAGCCGTTCATGCCGATCCGGCACAGCATCACCGGCGAGATCACCACCACCGGCTACAACGCCGCCGCCCGGCGGATCCTGCTCCAGGACGGCTTCGAAGAGACGCCGGGCTGCGCCTGCCGAGCAACGGAACCCGGTACGGAGCGGACGCACGGGCCTGCTCGGCAGCCAGCGAGCTGCCCGTCGCTGGCCATCCCGTACACCTGGACCGAGCCCTCGGTCGGCCGGTGAGCGCCGACGGTACGCCCCGGTTGGACCGGTCGCCGATCTCGGCACAGCCCGTGATCCCCTCCGAGAGCGGCCGGCCTCTTTAGCGCATCGCCCACCCCGCCCCCACCCACATCTGTTGAAGGGTTCTCGTTTTGACCACACCCGGGCCTACCAGACCAGCGCGCACCAAGGGCGGTGAACTACGGGCCAAGGTGGCCCGACTGCTGGCCGACCGGCCGGCGGACAAGCTCACCATCGGGGACATGGCCAGGCAGCTGGGTCACTCCCACGGCGCCGTCCGCAACGCCGCCCTCACCCTGGTGCGACGCGGCGAGGCCGACCAAAGCGGGACCGGACAACCGCAGTTCCGCGCGAACGCGAAAACCGCCGCAGCCGCACAGAGGGCTGTGATCAGCCCACCGGGCACCCACTCTCCCCGCGCCCAGGCGGCCACGGCCCGTACGACCTACACCGCAGCAGCCGCGCCCAAGCAGACCGGCCCGATCCGCCGCGCGGGGGGCCAGCTTTACCACCCCCGGGAGCTGGCCGATCTGCCCGACGTCGAGGCGTTGAACCGCTTGCGCGACGCCGACGTGCCGGTGCTGCTCTACGGCCCTCCGGGCACCGGCAAGACGAGTCTGGTCGAGGCGGCGTTCCCGGACCTGCTCACCGTCGCCGGTGACGGCGACACCACGGTCGGCGACTTGATCGGCGAGTACACCCAGGACGACGCGGGAGCCTACGTCTTCCAGTACGGTCCGCTGGTCACCGCGATGACCGAGGGCCGCGCCCTGCTGATCGACGATGCCACCTTGATCTCACCGAAGGTCCTGGCGGCGCTGTATCCCGCGATGGACGGGCGCAGGCAGATCCAGGTCAAGGCCCACAAGGGCGAGACCATCAAGGCCGAGCCGGGCTTCTACGTGGTGGCGGGCCACAATCCCGGCGTCCACGGCGCGGTGTTGACGGAGGCGCTCGCGAGCCGGTTCAGCGTGCAGATCCAGATCGGCACGGACTACGACCTCGCCCTGGCCTTGAGGATCGATGCCCGGGTGGTCCGGGTCGCCCGACACCTCGCCCACCAGGTCGAACTCGGCGAGCTGGGATGGGCCCCCCAGCTGCGGGAACTGCTCAGCTACCAGAAGACCGAGGCCGTCCTCGGCACCAAAGCCGCGCTCGCGAACCTGGTCGGCATCGCTCCTGTGGAGGATCGCGACGCCGTCGCCGCCGCCGTCACGAAGGCTGTCGGCGTCAAGAAGATCGCACCTCTCACCCTCGGCAAGCAGCTCCCCGCCTCAGCCGCCCGGCAGCCTCCGGGCAGCACCGGCTCCGCACACCGGGGCCGCCCGCGATGAGTGCCCACCACCACATCCAGTCCACGCCGGAAGACGACGCCGACCTCGCGCGCTGGGACGACGACGGCGCCCCGCCCGCGCAACCCCGCTCCTCCCCAGCCGCGTGGCTGCGCGTGGGAGCCGAACTCGGCGACCGGCTGGTCGCCCTCTCCGGCCGCCAGGACCTCCTCGTCACCTGCCGCCCCGGCACGCGCAGCGGCGCACCGGCCGCGTTCTTCCCCACGCTGGGCGAGGTCGAGTTCGACGCCCGCCTGTTCGCCCCGCTTAAGAGGTCCTAACAAAGGCGTTGGACGTGGCGGTGGGTGATGAGGCAGGTGGCGATTCCGAGGAAGGCTTCGTGGATGTCGTCGCGTCGTTCCCAGCGGATTCTCAGTCGGCGGAAGCCGTGCAGCCAGGCGATCGTGCGCTCGACCACGTAGCGGAAGACGCCCAGGCCGGAGCCGTGTTCGACGCCTCGTTCGGCGATGACCGGACGGATCCCGCGCTGTCGCAGAAGGCGGCGGTACTTGTCGTGGTCGTAGCCGCGGTCGGCGAGGAGTGCGTCTGGCCGGTGTCTGGGCCGGCCGACGACGCCGGCCACGGCCGGGACCTTGTCCAGCAGCGGCAGCAGCTGGGTTACATCGTTACGGTTTCCGCCGGTCAGCGACACGGCAAGCGGGATGCCCTGGCCGTCGGTGAGGACGTGGTGCTTGCTGCCCGGTCGTGCGCGGTCGACCGGACTGGGTCCGCTTTTGGGCCGCGCCGAGCGGCCCGCACGTGGGAGGAGTCGATCACCGCCCGGGACCAGTCGAGCTTCTTCGCGGCCCGCAGTCTCTGCAGCAGCACCAGGTGCAGTTCGTCCCACACGCCGGCTTCGTTCCAGGCGGCCAGGCGCCGCCAGCACGTCATCCCCGAGCCGAAGCCCAGCTCCTGGGGCAGGTACTCCCACTGGATGCCGGTGTGCAGCACGAACAGAATTCCGCACAGTGCCTGCCGGTCCGGGACCCGCGGCCTGCCCTCCACCAGCTTCGGGCCCGGCACGGGCAGCAACGGCTCGATGAGCGACCACAGTTCATCCGACACGATCCAGGGCCGCGACTGTCGTTTCCCCACGAACGGACCAACGACCACTCAAGCCGAAAGTCACATGATCAACAACTTCTGTTAGGACCTCTAAGCCCCACGAGATCCATCCGCGGATCGTGGGCGACGAGGAGCGGTATCCCGCCGCCTGGGGAGTGTTCGTCCACGAGGCCGCGCACGCGGCCCACTCCGTCTGGACACAGCCTGCCGGAGCCGACCCCCGTGTCGTCGAGGCCGCGCTCCTGCTGGAGGAGAGCCGCGTCGAAGGCGCACATCTGATCACGCGGCCCACGGACCGCACGTACCTGCGCACCAGTGCCCGAACCCTGGTCATGCCCGACATCGCCCACCCCACCCTCCAGGGCATCGAGCAGGCCGCCGCCGCGGCAGCCCTGATCCTCGGCCGCCGGGACGTCGGCATTCTGGACGCCGGCGAGACCCGGGCCGTCGCCGATCTGTGCGAAAAGGTGCTGGGCGCGCCCTTGCTGACCACCCTCGCCCGCATCTGGACCGCAGCTCACCAGTGCGCCGACCACGACGCCACGACCATGCTCGCGCACGGTCAAGAATGGTGCGACGCTCTGGACGCCGCGGCCCCCGCCCTGCCCGTGCCGGAGGGCCTCTCCGATCTGCTGTCTGGCGCCGTGAAGGTCGTCATGGACCACGCGGCAGCCACCGACGCGGCCGACCTCGCGGCACAGGACGCAGCGGCCAACGCCCTGGCGTCGCGCTCCAAGGCGCAGGCTCAGGACCGCGCCCAGCGAGCCCGCCAGCGACGCAAAGCCGCTGCCACCGCCAAGTCGGTCTTCAACGCCCGTAGCACCACCGTCCACCCCGACGGCACACAGGCACCCTCCGGCAACCCGGTCACCGGCACCCGCAGGCCCACCGCCGCCGAGCAGAGCGCCGCCGCGCGCCTGAGCCGCGCCCTGCGGGCCGCCGCCTACCGCGAGCGGACCGAGGAGCGGACCACCAGCCCCACCCCGCCTGGCCGCCTCAACATGCGCGCGGCCCTCGCCCGCGACGCTCAGCGCGCCGCCGGGTCGGTCCCCACCGCGGAACCGTTCACCCACACCCGCCGCCGGAACTCCCCCACCCCACCACTGCGTGTGGGGATCGCCGTCGACGTCTCCGGCTCCATGCGCGCCGCCTGCAAGCCCGTCGCCTCCGCTGCCTGGATCGTGGCACGCGCAGCAGCCCTGACCGACCCCGACTCCCGTACCGCCACCATCGCCTACGACCGGCACCTGACCGCACTGACCCGCCCCACCCACCAAGCACCAGAGCGCGTGACCACGTTCAATGCCACCGGCGGCCACCACAACCTCGCCAACGCCATCGACGCACTCGACCACGGCCTCGAACTCAGCCGCCCCGGCGCCGGCCGCCTCCTCGTGATCGTCACCGACGCCCACTACGGCAGCGACGAAACCACTCAAGCCGTCACCCGCATCAAGCAGCTCACGACCGCCGGCTGCGCCGTACTCCAGCTCACCCTCACCGCGGAATCCCGCCACTTGCCGGGGACCACCTTGCTGCACCTGCCCCAGCCCTCCAGCGCTCCCGCCGCCATCGCCACGGCGGCCACAGACGCCATCCGCAGGACCCGCTGAGACGACGCAGAAGGCGGAAGCGTCCCCGAGACCACCGCCAAGCACTCCAGGCCACCTCCCCGTCCGCCGCATGAATCGTGCATCGTGCACGACCCTCCGCAACGACGCAGGCCACCACCCCAACCGCCAACGAAGGGCACTCGATTTGAAGCACCAGACCAGCAGCACGACCTCGAACGTAACGCCCATCAAACGGAATTGCCCGGGGGTGCCTACGCACTGGACCGTGGAGCACGCCTGCTCCCACCAGGTAGATCATGACCTGTCCAACCGCCCCGCCGACAAGCGGGCCGGCTTCGCCCGCTGGCTCGTGTCAAAGGACTGCGCCGACTGCTGGAAGGCGGCACGCGGCGCCGACTCCGCGTCCAAGGAGGAGTGGCTCGCGACCAAGCGCGCCGCGGAGCAGGAGGCAGCCGCTGCCTGGGCGACGCAGTTCGACATGCCGCAGCTGGAGGGCCCGGCCAAGACCCTGAACTGGGGCGAGCGATCCCGCCATCAACTGATGACGGCCGCACACACGGCCCTGGTCGTCGAGGGCACCTGGGACGACGCGGACTGGGCGGAACTGGAGGAAACGGCCCGCTCCATCACCCGCGCCGGGTGGTGGATCGACCAGCGCGACGCCGAAGGCACTGACCTGATGGAACTCCTCGACGCGGCGACGGTGCAGGACCGCGGATCAGAGAACCCCTTCCGCTGACGGCAAGCGGGACGGCGTGGATTTGCATGCCCGTCGCCCGAATGGGCGAGCGGGGCTCCTGACCGGCCGACCGCCTTTGGTTGCTGCACGCCCGGTTTCCTCGGCAGCAGCCCAGGCACGGACCTGCGGGGGACGGATCAGGATCCGCGTGCGCGAGCAGAGAAGCCCCGGAAACAGTCACGCGCCATGAGAAACAATTCAAGGCAGCAGAAAACGCCGCCCCGTCACCCAAATGCAGGACCTTCTGCGAATCTGCCCGTGCGTAACTTTCAGCGGATGCGAAAATTCGACCAGCGCCGAAAGTCGTGCGCTCAAAGTTGCGCACCGAATGATTCGTCCGATTCATGGGAGCACAAGGTGAGGCAAATGAATTTATGCACCCCCGGAGGAAAGTACATTTGAGTGGTAGGGTCGCAAGAGTCATCCACAATGGCGGCGGAGCCTGCCTCTCCTCCAAGATCAGCAGACTCCGCCGGGGTAAGACGTGGATGCCGCGCAGGAGTCCGCCACTCATGGCGGGCTCCTGTGCACAATCCCTGGTCAGAACCACCAGGACCTGATCGCGTGCACGACGTTCACAACGACCAGGCCCCACCGAACTTTACGGAGCGTGGCCTCCCGCTTCCGTGTTCGTTCCTCACTGCGGCGACGCAGGCGCCTTGCGCGCCGCGTCCCTCCAGTCGGTCCCTCTCCAGGTTCTAACACGTCTCATCACCCCCTTCCGGTCCGGTTCGGGAAAAGGGTGTACTGCGCGGCTCAACCTATCATCCCGTGAGGGCCTCAACGGGAGATCGGCGACACGTTCATCGAATGACAGCAGCCCTAAACTATAGTTCACCACCGGGCGGCTGACCGGGGCCCTGACCTGCCAGCCTTAACATAAATACCAGCGTTAAACCGGATTCGCAGGTCAGGCCGGTTCCGCTGGATGGGAAAGAGCGCCCGTCACCTTGTTCGTCAAATCCGCCCAGCCCGTCGGGCGTCCGCAAGTGGCCTGTGTCACACCTCTGCGGGTGCCCCTGGCGCCGTGTCAGCTCTGTTGCGGGCCGGGGAGTTTGCGCCGCCCGGCGGCCGGAAGGGCAGCAAGCCGCTGCTGAGCAGGCCGAGATGTCGAGCACCGGCCACCTGAGGGTTCGAGGGCGGCTTGGAGGGGCCAGCGGGAACAGTTTCGTGACCTGCCCAAACTCCGTGGCATAGCCACCGAGGCGGACTGCGGGACGCAGAAGCGGTTCCGCTGACGGCGGGGCAACATAGCCGGGATACGCCGGTTAGCCAAACCGCCGTGCTTCCGGACCATTGTTCCTCCCACCCCGCCGCCATCGCGTGGAAGGAACTGCGTGCTCCCTCCGTCCTGGGACCATCAACCCACCCCCGTCACCGCCCTCACCCCCGATCCGCTCACTCCGACCCGCGACATCACCCACGCCCACTTTCAGGCCGGGGACACCGTCGTCGTTCTCAAGGGGGTGGCCAGCGGGGAACTGTGGGGAGACGCGATGCGCGTCGTCGCCCCCTCCTGGCACACCCCCACCGACGAGGACGGATGGCGGCTGCGTGATCCCACCGGTGGCGCTCAGTCCTACGTCACCGCCCACCCCCGCTACCTCGTGCACCTCTCGCGCCGCTGCCCGGACTGCCTGATCTTCCTGCGGGCCATGGAAGACATTCTCCTGAAACGGTTCGCCGGCCGCGACGAGCTGATCGACTGCGGCTGGTACACCACCACCGCCCTGGGCCAGCTCGCGCACACCGCCGACCTGCGGAGCGGCCGGTGATCCCCCGCCTGCACCAGCGCACGCACACACCGCACGACCCACTCGAAGTAGCGCTGGGCCGGCCGCTCTCACCGACCGAGGGTCTGACCGCGCACACGATCGTCGCCCACTGGACCGGCCTGGACTATTTCATCCTGGACGACGAGCACAAGTCCTGGACGTCCTTCGAGTGGGCCGAGCACATCGAAGAGGCCCTTCTGGAGCATCCCTTCGCCGCCAGCCCCGACGACGACCGGCGGGCGATCCTCCACCTCGATGTGCGCCTTCACCCGGACGACCGGGAACTGACGGGACCGGAATGGACCGAAGTCGCTCACCGGCTGGCGCGGGCCACCGGCATCGAGATCCCGGGCAAGGAAAGCGGCTGCCGGTGGATCGCCGTCCAGGCCCAGCCCGGACGCCTGGACCTGATCGCCAACCTGATCCATCTCGACGGCGCCTGGCACGCCCCGCCCGCAGACATCCTGCGACGCCTCGCGGACCAGGCCCGCCGCATCGAGCAGGATCTCGGCCTGATCCCCGCCCGGCCCACCACACAGCCCACCGCGCCCACCGCGTCCGGGCAGCTGGCCAGCGTCCTCACCCAGCTCGCTGACGAGCAGACCGGCCCGCTGGCCACGGTCCGCGGACTGGTCGAGCACACCGCGCACCGGATCGCCCGCCAGCCTGGGGCTGCTGGCACGGACACGGCGCACCGTCTTCAGCTGATCGCGCGCCGCCTGCACGCGATTCAGCAGGACCTGGACGCCACCGCCGCCCACCTGGTCCAGCCTCGGCTCGCCGCCGCGCCGGCCGCGCCCCGGCGCACCGCCCACCGATCTTTGTAGGAGAAACGTCTCCTTGCCCCGCACCACCGACCGCTTCCTGGACATCCGCCGTGACCCGCACTCCGACGAACTCCTCGCCCGCGGCGGCGACTCCGAAGCACACAGCATCCTCCAACGCGCGGGATTCGTCGGTGTCCTCCGCCTCCACGAGACCTACCACCGCGCCCCCACCGACCTCACCGAGAATGAAGAGTCCCGTCTGGCCACCGAGGCCGTAGGGCGCCTGCGGGCCGTCGGGTACCACGTCGACTGCGACGAGCGCTTCGACACCGAAGCCCGCCCCGCGGCCTATCCCACGCTTGGCGCCTCGGTCTCCCACCTCGCCGAACGCCTGCACGAGGCCACCGACACCGCCGAAGCCGCTGGCATCCTCACAGAACTCACCGCGCCCCACGACGGCGTCCTCGCCGGATTCTCGGAAGCCCTCGGCGCCCTGGCCCAGTTCTTCGACGGCCTCGACGACGCGAGCGATCCGTACACCGCCGGGCGCCTGCGCTACCTCGCCGACGAATACGTCCGCATCATCCACTCCGACCTTGCGCACACCCGCGAACGGCTGGCCGACCGGCACGCCCCTCACCCCGGCCGTCGCGCCTGCGCCGAGCAGGTTCCCGACCACAAGACCGAACGCTCTGCGGTGTGCGCCTGTCCGCCCCCGCCGCGTGCCCTGCCGGCCCCGGCACCGCCACCCGTCGGTGCCGCCCGCTTGCGCCGCTGAGCCCCTGCAACTGCCCAAGGACACCATGCACGACCACAGCGCCTCCGAGCGCCTTGCCTCCTACGCCGACGTCCTCGCCGGTGAACTCCCCGACACCTGGACCAGCACCCACCTGACGGGCGACGCCAAGGACGACCTCGCCGAACTCACCGACCAGATCTGGGACCTGGACCTGGTCGCCGCCGCCCTGGCCGAACACCCCCTGCAGCAGGCCGCCGTCCTCAGCCGCCCCGACGGCGCCCAGCTCGTCCTGATCGACCGGCACGACGAACGCGACGGCTTCCTCCTCGCCGCCGTCGCCCCCCGCGCCCTGCCGGACGAGGCGTACCGCGGCGTCTCCGAGCCCAACGGCATCGCCCTGACCGACGACCCGTTCCTCGGTGCCGAGCAGGTCGCCGGCGACCTGCTCGTCCGCTACGACCGTGCGCTCGCCCAAGTCCGGCACAACGCCCTGGGCGGTATCCAGCCCTCCCAGCCGGACCGGGTCGTCCTGACCTGGCAGCCGGACGGCAGCGTCGCCACCGCCCCCGCCGACGACCGGGCCGGCACGATCCTCGCCGCCCACGGCTTCGTCCAGGACCCACACAGCGGCATCTACCGCCTGGAGGGCGACGACTCCCAGGCCCAGGCCCGCGTGCTGCGTGAGATCGGCCCGCAGCTCGACGCGCTCGGTATCGGCACCGCCCTCCAGCACCCCGCCGGGCGTCACGCGCCCACCTCCGCCCCCGCCTCCATGCCGCCGGCCCCCGCCGGTGCCCGCACACCCACCACCAGGACGCGATGAACCAGAGGGAGCCCGACTTCTGGGTCCTGGAGTACGTCACCATCACCAAGGACCCCCGTACCGGCCTGGTCGTGGCCATCGGCGGCACCGAGAAGGCCGCGGACATCCTCCAGCGGACCGGCGGCTTCCTTTCCGCTCCCGGGCCCCGCGGGGACTACCACCGTCTTCCGCACGGCCTGCCCATCGAGCAGCAGCGCCTGAAGGCGACCAGCGCCTCGCACGCCCTGCTCGCCGCCGGCCACAGCGTCCACCTCGACCCCGCCCTGAACATGCTGGCCGCCCCCGACGGCGACCGTGACGCAGCCCTGCGCTACCTCGCTCAGCTCGCCGAGCGGGTCTCGGCCGCCGAGACCAGCAGCGCGGTGGCCGAGGTCCTGACCGAGGTCGCGGCGCCCGTGCACGGGCTGCTGCCCCTGACCAGGGAAGTGATCGTCCGCGCCTGGATCGCTGCCAGTGATCTGCACGGCGCCGCGCCCGGCGAGGAACCCGAGCCCCTCGCACGGCTCGGTTGCACGGCCAACTCCCTGAGCGAAGCCGCCCGCGTCGTCCTGCACGCCCGCAACCACGCCGCCCGCCGGACGCAGCCGCCGGTGACCGCACCGGCCCCGGCACCGGGCCGTGCACAGGCCCCGGCTTCCCGCCGCCGCTGACCCCAGAGATGAAACGTATGGCCAATCTGGCCGACGAGTACGGCACAGACGTCGAGATCTACATCAAGGCCCTGACGACCACCATCCACGCCGACACCCCCACCGGCGCCCCCGCCGAGCTCCACGACCTGCTGGAACAGCTCGGCCTCGAACGCCACGAATACCCCACAGGCGAGCCGCTCTACATCTGGCACACCGTGCCCGACCACCTCGGTGCCGACGAGCAGAAACGCCTGGCAAACCGCGCCATCCCCTCCCTGCTCCTGGCCGGATACACGGTCAACCGCGACCCCGAGGTCTTCGACGAGGCCCTCTACCAGCAGGCCGTGCACCGCCTCCGTGCGCGCACGGCCCGCCCCGCCCCGCAGCAACCGGCTCCCGCCAGTCC